>NZ_NRRV01000008.1 GCF_016583825.1 Thiohalocapsa halophila | reverse complement strand
CGCTGTCCCCCGCGAGCCAGCGCCCCACCGCCAGCAGCGCGACGCCCGCCAGCGGCAGCGCCACCAGCACCAAGGCCTTGGTGCCCGGCTCCGCCAGCCGGTCGCCGGCGTCCGTCGGCTGGCGCTGCACGACGCGATTGACGGCGATGCTCAGTGGAAACAGCGGCAGACACAAGCCCGCCAGCAAGAAGAAAGGCAGCGCCAGCATCGACCCCAGGACCCCGCCCATGGCTCAGACCCAGCGCAGCCAGGCATTCAGCCGCCGGGAGGCCGCGAGCAATTGCTCGGCCAGGCGACTGTAGAAGTCCGCGACATAGAGCTCCCGCGACAGCAGCGCATAGAGGCGCAGATGCAGCTCCCGGAAGCGGCGGGTGAGCGGCTGCTGCGCCGCCTCCGAACGGAACACCACCAGCCAGCCGGCGGAGATCAGCACCATCAGCAGCACCAGCACCAGTGCGAAGGTCGTGGCATTGACCGAGGCCGCGCGGTACAGCGCCTCGCGGAAGGCGGGGTCCGGGAACAGCAGGGCATCGAAGGCATGGCCGACGACGACATAGGTGAGAATCACGGCGGTGAAGGACAGCGCCACATAGAGCAGTACCGTGAAGGGCCGCTCGCCGCCGATCTTGTAGACGAAGAACAGGGTCTGCGCGCCGGTGATCCAGCCGAACAGGAGCAGGATCAAGGCCCCCTGGTGGTGCAGAAAGCCCTCGTCCACCAGCTGGTGCGCCCCGAACACGATGATCAGCGGCACGGTGATGGTGATGGCCGCGAACACCACCCAGGACAGGGGCGGATGCGGCACCTTGCGCTCCACCATGAACTTGTAGATCTCGCCCTCGGGGATGTTCGGGTCCTTGCGGGCGTTGGCGATGATGGCGCCCGAGCCCAGGAACAGCGTCGCCTTGAACACACCGTGGGCGATGAGGTGGTAGATGGCGAGCGAGAAGGCCCCGAGCCCGCACTCCATGACCATGTAGCCCATCTGTCCCATGGTGGAGTAGCCGAGCGCCTTTTTGATGTCGCTTTGCATCAGCATCATCAGCGAGCCCATGATGGTCGTGATGAGACCCACCGCAAAGGCCAGCAGCAGCACCGACTGGGTCTCTACGAACAGCGGCGCGAAGCGGTTGATGAGAAACCCGCCCGCGTTGACGATACCCGCGTGCATCAGCGCCGACACCGGCGTCGGGCCGTCCATGGTGTAGGGCAGCCAGGTATGCAGCGGAAACTGGGCGGACTTCGCGAAGGCCGCCAGCAGCACCAGCAGCCCGAGCGTCTCCGCCAGGGGCAGCCCAAGCAGCGTCGTCTTGTCCGGCGCGGCGGCGACGGCCTCGAACACCGCCGGCAGGCTCAGCGTGCCATAGGCGTGGTAGATCAGCGCAATGGCGGCGAGCAGCGGCAGGTCCCCCACCCGGTGCGTGAACAGCGTCCAGAAGGCGTAACGGTTCGCCGCCGGGCGGCGCATGTCGTGGTTCAGCAGGAAATAGAGACACACGCCCAGCAGGTGCCAGCCGAGCAGCAGCGTCAGCAGGTCCCCGGCCAGCACCATCAGCAAAATCACGCCGATGATGGCGTCCAGCAGCACGAAGAAGCGGGTGTAGGCCGGGTCGTCCTGCATGTAGCGCACGCTGAACACGTGCACCACCAAGCCCACCGCGCTCACCAGCACGGCCATCAGGGTGCTGAGCGCATCCACGTAGAGCGTGAACAGCCCAAGGCCGATGCCGAACAGCTGGGCGTCCCCGGTGCCGAGCCGCCAGGCGAACAGCACCACGGCCAGGGCGAAGGTCACGGCGCTGGCGGCTACGCTGATGCGGGCGATGCCCTCACCGAGCCGCGGCGCGCTCAGCTGCACCGCCAGTGCGGAGCACAGCATCAGCAGCACGAGGACATAGGCGAGCAGGGCCATAGTGGGAAATCAGTCCTCGACGATGCTGCCTATCACGGGCCAAGCGGCGCGCAGGGCATTTTTCCCCAGCGCCAGGGAGGATATGGGAGCGCGGAGCAGTCTAGCAGGAAGCCTGCGGCGCTTGACGAGTAGGGCGCCGTCGAGGACTCGATCAAGATCTGGATGCCGGAGCGCTTGCCGGCATCGCCAGCACGGACGAGGGCTCAATCCCGGCCACGCTCCCGCCGCAATCGCGCGAGCGACTCTTCCGCGGCCCGCGCCCTTGCCTCGGCTGCGAGGCGTGCACGCTGCTCTTCGGCGGCCCGCTCTGCCTCCGCGGCAGCACGCTGTTCCGCGGCGCGCCAGCCGGGCAGCACGAAGTCGGCATAGACCGGGTCATCGCGCAGATCGCTCGGCGAGGGTTGGGTGAGCAAGTCTGCGATGCGGAAGCGAAAGCCCGGCAGCACGCGGGAGGCGATGACGTCGTCCACGGGCTCCATGGGCTGGTATAGGCCATCATCGCCGCGTGCGAAGAAGGCCATCCGCCCCCGCTCGCGATGCACAATGTAGTACTCGGGCACGCCGCCGGCGGCATACTCTTGCTTCTTGGTGACCGCGTCGCGCTCGATGCCCTTGCGCTCCAGGTCCGAGAGTGCCTCGATGCAGAGATCGAAGACGCCCGGATAAGTGTTGTCCCGCGGCTGCAACGGGCGTGCATTGTCGAGCCGCACTACGCCGAAGTCCGGCTTGCGGATCACGACCTTCTCCGGCAGCGCCAACCGAAAGCCCATCTCCAGCGCGATGGTGGCAGCAATGGGCTTGACCTCCAGGAAGTGCCCCAACAGCGCGATGAGCCACCGGTACACCAGGTAGGTCGCGTAGTCCGACACCGGCTTCTCCTCCAGGCGGCCGTTGTTCCATTCGTAATGGATGTCCGAGAGGTCGTAGTAGTCGCGCCAATAGACATCCTCCGACACCGGGCGGCCGTCCTCCGAGACCGGCTCCACCACCGGTGCATCGTGCGCCGACGAGTGCGAGTCGGCCGAGGGCCGGTGCTCCTCGGCGACGGCATCGCGAGACATGCTCATGATTCGCCTCGAAAGTCGCTGATCGACAACAGGTTAACCCACAAACGCCTCGGGTGTCGGGCTCAGGACGCCGACGTCGGACCAAAGATGGCGGCGTCTGGAGGGTGGGCTGCCGAAGCCACCGGAAACAGTGCTGCCTGTGGCAGACGCGCGTCAGCGAGCTGCGCTTCCTGGCGCCGCTGCCGCCGCCCCCGGTTGCAGGCCTGGAGACGTTCGGTATACCGTCACCATTGATTGCAGTTCAGTCGCGCATGCAGCGCCGCCGAGGTGCCGGCGGTGAGCGCCGGCGGCGCGCAGTCTTCCCCGGCGTCGGCAGCGCGGCCGGCGGCCGAGATGATCAGCAGCAGCGCGGCGGCCGCCAGTCGCGTCAGACCTTGGCTGGTTGTGCTTGGGTCAAGGGCAGCAGACAGGGGAGCAGGATGCGCGGTCGGCCACATGGGCTATTCTATATACTGTCACCGTATCTTTGTGCTGCGGGCGCTGACGGCTGTGCACTAGTTGCTCGGCACCGGCTCGGCCTTGCCGCCGAGGCGCTGGATCAGACCGTGCGCGCTCTCGTGCATGGACAACAGCGACGGGATGACCAGCAGCACCAGTACGGTCGCGAAGGCGAGGCCGAAGGCGATAGAGGTAGCCATCGGGATCAGGAACTGGGCCTGGTAGGACTGCTCGAAGAGCAATGGTGTCAGACCCGCGATGGTGGTGAGGGATGTCAGCAGCACGGCCCGCAGGCGTTGGCAGGCGGCCTCCACCAGGGCGTCCTTGGTGGACATGCCGGCGGCGCGCAGGTGCTTGTAGAAAGTCACCAGGATGATGCTGTCGTTCACGACGATGCCGGAGAGCCCGAACATGCCGAACAGCGACAGGATGGTGAGGTCGATGCCCATGGCCCAGTGGCCGATCAAGGCGCCGGTGAGCCCGAAGGGAATCACGGCCATCACCACCAGGGGCCAGCCGTAAGACGAAAACACCCAGGCCAGGATCAGATAAATCAGGATCAGGCCCAGCACCAGGCCCTTGCGCATGTCAGAGAGCGTGTCGCGCTGGTCTGCCGAGCGTCCCTCGAAGGAGTAATCAATGCCGTACTCGCGGGCCAGTGCCGGCAGGGGCCCCTCTTCCAGCGACTCGATAACGCGGTTGGCGTTATTGACCTCGGCATTGACGTCGGCCGTCACCTCGACGGCCAGCTGCCCGTCGGCGTGGCGCAGCACCTCGAAGCCGCGCCGCGAGCGCCATTCTGCCACGGCTGTCAGCGGCACCGACTCGCCGGCCGGGGTACGAATATTGACTCGGTAGAGGCTGGCCAGGCTCGCGCGCTCGGCATCCGGCAGGCGCACGCGGACCTCCACCTCGTCCGCCCCGTCCTGGAAGATCTGCACCAACTGGCCGTCGAAGGCGGTGCGCAGCTGCCGGCCGAGGTCGGCCACGGTGAGTCCGAGGGCTTCGCCGGCGGGCGTCAGCGAGTAGATGAGCTGCTCGCGGCCGTAGGCCATGTCGTCTTCCACCTCGCGCACCCCGTCGATGCCGGAGATAGTCTCCGCCAAGTCCACGGCGGCGGCCTTCAGCTGCTGTGCATCGCCGCCGCTCAGCCGAATGGTGAGGTCGCGCCCCGGGGGGCCGACACGGCGGGAGGCGATGTTCAGGTTCTCGAGCCCCGCCGGCAGCTCGATGCGCTCGCGCCAGGCGCGGATGAGCTCGGTGTTGCGCACATCGCGCAGGTCGCCGTCGATGAGCTCCACCGTCAGCCCGCCGAGCTGATCCGCGTTGCCGCCCCCACCCGTCTTGGTGCCTTGGTAGGCGACGACGGCGTTGATCAGCTCGCCGTCGGTTGGCCGATGATCCAGCGCCTCTTCGGTGGCATAGAGGGTGTCCTCCAGGTGTAGCAGGAAGCGGTCCACGATCGCCCTGGGCGTGCCGGCGACGAAGGTGACATTGGCGTTGATGATCTGCGACTCGGGGGTCGGGAAGAAGGTGAAGCCGATGCGCCCGCCCGCCATGAGACCCAGCGCGAACAGGAGCATGGCGACGGCGGCCGCCACGGTGGTGAAGCGGTTGACGATGGCGACACTGGCGAAAGGCCGGAACACGCGGTCGCGGAAGATCTCGAAGCCGCGGTCCAAGCGCGCACGGATGGAGCTCGGCTTGATCTTGTGCGTATGGACGAAGGCGTTACGCAGGTGCCCCGGCAGCACCAGAAAGCTCTCCACCAAGGAGGCCAGGATCACGCAAATGATCACCAGCGGAATGGCGCCCAGAATATTGCCGATGCGACCGCCGACGAGCATCAACGGCAGAAAAGCCGCGATGGTGGTGAGCGAGGAGGCGATGACCGGCGCCAGCATGCGTCTGGCACCGCCTTCGGCCGCCAATAGCGGGTCCTCGCCCATCTGGTAGTGGGCCATGGCGTCCTCGCCGACGACGATGGCGTCATCGACGATGATGCCGAGCGCCATGATCAACGCGAACAACGTGATCATGTTGATGCTGCCGCCGGTGAGATACAGGATGAACAGAGTCGCGGCGAAGGACACCGGGATGCCCCAGGCCACCCAGAAGGCCACCCGGCCGGTCAAGAACAGGTACAGGATCATCACCACCAGCACCAGGCCGCCCAGGCCGTTTCGCACCAGCAGCATAATGCGCTCGCGCACCAGCTCCCAGGAGGCATCGTACACGCTTATTTCGACACCCGGCGGCAAGGTCGGCCGAGTCTCGGCGAGCCAATCGGCCAGCGCGCGGGCGGCCTCCAGGGTGTCTCCGCTCTCCGCCCGCCGCACGATCATCTCCACCGCCGGCTCGCCGTCGACAGTGACCTCGACGGTGTTATCACTGGGGCCGCGGTCGATCTCGGCGACATCGCCCAGGTTGATCCGCAGTTGCTCTTCGGTCTTCACCGGCAGGTCGCGGAAGGCGAGCGGGTCGCGGCGCTTGTCCAGGCTGCGCAGCTCACGGGCCCCTTCGCCCCGGCCCACAGACCCCGCCGGCAGGTCGCGACTGAAGGCGCCGACGCGCTCGCCCAGGTCCTGCAAGCCGAGCTCCAGCTGCTGCAGGCGCTCAGTGGGCACCTGGATGGCGATTTCTTCCTCCGGCAGACCCTTGATGTCCACCTTGTCGAGGCCGCGGTCCAAGAGCTCGGACTCGAAGCGGCGCGCGAGCTTGCGCATCTCGTCGGGGTCGCCGAGGCCGGTGATCAACAACCGCGCCACCTGTTCGTAGCGGCTCAGCAGCGACACCTCCGGCTTTTCTGCATCCTGCGGTAGGTTGCGGAACTCGTCCACGAAGCGGCGCACCTGATCCAGCGCCAGCAGCGGGTCGGTGCCCTCATCGAGCTCCAGGGTGATCGCCGAGACACCTTGACTCGACGTGCTGGTCATCTTGTCCAGGTTGTCGACGGTGCGCAGCCGCTGCTCCAGGGGCTCGGTGATGCCGTCTTCGATATCCTCGGCACTGGCGCCGGTCCAGATCACCCGTACCTGGACGATGTCCAGCTCGAAGCTCGGAAAGAACTGCACATTGAGCCTGTCCAGCGCGAAGGCGCCCGCCAGGATCATGATGATCATCAGCAGATTGGCCGCCACCTTGTGGTGCGCAAAGAGGCCGATCAGGTCGCCCCGATGCTGCGTCTGCGGCTGCTGACGGTTGAAGGTCTTGGGCGCATCACCGCTGTGGTCCGCACCCCCCACCGACCCTGTCTCCGGCTCGCTCATTGCACCGCCTGCGTCTGTGCCGAGCCCTTCGCGCTCGCGGCGCCAGCTCCTTGCGCGCCGCCGCCGGGCGCCTTCGCCATCCGGCCCTCGTCCAAGGTCTCCACGCGCAGCCCGTCCATGGCATTGGGCATGTGGGTGGTGACGATGAGGTCCCCGGCTTTGATCTGCGGTGAGCGCACCAGCAAACGCTCCACCTCGTCCTTGCCGCCGCGGTGCTCGCCGAGGGTCTCCACATCGACGCCTACCATGCGCCCGTCTTCGAGCTTGTAAATACGCCCGCCGCCATAGAC
This sequence comes from Thiohalocapsa halophila, assembly GCF_016583825.1. Classification (GTDB taxonomy): domain Bacteria; phylum Pseudomonadota; class Gammaproteobacteria; order Chromatiales; family Chromatiaceae; genus Thiohalocapsa; species Thiohalocapsa halophila. The sequence goes on along the minus strand of NZ_NRRV01000008.1, from coordinate 104,883 downwards.
CGCGCGGAAGGGCACCGCGATCACGCCGTCGCGTGCCGGGCGCTCCAGGCGCACGGTCAACATCTGACCGAGGCGCAGGGCGGCGGGATCGCTCGCCACGTGGAACAGCCCGTCGACGCCGCTGGGGCCGGCCTCGCCGGCGATGCGATCGAGGGTTAGCGCCACCGCGGTATCGCCGATCTCGGCCGCGGCCGGCAGTGTGCCCGCCTGGCGCAGCGCCGTGAGCAGCTCGGCCTGATAGGGTGCCGGGATGCGTGCGCGAACCTGGAGACTGTCGAGCGCGAACATACGCGCAAGCACTTGGCCCTTGGCGACCTGATCACCTGGGGTCACCTCCACGCCGGTGACGATGCCGTCGTAGGGCGCGCGCAGCGTGGCCCGCTCGTACTCCAGCTGCAGCTCTTGCAGGCGCGCCTGGTTACTGGCGAGCCGGGCCTCCAGCGCGCGCACGCGGGTTGGATGGTCGGCCAGGCTCATTTCGCGGTTCGACACCGCCAGGGCCTGCTGCACGGCGGCCCGCTCGGCCTCGTCGAGGGCCTGCTCGGCGCCCACCTGCTGGGTCTTGAGCCGCTCCTGGCGGGCCACGGCGTCGCGGGCGAGGTCCAGCAAGCGCTTTTCTTTCTCCAGCGCAAGCTTGTCGGTCTCGTAGCGATTGCGCTCGCTCTCGATCTCTGCCTCCAGCTCCGCGATCTGCGCCTTGGCTTGCTCGATGCGTGGCAGGAAGTCCCGCTCATCCAGCCGCACCAGGACATCGCCTTCTGCCACCAGCTCGCCGTCACGCACGGCCACGTCGGTGACCCAGGCGCTCGCCGAGGCCGTAGCCCGCAGCAAGTCCGGGGTCTCCACCCGGCCGTACAGCGTCAGCTCCGGCGCCAAGCGTTGCGGGACGGCGCGCTCCACGTCGACGCGCCAGACGCGCTCTTGGACTTCCGGCGGCGTCTGCTCGGGCTTTGTGGACTTGAGCACCCGGAAGGCGCCGATGCCGATGGCGACCACCAGGATAGGGAGTAGGATTTTGAAGGCTGTACGCACGGACGGGTTCTGCTTCGTTTGCGGTCACTGCGGTTGCGGTCACTGCGGTTTCGATAACTGCGGCTGCGGTGACTGCGTTTGACGTGGCTTGACTTGGGGCGGGTCGCTGCTCGCGGTGCGCGATCAGGGTGGGCGAAGGACGGCCACCAGCGCCCGCCGCCGCCAGAGGGAGAAGGTCGGGGTGAGCGGCGCGAAGAACAACGCGCGCCGGCAACGAGGCAGCGGATAGCTAGTGAAAGGCGACTTATCAGCGGCACCAAACAACCGACATGACGTGTTCAAAAAGACTCAGCAATGTCACTGAGGCAGAGTACAATTCCCGGACCTGTGCAACGATGCGCCGAGACGTCTCTCGCGTGCCCCGGAGTGGCCGCGTGCGATGCGTCGCGGACTCGGCGACTCGTCCAACCCCTCAGGCAAGGTGAGCACGCATGTTCGGAAAGACCGGCTCCATCCTAGTATCCATCGGCAATTTGCCCCCGCAGGTATCCCGCAAGGACCTAAAATCACACGTTCGCTCCGTCATCGACGGCCTCGGCGACAGCAGTTTTCGGCTTTCGCCCGCCATCTGTAGCTGCAGTATCCTTCGTCTCACCAACACCAAGACGGGTGTGGTATTTCACCGAGGGCTCGTCTCCATCCAGCCCGCTCGGCTCGCCTTCCGGGTCATGGAGGCCCTCGAGCAAAAGCCGCTCAGGGGTCTGAACCTCCAGGTGAGCCGCTATCGCCACGGCAGCTTCCCGGTCAGCTCGTGTGGACCGGTCGTCTCCATGAGCGATCTCCTCGGCAACGCCGACCCTGCCGGAGAGGCGGATCACGCCGGCTATACGCTGGAGCTGGTCGCCGACACAGGCCTGCACAAGGGCGCCGCTCAGCACAAGGTCCAGGGGCAAACGGACGAGCTCTTCGCCCGCTCCATCGCTACCGCACAGCGCTAGCCGAAGCACAGCTCGGCAGGACGCACCGAAGCCTCAGTCGGCACCATCCGTCTGCGCTCCCGAGGCGGCCTCGGCCCGGGGCGGAGGCGGTGCCAGCGAGCCGACGCGCAGATGAAGCGCGGTCTTGGCCAGCAGATGGGCGCTCACGGGCGCGGTGATGAACAGGAACACCGTGACCAGCACCTCGTGCAGGCTCACGCCCTCACCCCGGGTGCTGAAGTGAATCACCGACGCGATCAGCAGCGCACCGACCCCCAAGGTGGTGGCCTTGGTGGGCCCGTGCAGTCGGGTGTAGAAATCCCCGAACCGGGCCAAGCCCAGGGAGCCGATGAAGGTGAAGGCGGCGCCGATGACGATCAGCACCGAGATAGCGATCTCCAGCATGCTCGCACCTATTCGATGATGTCGCCGCGCAGCAGATACTTGCACAGCGCGACGGTGCCCACGAAGCCCATCATGGCGATCAGCAGCGCCGCCTCGAAGTACAGTGCACTGCCGAGCAGGATGCCGAGCAGCACCAAGAGCGCAATGGTGTTCACGTAGAGCGTATCCAGCGCCAAGATCCGGTCCGGGTGGTCCGGGCCCGCCAGCAGCCGCCATAGGCTCATAGCCAGGGCCGCGCAGACGAGCGTGAAGGCGATGATCAGGGCGGTGCTCAACATAGTGGGCTCAGCGTAGTGGGGTCGGGGTCATGGCGCCAGGGGCCCGGACTCAGCCCGAACTCAGCAGGGCGGCTCGAAGATATAGATCAGGGGACGCTCGTAGCGCGTCTTGATCTCCTGCACCAGGGCCTCGGGGTCGCTCACCCGCAGGCCATGCACCATCAGGGTTTTGCGGTCCGGGCTCAGCCATGCCGAGACGGTGCCCGGTGTTAGCGAGATGGTATTGGCCAGGATGCTGATGGCCAGCTCGGTGCGCAGCTCCAGGGGCACGGGCACGAACGCCGGACGAGCAAAGCGCCGACCGCCCAGGATCAGCGCCGCCACGGCCACATTGGCGACGAGGATGTCCCACAACACCTTGATCAGGAAAAACACGAGCCACCAGGGCCGGGCAATGCGCACGCGGTCCGGCCAGAAGCGTCGCGTGAACACCGGAATGGCCCAGCCGAGCAGCAGACCCACCAACGCCTGCCCCGTGGTGACGCTGTTCACCAGCAACAGCCAAGTGAGCGCGAGCGCAACGGTGAGCAGCGGATGCGGCAGCAGTCGACGCAGCATGCTCAGCGTCCTCCAACCACGCCGCCGAGCACGGCCTCGATATAGCGCTCGGGCGCGAGCAGGGCATCCGCCGTGGCGGCGGTGAACGCCGTCACCGGCCCGGCGGCGGCCACCAATACCAGGCACAGACCCGTCAAGGCCAGCACGGGCGCAAGCCGCTTCCAATCCGGACCGGCGCGCATCGCCGGCGCGCCGATGTCGCAGCGCCAGCCGTCGCTGCGCTGGCTCGGATCATCCCGCCCGACGGCGGACGCGAGGCCCGAGACCAAGGCCAAAGCGCTGGCGTCCCCGCCGCCCGCCGCCGCCCGATAGAACAGCATGCTGCCCGTGCGTGCCAGTGCCACGATGGTGAGCAGGCCCGCAGTCAGCACCAGCGCGAATATCCAGGGCATCGCCGGGCGCTCCAGGGCCGCCTGCAGCAGCATCCACTTGCCGAGGAAGCCGGACAAGGGCGGCAGACCGGCGATCAGCACCGCCGCCAGGAAGAAGAGCCCGCCCACCAGCGGCGCCGCCGGCACCGCAGGACCGGGCTCCAGGCGATCGCCCATAGCGCCGCGCCCGCGGGCAATGACGTCAGCCAGTAAAAACAGCGCCGCGGCGGCGAAGGTGCTATGCGGCAGGTAGTAGAGTCCGGCGGCGATGCCGTCCCGGGTGCCGAGGGCGAAGGCGGTGAGCAGCGTGCCGACCGAGAGTACAACCAAATAGGCGGTCTGCCGGCGCAGGCCTTGGGCCGCCAGCACGCCCAGCACGGCGACCCCCAGGGTCGCCAGGGCCAACGGCAGCAGCACCGGCTCGATGAGATGGGCCAGGGGGCCGGCGGTATCGCCGAAAATCAAGGTCTCCACCCGCAGAATGGCGTAGGCGCCCACCTTGGTCATGATGGCGAAGAGCGCGGCCACCGGCGCCGAGGTCCCGGCATAGGCGGCCGGCAGCCATAGATACAGCGGGACCAGGGCCGCTTTCAGCGCGAACACGGTGAACAACAGCAGCCCGGCGGCGCGCACGATGCCGACATCCGCCGGCGCCGTATCCGCCACCCGGCTGGCGAGATCGGCCATGCTCAGCGTGCCCAGAACGCCATAGAGCGTTCCCACCGCAAACAGAAACAGCGTGGAGCCCGCCAGGTTCAGCACCACGAAATGCAAACCGGCGCGGACCCGTGCGCGGCCGCCGCCGTGCAGCAGCAGCCCATAGGACGCCAGCAGCAGCACCTCGAAGAACACGAACAGGTTGAACAGATCGCCGGTGAGAAAGGCCCCGTTCAGCCCGAAGAGCTGCAGCTGGAACAGCGGATGGAAGTGGCGGCTGCCGCGGTCGGTGCCCTGCACGGCGTAGTAGAGGGCACAACAGGCCAGCAAGGCGGTGATCAGCAGCATCCAGACGCTGAGCCGATCGGCCACCAAGGAGATGCCGTAGGGCGCCGGCCAGTCGCCCACCTGATAAACCAGGATGCCCTCGCCGCTGACCAGCACCAGCAGCCAGAGCACCGCGAGCAGCTCCAGCACGGAGACGCCCAGGTTGAGCCCTCGGCGCACCCGCAGCGAGATCCGCCGCCGGGTCAGCAGCAGCAGGATCGCCGCCGCCAGCGGCAGCAGCAGCGGCAAGATCACGGCTTGGCTCACGCCTCCTCCTTGCCGGCGTGGTCCCGGTGGGGCAGCGGGCGGTCTGCGCCGCCGTCGTCCGGGCGACCGTCCACATGATCGTTGCCCAGCGCCGCGCGCGCCTTCAGTGCGAGCATGATCACAAAGGCGGTCATGCCAAAAGCGATAACGATTGCGGTCAGCACCAATGCCTGCGGCAGCGGATCGGCATAGCCGGGGGCATCGGCGCTGATGACCGCCGGTTGGCCGACAGTGAGCCGGCCGGTAGCGAACAGAAAGAGATTCACGGCATAGGACAACAGCGTCAGCCCCAGTACCACCGGAAAGGTGTAGGCACGCAACAACAGGTACACACCACAACCGGTGAGACTAGCGATGATGCCGGCAAGAAGGGCTTCCACGGCGTTGCAGCTCCGTCAGTCGGCGGGCTCGAGCGTCGGCTCAGGCGCCGGTGCGCGCGCTGGATCACGAACTGTGGCCGCGTCTGCTCCCGAGTGCGAGCCGGGGCTCCCGGCGGGCCCGGACACCGCGCCGGCACCGGCGGCGGCCGGTGCGTGGCTCGCGCCGTGCAGTAGGCCCATGTGTACCAGGATCAGCAGCGTTGCCCCCACCACCACCAGGTACACCCCCAGGTCGAAGGCGATGGCCGACGCCAGCTCGAAGTCGGCGAAGGGCCAGTGCACATGGGTATACGCCGAGGTCAGGAAAGGATGGCCTAACAACATGCTGACGGCGCCCGTGGCCACGGCGATGAGCAGCCCGATGCCGATGACGGGGTGCAGATTCCGCGGCATGCGCTCGTGGGTCCAAACCACGCCGTTGGCGAGGTACTGCATGATCAAGGCCACCGCCGTCACCAGCCCGGCGATGAAGCCGCCGCCGGGGAGGTTGTGACCGCGCAGAAAAATGAACACGGCCACCAGCAAAGCCAGGGGCAGCAGCAGGCGCACCAGCGCCGCCATGATGGGCGGATGGATGTCCCAGTTCCAGAGCCGGCCCGCGATGTCATGGGTGGGCCCGTCCAAGCGCAGGTCCTTGAGCAGGGCATAGATGCCGAGCGCCGCGAGCGCCAGCACCGTGATCTCGCCCAGGGTGTCGAAGCCGCGAAAGTCCACCAGGATGACGTTCACCACATTGGTGCCGCCGCCGCCGGAGACGCTGTTGTCCAGAAAGTATCCGGAGATTGGATCGTGCGGGCGCGTCAGCATGGCCCAGGACAGGATGCCGGCGCCGCTGCCGGCCCCAAGCGCGATGAGAAAATGCCGCAGCCGCCGGCCGGTGTCGGTCTCCACCGGCGTGCGCCGCGGCAGAAAATACATGGCCAGCAGCAGCAGGACGATGGTCACGATCTCCACCGACAGCTGCGTCAGGGCCAGGTCCGGCGCCGAGAACTTCACGAAGATCAACGACACCAGAAGCCCCACCGCGCCGAGCACGATGAGCGCCGTGAGCCGGCGCTGGTGGATCAGCGCGGCCGCCAGCGCCACCGCCACCAGGGCCGCAGCCACCAGCACACTGGCGGCGTCCGGCATGCTGATGGGCACGGAGCCCGTAATGGGCACATGCGGCGGGATGATGCCCATGGCACCCGCCGCCAGCGCCGTAACGATGAGCACGGCGAGCAGGCGCTGCAGGGAGCCCACATCCAGCAGCCGGGTGACGGCGCGCGCCAGCGCCAGTATGCCCCGCAGCAGCCACTGGTAGAGCGCGGGCGCATCCAGCACACCATGCCAGCGCTGAGCGAGCTTGAACAACGGCCGCCGCCCGAGGTAGACCAGCACCCCCCCAACCAGGGCGACGATGCTCATGACCAGCGCGGCGTTCACGCCGTGCCAGATGGCCAGGCTGTAGTAAGGCGGCTCCGCCTGGAGCACACCGGCCACGGCAACCTTCAGCAAGGGCCCGACGGTGTAGGCCGGCAAGATGCCCACCAGCAGGCAGAGGGCCACCAGCACCTCCACCGGCACTTTCATCCAGCGCGGCGGCTCGTGCGGCTCGCGCGGCAGGTTCACCGGCTCGCCGTTGAAGAAGACGTCGTGGATGAAGCGCAGCGAATAGGCCACCGCGAACACGCCCGCCGCCACCGCGGCGACCGTGAGCGTCCAGTCCCAGGTGGTGTACTTGGCGAAGTTCACCGCTTCATGGAAGAACATCTCCTTGGACAGGAAACCGTTGAACAGCGGCACGCCCGCCATGGACGCCGCCGCGACCATGGCCAGCGTGGCGGTGTAGGGCATGTAGCGCCACAGGCCGTTGATGAGCCGCATATCGCGGGTGCCGCACTCATGGTCGATGATGCCCGCGGCCATGAACAGCGATGCCTTGAAGGTGGCATGGTTGATGATGTGAAACACGCCGGCCACCGCCGCCAGCGGCGTGCCGATGCCAAACAGCAGGGTGATCAGCCCGAGATGGCTGATGGTGGAGTAGGCCAGAAGGCCCTTCAGATCGTGCTTGAACAGCGCGAAGTAGGCACCGATCACCAGCGTGATCAAGCCCGCCCCCATCACCAGGACGGACCAGGCGTCGGTGCCCGAGAGCACCGGGAACAGCCGCGCCAGCAGGAAGACGCCTGCCTTCACCATGGTCGCCGAGTGCAGATAGGCCGACACCGGCGTCGGCGCCGCCATGGCCTGCGGCAGCCAGAAGTGGAACGGGAACTGGGCGGACTTGGTGAACACCCCGAGCAGGATCAGCACCAAGGTAGGCGTATAGAGCTGATGCGCGCGGATGGCATCGCCCTGGGTCAGGATGTCAGAGAGCGCGTAGCTGCCGGCCATGTGCCCCAGCAGCAGAAAGCCGCCCAGCATGGCGAGCCCGCCGAGTCCGGTGACGGCCAGCGCCATGCGGGCGCCGTTGCGCGCATCGCTGCGGTGCTGCCAATAGCTGATGAGCAGGAAGGACGACAGGCTGGTCATCTCCCAGAACATCAGCAGCAGCAGGATGTTCTCGGCCAGCACGATGCCGAGCATCGAGCCCATGAACAGCATCAGATAGGCGAAGAAGCGCCCGGTGCTGTCGGAGTCGCTCAGGTAGTACCTGGCGTAGAGGATCACCAGCAGGCCGATAACCAGAATCAGGATCGCGAACAGCATCGCGAAGCCGTCCAGCCGAAAGGCCAGACTCAGCCCCAGGGCGGGCAGCCAGGGGATGCTGGTCACCAGAGTCTCGCCGGCGAACACCGCCGGCATGGAGGGCACCACCACGGCGAGCGCCAGCGCGGTCAGCAAGCCCGCCGCCCAGGCGGCGTGATAGCGGCCGAAGTGGGCGGCCCAGGCGACCAAGGGCGCACCGAGCAGCGGAATCAGGACAGCGACGAGAAGATTCATGGGCAGGCAGGCTACTGCGAGCTGCGCAGTCTACCGCAAGCGAGGCTCGCTCGGCAGGGGCGTGTCCACGCTCATGTCCAGATCTGGTGCGGCGGGGCCGGCTTGGCTGGCGGGGGTCGTTGGCGCTGACCGGCTACCCGGCGTCGGCAGCATCCTGCCCGCTACACAGCAGATGCCTGAGCAATGCCGAGGTCGCGGCCCCGATGCCGGGCACCTGCGATCACAGCTCACGCAGGCTCCGCGATCGGCCGCCGCCCCCATATCCGAATGGGCAGCCCCTTCAAGAGATAGCGCAGCTCGATGAGCCGGCGCCGCAGACGATAGCGCCAGCGCGGATGCAGCCTGTTGTTGTGCCATTCCACCAGCAACCGCTCGACGCGCCGGCAGCTGTCGTGGCGGGCCAGCCTCTCCAGCACGTCGAACTCCGCACCCTCGATGTCCATTTTGACGGTCAGCCGATCCTCCGGCTGGGTGTTGCGCTCGATCCAGCCCGCGAAATCCACGGCCGGCACCATGGCCGAGCGTTCCCGCGAGAGGTTGCCGGTGCGCTTGTTCTCCAGCACGGAGGACTGCTCGTCGAGCTCGCCGAAGAAGAAGCGCAGCCGGGTGTTGCCGTCCCAAACGGCCGCGCGCCAGACCTCGACGGCGCCATCGAAGGCGTCCGGCTCGGCCACCGGCAGATCCGCGTTGGCCTCGAAGCAGACGATGCGCTCGAAGGGACCGAAGGCCCGCAGCAGCGCTGGCAGGCTGTCGCCGGTGTAGGCACCGCAATCGATGAGGACTCGCAAGGCAGCCTCCCGCGCGTGGGCACCGCCGCAGGCGCGCCGGCGCGCACGCAGCCACCCGATGGATATCGTTGACGTACACGATGGAATCATAGGAGCGCGACTGGTGTCTAGTGCAGCGTTGCAGCCGGCGTTGATGTCGCTGTCGCTTTGACCGAGGCGGGGGATCAGCGCTGTCACTGAGCCTGATCTCCCTGCGCCCGCTCGCCCATCCGGGGCGCGCCCGGCCGCCCCCTGCGAGCTGACCCGCGCACCGGCTCGGCAGCGCTAGGTGCAAGCGTTTGCGTTAGACTGCGCAGCGGGTGCCCGACCGGCCGGTTCCGGGGCCCACGATGGCGTACGCAAGCGGAGTCTCGGACATGCCCCAACTCAGCAGCCTGGGCAAAAGCAAGGCCGTTCGGAACACGGCCATCGGCATCGGCGTGGCGGTGCTGGTCCCTGTAGCGGTCACCGTCCTCGCGCCCTATGTGCGACCGGCGGCGCGATCTGCGGTGAAGGCGGGTCTCCTGGCCTACGAGAAGAGCCGGGAGGCCGCGGCCGAGCTCGGCGAGCTGATGGAAGACCTGGTGGCGGAGGTGCGCGATGAGCTGCGTGAGGAGCGCGAGGCCACGTTGTCGAGCGTTCGAAGCGATACTGAGCCAGGTGCCGACAAGGACGCCTGAGGAGACCGACGCATCGACCCAGCCGACGCCAGCACCGTGACGCCCGAGACCGCGCGCATTGTCCACCGCAGCACTGGCCGCCTGCGCCTGCGCCTGCCGCAGCGCCGCCACGACCTGCCCTTCTTCCTCTCGCTGTACGAGTCCCTGCGCGCACAGCCGGAGATCGACGAGGTCAGCATCAATCCCGCCACCGCCAGCGTGCTGATCTGGCTCGACCCGGCACGCGAGGACGCCCTGGCGGGCGCACTGACCCGCAGCGGGCTGGCGCCGCTGGAGGACCATCAGCTCCATCCGGAGCACGCCGAGCGTCACCTGTTTCACGTCTCCGTCAACGACATGCGCATCGTCGTCTTCCTGATCATGACGACCCTCTCCATCCACCAGCTGCTGAAGGGCCAGCTGCTGGCGCCGGCACTGACCATGCTGCTCTACGTCGTCGATCTCGCTGTGGGCATGCGCATGGAGCGCGACGCCGCCGCCGGGCACGAGCATCAACCCGCGCCGACGGGTCCCACGGGCAACATCTGATTCCGCGCCTGTGCATGTGCCTGCGCTGGCGCATGCAGTCGCCTGCGCGCCCTGGGCTCACGCAATCCCTGTGCTATCTTTTCAGGCACCATCCCTGCAACCAGGAGCCAACCGCCCCGTGGGCAACCTCATCGTCACCGGCATCACCTTCGGCGTCTTCATGACCGAGGCGCTCATCCACTACAACATGGGCCAGGCCACGGCCAAGGGCGAGTTCAAGCTCAGGATGCCGCCCGCCCAGGAGCTGGCCAAGATCGCCGCCGTCACCGCCACCTTCTCCGTCGTCACCGGTTTGCTGGTGAAGGCACTCCCCAAGAGCGTGCAGTCCCAGATCTAAGCGCTTGCGCCGGCATGGGCCGGCGTTCGGACGCTGCCCGACGGCGGCGCCCGTCAGCGGCTGCGAAACCAGCCCGTGATGCTGAGGCGCTCCCGGCGCGCGGGCAGCACCTCGTGCAGAAAGCGGGCGCTGAGGAAGCTCACCAGACGCCCGCCGACGGGCAGCACGTCGGCGGCCACGACCGCGTCGGTCGTGTCCACATACATGCGCAGGGCGCCGCCGTCCGCGGCCTGCCAGTCCTCCCCCAGGTAGAGCACGCAGCTCAGCTGGCGCCGGCCCATGCCGTGGAACTGGTCCAGGTGCTTGCGATAATAGGCACCCGCCGGATACACCGCGAAGTGGGCTTCCAGCTCCTGCAGCCCCAGGAACATCTGCCGGTTCACGGCGAGGCGCACAGCTTCCAGCCGCTCCCACAAGCACTGCTGCGCGCCCGACAAGGCCGCGGGCTCCAGCCATAGGATGCGGTCGGTACGGACTTCCGGGCGCAGCTCGCGATCGGCACCACGGCCGACACCGGCGCGGCGGAAGGCGCCCGCATCCCAGCGCTCGCGCGCTTCGTGGCGCAGCTGACCGACGAGCAGAGGCGGTACGAAGGCGTCCGTGACACACCAGCCCTGCTCGGCGAGCGTGGCGGCGATCTGCTCGGGGGACTCGGGTGGCTCCTGCGGGGACTCCTGCTGGGGCTCCTGCGGCGGCGCCGGGGGCGGCCCCTGCGGGGACGGCGGGATGGGCGGAAGAGAGCTGGCTGTGGTGCTCAAGCGCGTCGGCTCATGGAGAGGGCCGATCAGTTTGCGCCGGATGCGTTACCCCGTCTAGCACCTGGGCGAAGCTTCAGCTCCGGCTTGGCAACCGATACGCGTAAAGATATGTATACCGTCACCGTTTCTTGCACCGCTCACGCCACTCGCTGCCGCGAATTCACGCTCAATGCGGTAACCGTCACCAGAATCAGGCCCATGCCGAGGACCTGCACCGCGACCAGGGTCTCGTGCAGCACCACGACGCCGAACAGTGAGGCGGTGACCGGCTCCACCATGGCCACAATGGATGCGACCGCCGGCGCGGTGTGGCTCAGCCCCACGACGTAGAGGATGAAAGACAAGCCCGCGCCCAGCACCCCGAGCACCGCGAACAGCCGCCAGCTCGGCGACCCCAGCGCGGCCAGGGTCTGCTCGGTGTCGCCCGGCCAGATGAGGATGGCGCCGAGCACCGCGAACGCGATCACCAAGATCGCTTGCGGCGAGCCGTGGGGGGCTGCGTACTTGAAGCCGAAAATGAAGATCGCGTAGGAGAGTCCGGCGAGCAGTCCGGCCCCGGCCCCGATGAGCGTGACGCCGCCGGCGCCCGTCTCATACACCCGCGTCAGCAGCACGATGCCCACCATGACCATGGCGATCGCCGCCCACTTGAGCAGCGTGGGACGCTCCAGCTTCAATACGAAGGACACCAGATACACGAACACCGGCGCGCAATACATCAGCGTGGCCGCAACCGCGACACTGCCCTCCGCAATGCTCACGAAATAGAACGCGAAATTCCCGGCGACGCCGAGCCCCGCCACCACCGACCAGAGCCACAGCCGGCGACTCGACAGCCCGCTGCCGCGCGGGACCAGCGCCAGCCAGCCGAGCACGAACAAGAAGCCAATGGCGCCGCGATAGAAGGACACCACATACGGGTCCCAGCCGTCCGCCATCAATATGCCGCCGATCCCGCCCGACAGGCCCCAGCAGAGCGCCGCCAGGATCACGAACAGCGTGCTCATGGCTGCTGCGCCTCGTTATTCGGCTGGGTCACCCCACCTCCATCCGCACTGGCGTGCTTAACGACGCGGGGCGGGTGTCGTGCCCTACTCCGCCGCCTTCGCCTCGTCCTCGGCGACGGCCTTCATGCTGAGGCGGATGCGGCCCTGCTTGTCCACCTCCAGCACCTTCACACGAACGACGTCGCCTTCCTTCAGCTTGTCGGAGACCTTCTGCACGCGCTCGTCCGAAATCTGGCTGATGTGCACCAGCCCATCGCGGCCGGGGAGGATGGTGACGAAGGCGCCGAAGTCCATCAGGCGCACCACCTTGCCCTCGTAGATCTTGCCGACCTCCACGTCCGCCGTGATGAGCCGGATGCGCTTTTTGGCCTCCTCGCCGGCGCTGCGCTGCACCGAGAAGATCTTGACCACGCCGTCATCGTTGATGTCCACGGTGGCGCCGGTCTCTTCGGTGATGGCGCGAATGGTGGCGCCGCCCTTGCCGATGACGTCGCGGATCTTCTCCGGATGGATCTTGAACTCGATGATGCGCGGGGCGTAGTCGGACATCTCGGCGCGGTGCTCGGAGATGACCTTGTTCATCTCGTCCAGGATGTGCAGCCGCCCGGCCTTCGCCTGCTCCAGGGCCGTCTCCATGATCTCCTTAGTGATGCCCTCGATCTTGATGTCCATCTGCAGGGCATTGATGCCGTCGGCGGCACCCGCGACCTTGAAGTCCATGTCGCCCAGGTGGTCCTCGTCGCCCATGATGTCCGTCAGCACGGCAAACTCATCGCCCTCTTTGATGAGACCCATGGCGACACCAGCCACCGGCGCCTTCACGGGCACGCCCGCGTCCATCAGGGAGAGACTGGTGCCGCAGACGCTGGCCATGGAGCTGGAGCCGTTGGACTCGGTGATCTCGGAGACCACGCGCACCGAGTACGGGAACTCATCGGGCGCGGGCATGGCGGCGAGGATACCGCGCTTGGCGAGCCGGCCGTGGCCGATCTCCCGGCGCTTGGGGCTGCCGACGCGGCCTTGCTCGCCGACGCAGAAGGGCGGGAAGTTGTAGTGCAGCATGAAGGGCTCGCGACGCTCGCCCTCCAGCGCATCGATGATCTGGCTGTCGCGCTCCGTGCCCAAGGTGGTGACCACCATGGCCTGGGTCTCGCCGCGGGTGAAGAGCGCCGAGCCGTGGGTGCGCGGCAGCACGCCGGTGCGGATGTAAATCGGCCGCACGGTCTTGGTGTCGCGGCCGTCGATGCGCGGCTTGCCCTGAATGATGGCGCCGCGCACGAGCTTTTTCTCCAGCTTCTCGATGGCGCCGTAGACCTTGGGCTGGGGCCACTGGCCCGCGTGGTCGCCGGCGAGCTTTTCGAAGGCCTCGTTGCGCACGGCGTCCAGCGCGGCGTAGCGCTCCATCTTGTCCTTGATGGTGTAGGCCTCGGCGAGGCGGTCCGTATAGGCGCTCACGGCGTCTTCCAGCGCCGGGTCGGCCGCCGGCGGCTCGAAGGGCAGCGGCGGCTTGTTGACCTCCGCGGCCAGCTCCTGGATGGCCCGGATGGCCACCTGCATCTGCTCGTGGCCGTAGAGCACGGCGCCGAGCATGACGTCTTCGGGCAGGCCGCGGGCCTCGGACTCCACCATGAGCACGGCGTTCTCGGTGCCGGCCACCACCAGATCCAGGTCGCTGTCGGGGCCCAAGCCCGTCACTGCCGGGTTCAGTATGTACTCACCATTCTTGTAGCCGACGCGAACGGCGGCGATGGGGCCGTTGAAGGGCGCGCCGGAAATGGCCAGCGCCGCCGAGACGCCGATCAGCGCCGGCACCTCGGGGTTCACCGCCGGGTTCAGCGACTTCACCGTGGCGATGACCTGGACCTCGCGGCCGAAGCCGTCGGCGAACAGCGGCCGGATGGGCCGGTCGATGAGGCGCGAGGTGAGGATCTCGGCCTCGCTGGGCCGGCCCTCACGCCGAAAAAAGCCGCCGGGAATACGGCCGGCGGCATAGGTCTTTTCTTGATAGTCGACGGTGAGCGGCAGGAAGTCCTTGAGCTCCGTGGCGCGCTTGTCTACCACCACGGTACAGAGCACCACTGTGTCTTCGACGTTGATCAGCACGGCGCCGTCCGCCTGGCGGGCGATCTCGCCGGTCTCGAGCGTGACCGTCTGGTCGCCATACTGGAAGGTCTTGCGGATGGGGGTCACTGGGTTGGGTCCTCTGGATGGGTCCTCAGGATGTCCTGACGGGGTGCGGGCGGCGGCTTGGCTGCCGCGACGGGCCGGCTCAGCGGCCACCGCCGGCGTAAGGACGCGAAGTTACCGGCGCAGTCCGAGCTTCTGGATCAGCGCCCGGTAGCGATCGAGGTCCTTGCGCTTGAGATAATCGAGCAGCTTGCGCCGCGAGTTGACCATCCGCACCAGCCCGCGGCGGGAGTGGTGGTCTTTCTTGTGCTGGCTGAAGTGCCCGGTAAGGTCCTTGATGCGCGCGGTGAGCAGCGCGACCTGCACCTCGGTGCTGCCGGTGTCGTTGCCGTCTTTGCCGTGCTCCTCGACAATGCGGCGCTTGTCTTCTGCGGTGACTGTCATTGCTAAGCTCCTGATGCATGGGCGCCGGCTGCGGCCCCCGGGTTGACGGCAGCCCATGCGTGCCCCGGCAATGACTCCAGGGTACAGCATGGCGATGCCGATGCCCCGGCGGCAGACGCTGCCGTCGGGGCTTGTAAAAGCGCGGCTATGGTAACGACCTTTCCGACGCAGTTGAACCGATTGTGACAGCGGTGCTGCGGGCAGCTGGCCTGAGGCAACCAGGGCACCGCCGATTAATCTGCACTTCCCGTGCCGGGGGCGGGATGTCGCCCCAATTGCAGCGACCCTTCCCTAGAGCGGCGCACTTTGGATGCACTCGGCGTCAAATCAGCCGCTTCGGCTGGACACGGCCGTCATCGAGGATGACGCCCACGCCGAGAAACGCATCACTGCCGGTGTACAGCCGCACCATGCCCTCGGTGGGCGCTTGGGGCACCAGCACCGGCTGCCCCTGGCGCAGATAGAAGGCCGCATCCGCCGACAGTCGCACCGCAGGGCAATGCCCCAGGACGCTGTCCAGCGGCAGCAGCAGCGCATCCATCGCCTCCAATCCCTGCTCGGCGGCGGTCTCCACGTCCGCCATGGTGACGAAGCGCGTCTCGCCCTCCACATAGGGCCCGACGCCGGTGCGCCGCAGCGCCGACACATGGGCGCCGCAGCCGAGCGCCTCGCCGATCTCCTCCGCCAGGGTGCGCACATAGGTGCCCTTGGAGCAGTGTACGAGCAGCTCCAGCGTCGGCGGCGTGAAGGCCAGCAGCTCCAGCGCGAAGATCTGCACCGTGCGCGGCGTGCGCTCCACCTCCTTGCCCTCGCGGGCGAGCTTGTAGAGCCGCTGCCCCTGGTGCTTCACCGCGGAGTACATGGGCGGCAGCTGCTCGATGCTGCCGGTAAAGCGCGGCAGCACGGCCTGCACGGCATCGGCTTCCACGCCGTCGATGGGCCGGGTTTGCAGCACCTCGCCGTCGGCATCGGCGCTGTCGGTGGTCACCCCGAGGGTCACGCCCACCCGATAGCGCTTGTCCGCATCCAGCAGGAAGGACGAGAACTTGGTGGTCTGTCCCAGACACAGCGGCAGCAGCCCCGTCGCCAGCGGGTCCAGACTGCCGGTGTGCCCGGCCTTGGCCGCCTTGTACAGGCGCTTGACCTGCTGCAGCGCCTGGTTCGACGACAGCCCGCTCGGCTTATCCAGCAGCAGGATGCCGTCCACGGGCCGGCCTTTGTTGCGTCTTCTCGCCATGATGGGCGTCTGCCGACCCGCCACGCGGGTGGTAGCTCCGTGTTCGTAAGCCTGTGGGAAGCCGCGGTCGCCGGGCTTCAGGAATCCCCGTCGCCCTGCTCCCGCGGGGGCGCAACGCTGTCGATGAGCGCGCTGAGGCGCTCGCCGTCGCGTACCGAGGTGTCGTGGACGAAGCGCAGCTCCGGGACGGAGCGCAAGCGCACCCGCTGTGACAGTGCGCGCCGCAGGAAGGCTGCCAGCGAGCCGTTCAGCACCTGCTCCTGCGCCTCACCGCACTCGTCCAGCGGAAAGCAGGTGAAATAGACCTTGGCATGGGCGAGGTCCCGGCTCACCCTGACTTCCTGCAGGGTGACCGGGCCGACCCGCGGGTCCCGCACCTCGGTGCGCAGTAGGGTCGCGAGCTCGCGCAGCAGCTCGGCCCCGACGCGCTCGGCCCGAGCGCCCTCGCTCACAGCTCGCGCGCCCGCTCGGTGCGCTCGAACACCTCGATCTGGTCACCGGGCTGCACGTCGTTGTAGTTCTTGACGCCGATGCCGCACTCGGTGCCGGCCTTGACCTCGGCGACGTCGTCCTTGTAGCGGCGCAGGGACTCCAGCGCCCCCTCATAGACGACGACATTGTTGCGCAGCACGCGGATGGGGTTGTTCCGCTTGATGGTGCCGTCCACTACCATGCAGCCGGCGATGGCGCCGAACTTGGACGAGCGGAACACATCGCGCACCTCGGCCAGGCCGATGATCTCTTCCGTGACGATGGGGCTCAGCATGCCGGAGATGGCCTGCTTCACGTCGTCGATCAGCTCGTAGATGATCGAGTAGTAGCGCAGATCCAGGCCGTGGCTCTCCACCACTCGGCGGGCGGCGGCATCGGCACGCACATTGAAGCCGAGCAGGATGGCGTTGGATGTCACCGCCAGGTTGGCGTCGGACTCGGTGATGCCGCCGACGCCGGAGGCCACCACGGCGACCTTCACCTCGTCGTTGGAGAGCTTCATCAACGCCTCGCGCAGGGCCTCTACACTGCCCTGCACGTCCGCCTTCAGGATGATGTTGACGGACTTGGTCTCGCCCTCCTTGAACTGCGAGAACAGCTGCTCCAGGTTGGCCGCGCCCTGCTGGTCGATGCGCAATTGGCGGTCGCGCTCGGCGCGGAGCTCCGCCACCTCACGGGCCTTGCGCTCGTCGGTGACGGCGATGACGTCGTCGCCGGCATTGGGCGCCGCCGACAGCCCCAGCACCTGCACCGGGATCGAGGGCCCTGCGTCCTGCACCGGCTGGCCGGTCTCATTGAACATGGCGCGCACGCGGCCGTACTCCGAGCCGCTGACGATGGTATCGCCCTGGCGCAGCGTGCCCGATTGCACCAGCACCGTGGCCACCGGGCCGCGGCCCTTCTCGACGCTGGACTCGACGATGGTGCCGTGCGCGGGGCTGTCCGCCGGCGCGCGCAGCTCCAGCACCTCGGCCTGCAGCAGCACGGCGTCCAGCAGGTCGTCGATACCCTCGCCGCTCTTGGCCGAGACCTTCACCATAATGGTATCACCGCCCCACTCCTCGGCGACCACCTCGTGCTGAGTCAGCTCTTGCAGCACCCGGTCCGGATTCGCCTCCGGCTTGTCCATCTTGTTGATGGCCACCACCACCGGGACACCCGACGCCTTGGCATGCTGGATGGCCTCGATGGTCTGCGGCATGACGCCGTCGTCGGCGGCCACCACCAGGATGACGATGTCCGTTACCTTGGCACCGCGCGCGCGCATGGCCGAGAAGGCCGCGTGTCCGGGGGTATCCAGGAAGGAGATGATCCCCTTGTCCGTCTCCACGTGATAGGCGCCGATGTGCTGGGTGATGCCGCCCGCTTCGCCGGCGGTGACCCGCGTGCGGCGGATGTAATCCAGCAGGGAGGTCTTGCCGTGGTCGACATGGCCCATGATGGTCACCACCGGCGGCCGCGGCAGGCTTTCGGCCTGCTCGGTCTCTTCGCCGAGGAGCTCCATCAGGCTGTCCTCGGCGTCCTTCTCCTTCGCTTCGACGGCCCTGTGACCCATTTCTTCCACCAGCAGCATCGCCGTGTCGCGGTCCAGCATCTGGTTGATGGTGACCATCATCCCCTGCTTGAACAGAATCTTGACCAAATCCGCGGCCTTCACCGACATGCGCTGGGCGAGATCGGCGACGGAGATGGACTCCGGCACCTCCACCTCGCGCACCACGGGTGCCGTGGGCCTCTGGAACTGGTGCTTCTCGGCAAGCTGAGGCTTGCCGGGCTTCTTGCGCCGGCGCACCGACGGCCGGCTGATGACACCGAGCGCGGCGGCATCGTCGTCGTCCACGCCGCCGCCGGCGCGGCGGGCTTTGCCGGCATCCTTCTTGCCTGCCTTCTTCGCCGGCTTGTCCTTCTCGCGGTCGGTGCGCTCCTCGTGCTTCTTGACGTGCTTGCGGTGGCGCTCCTGCGTCTCCGCTTCCGTCGACGCCGGCGCTTGTGCTTCGGCCTCGGCTGCGGTCTCGGCTTCGGCGGCAGCCGGCTGCTCGCCCACCGCGGCAGTGACCTCGGCGGCCGCTTCTTCCGTTGGCATGCCCTGCGGGTGTGCAGCCACGTCGGCCTCGCGGCGCTTGCGCGCTTCGTCTTCGGCGCGGCGGCGCGCCTCTTCCTCGGCGCGCAGGCGCTCCTGCTCCTCCTGCTCGGCCAGACGGCGTGCGTCTTCTTCGGCTCGGCGCGCTTCCAGCTCGGCGCGGCGGCGCTGCTCGTCGGAGACGCCGCGCTGCGGCGCCTGCTTGGCCGCCGCCGGCTCCGGCGCCGGCTGCTCCGGCGCCTCGGCAGCCGCCGTGGGCAGCGGCTCCGATATCGCCGGCGCTTTGGGCTCTTCGCGCCGCAGCTGGGTGCGCTTGCGGCGCACTTCCACCGACACGGTTTTCTGTCCGCGCTGGGTGCCGCCGCCGCGTGTGCTCAGCGACGGGCGCGACGGGCGCGACTGCGGCCCGCGGCTGCGCGGATCGGTCGGCGCGTCGCGACGCTGCGTCGGCGCAGCCCGCTTGGCCGGCTCCTCACCACCCTCTTTCTTCGCGCTGCTGCGGCGCAGGTAGTTCAGGAGCTGAAGCTTCTCCTGCTCCGTGATGGTGGCCTCGGCGGCGTCGGCTTGAATCCCGGCCTCGTTCAGCTGGGCGAGCAGGCGCTCCACCGGGATGTTCACCGTGGTGGCAAGTTGTTTGACCGTTACATCGCTGCTCATAGACACCTCCGCAAGCTAGGCCTGTTCCGACTCGGCGAACCAGGGCTCGCGCGCGGTCATGATGAGTTGGGCGGCCCGTTCTTCGTCCATGCCTTCGATCTCCATCAGCTCATCCACCGACTGCTCGGCGAGCTCCTCCATCGACGCGATGCCGCGCCGCGCGAGGGCATAGGCCAGCTCGTCGTCCATGCCCGGCATACTGAGCAGGTCGGTCGCCGGTTGACCCTCGTCGCTCTCGGTGCCGGTGACAGCGCGCGTCAGCAGCACGTCCTTGGCGCGCTGGCGCAGGATATCGATGATCTCGTCGTCGAACTCGGCGATGGACTGGAGCTCCGCCGTGGGCACATAGGCCACTTCCTCGATGCTCGTGAAGCCCTCCTCCACGAGCACGAAGGCGACGTTCTCGTCCACCTGCAGCTGCTCCATGAACAGCGAGGCGATGCGCCGGGCCTCTTCCTCGCCCTTGGCGGCAGCGTCCTCTTCGCTCATGACGTTGAGCTCCCAGCCAGTGAGCTGGCTCGCCAGGCGCACGTTCTGGCCGCCACGGCCGATGGCTTGGGATAGATTATCCTCCTTCACGGCGACGTCCATGCTGCGGGCGTCTTCGTCGATGACGATGGACATCACGTCCGCCGGCGACATGGCGTTGATGACGAACTGCGCCGGGTTCTCGTCCCACTGGATGATGTCCACGCGCTCGCCGTTGAGCTCGTTGGAGACGGCCTGCACACGCGAGCCGCGCATGCCGACGCAGGCACCGACGGGGTCGATGCGAGGGTCTTTGGTGCGCACGGCAATCTTGGCACGCAGGCCGGGGTCGCGGGCGGCAGCTAGGATCTCGATGGTGCCCTCGCCCACCTCCGGCACCTCCAGCTTGAACAGCTCGATGAGTAGCTGGGGCGCGGTGCGGCTCACGAACAGCTGCGGCCCCTTGAGCTCGGAGCGGACCTCGTAGAGCAGCCCGCGCAGGCGGTCGTTGGGGCGCACGTTCTCGCGCGGGATCATTTGATCGCGCGGCACCAGAGCCTCGGCAGTGCCGCCCAAATCCAGCACGATCGTGCCGCGCTCGGCCTTTTTGACGATGCCCGTCACCAGCTCGCCCTCGCGGTGCTGGAACATCTCCACCACTTTGGCGCGCTCGGCTTCGCGCACCTTCTGCACGATGACCTGCTTGGCGGTCTGGGCGGCGATGCGCCCGAAGAGCACGGACTCCATGGGCTCTTCGACATAGCCGCCAAGGTCCAGAGCAGGATCCAGCTCCTTGGCCGCGGACAGCGTGATCTGGCGCTCTGGCGCCTCCAGCGGCTCGCCCTCGGTATCGGGGACGACTTCCCAGCGCCGGAAGGTCTCGTAGTCGCCGCTCTCGCGGTCGATGGCCACGCGCGCCTCGATGTCGCCGCCGTGCTTCTTGCGGGTGGCCGAGGCCAGCGCGGCCTCCATGGCCTCGAAGATGATCTCCTTGGGTACGTCCTTTTCGTTGGAGACCGCCTCCACCACCAGCAAAATGTCTTTACTCATAGTGTCAACCAGTATTCAGAATTCGGGCACCAGCCGCGCCGACTCGATGCGCGCGAAGGGCAGCGCCATGCGCTCGCCGTCCACGTCCAGCAATACGGTCTCGCCGTCGACACCGACGATCCGGCCGTCGAAGCGCCGCCGCCCGTCCAGCTTCTCCGCCAACCGCACGCGGGCCCGTGCGCCGGTGAAGCGCCGGAAGTGCGCAAGCTCCAGCAATGGCCGGTCGAGACCCGGGGACGAGACCTCGAGGTCGTAGTGACCGGCGATGGGGTCCGCCACATCCAGCGCGCCGCTTAGCTGGTGACTGACGGCCTCGCAATCGTCGAGGCCGATGCCGTCGGCATGGTCGATGTAGACCCGCAGCACGGCGCCGCCACCGGCGCTGCTGTCGTGCTCCACGCCGACGCATTCATAGCCCATGGGCTCCACCACGGAGCGGACGAGATCGAGGAGCTGCGGTTGGACACCTTTCATGTCGTACCCGGCACGGCCGGGTGATGCGTCATTGCTGCTCTGCGAACGGCTGGCCGCCTGCGGATCACGGCGCTCTCGCGGCCTGCCCCTGGGCGCGAGCCCGCGCCTCGACGCAGTCGTGGCAGCGCGGTCATCCGCGCCGTGCCCGCCGGGCGCTGCCCGCGACCGAGCGCTGCGGACGGCGCTTGCGATCGTTATCGCCAGAAATAAAAAATGGGCCAGCGGCCCAGTCGTCTACGCCCGATTCCGCCAAGCGGGTGGCGACACACTCATTGGCAGCCCCGATGGGCGGCGCCGAGCCGTAGCTCGATGCGCCGCAACGGCAGTGCTGCCATACATCAGCAACCTCAACGCGCCGATGCCCAAGCCGCGGAATAGTACCCCGAATGCTGACTTTCCGCAAGGCGCAGACCAGCTCGCGCGGGCGTCCTGGGGGATTGACGTCGAGCCGCAAGCGGGCATCAATCGCCCTGCGCACGGCCCGGGCGCGGCGGGCGCTAAGCCTGGACAGGAGGCGCCGATTCCCTTGTAATCCGCGCCATGGCGACACCCGGCGTGCCAACTCCCGACGCTGGTCATGACCCGAGCCCGCACTCAGGCCCTCGCTCGAGTGCGGACACCGGCGGCGACCATGCCGCGCGCACGCGCGCGCTGGCACGCACGTCCGAGCTACTGGCCGCCGGCAGCGCGCTCATCCAAGAGCCCGTGCCGCGGCCGCGGATCGCCTTCGACCTGCGCGGTCGCTCGGCCGGGCAGTTTCGGGTGGACAGCCGCGGGTATGCCAGCATTCGCTACAACCCGGCGCTGCTCGCACGCCACGAGGCCGACTTCCTGGCCCAGACCGTGCCGCACGAGGTCGCCCACTACCTGGCCTTCCTGCGCTTCGGGCGGCGGATTCGCCCGCATGGACCGCAATGGCAGCAGCTTATGCGCGACTTGGGCGCCGACCCGCGCCGCTGCCACGATTTCGATGTCTCGGGGCTGACGGCGAGGCGCGTGCGCCGCCATCCCTACCACTGCCGCTGCGGTGAGCACGCCCTCACCAGCATCCGCCACCACCGCGTGCTGCGCGGGGTCAGTTATGTCTGCCGCGCCTGCGGCCAGGCCTTGCGCCCGGGCCGCCCACCCGCGGCGGAGCAGGAAAGCTGACGGCGCCGCCCCCATCTTCCCATCCCCGGGGCCGACCAGGCCCGTCGCAGCGCCGAGATGCCGAGGCGCAAACAGGACCCAAGCCACCATGCTGAGCAGCATTCGTACCTTCTTCAACACCCACTTGTCCCGTCCCGGCGAGCGCGCCCCCGAAGCCGCCGAGCAGGCGGTACGCCGCGCCGCCGCAGCGCTGTTGCTGGAGATGACGCACATGGAAGAGGCGCCGGAGACCATTGAGCGCGATACGGTCATGGCCCTGGTCCGCGAATGCTTCGGCATGACCTACTCGCAGGCCGAGGCCCTGCTGGGCTGCGCCGATGCCGAGCGTAAGGCGGCGACGGACTATTTCCAGTTCACATCGCTGATCAACGAGCACTACGGACCCGAGGACAAGGTCCGGCTGGTAGCGGCCTTGTGGCAGGTCGCCTACGCCGATGCGCGCCTCGGCCGCCACGAAGAGTACCTGGTCCGCAAGCTCTCGGAGCTACTCCATGTTCCGCAGGACGTGTTCATTCATGCCAAGCTCCAAGCCGAGCAGGCCGCGGCAGCCGGCGGCGGCTGAGCGGCCCGACCCCACCGGACCCGGCCTGCTCTGACCCGACGCGCATCGCACCGATGCCCATGCCCACCGACAGGAGACCGACATGCGCCTCGACACCAACGCACCGCTGCCACCGACACCGAGCATCTTCGGCGAGCTGGAGCGCAACTGGGGCTGGCTCCTGCTGTTTGGCCTGGTCTCCATTGTGCTAGGCACCCTGGGTCTCGGCATGACCTTCCTGCTGACCGAGTTCTCCGTGGTGTTCTTCGGCGTGCTGCTAGTGGCGGGCGGCGTCTTCCAGCTCCTGGATGCGATCAAGTGTCGCGGCTGGAAGAGCATCGCCTGGCATGTGCTCATCGCGCTGCTCTACGTGGTCACGGGTCTGCTCATGCTGCTGCAGACCGAGCTGGCCGCGCTGTCGCTCACCCTGATCATCGCCTACGCCCTCATCGCCGTCGGTATTCTGCGGACGATCATGGCCTTCCAGGTGCGCCCGTCGAAGGGCTGGTGGTGGCCGCTGCTGTCCGGCGTCGTCTCGGTGCTGTTGGGCGCGCTGATCCTGCTGGAGTGGCCGCAGTCCGGACTCTGGGTCATCGGACTGTTCATCGCCATCGAGCTCATCTTCAACGGCTGGGCCTATGTCTTCGTCGCGCTGGCGGCGCGTGCCGCAGCCAAGGAGCGCAAGGCCCGGGGGTCGGTGAGCGCCTGACGCGATTACGGCCTGCACGGCGGCAAAGGCCTGCGGATTGTCGACCATCGGCCTGCCGCGCCTGCCGCGCCTGCCGGCGGAATGGGAGCCGCAGGCCGCGGTGCTGCTCACCTGGCCGCATCCGGCGACGGACTGGGCAGCACAGATCGAAGCCGTCGAGGCGGTGTATCTGCGCATCGCCGCCGCGGTCACAGCCCGCCAGCGACTGCTCGTGGTCTGCAACGACGCCGGCCACCGCGCGCATGTGCGCGGGCGTCTTGCGGCCGCCGACATCCCCCTGGGGGCGGTCGCGCTGGCCATCGCGGCCAGCAACGACACCTGGACACGCGACCATGGCCCGCTGATTGTGCTCGACAGTGCCGCGCGGGCGCAGGCGGTGGACTTCCGCTTCAACGGTTGGGGCGGAAAGTTTCCGGCCGACCTGGATGACCGCATCACCGCGCGCCTGCATGCCGCGGGCTGGCTCGGCGACACGGCACTGACGGCGAGCCCGCTGGTGCTGGAGGGCGGTGCCATCGACACCGACGGGGCCGGCAACCTGCTGGCCGTGCGCCGGACCCTGCTGGACCCGGCGCGCAACCCGGGCTGGAATCAGGCGGCCATCGAGCAGGAGCTCGCGCGCACGCTGGGCATCCGGCGCTGTCTGTGGCTGGAGCAGGGCCAGCTCGACGGCGACGACACCGACGGCCACATCGACACCCTGGCGCGCTTGTGTGCCCCCGGCATCATTTGCCATGCCACGCCCCACCCGGCGGCATCCAAGGCCGAGCGCACTGCGCTCGCGGGGCTCCGGCGGGAGCTCGCCGCACTCCGGCGCACCGACGGCCGGCCCTACACGCTGGTGCCACTGCCGGCCCCCGCCCCGCTGACGGCGACAGACGGCAGCCCCCTGGCCGCGAGCTATGCCAACTTCTTGATCATCAACGACGCAGTGCTGATGCCTGGCTATGGCGATCCGGCGGATGCCGTCGCGGCCGAGCGTCTGGCCGCTTGCTTTCCCGGGCGCAGCGTCGAGATCATCGACTGCCGGGCGCTGATCCGCCAGGGCGGCAGCCTGCATTGCATCACCATGCAGCTGCCCGCCGCCGGCGCATGGCGCTAACCGCCGTCACGCGCCCCGCGCAGGTCCTGTGCCCGGGCCCCGCCGCTCAGGTCAGACCGACGTCAGCAGGCCCGACAGTCAGATGCTTACGGCCGGCATGGTGTGGGGCGTCGCTCCTCAGCCCGACCCACGGCAGATTCTTGCCCGCTGCGGGGCGCATCGACGCCCCAGTCCCCGGGGGCCATCAGTCGATGTTGCTGACCTTGGCGGCGTCGGTGGAGCCCTGCCCCTGCGCCCGAGTCCAGACGGGATGAGCGGCGAGCCGACGCCCTATGTCGGGCGTCGGGGCGGCGCCGGGAAGCTGCGCAGCGGCCCCGGCTGCCGGCGGGCGGGCAGAGGTAACGCTGATTCCGCCCTCGGCCGCCACCTGATTGCCGGCGGCGAGCACCAGCGTCAAACCGCTCGCGACAAGGGAAGGGAACATGACAACCTCCTGCAAATACAACCACCTTTGCGCCGGGCAGCGAGCCCGGCGACCTTTGGGTCATGACATTAGCATTCGCTTATATTTATGCCATGACAAAAGTGCAGCAAATTGCAACCCGAGCCCCCGCGAGCGCCGTCGCGCCCGAGGCCGACACCGCCGCCCGTGCATCGCGGATGCGCTCGGGCACCGTCACCGCGCTGCGCCTCGACCTGCGCTGGCAAAGCGACGCCGTACAGCACTGCGACAGCCTCTTTCTGCCCCAGGTGGATCTGGCGCGGTCGACCTTGCCTCGGCCAATCATGGCGGCGGTGATGGACAAGCCCGCCGGCCATCGCGCCACTTGCCGGTTCGAGCCCGGAGTGCTGCCGGCGAATCAGCATCCAGCGGAGCTGTTGACGCTGCAGCCGAATCAGTTCAACAAGCACTGTCTCGGCAGAGGCTCGGTGGAGCCGCGGCGCGGGCGCTTCTACCCCGGCGACATCCTGGTGGATGTGCCTAGCCGCCGCGGCAGCCAGGGCGCGCCGGTTCGCGTCACGGAGGTTTCGGCCGGCGGACTGCGACTGGACCCGAGCCACCCGTTGGCCGGCAAAGCACTGGAGGTGACCACCACCGTCGTCTCCGTGGCCGACGCGCCCCCCGCCGGCGCCGGTAGCGCCCGGGTTGCCGACCTGCTCGCAGTCCTCCCCGCCAACGGCCCCGGCATGCAGGGACGCTGGCGGGGCCGTCCCACGGATTTCTTCGCCGATGAGCCTTTCCTGCGCCTGGATGACAACGATCCGGCCTGGAGCCTGCGGGGACTGCCGCGACCCGCCGCGGACCAATACGCCGCCAGACTCGGCCACGCGGATCCGGTGTATGCGGTCTGGGCGCGACGCGCCAAGCCGGTGTGGCTCCGGCTCTGAGCCGCAGCGCCGGCGCTCGCGGCGCGTGGGTGGCCTGCGGTCAGGGCTCGATTTCGATGGGCGTGCCGTCGCCGACATAGCGCCAGATCTCGTCCACGGCGAGATTGGAGACGGCAATGCAGCCCTGGGTCCAGTCCTCGTCGCGCACTAGATCGCGCAGCTCGGCGAAGCGCGCGCCCCGAGGCTCGCCGTGGATCATGATGGCGCCGCCCGGATCCCAGCCCTCGGCGGCCGCACGCAGACGATCGTCGAGGCTCGGGTAGGAGATGTGCAGTGCCTTATAGAATTTGCTGCGGGCGTTGCGCCCGCTGATGGTATAGCGGCCTTCGGGGGTGCGATTGTCCCCCTGGCGCTGCTTGTGCCCCACCGGCTCGATACCGAGGCTGATGCGATAGGTCCGAAACGGCTCGCCATCGCGCATGAGATAGAGCCGGCGCTGGCGCTTCTTCACCAGAATCTTGTCCGCGACCATGGGGCTCTGTGCCTGCGCCTCTACAGGCTCCTGGGCACGCTTGACAGTACAGCCAGGCAGCACCGACATGGCCGCCACGGAGCCGGAGAGGCAGACAGCCAAGCCGAGGCCGGCGGAGCGAAGGAAGGCAGAAACCATGGCAACAAGCCTATTTGGGGTGGGAGCTTCGCATCCATTCCGCGCACCTTATTGGTGCACAGGAGCGGCAGCTCATACACGTATAGAGCCCAATATCTCCCTGAAGCGGCGATCTTACCAGGCTCCGGCGCAACCGGCCTGCCTCGGCGACGCCTTTGCCGCCGGGCGCATGCAGGCGCGCGGCGAGGCCGGCCCCATCCACGAAAACCCCAACGCCACCAATCATTAAAGCCACGTCAGAGTTGATCTGTGTCTTTGTCGGGCGCTGGCCGAGCGGAGTAGCTTAGGCGGCAAATCATCCGAGGAGGTCACCCATGGCACGCGTTCTGATTCTGGGCGCCGGCATTTCCGGACACACCACCGCCCGTTATCTCGGCAAGTGGATCGGCAACGAGCACGAGGTCATCGTCGTGTCGCCGAACGCCAAATGGAACTGGATTCCATCCAACATCTGGGTCGGCGTCGGCGAGATGACCGAGAAGCAGGTCACCTTCGAGCTCGAGCCCATCTACCGCAAGATCAACGTCAAGTTCCATCAGGCCCGGGCACTGTCCATCTATCCCGACGGCGGCGGCGCCATGCAGGAGCCGCACGTCATGATCGAGTACACCGACCCCGCCCGCAGCGGCGAGAGCGCGGCCATCCCCTACGACTACCTGGTCAACGCCACCGGGCCGAAGCTCAACTTCGGCGCCACGCCGGGCCTAGGGCCCGACGAAGGCTACACCACCTCCGTGTGCACGCCCCAGCACGCCCTGCACGCCAACGAGCAGCTGCAGGCGGCCATCACCGCGATGAAGCAAGGGCAGCAAAAGACCTTCGTCATCGGCACCGGCCATGGCATGTGCACCTGCCAGGGGGCCGCCTTCGAGTACATCTACAACGTCGACCACCTGCTGCGCCAGGCCGGCGTGCGCGACCGGGCACGGCTGGTGTGGATCAGCAACGAGTACGAGCTCGGCGACTTCGGCATGGGCGGCGTGCACATCAAGCGCGGCGGCTACATCACCA
The DNA here is from genome assembly GCF_016583825.1 of Thiohalocapsa halophila. Lineage (GTDB taxonomy): Bacteria > Pseudomonadota > Gammaproteobacteria > Chromatiales > Chromatiaceae > Thiohalocapsa > Thiohalocapsa halophila. Next base: position 77,206 of record NZ_NRRV01000008.1, on the reverse strand, counting down.
ACGGCAAGGTGTTCGCCGAGTCCCTGATGGTGGAGCGCGGCATGGAGTGGATCGTGCGCGCGGCGGTCAAGCAGGTCGAGCCGGGCAAGCTCACCTACGAGCTCCTCGACGGCAGCGAGCACGAGCTGGAGTTCGACTTCGCAATGCTGATCCCGCCCTTTGCCGGCCAGCCGCTGAAGGCCTTCGACGCCACGGGCACCGACATCACCGCGGAGCTGTTCGCCCCCAACGGCTTCATGAAGGTGGACGGCGACTACACCCCCAAGCCCTACGAGGACTGGAGCAAGGAAGACTGGCCGCGCACCTACCAGACGCCGAAGTACAAGAACATCTTCGCCATCGGCATCGCCTTCGCACCGCCGCATCCCATCAGCAAGCCCATGAAAAGCACCAATGGCACGCCCATCAGCCCGACGCCGCCGCGCACCGGCATGCCGTCGGCGGCCATCGGCAAGGCGGTGGCGGAGAATATCCGCGACCTGCTACAGGGCGACGTAGAGCTCACCCACACCGCCTCCATGGCGGAGATGGGCGCCGCCTGTGTCGCCTCCACGGGCTTTCACATCTTCAAGGGCACGGCGGCCACCATGACGGTGTTCCCGGTGGTGCCGGACTACGAGACCTACCCGGAATACGGCCGGGACATGCATCTGACCTTCGGCGAGATCGGCCTCGCCGGCCACTGGATGAAGTACATCCTGCACCACGTGTTCATGTATCAAGCCAAGCTGCGCCCGGGCTGGTCCGTGCTGCCGGACTGAGCCGCATCCCCGAGCGGCGCAGCGGGGGCGCGTCTGTCCGCCTGCGTCGGCTCGGCACCTCCCGGCTTCAGGTCATCCAGTCATTCATCCAGAGGTTGCTCCATGTCCACCGACACCATACCCGCAAAGCCGAAGAACAAAGAGCCCTATCAACAGGCTTACTATCCACCGGTGCCCACTAAATTCGTTCGCTGGCTGCGCACCAGCGTCGTCTGGCAGTTCGTCCGGTTCTGGATCATCAACTTCAAGATCCTGCGGCTGCTGCTGAAGTCGCACCACTGACACAGCCCATCAACGCGCGGGGCGCCTGCCCCGCGCGCGCGCCAAGTTCATGGCGGTGGCCAAGGACGGCCCCATTCCGGTATCCGCCGAGCCTCGCGGACATTGGTTTCGCGACATTCACACAACCTAGCCGCTGCGCTCGGCATCGCCGTCGTCGAGCCCGGCGTCGCCCACCGCGAGCTCGCGCAGTGCCCGGGCGTCGGCGAGGTGGAGATGCACGTCCCGCTGCGGCTTGCTCTCAATCTGTGCCGCCGCCATCGCCTCCGACTTGGCCTGCACCAGGTCCTGCCAGGCAGCCGCCTCAACCAGTAGCTGCGCCTTCGGCAGCGGCTCCAGCTCCCCCGCCGGGATTTAGGGGTCGCCCCTACTGACGGGTTGGGGCGCATTGTCGGCCTCCTCGGCGACCAGCGACGCAGTGGGCAAGACCATGCACAACCCGAGCAATACGGCTAGCAGCAAAGGACGCACGACAATCTACCTAGGGGGCAAAAAGACGGTGCGGGCGGCGCCGAGTCGAGCGCCCCCATGCCGCAGACTCGCAAAAAAGCGTACCGGGCGGTGCAGGACCACCGCGCCAGGCGCACGCCCGGATGCAGCGCTCGGACAAGCGGCGCGATCTTCCCGCATGGCCTCGGAGCTTTGCATCCCGCCGTGGCTAACATTGCCCCTGATACACGACAAGCGGGCTCACGGATTGAGCCACCGTGTCGCCTATGCTGATATTGAGTGCACAGTCGTTAGAGTCCGCAACCCGTTTGCAATGGTGTTGACCAAGCGGGATCGGTGTCGGAATCGGTACCGCGTTGCACTAGATCGGAGCCAGGCAGTGTCGCAACACGCGCAGGAGACCCACCATGCCACGAGCCTCCCGCCTCGCCCAGCAGCCGCAGCTCGCCCTGGAGCCTGCCGGACACCCACGCCAGGCCCGGCCCATCGCGCTTCAGCACACCCAGCTCGCCGGCTTCCGCCACCACGAGGCCCCGCAGCTGTGGCCGGCATTGGCCCGACGCACGCAATTGACCCTGGAGCGCGAGCGCGACAATCCGCACGACCCGAATGCCGTCGCGCTGCGCTGGCGCGGGCGCAAGCTCGGCTATTTGCCGCGGGGCGAGAACCTCGTCGCCGCCCGACTGCTGGACCGCCAGCGCCGCTTGAGCGCCCGCATCGAGCGCCTGGACCCGACGGCGGAGCACAATGCGCGCATCGGCATCGAGGTGCTGATGTGCTAGTCGCGCATCCGCAACGCCGGGAGACGGCTCAGTCGCCCCCAGCAGGATCTGCGGCTGGACTCGAGGTCTCGCTCGCCATCTCGGCGCGATACTCGGCGCCGGGCGGCGCGACCTCGGCGAGCCAGGCGAGGAACAGCTCATAGCCCAGTGCCAGGATCACGGCGCCGACGAAGAGGCCGATGATGCCGGCGGCGATGAAGCCGCCAATGGCGCCGATGAAGATCACCGGCATGGGCACCGAGGCCCCGCGGCCCAGGAGCATGGGCTTTAGCACATTGTCGATGGAGCCGACGAAGAGCGCCCACAGCGCGAAGAGCACCGCCGTGGTGAGGTCCGCGGTGTAGAACAGATAGATCATCACCGGCAGCAGCACCGGAAAGGCGCCGATCTGCACCACGGCGAACAGCAGCGCCACCAGCGCCCAAAGCCCCGCCATGGGCACGCCGGCGGCGAGCATGCCGAGCCCCGCCAGCACCGCCTGGATGAGCGCCACGCCCAGGATGCCGCGGGAGACACTGCGCACCACACCCTCCGACAGGCGCACGAAGCGCAGGCCCCGCGTCCCGGCCAGGCGCCAGCCGATGGCATCGGCGGCGCGGCGGCCGGTGTCGCTCTTGGCCAGCAGCACCCCGGCGATGACGATGGCCATGACGAAATGCAGCAGGCCCATGCCGGCGCTGGTGGCCAGATGCAGGAGCCAGCCACCCAGCGCCTTCAGCTGCGGCTCCAGTGCGCGCAGGGTGTCTTGGATGTTGGTGGAGGCGTCGCGCCAGAGGGATTCGAGCTCAGGCCCGAACAGCGGCACACCGCTCAGGTCCGGCGGGGGCGGCACCTTGAGATCGCCGGTCTCGAACCCCTGGGCGAGCCACTCCGCCCCGTGCACCACGGTACCGCTCAGCATGGCCACGGGCACCAGCAGCACCAACAGCGCGATGACCACGAACGCCACCGAGGCGGGCACACTGCGCCCGCGCAGTAGGCCCAGCAGGCGCCGATAGCCCGGCCAGGTCGCCACTGCCAGGATGATGCCCCAGGCGATGGGCACCACGAAGGGCTCGATGATGCGGTAGCAAAGCAGTAGCAAGGCAGCGAGGAGGCCGATGCGGATGGCGGCCTCCACGGCCGGGTCGGGCTTTGCGCGGGGTCGTTGGGACTGCCTGAGGTGTGCCTGGGTATCGGTGGTGGCGGCGTCGCTCATGGCGTCACGGGCTCCCTGTTCAGTGTTCGTATGCGGGCGCCGGGCGGCGGCGCGTCGCGCTCAGCGCCGGGACGGGTCGGAAGGATCGGCATCGGCGGCCGTGTCGGCACCGCTCGCGGCATCTGCGGATCGATGCTCCCCACAGGCCGGCGGCACTGGATCGTAGCCCGAGTCGCCCCAGGGATGACAGCGGGCGATGCGCCGCAGCGCCAGCCAGCCGCCGCGGGCCGGCCCATGCCGCGCCAGCGCCTCCAGCGCATAGTCCGAGCAGGTGGGCAGAAAGCGGCAGCGCGGGCCGATCATCGGCGAGATGACGTATTTGTAGACCTTGATCAGCACCACCAGCGGTGCAATGGCGAGCCGCCGCCACTTAGGCCGCTCTACACTGGCCTCGGCCATGCTCCGCTCAGCCCGCCGCGGCCGGCGTCAGCAGCCCTTCGCGGCGCACGAAGTCCGCCACCGCCTCCAAGCCGTCGCCGGCGCGCAGGTTGGTGAGCACGAAGGGCCGCTCGCCGCGCATGCGCTTGGCGTCGCGCTCCATGACCTCCAAGGATGCGCCGACGTGGGGCGCCAGATCGATCTTGTTGATCACCAGCAGATTCGATCGGGTGATGCCGGGGCCGCCCTTGCGGGGGATCTTCTCCCCTTCCGAGACGTCGATGACATAGATGGTGAGATCGGCCAGCTCCGGGCTGAAGGTGGCCGCCAGGTTGTCGCCGCCACTCTCGATGAAGATCAGGTCCAGGTCCGGAAACCGGGTCTGGAGGTCTTCCACCGCGGCGAGATTCATGGAGGCATCCTCGCGGATGGCCGTGTGCGGGCAGCCGCCGGTCTCGACCCCCATGATGCGTGCCTCCGGCAGGGCCTCGGAGCGGATCAGGAGCTCCGCGTCCTCGCGGGTGTAGATGTCGTTGGTGACCACGGCGATCTCGTAGTCGCCGCGCAGGCGCTTGCAGAGCGCGTCCAGCAGCGCCGTCTTGCCGGAGCCGACGGGGCCGCCGACGCCGACGCGCAGGGGGGTCTTGTCAGTCATGGGTCGGGACCGAAAGCAGGAACAGTCAGGGACACTAGGACCGGAACAGCCGCGTGTATTGGCGCTCGTGGCAGGCGCTCGCAATAGCCAGCGCCGGGCTGGATGCACCGATGTCATCGTCCCCCAAGCCGCACGCCAGGTCCACCGCGGCCGGAATCTCCGCGGCGATGCGCATCAGCACCCGCTGCCCGTCGCTCTGCCCCAGCGGCACCAGCTTCACCGCCGCGAGCACCAGGTTCTCGGCCCAGGCGAAGGCGAGCCCGCCGAGGGCGTCGGCCACCGGGATCTGCCAGCGCACGGCGGCGAAGGCGAAGCCCGCGGTCTGGCTCTGCGCCAGCAGGTCCCGCCAGTCGGCGCTGCCCGGCAGGTCCCAGGCGCGCAGCAGATCGGCCATGGCCCGCCCGCGCTGGCGCTCCTCGGCGCGCAGCTCGCTGGTCTCCCGGGCCGCCAGCAGCAGGTGCGTCCACTGCGCGAGGCCATCTTGATCGTCGGCCGCCACCGCCGCCATCATGCGTGCGGCGATGGGCAGGTCCAGCCATGCCAGCGTAGCCTTGAGCTCGCCGGTGAGCCAGCGCTCGGCGTCCTTGGCATCGCCGAGCCAGCCGGACTCCACCGCCCATTCCAGACCCTGCGAATAGGTGAAGCCGCCCACCGGCAGCGACGGGCTCACCAGGTGCATGAGCCGCAGCGATGCAGTCTGCACCCCCGGCGCGGTGTCAGTCGTGCTCGTGCCCATCATGCCCGTGCCCGTGACCATGCCGGTGGCCGCCGCCGTAGGCGCCGGGCTCCGGCTCAAAGGGCGCCTGCGCATGGCTCACATCGAGGCCCAGGCCCCGCACCAGATCATCGAGGACGTGATCGCGCAGCCAGCACAGGCGCCCCGCGGCGATCTGCAGGGCGACGTGGCGGTTGCCCAGGTGATAGCAGGCGCGGGCCAGCAGCAGCGGATCAGTGCTCTCGGCGCAGGACAGCGGCTCGGCTGCGGCGACGATGCGCACCACCAGGCCGCCGTCGGCGCCCAGCAGGTCGCCGTCGCGCAGCACCTCGCCGCGCGGCACCAGGATGCCCGCCTCGCGGCCGTCGTCCAATCGGATGCGCTGGCGGGAGCGCTGGCGCTGATCCAGCGTCAAGTGCGCGGTGGCGCGCTCCCCGACGGCTTCGGGCAGACGCCGCGTGAGCATCGGTACGCCCGCATCAGGCATCGCCCGCCTTCCCCAAGCGTGCGCGGATCGCGGCAACATAACCGAGCAGGTCGTCCAGGTGATACTCAACGACATCCCACACGGCTGCGGGGTCGACGGCCTGGTACCCGTTCACCAGGATGTTGCGAAAACCAACCATATCGCTGAGCACGGGCCCGAGCTGCGCAGGCACCCAGCCCGCGCGCGCCAGCAGCTCGAACAGGGCGCGATTGTGCTCCGGCTCACCGAGCCGATCATCGGAGACGATATGCGACGCCACATCCAGTGCCGCCTGGATCGCGACCTGGAGCGTGTGCTCGACGAAGCGCTCTTCGCGAATGTCCTGCTCGATGCGCGCCGGCTCGGCGAAGCGGCGCAGATCCCCGACGCAGGTCTCGATGAAGGCGAGCTTCTTGCGGACGAGATCCGCGTCGGTCATCGGCCGGCCTCATCGCGCCCACGGCGATAGCGCTCCAGGTGCGGCAGCAGGTCGAAGTACTCGTTGCGGGCGCGCACCTCGAAGCGGATGCGCGCCGAGCGGTCGCGCTCCAAGAGCAAGACACCATCGCGCAGCACCCGGTGCACCAGGTCGACCGGCGCCCGATTCAGCACCACCAAATCGACCCGCCGCCCGCCCAGCGCACCGGTCAACCGATCTGCCAGATCCAGATGCAGCCCGGCCAGCGTCCGCGGCGGATCGTCACGGAACAGCACGGCCAGATCCACGTCGCTGTCCGGCCGATCCTCACCGCGCGCAACGCTCCCGAAGAGATAGGCACAAAGGAGATCGCCATCCTCGCCGCGGAGCGCGTCGGTCAACTTTTCCACAAACGGCATGGCTATCTCTCGGACGCCGTGCAATGGCGCCAGGCGCGCAGTCGCGGCACACGAAGCCTTGCGAGCCGTGACACCGAGCAGAGACTGGGCATGTATGGCCATAACCTCCGCAGCTTCAGTGCGCTATAGCTCGGGTCGGCGACAGCGTAACCCAACAATCAAAGGGTTAGGCGAGCACCTTGTCCGCAGCCAACCTGTGGCTCTGCCGCGGGCTCGGTCAGGGCGCAGAGCGCCCGGCGACTCGTGACACCGCGCAGCGGTGTCACGAGCCCTCAGCCCCTCGAGCCTAAAAAAGAAAATACCGCTGCGCCATCGGCAGCACATCCGCCGGCTCACAGGTGAGCAGCTGCCCGTCGGCGCGCACCTGGTAGGTCTGCGGGTCCACCTCGAGCTTGGGCTGCCAGGCGTTGTGGATCATGTCCGCCTTGGTGACTTGACGCACGTCGCGGGCGACGCCGATGAGCCGCTTCAGGTCGAGCTTCTGTGCCACGGCGTCCTGCATGGCCCAGGCGGAGACGAAGGTCATGCTGGTCTCGCCCACCGCACGCCCCACAGCCGCGAACATGGGCCGGTAGTGCACCGGCTGCGGCGTCGGGATGGAGGCGTTCGGATCGCCCATGACGGCGGTGGCGATCATGCCGCCCTTGAGCACCAGGCTCGGCTTGGTACCGAAGAAGGCCGGGCGCCAGAGCACCAGGTCCGCAAGCTTGCCCACCTCGACGCTGCCCACCTCGTGGGCGATGCCGTGGGTGATGGCCGGGTTGACGGTGTACTTGGCGACATAGCGCTTGGCGCGGGCGTTGTCGTGCTCGGCCGGGTCGCTCAGGCCATCGGGCGATGACAGGCTGCCGAGCTGCACCTTCATCTTGTGCGCCGTCTGCCAGGTGCGGGTGATGGACTCCCCGACCCGACCCATAGCCTGGCTGTCGGAGGCGATCATGCTGAAGGCGCCGAGATCATGCAGGATGTCTTCGGCGGCGATGGTCTCTTTGCGGATGCGCGACTCCGCGAAGGCCACGTCCTCCGGGATGGACGGCGAGAGGTGATGGCAGACCATCAGCATGTCGAGATGCTCGTCCACGGTATTCACCGTGTAGGGCCGCGTCGGGTTGGTAGACGACGGCAGCACATTGGCCAGGCCCGCGGCCTTGATGATGTCCGGCGCATGGCCGCCGCCGGCGCCCTCGGTGTGGTAGGTGTGGATGCAGCGGTCCTTGAAGGCGGCGATGGTGTCCTCGACGAAGCCGGACTCGTTCAGGGTGTCGGTGTGGATGGCCACCTGCACGTCCATCTTCTCGGCGACGCCCAGGCAGCAGTCGATGGCCGCCGGCGTGGTACCCCAGTCCTCGTGCAGCTTGAGGCCCATGGCCCCGGCGCGGATCTGCTCCTCCAGCGGGTTCGGCAGGCTGCCGTTGCCCTTACCGAGAAAGCCCAGATTCATCGGCAGGTACTCGGCGGCCTGGAGCATGCGCTGAATGTTCCAGGGGCCGGGTGTGCAGGTGGTGGCATTGGTGCCCGTGGCCGGACCGGTGCCGCCGCCCAGCATCGTGGTGACGCCGGAGGTCAGGGCCTCGTCCACCTGCTGCGGGCAGATGAAGTGGATGTGGGCGTCGATGCCGCCGGCGGTGACGATCATGCCCTCGCCGGCGATGGCCTCGGTGCCGGGCCCGACCAGGATCTCCACGCCGGCCTGGGTGTCCGGATTGCCGGCCTTGCCGATGCCGGCAATGCGCCCGTTCTTGATGCCGATGTCGGCCTTGACGATGCCCCAGTGGTCCAGGATCAGGGCATTGGTGATGACGGTGTCCACCACCTCGTCCGCCTGGCGCTGACATTGGCCCATGCCGTCGCGGATGACCTTGCCGCCGCCGAACTTGACCTCGTCGCCGTAGACCGTGTGGTCGCGCTCCACCTGGATGATGAGCTCGGAGTCGCCGAGCCTGACCCGATCACCTGTGGTCGGGCCGAACATGGACGCATAGGCGTCGCGGCCGATCCTGCTCATGGCGTGTCACCTCCGTCGGCACCGGTAGCCGGTGCGTCGCTGCTCGGGTCGAGCGGGCCCATCACCTGGGCGTTGAAGCCATAGACCGCTCGCGCGCCGGCATAGGGCACTAGCTCGACGGTGCGGCTCTGTCCGGGCTCGAAGCGCACGGCGGTGCCGGCCGGAATATCCAGCCGGTGGCCGCGGGTGGGCTCGCGCTCGAAGCTGAGCGCCGAGTTGGTCTCGTAGAAATGGTAGTGGGAGCCCACCTGGATAGGCCGGTCACCGGTGTTGGCCACAGCGACCCTGAGCACCGGGCGGCCGGCGTTGAGCTCGATGTCACCGGGGGCGGTGAAGACTTCGCCTGGAATCATAGTTCGCTGCGCTCCAAGTAACGAGTTTCGAGGGGCTAGTATGGAGGGGCGATTATCGAGGGGCGAGTACCGAGGCTTCGCGGATCTACCTGGAACGGCCCGCCCCTCGCGACTCGTCACTCGTCACTCGTCATTCGACACTCGTCACTCGTCATTCGACACTCGTCACTCCCTACACAATCGGATCGTGCACGGTCACCAGCTTGGTGCCGTCCGGGAAGGTGGCCTCCACCTGCACGTCGGGAATCATCTCGGGCACCCCCTCCATGACGTCGTCTCGGGTCAGCAGCGTTCGGCCGTAGTCCATCAGCTCGGCAACGGTGCGCCCGTCGCGGGCGCCTTCGAGGATGGCGCAGCTGATGTAGGCGACGGCCTCCGGGTAGTTGAGCTTCAGGCCCCGGTCCCGGCGGCGCTCCGCCAGCAGCCCGGCCGTGAACAGCAGCAGCTTGTCTTTCTCGCGCGGTGTCAGGTCCATGGCGCCCTCTCAGGGATGAACGGCTGTGCGGGCGGCCTGCTCGGTCGGCCAAGCGGCATCAGGTAGCCCAGATGCGCGGCGGCGCCGGGGCGAGGCCCAGCAGACGCGGCCGCAGCGCCGCCCACAGCGCACAGAATACCCGTTGCACGGGCTCTGTTGTATCCGCCAGTGCCCGCGCCACCAGCAGATCGTCGAGGCGGCTGACCCCGGTCAGTGTCCCGGGCGCGTCGCTGCAGACGGCCACCGCCGCATCCAAATCCGCCTGCTCGGCACCGGTGGCAATGAAGGTGCCGGACACCGCCCGCCCGCGCAGGCCGCCCGGGCGCACCAAATCAGCTGCGTCGCACAGGCGCAGGCGATCGGCCAGCAGCGCGCGGCCGTCCCGCGACACCCGTAGCGCCGCATCCAGGCTGCCGGCGGTGAAGCGCTCGCCGATCACCGGCCGGCCGAGGGCGAGCACCTCCCAGCCGAGAAACCGCGCATTGCCGCGGAGCTGGATTTCGGTTCGGCTCGCCACCTGCGCCCCCGGGAAGAGGATCGCCGGCTGCGGCAGCCACTCCAGCACGCCGCCCGGCGCGACCGCGAGCACTTGGGCTTGATGGGCCCAATCGCCGGCGCTGCGATAGAACTTCGCCGCCCCCGGGGTGGTGGCCAGAGCGTGGGCGCCGGCGGCGATGTCGAGACGCACATCCAGCACATCGCCGCCGACGACGCCGCCCGGCGGGTGCAGCGGGTAGAGATGGCAGGGCGCACCCTCGGGGTGGAAGGCGCGCTGCAGCGTCAACGGGCCCAGCTGGTGCTTGTGGGCCAGCACTGTGCGCGGGCCGCTCGGGCCGGGGCGCCGCTCGCAGTGCAGGTGGAGCTCGGCGCGCCAGCCCACGGGCGGGACCTCCTCCGACGCAGAGACCGCGGCCGCGGGCCGAGGGCTCACATCGGGAAGCCGCCGCCGGGCGGGAAGCCACCGGGCGGCATACCGCCGCCGGGTCCACCCATTCCCCCCATGCCGGGCGGCAGCCGGCCCTGCATCTGGCGCATCGCCTTGGCCATGTTGCCGCCTTTCATCTTTTTCATCATCTTCTGCATTTGCGTGAACTGTTTCAGCAGCTTGTTCACGTCCTGCACCTGGGTGCCGGAGCCCATGGCGATGCGCTTGCGCCGGCTGCCCTTGATAATCTGCGGATGGGCCCGCTCCATGGGTGTCATGGAGTCGACGATGGCAATGAGCTTGACGACTTCTTTGTCGTTCACCTGGTTCTTGACCTGGTCCGGCACCTGGCCCATGCCCGGGAGCTTGTCCATGAGGCCGGCCATGCCGCCGAACTGGCTCATCTGCTTCAGCTGGTCGCGGAAGTCCGTCAGGTCGAAGCCCTTGCCCTTTTTGAGCTTCTTCGCGAGCTTCTCGGCCTGCTGGTGGTCCACCTTCTGCTGGACCTCTTCCACCAGGGAGACCACGTCGCCCATGCCGAGGATGCGCGAGGCCACCCGGTCCGGGTGGAAGGGCTCCAGCGCCGTGCTGCGCTCACCGGTGCCGAGGAACTTGATGGGCTTGCCGGTAACCTCGCGGATTGACAGCGCCGCACCGCCGCGGGCGTCGCCGTCCGCCTTGGTCAGGATGACGCCCGTCAGCGGCAGCGCGTCGTGGAAGGCCTTGGCGGTCTTGGCCGCGTCCTGACCCGTCATGCTGTCCACGACGAACAGGGTCTCCGCCGGCGACAGCGACGCCTCCAGCGCTTGGATCTCGGCCATCATCGCCTCGTCGATGGCCAGCCGACCGGCGGTGTCGACGATCAGCACGTCCTTGAACTGCTTCTTGGCCGCAGCCACGGCACCCTCGGCGATGGCCGTCGGCTGCTGGTCCGAGGTGCTCGGGAAGCAATCGACGCCGACGTCCTTGGCGACGCTCTCCAGCTGGTCGATAGCCGCCGGGCGGTAGACGTCGGTGCTGACCACCATGACCTTCTTGCCCTGGCGCTCCTTCAGAAAGCGCGCGAGCTTGCCCGTGGTCGTGGTCTTACCCGACCCCTGTAGGCCCGCCATCAGGATCACCGCCGGCGGCTGCACGTTCAGCGCCAGTCCCTCGTTGGACTCGCCCATCAGCGCCGTCAGCTCGTCGTTGACGATCTTGATCAGCACCTGGCCCGGCGTCAGGCTCTTCGTGACGTCCGCGCCCAGGGCGCGCTCGCGCACCCGCTCCACGAAGCCGCGCACCACCGGCAGGGCGACGTCGGCCTCCAGCAGTGCCATGCGCACCTCGCGCAGGGTATCCTTGATGTTGTCCTCGGTAAGCCGGGCCTGGCCACGCAGGCCCTTGAGCACCTCGCCGAAGCGCTCCTGCAAGCTGTCGAACATGGTGTGTACTTTCGCTAACGGGGTGGGACAAACGGGATGACACCGGCCGGGTAGCCTGACAGCGTCGGCATCGATCTCCCAGGGTTATCAGATGGGGACACCGTACCGGCGTTGCCGCCGACGGCAAGCGCAGTCGTTAACCTAAATCAAGGCAGCCGCAAAGAACAGCCCGCCGGCCGGTTTGTCCAGGCTCTGCCGCGTTCCGGCAAGGGCACAGTTATGCGATGATCCGCGGCCATGAGCAGTGCCCCAATCGCCCTCTTCAGCATCGCTTTGTATCTGGCTAGCGCGAGCCTCATCGGCTGGCGCTTGTTCAACCGCGAGCTGGGCTCAGTGCAGGCGCTACGCCAGGCCACCCTCGGGCTCGGCTTCCTCGGCCTCATCCTGCACACCTGGCTGCTGTATCAGGCCATTTTCAGCCACGCCGGCTTGAATCTCGCCTTCTTCAATGCCCTGTCGCTGGCGTCCTGGACGGTGGTGGCGTCGCTGCTGATCTCCAGTCTCAGCAAGCCCATCGAGAATCTCGGGCTGGTCATCCTACCGCTGGCGGCCATCACGGTGCTGCTGGACCTGATCTACCCCGGCGTCGGCTTCATGAGCGAGGACGCCAGCTGGATCCTGAAGCTGCACGTGCTGCTGTCCATGCTCGCCTACAGCCTGCTGACCCTCGCCGCGGTGCAATCGGTGCTGCTGGCGGTGCAGGACAGCTATCTGCGCCGGCGCAAGCCCAACACCTTCATCCGCGCGCTGCCGCCGCTGATGACCATGGAAGCCCTGCTGTTCGAGATGATCGGCATCGGCTTCGCACTGCTGACCCTGGCGCTGCTGTCCGGCTTCGCCTTCCTGGAGAACATGTTCGCCCAGCACCTGGTGCACAAAACCGTACTCTCGGTGCTGGCCTGGATGGTGTTCGGCGGCCTGCTGCTCGGCCGCCGCGTCTGGGGCTGGCGCGGCCAGAAGGCCATCCGCTGGACGCTGAGCGGCTTCCTGCTGCTGATCCTCGCCTACTTCGGCTCCAAATTCGTGCTGGAGCTGATCCTGCACCGCTGAGGCGCCGGGACGGGGGGCGGGCTGTCCGCAGCGCCGCCCAAGAGCCAGCCCGAAGCCGGTCTCCAGCGCAGCGTCGGGCCTCCTACCGTCGGCACCGACCTACGCGCGGCACACCTGTAGGTCGGCGCTGAGCGCAGCGAAGCCCGACACCGACGCGCGCCGTGAGCCACCCTCAGCCCGTAATCACCTGCCTATACCACAACAGGTCCTCGGGCCTATCGAGATCCGGCAATGACGCGAGCTCCTGCCACCGCCAGCCGAGCCCGGCCATGCGCGCCCGGGTGGCGGCGGCCACCCGATCGCCGCCCCAGGGGATGTCGGTGAACAGCTCGGGCGCCGCCCGCCGCAGCCCGAGCAGCACGTAACCGCCGTCGTCCGCCGGCCCGAGCACGGCATCCTGTTGCGGCGACTCCAACAGCGCGGCCAAGGCTGACGTGACCTGCGCCGGCCCGAGCCCCGGACAATCGCAGCCGATCAGCACCACGGCCTCGGCCTGCGCCAAGGCATCCGTCGCTGCATACAGCAGCCGCTCGCCGAGGTCGCCGCCCTGCTGGATGTGCAGGGACAGCCCGAAGCGCCGGGCCGAAGCGCGGAAGACCGGGTGCTGCGCATCCGGTGCACACCACAGCGCCAGCGGTGCGATGCCCGCCGGCGCCAGCCGCGCAAGGGTCCCTTCCAGCAGCTCCCGATGCAACGCCGCTGCGCCCTCGGCGCCCAGCGCCGGAATCAGCCGTGTCTTGCAGGCGCCCGCCACCGGCGCCTTCGCGAGCACCAGAATCCGCGCCCGCGGAAAGCGATATCCGCCGCCGGCGTCCAAGGCCCGAACCGCCGTCAGCTGAGCGCCCCGCCGCAGCTGCTCCCCTGCCCGGCCGTGCAGCCGAAGCAGTGCTCGCCGACACGGATGCCGACTCCGGTCAGGCCCGAGGCGTCCGACAGCTCACTGATGTGTCGGCGCTCGCCGGCGGCTGCACCCAAGGGCAGCCCCAGCATCTGATTGAAATCGCAGTCGTAGACATAGCCCTGCCAGTCGATGCTGATCAGGTCCCGGCACATCACGGCGTCCAGGTTCTCGTCCCGGTGGGCGCCCTTGAGCAGGCGCATGTAGTCATCGAAGCGGCCGGTGGACAACAGCCAGCCGCCGAAGCGCTGGATCGGCATGTTGGCCAGGGTCAGCAGCCGGCTGAAGCGGATGCCGTAGCGCTCGTGCAGCTCGCGCTTGTAGTCCGCCTCCAGCGCGCACTGCGGCGGCGGCAGTACCGCATCCACCGGGTTGTAGACCAGATTCAGCAACAGCCCGGTGGATTCCGCGTCATCGGCGCCGTAGCCCAGGGCGTTGAGCTGTCGGAGCCCGTGAATGCTCCCGTCGAACACGCCCTTGCCGCGCTGGCCGTCCACATTGTCTTCCAGATAGCAGGGCAGCGAGGCAATGATCTCCACCCGATGTGCCGCCAGAAACTCCGCCAGATCCTCCTGTCCCGGCTCCGTCAGGATGGTCAGATTGCAGCGGTCCATCACGTGTACGCCGAGCGCGCGCGCCGCCTCCACCAGTGGCCGGAACACGGCGTTCAGCTCCGGCGCGCCGCCGGTGATGTCCAAGGTCTCGGCGCCGCTGTGCTTCAGAAAGGCCAGCACCTGCTCCATGGTCTCGGCATTCATCTCTTCCCGCCGCTTGGGCCCGGCATCAACGTGACAATGCACACAGGACTGATTGCAGCGATAGCCCAGATTGACCTGAACCGTGCTCAGGTGCCGACGGGCGATGGGCGGGAAATCGGTCTCCAGCAACAAGGGTTTCGAGTCCAGCACGACACAACTCCAGGGCGGCTTGCGGGGTCAGGGCCGCGTGCGCGGCCTACTGCCCAGCAAGTGGCGGCAGCGAAGCAATTGTCAAAACCGACAACGGTGATACAATTGCGGATTCGGACCGCGCTCGCCCACACCTGAGCGCGCGCCGATCCCCGCGCACCGGGGCCGTAGCTCAGCTGGGAGAGCGTCGCGTTCGCAATGCGAAGGTCAGGGGTTCGATCCCCCTCGGCTCCACCAATCTTTTCAGTGGCTTAGCCTATGCCGGCCCGCTCGCAGGCTTTCGCGAAGCTGCGCTTGAGGTCACCGAGGCGTCGCCCGTCTTCGTGGCAGAATACCCTTCCGCTCTGCGGGCAATACTTCGCCCGAGAACCAGTCCCTTCTAGCATCACCTTGCGTGCGGTGGCGTGCATCGGCACGCTTCGCCGGCGTCGTGTCGGCGATCCATACTCTAAGAAGGTGCTCGCGCAGGTGCTCAACGGCATTCGGGTCGCGACGGCAGATTCAGGGGTGCTTGTCTGCGCGACCGGCATGCAGATACCCAACCATCAGCTCTTCGCTCTTGCGGCTCGGCTGCTGGCCCATCGATTCTTCTGGTGCGCCTCGGTTGCCACTTGGCGAGGAGCGCATCGGCTTCCTTGCACACCGAACGATTAGGCATCCACTGCCCCCAGCGGTCAGCTCAGCGGTCCACCCGCCCCGCGCCGCCCGAGTGGTCGGAGTTATGATCAAGGCCTATAGATAATAGATCTTTTGCTTCTCTACCAAGGCCAATGACGCGATTACGGTTTTGGGCGCGTCATATTGTTCGCGCCCCGCTATGCCGTCTAATGCCATCGGGTGCAAATATTCCGGCGAGCCCTTGATGACTCTTTTGCTTTGAGTAGGCCTTGTGCAGCTCGTCGAGCGACTGATTCCGCACCCAAGCTCTCCCGACCCAGAGCTGTCGGCCCAACTGCCCACATGCACGCCGGCTCTGCACGGGGTAGCGGATATTCGCGGTATCCGCGCGGTGCACCCCGTCACCGCGAGCGCCGCGTCTGCAGGCGTGGCATCTCCGCCGCGACTGCCCGCCGTCGTTGAATCGGGCATTTCCACGGCACCGCTGCCGACGCAATATCCAGCCGCCATGATGACGCCGATCAGCACTCGCTGCCTGAGCCAGCAGCTCACCATTGGAAGCGGCATGCTTTGACACCCATTGGTCATTTAACGTATCGTCACATCCGCTTCATAAGTCAGCGGCCGCTGACGCTGTGCAGGCGCCGGAATACCCTCGCTACATCCGCGTCGAACCGCAAGCCTCCGGTGCAACCCGTGACCACAGCGCAACAGGAAAGCCTGCGCGCACAGACCTCACTGCGTCGGCGTCGACGGCCGCAACAGCACACCGAGCGCACAGCCTCCGCAGGCGCGCAAAAGCGCCATCGCCTGAGCTGCCGTTCGTCGAACCCTTGCGCGAGCTACTCCATTTTCAGAAAGCACCATTGAGGAGATCAACAATGCCGAAGAGACAAGCATCTGCGCCCCAGTCCGTTGAAGAGATCCAGGCCCAGCTCGCGCAGCTCGAAGCCAACGAGAATGCCTTGCGAGAGGCGTTGCGCGCGCAACAGGCCGCCGAGCTCGCTGCCTTCATCGACGAGCTCCGTGAGCAGATCCAGGCTCGCGGCTATAGCTTGGATGACGTGGTGGCGCAGCTGAGCAAGGGTCGTCGCGGTCGGTCCGCAAGACGTGCCTCGGGTGACGCGACGCGCTATGTCGATCCCGAGAATCCAGCGCAGAGCTACTCACGCGGACCCCTGCCAACCTGGCTGCGTGAGAAAATGGAAGCCGCCGGCTACGACCCGGCAGACAAAGCACAACGTGACGAGTTCAAGGCGACCTACCTGCAATTGGCAGCGTGATCGGATCAATTGCCAGGTTGGCGGTACCCACCCCCTCCCCTTCAGCCGCCGGCGCCCGCCGCACCAGCCTCTCCAGGATGCGCTCGTGGCGCGCGGCACGCAGCCGGCGGCCGATCTCGCGGGTCAGCTCAAGCTCTGAGTCGAGCTCGTTGAGAAAGAAGAAAACGAAAACGGTCAGATATCGAAGATGTCGAGCTTCAAATCTCTGCGCCGACGCTCGCTGCGTAGCGCAGGGGCGCCTAGCTCACTGCCGCTTCCCGAGCGCTGCTGGTAGCGCCTGACAATGATCTGACGACCGCACAGCTCTTGACCGCTCAGGGCTTCGATCACGTCCATGGCCGCCTTGGCAGGTTTGACTTGAACAAGGCCGTGGTATTCGCGCCGGCCATTGGCGGGGTCCGTGACGGTCAAAACCGTACATCGTGTCACTGCGAGCAGTCGAGCGAGGCTGCCGTATCCGCAGTCCGCCAATCCATCGCGCACCAAACGCCTGATTGTCTTGCAATTGACTGACGCTGGCAGGGAGGGGAGGATCAGCAGGAGGGACGCTTTATTGGTGGCCATGCCCCAACTCATGTTTTGAGAATGCACACTGCAACGGCATGCCCCGACCCGTTGTCAACGGAGCCGGTCGCCATCTCGGGAAACCCAAGCCAGCAGGGGCAAGCCAGCAGGGGATGGAACTATGTCAGCTCGGCCGGCATGGTGGAGTTTACCGGCTCTCCGCTTCCGCTACCGTGCGCCAATCCACTGATTCCAACCCCAGAAATACTAAGGCGTAACGCCATAGGCGTGCAGGCAAGTCTCTGGCATGCTCCGGCGCTGGTGCTTGACCGCCGTCATCCTGGCGCGCGCGGTCGTTGGCATCCGGGTCCGTGAGGAGACAAAAACACTGACATGGCCGTACCGCAGAGCACCCGCAGCCGCATTGTCCTCGTGGATGACCATCCGGTGGCCCGGGCAGGCCTGCGGCGCCTCATCGAGGAGGAGCCGGATCTCACCGTCTGTGCCGAGACGGGCAGCGTCCGCGACGCCGTCGCAGTGATCGAGGACGCCAGCCCGGATCTTGCCATCATCGACCTGTCGCTTGAAGACGGCAGCGGCATCGAGCTCATCAAGCGACTGAAGACGCACGTACCCGGGCTCAAGATGCTGGTATTTTCCATGCACGACGAGGCGCTGTTCGCCGAGCGTGCCGTCAATGCCGGCGCCCTGGGCTATGCCAACAAGCACCAGCGTATCGAGCAGATTCTGGACGCCATCCGCACAGTGCTAGGCGGACGCGTCTACCTCAGCGAGACCATGGTAGAGCGCCTCGTCAACGGCTTCGCCAAGAAAAAGGATGCCGGCAGCTCCAGCATCGAAGACCTGAGCGACCGCGAGCTCGAGGTCTTCGGGCTCATCGGCCAAGGGCTCTCCACGTCCCAGATCGCCACGCGCCTGCACCTGAGCGTGAAAACCGTCGAGACGCACCGCGACAAGATCAAGCGCAAGCTGCAGCTCGCCAGTGGCGGCGAGCTGGTGCGCCATGCCGTGGAATGGCAGATGAGCCAGGCCTGAGGCCGTTGCGGACCGCCCAGACACCGGCAGCGACCCCGCCCTTTTGTTCGACGGCGCCCTTGCCTGACCCCTTTGCCAGATCGAGTACCCGCCCATGCACAAGCCCGCCCACCTTGCCCCGACCTTGCCGCTCCTGCCCGCAGTGCTTTCCGCGGCCCTGCTGTTGCCGGGCTGCGGCGATGGCAACAGCGAGCAGGCCGGGCAGCCCATCGAAATGCCGGCTACCCCCGATCAGCTCCAGAAGCTGGACCGGGTCGTCGAGCGCTTCCCGGAGGTAGCGCCCCTCGCCGAGCAGGCCAGAGCCGATGGCACGGTCACCGAGCAGGAGATCATCGACGTCCTCGCGGAGGCGGAGCGGGTGAAGGCCGCCCGGGACGACGACTAGCGCCCGTCAAGCCGCGAGCCGCCGTCATGGCGAGCGCCGCGGCGCCGGCGTCGCTGCGGGCGGCCGACGGCGCCAACGCCGACCGCGGGACCCGTCAGGGCAGAACGGCAAGGACTTGGGCGAGGAAGATCATCAGCAGCAAGGCGCCGGCGACGCGCCATTCCCGTAGGTCGCCCTCGATGCCAGCCAGCTCGCGCCCCGCGGCGCCGATGCCCCGCTGCCAGGCCGAGTCGCCGCCGATGTGGAACAGCATTACGGCCAGCGCCACCACGAGCACCGGCCCGGTGCTGCTCCAGAAGACGGCGGGCGTGAGCGCGGTCCGCATAACCTCGGCAACCGCGGTTGCAGAGCCCATATCGGCCCGGCCGATGTCCAACAGCGCGAACAGCGACGGCGGCAGCAGCCCGAGCAGCAGAGCCCCGAGCGCCAACAGCCCGGGCACCAGCAGGCCCAGGGTGCCGACGCGGGAGCCGGCCTTCGGCGTTGTCCCCGGCGCTGCGGGCGCCGGCGGCCGCAGGGCCACCGCCAGAATCCGCGCCAGATAGGCGGCCGACAACAGCCCGCCCAGGTCCAGCACCAGCCGCCACCACCAGGCGTCGGCGCCCGCCGCCTGTCCGTAGAGCGTCTTCACGAGATAGCCTCCGCTCGGCGGCAGCCCCACCAGCGCAAGACCCGCCAGCAGCAGCACCAGCAGGGTCCCCGGCAGCGCCCGACCGAAGCCGTCGAGCCGCGGCAGCCGGTCATGCCCGAAGGCCGCCAGCACCCGCCCGGCGAGCAGGAACAAAGCGGCTTTGGCCAGGGCATGGGAGACCACCTGCACCAACGCCGCCGTCACCGCCGGCCCGCCGGCACCGGCCAGCGGGAAGAGCAGGAACAGATAGCCAAGCTGGGCCAGCGTCGAGTAGGCCACCAAGAGCTTGAGCCGCTCCTGCATCAGCGCCATCGCATTGCCGAGCAGGATCGCGAAGGCGCCCAGCACCCCCAACAGCAGGCCCACGTCCAACGCCCGCAGATCCGGCACCAGGTCCAGCCACAGTCGGAACAGCAGAAAGAAGGATCCCTTCACCACCAGGGCCGAGAGCACCGCGCTCGCCGGCGCCGGCGCACCGCCGTGGGCCGGCGGCAGCCACAGATGCAGCGGCATCAGCGCGGTCTTGGCAAGCAGCCCGGTGCTCATCAGGGCCACCGCCACCAGCGAGGCCATGCGGACGGACTCATCGGCGGCCGCCGGGTCAACGCCCTCCGCCATCATAAGCCCGCCGAGCCGCTCCGCAATCTGCCCGATATCCAGGGTGCCGTGCAGGCCCAGCATCAGCCCTGCCCCCAGCAGATACAGCGCGGAGCCCAGCAGTGCGAACAGCAGGTAGCGGAAGGCCGCCGTGAGCTGCCCCGCCCCGCCCTTGAGGCACACCAGGGGCACGGCGGAGAAGGTGAGCACCTCGATGGCCACATAGAGGTTGAACAGATCGCGACCGAGGAACAGGCCGTTCAGCCCCGCCCAGACGCCGAGCAGCAGCATCCAGAACGCGAGGGTCGCCCGCCGCCCGACGGCGGCGACGCCGAAGTCCCGCGCCGCATGCAGGCCCACGGCCGAGAGCACGAAGGCCGTCAGCAGCAGCATCAGCGCCGCCGGCCCGTCCAACTGCAGCACCACGCCCAGCGGTGCGGCCCAGCCGCCCAGGGCATAGACCAGGGGTGCATCGGCCGCGGTCAGCGCCGCCGCGGCGGCCAGCGCCAGCCCCAAGCCAAGCAGGAGAGTCGCCAGCGTCAGCAGCCGGGCGCCGCGAGCGCCGAGCAACGGCGCGAGCAGCAGCGCGAGCACCGGCAGCGCCAGCAGCGGGAACAACAGCTCGGCGGCGCGTGGACCGTCGAGCCACGGCGCAAGGACCTCCGGCAGGCTCATGTTCAGGCCTTGCCGCCCCCCCAAGGGTCGAAGGCGTCGTAGCGACGCTTTGCCAGCTCTGCGAGGGGGCTCGACCGCGCCGTCTTCGGCTGCAGCGCCGCCAGACGAATCAGCAGTGCCACCGCAAGCGCCGTCGCCGCGAAGGCCACCACCAGCCCGGTGATCACCAGCGCCTGAGGCACCGGATCGCTCGCCGCGCCGCCGGCGAGCCCGCCGCGCCTGGCGATGGCACCGAAGACGATGAACACGCCGCTGCTGATGAGGTTGAAGGCGAGCAGCCGCCGCAGGGCGCTGGGCCCGAGGATGGCGCCGTAGAGCCCGATGCCGATGAGACCGGCGCCGCAGAGCCCGTAGAGCTGGGCCTCGGTCACAGAGAGGGTCATGAAGCCGCGCGCGATGGCAGATGGTTGCCGGGCAACGCCGGCGGGCCGGCGACGAGCAGGGCCAGAGCCACGGCCACCGACAGCGTCTTGACCGCCTCGATGATCAGGATCAGGGGCTTGGTCAGGCCCTCCGGATAGCCGAGAAAGGCGTCCGCGGCGACCACGCCAGCGAGGCCGATGAGCAGGAACACCAACGGACCGACGACGAGGCCGACGCGCGTGAGCCGGCTCTGCACCGGCGGCGGCGCCCCGAGCCGCGCCAGCCACATCAGCGTCGCCATGGCGGCGAGCACCGCACCGGCCTGAAACGGACCGCCCGGGTCGTCGGCGCCGGCCCAGAACAGGTGCACGCCCACCACCAGCCCCAGCGGCGGCAGCAGCCGTGCCAGCAGCACCAGCGCCGGGCCCGGGGTGCCGAGCTCCAGGGTGCGCGGGCGCTCGCCCCAGGCGGCATCGGGCGCGAAGGACCAGAGCACGATCACCGCCAGCGCCAGCACCACGGACTCCAGCAGGGTGTCCACAGCGCGAAAGGCCACCAGCACCGCGGCCACCGGATTGCCCAGCTCGGTGGTGTGCTGATGCTCGGCCACCGCCGCCACCAGGTTGGGCGCCGGCGTCGGCAGCGACAGCACCACGACCGCCAGCACGCCAGTCACGCCGACGCAGAGCAGGCCCACCAGCAGGCGCATGAACATCGGCGGCGCCGGCTGCCCCCGGGGCTCGCCGAGCCGGGCCGCGGCGGTGAGCAGCAAGAGCCCCATGAGACCGCCGCCGAGGGCGGCCTCCGTTAGGGCGACGTCAATGGCCCCGAGCCGCACCCAGACCACCGCCACCAGCAGGCCATAGGCGGTGAAGCCGATCACGGCCGAGCGGTCGCGCCGGGTCGCGATCAGCCACAGGGCCAGCACCAGGAGCGCGAGTCCCAGGGGAATGTCCGCAAAGCGCGCGTCCGGCAGCGGCAAGTCGGGCATCAGCCGGCACTCCGACGGCTGTTGCCGGGCTTGGACCCGGCGCTCGCCGCGTCGTCGTTGTCGCCGATACCGGCGTGGATCGCTCCGGCCAGCATCTGGCCGGTGGTGCCGCCGGCGAGCAACACCACCAGCCACAGTGCGATCAGCTTGAGCATCCCGAAGGGCCAGCTCGCCTGGGGCAGCAGGCCGAGAATCACCAGTCCGAGGCCGACGGTGTCCACCTCGCTCAGGGCGTGCATGCGGCTCAAGGCATTCGGAAAACGCGCGAGACCGACGTAGCCCGCCACGAAGAAAAGGGCGCCCAGGCTCACCAGAGTCAGGGTCAAGACATCCCGCCAGTCCATCAGTCGCCCGCCCGCGGCTGCCGTCGGGGCGGCTCGGCAGCGGCTGCGCCGGGGCCTTCGTCGGTTGATCGATCCGCGGCGTCGGCCGGCGGCGTCCGCCCCGAGGCTGCGCCGAGCCCGGCGACGAAGGCCACGCCGGCGAAGGCCGCCAACAACACCAGCACCAGCGCCAGGTCCGTCGCCGCGGCCAGGTCCGCGGCGCTGCCGAGCAGCAGCAGCGCCGCCACCCCGCCGGTGCCGAGCAGATTGACGGCCATGATGCGCTCGGCATCGCCGGGCCCGCGCAGGATATGCAGCAGCCCGAGCAGCACCGTCAGCAAAATGAGCACCCCGGCGCCGACCAGGAAGGCGGTCATGCCGGCGGCTCCCCGCCGCGCGCACTGCCCTGCCCCAGCAGCTTGCGGAACAGGGCCTCGTCCGCGGCCAAGCCGCGCCCCGCAGCATCGGGCCGATACAGGCAGTGATACAACAACCGACCCGGGTCGTCGAGATCCACCGCCAGCGTCCCCGGTATCTGGCTGGAGAGCGCGCCGAAGAGCGTTCGGCTCGTGCCGGGGGGCAGCGCCGTTCGGTGTTGCAACAGGGTAGATCTGACCGGCAGGCGCGGGTCCAGGGCCCGACGCGCCACATCCAGCCCCGCCACCAGGGACTGCACCGGGAAGCGCACCAGGAAGCGCAACAGCGGCCAAAGGCGCGGCGCACGCCGCGCAGGGGGGAGCAGCCGCAGACTCAGCGCCGCTGCCGCGAGCGCCGCGACGGCGCCGACGGCCCAGTCCACGCCCATCACCGCAAGCGCCAGGGATTCCGGCTCCAGCAGCAACAGCCAAAAACCGAACAACAGCAGCGTACGCACGACGAAGGCGCGCAGGCGATGCGGTGGCGCCGATCCAGGGGACATGACCGCTCCAGCAAAGGGTGACGTGCGAGGCCGGCGGCAGCCGGGGCTCAACGACGGCGCATGTTACTCGGCGCGCGGGCTCGTGTCGTGCGCGTCCTTGCGCGCCGCGGCGGCCTCCGGCTGCGCCGCCACGCCCCGGCTCTTGAAGGACAAGCCGTCGTCGCCGACCATCACCGCCTCGATCAGCGGCATGCTCACGGACTCCCGCGCCGACCAATCCACTAGGAAATTGGCCCCGGAGCCGCCGCTCGGGTCTTGCGCCTTCACCAGGAAGGACGCGGTGGCCATCGGCGCCAGCACCAGGGGCGCCTCGGACTGCTCCCGCACCAGCTGACCGTCGCCGTCGAAGTAGCGCACCCGGTCGATGCGGATGGGCTCGGCGGCGTCGGTGTTGCGCACACTCAAGGTGATGGCCAGCGGCACCGTCTCGCCGGTGTTGCGATAGATGTGGGAGTAGGCCGGTACATAGACGCTGCGGCCCTGGGCCGCCAGGCGCTCGGGCAGCCGCGGCAGGCTGGACGTCGGCGGCTGAAACACCGGACGCTCGTCCAGTACCTGCCAGCGCCCGGCGAGGAAGCCGAGGGCCAGGATCAGCACCACGGCGACAGCCGCCGCGAGCGCCGACACCGCCAGCTCCCGGCGCGAGGCGCCCGCGGAGTCCGGTATGCGCGATGACATCTGCGCTGGCCTGCCCGAACGATACCCGGGCTTATGCCGCCGCTTTCGCCGTCTTGGTGCTAGCCGGCGTCGCCGTGCTGTAGAGCAGCCACATCGACAGCCCCAGCACCACCAGCTCCGCCGTCAGCAGAATCAGCAGCGTCAGCAGGCTGATGCCGTCAAGCGCCGATAACGACAGGTTGGGATCCCCGCCGATGTTGGGGGAGACCATGAGGCCGGTCTGCGGGTTCGCCAGCATCACGAACAGGATGCGGCTGGACTCCGTAAACAGCATCAGCATGGAGAACACAATGCCGATGGCACCGGCCCAGATACCGATCCAAACGGTCTTGAGCACGCCTGCACCGCTCAGCTTCGGGTCACCGTCTGCAATGCGCCGCCCCAGCCGCGGGTAGCGAAAGAACCAGATGGCGGTGAAGATGGTCACGATCAGGCTGCCCCAGGACAGGTAGTTGCTGAGGTCGATGCCTCGGCGGGCTGGGGAATCCGGCGCGAAGCCGAAGAGCATGTAGAGCGCGAGCAACAGCGGCACGGTCAGCAACGCGAGCTGAACAAAGAAGCCGATCCAGCCGAGCTTGGTGAAACTCCCCCCGAGTTGTTCTGGATTTGCCGGGGGCCAGGGTGCAACGGGCATAAATGAGTCTCCTTAATCGATGTGTGACCGAAAGTGGACGCGGCTGCGGAATACTAACACCGCCCAAATGGCTTTTGGCGCAAGAAACCGTGACGACGGCCGCCGACGGTGCACGCAGGCGCTCCAGCCGCGCCGGCCGCTCAAGACGCGGCCGGGTCCCTGGCGCCCGCCCGCTCGAGCCGCGGCAGCAGGAACCCACAACACTGGTGACGGGACCGGGAAGGTGGGCAGCGCGATGCCGAGCAGATAGGCGTTGCAGCCGTAGAGACCGACTCCTCGCAGAGCCGCCGCCAAGGCGTCGGAGCACCGTTCATGCCAAGTTCCTCCCCGCGTTGTGATCGGCCACGGCGGACGGCGTTTGCCGTCGGCCACCCCGCAGCAAAGCCAAGGCTCGCCGTTGCGGTCCATAGAGCCAAGCGCAAAGCACCGCCCATGCACAGTTTTAGAGCGCATCGGCTAAGCGCCCGCACGCCGCCGATCCTGCGCCCAAGCGCCCGCTCGGCCCCGGCCGTCAAGCAGAGGGAATGGCCGTCGCCGGCCCATTCGCCACCCTGCTACCATCTGCCGATTCGGTGGCCCTGCCCGATTGCCCGGGCCGAGAGACCTTATGTCCGCAAACGACGCCAGCCGCGCGTCCGCACCATCGGCCACTGCGCAACGCAGCCACCAAGATCATCTCATACTGGCCATCGTCGGCGGCTATGCGGCGGCTTTCGTCGCCTTCGGCGTCGTCCTGGACGGCCCCGCCGACGTGGCACGCGGCCTGGTCGCCATCCTGACCTCGCGCGACACCCTGCTCACGGACTATTTCGGCGTCGGCGGTATCGGCGGCGGTTTGACGAGCGCCGGGCTGCTGACGCTCGCGGTGTGCGGCGTCTACTACCTGGCCCGGGCGCGGATGACCGGCGCCGCCGTGGCCTGTCTGTTCCTGGTGCTCGGCTTCGGGCTGTTCGGCAAGAATCTGCTCAATGTCTGGTTCATCGCCGCCGGTGTCTGGCTCTATGCCCGCTTCCGCGGCGAGCCGTTCGCACAGCATATCAACACCGCCTTCTTCGGGGTGGCGCTGGCGCCCGTCGTCTCGGAGATCCTCTTCAGCAGCGCGCTGACGCTCACCGTCAGCATTCCGCTCGCCACGGTCACCGGGGTCGGGATCGGCTTCATCCTCGCGCCCGCCGCCGCGCAGCTGTTCAAGGCCCACATGGGCTTCGCGCTCTACAACATAGGCTTCACTGCCGGCCTGGTGGGGACGCTGGTGGTGGCGCTGTACAAGTCCTATGGCTTCGTGCCGGACCCGGTGTTCGTCTGGACCACCGGCAACAACCTGCTGCTCGGCAGCTTCATCGGCGTGCTGTTCGCGTCGCTGGCCGTCCTGGGGCTGGCACTGGACCGCTCCGCGCCGCGCCGGCTGAAGGAGCTGCTGCGCGCCTCCGGACAGGCGCCGAGCGACTTCATCGCCCTGGCCGGCCTGGGGGCGACGCTGATCAACATGGGGCTGAGCGGTCTGCTGGCCACGGGCTACATCCTCGCCGTCGGCGGCGACCTCAACGGCCCGGTCATCGGCGCCCTGCTCTCCGTCGCGGGCTTCGCGGCCTTCGGCAAGCACATCCTGAACATCCTGCCCATCATGGCCGGCGTCTTTCTCGGCACCCTGCTCAAGCCCTTGGGCGCCGCCGATCCGTCCTTGCAGCTCGCCGCCCTCTTCGCCACCAACCTGGCACCCATCGCCGGGCACTTCGGCTGGCAGTGGGGCATCGTGGCCGGCTTCATCCACTCCTCTGCGGCGCTCACCGTCGGCGGCGTGCACGGCGGGCTCAATCTGTACAACAACGGCTTCGCCGCCGGCATTGTCGCGTCGATACTCGCGCCGGTTGCTTTCGCCATTCGCGAAGGTCGGCAGCGTCGTGCCGACACGAGGGCGGGTAGCCCGGATTGACCGACAACTACCGGCAATGCGGAGCATCGGTCTGGCGCGCGCTGTCGTCATGTGCGGCCCCGGACTTACTGCCGGTTGCCTGTAACTGGATGCGAGGTTCGACGCACGAGCCGCGACCGGTGTTTGCGGGTATGCTCGATACCATTGCGGCCATCGAGCGCCGCAAGCCGCCGAACCGCTACTTCTCCCGCAACTCGGCCCGGATCGTTTCCCGCACCACTTCGGCCAACGTATATCCCAGCGCCACTTGGCGCAGGGCTTCGTTCATCAGGGTTTGGTAATTTCCGCCCGTCATCTCCGCATGAGCCTTGAAGACTGACAGGGTGGCGTTATCGACACGAATCGTGATCCGCGACTTTCCGCCTTGTTCGGCTTGCAGTCGGGCAAGGGCAGGGATCTCCGACACGGGTTTCGCATCGTCAAAGTCCAGATCGGCGTAACGCGCGTATTCAGGATCGGAATTGGCGTTCATAACGTTGACGTTGGCGCTGGTTGGCCTTCCAGGAGGAAATTAGGCGGATGCGATCCTCGCGCGGAGTCCACACCACGATCAAAATCCGCCCCTTGGCACCCATCCCGAGCGTCACGAACCGAGGCTCCCCATCTGCGTGCACGTCTTCCCGGGTCAGCGCGTAGGGATCGAGCAACGCCGCCTGCGCCTCGGAAAAAGTCACGCCATCATGGTTCAGGGGGTTGGCCGCGGCCTTCTCGGGGTCGAATTCGATCTGCACG
Source organism: Thiohalocapsa halophila (assembly GCF_016583825.1). GTDB lineage: Bacteria > Pseudomonadota > Gammaproteobacteria > Chromatiales > Chromatiaceae > Thiohalocapsa > Thiohalocapsa halophila. The sequence goes on along the minus strand of NZ_NRRV01000008.1, from coordinate 50,325 downwards.
GGCTCAAGTGTATGTACAAAAGAATGTACGAACAAGGGGCAGGTGGCTATTGCAACCCAAATCGCGGTTCGCGAACGAGCCACCGAATGTTGACCAAGCAGACCGCCGCAGCTAGCCTCTCGGCCCCTAGCCCGCGCTCAAGGGGGCTGCACGTCCTCTCCTTGTGGCCGCGTCCGAGGGTTGGCGCCAGCAGACCGTAGCGGCGCTTCCGCTGCGGCGATTAGGAAAACCGTTTCGTCTGATGATCGTCCCCATCCGCCCGCCGCTTTCCGGCATCAGCGCCCAGCGCTACCTCGCACTTGCCCGCACCCTCGGGCGCACCTCGCTCGAGGATGAGCCGCAGCGCCGCAGACTCCTACGCGACGAGGTCCACTGGTGCCGCACCCAGCCGGGACTGGACCAAGCGCGCCGGCTGACCTACGCGGCAGTGGCCCATCTGCTGGTCGACCTGCACCGAATGGGTTGGGAGATACGCGAAGCCGGCTACGGCATCGAGCTGGTGGCCCAGCCGGTCCGGTTACATGGGCTGACGCCAGACGAGGTTCAGGCGCAGAAGGCCCAGACCCGCGCCATGTTCCGGCCCGCGGTTGCCGCCCAATTGGGCGATCCCGCCGTGCGGCAGTTCGTGCGGCGCATGGAGCACCCGGACGCCAGGTCCGGCAAGCAGCCGGTCACCTTGCTGATCGCGGACGGCACGGAGCTGCACGCCCGTTTGCGGGCGCTCCAGCCCAGTCCGGAATCAGTCAGCGAGGCTGACTCCATCCCCGTGCGCCCCTACCTGCAGCTCGTCAGGGCGGACGCAACCGATCCCTGGAGCGGCCATGGCCTGCGGGAGATCTGGCGGTATTTTCGCTACACCTGGTCCATCCCGCAGACCACCACCCCCGGCCGCCAGCTACTCTATCTGGTGCGGGACGCCGCACACCCCTGCCATGCGGTGATGGGACTGATCGGGCTCAACAACTCCGCCTTGCAGATGGGCGCTCTGCGTGAGCGCGACCTCGGCTGGAGTCGGGAAGCCCTGATCGAGTCGCTGCACAACGCGGCCGCCGCAGGCGACGGCGAGCGCCTCCGCAGCGAATACGCATGGATGGAGGCGCGCATCGCCGACGCGCTGGCCGATGTCGCCACTGAAGGACTGCTCACCGACGAGGAGCAGACCGCGCCGACGCCGGCGGTCATTGCCAGACTCCGGCACGCCGCCCGCGACTTCGACCAGAGCCGCGACGCGACCCTGCGCCGGATCAAGCAGCCGCGGGTCGCTGACGTCATCGAGAACCCATCTTCGCCCCTCATCCCCCCGTCGCTGACGCGATGCTCAACCTGGAGCCCAAGCCCGCCTCCGACCCGATCATGCAGCAGGCGCGCCGCTATCTCGTGGCGCGAAAGCGGGCGACACTGCTGGCGGAACTGCTCCAGGCCCGGATGACGCTGCGCGAGGCCCGCGAGAACCTCTGCGACCCGTCCGCCTATCCCGCGGTGGTCACCCGGGAGTCTATCGTCATCGCCCTGCAAACCATCCTGGACACACTCAAGAGCCGTTACGCCGGGATCAACCTCATGGAGGTCAGCACCTGCGGTGCCATCGCGCCCTACAACCACATCCTGGGCGGCAAACTGGCCGCGCTCCTGCTGTTCTCCCCGGAGATCGCCGACGACTACCGCAGACTGTACAGCGGCCCGTCCATCATCGCCTCCCAGCTCAAGAACGCCGAGGTGCGGCGCGACGTAGCGCTGCGTTTCCTGCGCTATCTGAAGCGGCAGGGGACCGCTTCCGAGCCGACGCTGCGCCAGGCCTTGGGGCTTGCTCATCAGCGGGACTTCGTCGAGGTCGCGGAGTACCTGATGCGGCTCGGGCTGATCGAGACCTCGTCGGCCGGGCGCCGGCTAACGCGAGCCGGTGACAGCTATCTGCGGGCGCCGGTGCCGCCGGATTTGCGCAGCCGCATCGCGCGGGGTGGGTAGCGTGGCGGGTCACTTGGTTCCCGCTTCAGGCGCGTACGGGCGGCGACCACCGGATGCTGCCGTAAACCCCTGCGGCAGGCGACGCGAGGACTGCATAGGGAAACTCAGCCTTTTGCCGCCGGCGCTTTGGCCTTGGAGCGATCCGCGCCATGCCGCCGGAGCGGGGTAGCCTTGATCCGAATGAGACGATGTGGCGAGGTGTCGAGGTGTCGAGGTGTCGAGCAGATGTGTGTCGTGGTGGATCTTCCCGCCTTCAAAAACTGCTCACCATCACGGCAAATGAGTGAAGGAGCCTTGACATCACTTCGACCATCCGCGCTCTCACCACTCGTAACCCAGCTTGATGCGTACCGTCTCGTCGGTGGTCTGGGCCTCCACGGCCGGGCGGCTGTCGTGGTCGATTTCGTACTCGATGCTGCCGACGAAGCCTCCGACCAACGGCACTCGGAATCCGGTCCATGAGACCCACACATCCTTGTCGTCGTCGCCGAGGGCGGTAAAGCCCATGCCGTGCAGGTAGAATTCCAGATGCTCCCCCAGCAACGGCTGGGCGAAGTTCACGAAGACGCCCGGCCCCCAGAACCCTTGGTCTGGCTGGTCGTAGAAGTCCTCATGCAAGTGTATCGGCCCCACCTCGGCGCTGTAGCTGCCCCCGCCCTCGGGCTGGAGCCTGTAGCCCAAGGCGGGCCCGACAATGGAGCGCAGGCGGGTGTCGGCGAAGAAATCATGCTTCAAGCGCAGCCATGCCGCACCATACCAGGCGGTGTTCGGGAAGCGTCGGATGTACTTGGTGTTCAGGCTCCATTGGTCCGTCGAGCGCTCGCCGTCATCGGTGTCGTATTCCAGTAGCCCGAAGATCTCGACCTCGCTCCAGCGACGTTGATAGCTCAGCGTGGCATCCACATCCAGCTCGGTGCTATCGGTGTTGCCGGTGTCGTCCTGAAAGGCCAGATTGACAAGGCCGCTGAAGCGCCCGCCGTCGCCCGTCTCCCAGGGCTCGGGTTGAATCACGCGCACCTGCTCCGCCGGCACAGACATGGGCTCACGCGCCGCCGGCGATTCCATGCGCAGGGTGTCCTCCTGCCGTGCAAGTGCGCCAACCGAGACGACCGACTCGTCCTCCAGCAGCACAGGCACAGGGGCATCCAGTTGGACCTCCCGGACCTCCGTCCAATCGAGCGCGAGGGTGCCGGCGTAGTGGGTGCGCACCAGCAGCTCTCCGCCCTCCTTGCGTACCACCTCGCCAGTGAGACGGTCACCGTTGCGCATGATGATAGTGTCCGCCGCCACGGGCTGTATCAAAAGAGCCAAAGCCAGTGTGCCACTTGGGATCACCAGCCTGTCGCCGGGACGATCCAAACGTCCCGCCGACCATCGCCGGCGACAGCGATTGCCAAGGCAGCCCATGCCGGGACGGTCACTTGCCCGCGGCAGTTTAAAAGAAGAGGATTCAATGGTCTTTGGCGCTTGATACAGCATGGCATCCGAATGACTTTTGTGTTGGAGCTTGTGAGTGGGTAGCGACCGCTGCGGGACAAGCGGGTCGAAGCGACTCGCCTAAAGAGATACCGAGTTATGGGCTGTGCCTTGCAAAATCTCCTAGCAATCTTGGCGGTGAGCCGAAAGCCTCTGCTCCGGCCTGGACCGGATGCTCATTCTGCCTGCATTAAGGCTAAAAACGCACCACTAAGGGCTGCTGCGGATACCTATAATCTCCCACGTGATAAGCACCATTGCCTTGCCATGTCCGCGTCCAGCACGTCTCCTTTCCCGAAGGATCCAGCAACGATCGCAGTACAAAATGACCGCAGCACAACATGAGCTTCACGTCAGCAACCTCGCGCGCCGGTTTGGCCTGCAGCTCGCCAGCATGACGGATCGGGCAGGCGCACACCGCTACGTCTTGGTCGAGCCACGCTCGGCATTTCCGGTGTGGCCGGGAGGCGCCGACCAAGGCAGTTCCCTCCGAGACTTGGAGGATTGGCTCGGTTTTCCCTGGGAGTGATCCATGGAGTCCGCGCCGCACGCTGAGCAGGCCGCACTGCTACTGGCTCGAGACATCGAGGCACGAAGGCTCCCGCTGGTCCGGCTGCTGCTCGAAGAGGTCCGTACCGGCGAACCCTTTATGGACGATGACCAAGCGCTGCTGGCAGACTTGCTCCAGGCCATCGCCCGGTTGCAGTTGCTCTCGCAACAGGGCCTGCGGATCGCTATCAATACACACGAGCTGTGCAGAGACGCTGAGCGCAGAAGTCTTTGCAGCCGCGCGCGCCAACGCCCTCGACCCCCACAGCCGGCGGCCGTCTCGCGTCCGCAGAAGCGGGGCGGTATCGCATGACCCTTACTGACAGCGACACCACCGACCTCTGAAGCCGCTAGTGCATAGCAATCACGGCGGTAACGCCATCGTCATGACCGATTGCTACGCTCTGAACCATCGTGGAAGGCCGATTTGCTTGCTATTGCGGTCCAGAACAGGATGCTCTGCCCCGGAGCGGCTACTAATACGCAGCACTACCAGCCGGAGCGAGTGTTGAAGACCCATGCGTGACCAGACTATGGAAGCATCGCAAGAATCCCAGACGGGCCAGCACCCCGCTGGCGAATCGGCAGCGGCCGGGCCAGTGCCGGTGGACATGGCGCTGCAAGGCGGCGGCGCCCATGGTGCCTTCGCTTGGGGTGTGCTGGACCGCCTGCTTCAGGAGCAGCGCATCCGCATCGATGGCCTCTCCGGTACCTCCGCCGGGGCCATGAACGCTGCGGTGCTGGCGAGCGGCTTTGCGACGGGTGGCGCCGAGGGCGCACGAGAGGCGCTGGCGAGCTTCTGGCGCCGGGTCTCGGACGGTGCCTTCTGGAGTCCGCTGAAGCGCGGCCCGCTGGACGTGCTGCTGGGGCGCTGGACGCTGGACTACTCCCCCGCGTTCGTCGCCCTGGACCTCACCTCCCGGCTCTATTCCCCCTATGACCTCAACCCCAGCGGCCTGAACCCGCTGCGCGACATCCTCGCCGAGTCCATCGATTTCGAGCGCCTCGCCGCCTCGCCGGTGAAGGTGTTCATCACGGCCACCTGCGTGCGCACCGGGCGCCCGCGCATCTTCCGCAATCCGGACGCGAGCCCGGAAGCCCTGCTCGCCTCCGCTTGTCTGCCGCAGATGTTCCAGGCGGTGGAGATCGACGGCGAGGCGTATTGGGACGGCGGCTACTCGGGTAACCCCACCATCTCACCGCTGGTGCGCGAGTGCAGCGCCGACGACACCATCCTGGTGCAGATCAATCCGGTGGAGCGACCGGGCACGCCGCGGGCGGCTCGGGAGATCCTGAGCCGCGTCAACGAGATCGCCTTCAACGCGCCACTGCTGAAAGAGCTGCGCATGATCGCGCTGCTGCGCCAGGTCGCCGATCCCGGCCATACCGAAGGCGCGCTCTGGGCGCAGATGCGCATGCACCGCATCACCTCCGAGCGCATGGTGGAGCTCGGCTACTCCTCCAAGCTCAATGCCGAGTGGGCCTTTCTCGTCATGCTGCGGGACGAGGGCCGGCGGGCGGCGAGCGAGTTCCTGGAGCGCCACGGGGATGACCTGGGCAAGCGCCCGACGCTCGACATCGACTATCTGTTGGAGGGCATCTGAATGGGCCTTCTCGGCATCCTGCTCGGCCTCGGGCTGCTCATCTGGCTCGCCTATCGCGGCTGGAGCGTGCTGCTGCTGACCCCGCTGGCGGCGATGCTGGCGGCGGCCTTCGCCTTTGAGCCGCTGCTCGCGAACTGGACCCAGACCTTCATGACCGGCGCCGCCGGCTTCATCGCCCAGTTCTTCCCGATCTTTCTGCTGGGCGCCCTGTTCGGCAAGCTGATGGAGGACTCGGGCTCGGTGCGGACGGTCGCCGGCTTCATCGGCGACAAGCTCGGGCCGCGCCGCGGCATCCTCGCCGTGGTGCTCGCCGGGGCGCTGGTGACTTATGGGGGCGTCAGTCTGTTCGTGGCCTTCTTCGTGCTGGTGCCCATGGCCACCGCGCTGTTCCGCGATGCCGGCATCCCGCGGCGCCTGATGCCGGCGGCCATTGCGCTCGGCACGTCCACCTTCACCATGTCCATGCTGCCCGGCACGCCCGCGGTGCAGAATGCCATTCCAATGCCCTTTTTCGGCACTACCCCGTTCGCGGCCCCGGTGCTCGGGCTCATCGCGACCGCGATCACCCTGGTGTTCGGGCTCTGGTGGCTCGGGCTCATGGAGGCCGCGGCGCGCAAGCGGGGCGAAGGCTTCGAAGCGGAGGCCGGCGGCACGGCCAGCGCCGAGCAGGCAGCAGAGGATCTGGTGGTGCGCGAGCGCGCCACGGTGACCCGCGAGTTCGACCCGGCGGAGGTGCAGCGCGGCGGCGCCTGTACAGACCGGCCGGGGGTGCTGGTCGCCGCCCTGCCGCTGGTGGTGGTGCTGGCGGTAAACCTGACCATGACCGCGCTGGTGCTGCCGAATCTGGATCTCGGCTTCCTCGCCGAGGAGCGCTTCGGGCCGACCACGCCGGCGGCCGTGAGCGGCATCTGGTCCGTCAGCGTCGCCCTGGCCACGGCCATCCTGGTGCTCATCGCGCTGAACCGCCGCCGGCTCACCGACCTGCGGGCCAGCGTGGATGCCGGCGTCAACGCCTCGGTGCTCCCCATCGTCAGCGTCGCGAGCCTGGTGGGCTTCGGCACCGTGGTGGCCGCCCTGCCCGCCTTCGAGCTGGTGCGCGACTGGGTACTCGGCATCGAGGGTGGTCCGCTGGTGTCCCTCGCCGTCTCCACCAATGTGCTGGCCGCCCTCACCGGCTCGGCCTCCGGCGGCCTCACCATCGCGCTTGAGGCCCTGGGCGAGACCTACATGGCGCTGGCCGCGGACCTCGGGATAGACCCGGCGCTGATGCACCGCGTTGCGGTAATCGGCGCCGGCACGCTGGACATGCTGCCGCACAACGGCGCCGTGGTGACCCTGCTCGCGGTTTGCGGCACCACCCACCGCGAGAGTTATCGCGACATCGTGATGGTGGCCATCGTCGGCGCGCTTTTCGCCCTCGCCGCCGTCATCGTGCTCGGGACCCTGCTCGGGTCGTTCTGATCGCGCCCGCCGCGGCGGCGGCAAGCGGGCAGATACGAAGGCGTGCCTTTCGCGACGACCATGAATCACGCCGCCTGCTCTGCGCCCTCTTCTGCGGTAAGCTCTGGCGCCAAGCACGGCGACCGGGCACAACTCAAGCAGACCTCAGCGATGCCGAACCTCAAAGCGATCCCCTTCTGCCTCGCCCTTGCGGTCGCAACGCCTGCGCCAGCGCAGTTCAGCGGCCCGAGCATTCGGGGCGGAGAGGCCACGGTCGCCGCGGCGCTGGACGCGCGGCTCGGGACCTACCACACGCTGGAGGGCACCATCGTGTCGCATCTGCGCGAGGACTACTACATGTTCCGCGATTCGACCGGAGAGATACGGGTCGAGATCGCGCCCGGGCGGTTCGGTGGCCGGCAGATCGGCCCGGAGGACACCGTCCGCATCATGGGTGAGGTTGATCGCGGCATGGCGGGCCGGTACGTGTGGGTGAAGTCGCTGAAGGTCGTCAACTGACCTGGCGGGACCACCCCGCGAGCATGCGCCTCCGGTCGGCGCTCTTTTTCGCACAGTCTGAGCGCCCGATCCGGCCATGACGACAATGCCGGCGTGTCGATGCAGAGCGTCCGCCTGTGCTCCGACGCCGCCCGGACTGGGCAGGAATCCCGCGTAGATCGGGTCAGTGCAGCGTAACCCGACGCGGCGCTCGCGTAACCCGTCGATTGTCGGGTTACGCTATCGCCAACCGGCCCTGGGGCAGCTCATTCTGAGCCGACCCAATGCCAACATTGAGCATGCACGCCATTTCACCGGCGGGCCTGCTTTTTGTGCAGCCGTAAATGCCTTAGGCTGCGCGGCGCGTCTGCACGGCGAGCGCAGTAACTGTCGGGTAGCGCACCATTTCCACAACATCACCATCTCGCATGAGGAGAGACAAGGATGCAAGCAATATTGAGTCAGCGCGTCGCCGAGCTCGTCGGGAACGGATGGGAGCCCATGACGGCGACGGAGACAACCGCATCCCTGGCAGGGCGCCGGCCGTTCGCGTGGTGGCTGTTCCTGATCGTGATCTTCCTGTTCCCACTATTCGGCGGACTTCTGTATTTGATCTTCTGGCTTGCGACGTCGAAAGCGACCGTGTTCCTGCACGTCGAGGGCGACGAAATTGCAGTGGCCGGAGACCAATGGCTGCTAGAGCTGCAGCGGGCACAGCGCGAGGCCTATGTCGAACGCCAGCAAAAGATCAAAGAGAAGGGCTTCCTGCGGGTGATGTGGCCGCAGCTCCTGGTATCCCTGCTCCTGATCGCCGCGTGGATCTATCTACTGAAGACCTATTGGTGACGCAAAGAGAGTGAGCCCACTGTGCCCACCCGAGAGCGGCCGTGATCAGGTAGTGACAACTGACGCGGCGTCGGGCTTCGTGCCTCAGCCCGACCTACAGCGAAGACTTGCCCAAGCTCCGGAGTTCGGGAGCCAGGGCCTTGCTGCTGGTGCCCTTCGTGGTGAAATCCGCTTTCTGGAGCAACGGCACCGACTGACGCCGCGCTTGCTCGCCAGGACTCACCCCGGACGCTGCCAGAGCCGGCGGCAGTCGTTGCTGGGTCAGGTGGCAGCGTTACCCCCGGCCGGCGCCTCCCAGGCGAAGGCCGGCAGCGACTCGAAGGCACGACGCTGCCCTGTTTCCCAGCTCTCCGTCAGTGCCACCAGATCGGGATCACGCTCATCCAGCCGCAACCGCTGGCTCGGGCCCATCCAATCCTTCGGACAGAGCACGACCTCATAGGGCGGAGCAACAGTCAGATTGGCCCGGGCCGTGCTCTCTAGTGAGACTAGACACAGCCGTGCGCCGTCTTCCAGAGACAGGCTGCGGCGGGCGAAGCGGTCCAAGGAGGACTTGCCGAACTTGCTTTCACCGATCTGCAAATAGGGTGTCTCCGGTGTCGCGGCGATGGCATTGCCCTGGGGATAGATCAGAAGCAGCGCGGGGGGCTCGTGGCCGATGCGCCCGCCGAGAATGAAGGTCGCCTCCGGCGCCGCACCCACCTCGCGCAGCGCCGGCCCGTGCAGGAGCTGGACTTCCCGGCTCACACGACCGACATAGCGCGCTGCCTCGAACAAGTAGTGAACCGTGGCCAGGGTCTCCGCCGGCGCGCCGCCGGCATCGAAGCCCGTGGTGCGATCGAGATCACGGCGGATGCGGTCCACCACCTCGCGGGTCGTGGCAAGATTGCCGGCCGCCAGCAGCACGAAATACCGATCCGGCCCCGGCTGAAAGAGATGCAGCTTGCTATAGGACGAGATGTGGTCCACACCCGCGTTGGTGCGCGAGTCGCTGGCCATCACAAGCCCATCGTCCAGCAGCAGGCCGACACAATAGGTCATATGGAGCCCCCTTTTGCTGACAGGAAACGAAGCTCGAAGCGGACGCGGCATCGCCCGGGCGGCACTCATGACCGCCATTGCTGCCATCCGCAGCCACTGATAGCCTAGTGGATTATGCGATCATAGGATGTTCGCAGGGTTTCAATCCTAAATCCAATCAAGGGACACTCCGAAGTATTCGGCGTTTCCCAGGCGCACAGCCATGGCTACCGAGCCCCAGAGATTAGGGAAGTATTGCCTGCTGCCTGCCTGCACGTGCCTCGGCGCAGGTCGGGCCGACGCAAGGAGGCCCGACAATCGCGCTGCTGTGAATACCCGGCGGGCGCTCAGACGAGGCCGTTCGGGCATCGCCGCACCGCGGCACATTTGACCGGGAGTACCATCACTGTGGAGATACAAGACGGCCTGCTTCGGGTCGAGTCTTTCCTTGCCGTCACCATCGGTATCCTGGTGCTTTTTGTCGGCAAACGCCTCAATGAGCGCGTGCGCCTGCTGCGGGAGCTGAGCATTCCCGAGCCTGTCACCGGCGGGCTGCTGTTTTCCGTGCTGTTTGCGCTGCTCTATGCCGCATCCGGCACCGTGGTGGAGTTCGAGCTGCGCGCCCGCGACGTGCTGCTGGTCTATTTCTTCACCACCATCGGCATCAATGCACGAGCGGGGGATCTGCTCGCCGGCGGCCGGCCGTTCATCATTTTGCTGGTGCTCACCATCGGCTTCATGTTCGCGCAGAACCTGACCGGCATCTCGGTGGCGGCGCTGTTCGACCTGCCGGCGGCCGTGGGCATGCTGGGCGGCACCGTGTCGCTCATCGGCGGGCACGGTACGACCATTGCCTGGGCACCCACCATCGGTGAGGAATACGGCATCGCCAATGCCATGGAGATCGGCATCGCCAGCGCAACCTTCGGCCTGATCCTGGCGAGCCTGATGGGCGGCCCCATCGCGCGATTCCTGATCACTCGGCACCGCCTCGGGCCGACCCGGGCTGCCGCGCAGGACGAGATCCAGGAAATCGGCCTGAGCCACCAACAGGAGGCCACCGGCATCGACCACATGGACTTCCTCGCGGCGGTCCTGGCCATCCATGTCGCCATCATCTTCGGTTACGGGCTGAACCAAGGCCTGGCAGGGCTCGGGCTCAAGCTGCCCTTGTTCGTCACCTGCCTGTTCGCCGGTATCCTGCTCACCAACCTGGTGCCGGGCAAGCTCTACGGAGCCCTCAGGATCACCTGGCCGAGCCGCACCCCCGCCATCGCCCTCATCGCCGATATTGCACTCGGGAGCTTTCTCGCCATGTCGCTGATGAGCATGCAGCTTTGGACCCTCGTCGACCTGGCCGCACCCATCTTCAGCATTCTTGCCGCCCAGTTCGCGCTGGCGGTGCTGGTGACCATCTTCGTGCTCTATCCGCTGCTCGGGCGCAGTTACGACGCCGCCGTGGTGGCCGCGGGCTTCGGCGGCGTCACCCTGGGCTCGACACCGACGGCCATGGCCAACATGGCCGCGGTGACCCAGCGCTATGGTGCCTCGCACCGAGCCTTCATCATCGTACCCCTGGTGTCGGCGTTCTTCATCGACATCGCCAATGCGCTGATCATCCCGTTCTTTCTGCACAACTTCGGCTGACTGGGTGGACTGCGCTGCGCTTGTCCACCCTACGCACTGGTTCGGTGGACTACGCTGCGCTTGTCCACCCTACGCGCCCCACGTCCCATCAACGAGGAGACCCATGATGACCAAGCACACCACCGCTGCAGCCCTGTTCCTGTCCCTGAGCCTGGCCCTGCCCGCCGCCGTTCAAGCACAGCCGGACTTGAGAAGCCAGCCCATCAAGGCCGTCGCCGTCCAGAGCACCCTCGAAGGCGAGGTCATGGTAGTCAACACCGACACCCGCCTCATGACCATCCGCCTGCCCGACGGCAGCTTCGAGGTCTTGCGCATTCCGCCGGAGGTCTCGCGGCTAGACCGCGTGCGCATCGGCAATCAGGTGCGGCTCACCGAGACCACCACCGCGGTCCTGGAGGTTCAGCGGGGCCGCGACGCCGGCGCCATGGGCAGAATCGCCTTCGGTGGCGTCGAGCGCGCTCCAGGCGGCAACCGACCGGCCGGCACCATGCGCAATACCATCCGCCTGTACGGTCAGATCACCGGCATCGATCAGTCCGCCGGCACGGTCCAAGTGCGGGGCGCCGATGAGACCCGCACCTTCGAGATCGCCGACAAGAGCCTGCTCGGCCAGCTCAAGGTCGGCGACGGCGTGGTGGTGACCATCCGCGACACCATCACCGGTGAGATCACCGTCCGCTAAGGGAAGCCTGCCGAGAGGCCGCACCAACGTCGACCCCGCCAGGCCAAGCGCGCCCGGCAGGGTCGGATGCAGCCGCAAGCCTGGAAACCGCCTCCGTTTCCAGACCGGGGGCTCGTCCGGTTAATGGTCGGGCTAGGCCAATCGATCGGCATCTGCCTAGAGGGCACCTCGAAAAATTCGAGGTGCCCGTGCGGGGCAGGATGCCCCGCCATTTCTCAAGCGCCTAAGCGCTTGAGAAATGGAGCGAAGCGGAAACCGCGTTTTCGCTTCGCGTCTCGAAAAATGCCATGGAAGGCATTTTTCGAGGTCCCCTAGAGCTGCGCGACAAGCCGATGAATCGGCATGTCGAACCGGCCCAGCCCATCGCTGCCGGCATCGGCCGAGAGGACTCTCGCGACCTCCGCCAACGCCCGTGCTCGCGCGTGCGCAGACAGCACGAAGGACGCGTAGAAAAAGCCCGTGGCCTCTTCCGCGAGTGTCTGCGGCGCACCATCGAGACTGACCATTCCGGGCTCGATGCGAACCTCGGCGTCGCGAAAGGTTTGGCGAATCAGTGCGGCGAGTGACTCCGGGGCGCGCACCCTGGCGTCACCGAGATCCGCGTTGGCGTAACTAGGATACTCATGCTGCGCCGCCGAGTAGATCACGTCGTGCACTGCGGCATAGCTGGGGGAGCTCGCGATGTCACCGTCGATGATCGCGGCCAGGGTGCCCTGCGGACGCAATATCCGCCGGATCTCGGCGAGCACCGGCTCGATCGGGTCCATTAGGGTCAGGGCCCAATGACAGAGCACCAGGTCGACGCCGGCGTCCGGGATGCACTCCATGCTCTGGGCGAGGGCCTGGTGCAATCTGCAGCCGGGGTCCGGGATGCGGCGGCGCGCCAACGCGAGCTCGTCGGCGCTCATGTCGATGCCGATCAGCTCGATGGCATCTCCGTGGCGTTGCAGACAGATCTCGGCAAGGACACCGCTGCCGCAGGCAAGATCCAGGATGGTCCGATGCCGGGCTGGGTCGATGACCTCGGCGAGCCACTCGTAGCTGTTGCGCCCGGCGGCGTCGCGACAGCCTCGGGCGACGCCCTCGGTGAAGCCTGCGTGTCGCTGGTGCACAGCCAACAGGTGCTCACGCACCTCCGCTGCGTCCGGCTGCTCGCCGCGTCGCAGGCGTTGCGCCCAGCGGCTGTCGATGTGGATCGGTTCATGCATGGCAGTCAGCTGGGCCTTGGTGGTGGTTGGGATGAGAAGCTTGGTCTTGGCTCGGGGCTGCCCGCGCCTCCAGCAGGCGCGGCAGCAGCGGTAGGGTGGCAACAGCGCAGAGCAGGGCGCAGCCGGCCAGCCAGAGCAGCAGCTGCCGCGGCTCGGTCCCCTGGTCCAGCAGCCAGCCCAGGGCGCCGGGCGCCAACGCAGTGGCAAAGACCATGTAGGCCGCGACAAGCCCGCGAATGGCGCCCAGGTGGCGGGTGCCATAGACCTCCGCCCAAAGGGCGCCGAACAGCACCGTCGCGCTGCCGGCGGTGGCGCCGATCAGGGCCATGAAGCCCGCGGCGACCGTGAGCGCGGTGCCGTCGGGCCCGCCGCCGACATCACCCCCGGCGAGCGCCAAGCCCAGTGCCAGCGGCAGCAAGAAGACGGGCAGCAGTCGGATCGCGCCGACGCGGTCGATGAGCCAGCCGCAGGCAAGTGCCGCCCCGGTGGAGGCGAGCGCGTATACCGGATAGCAGGCCGCCAGCTCCGTCAGTGTCCAGCCCTTGGCCTGCGCGAGGTGCACCTGATGGAACAGCACGCCGGTGACGATAAAGGGCGTCGCGGCCAGTGTCGGCAGCAGCGCATAGAAGCGACCGTCGCGCAGGACCTGCAATCGGCTCCAGCCGGCGGCTTGCGGACCCGCGGCGGTGCCCGCGACCGCACGCTGACCCTGCGACGTCCGGCGCATGACTTGCTCCAGCCGCAGGACGAGCGGGATCATGAGCAGCATCACCAACGCCGTGCCGAGCCAGATGGCACGCCAGCCGAAGGCTGCGAGCGCAAGGGCAACGAGTAGGGGCAGCAGGGCCTCGCCGATGGGATAGCCCAGCATCGCGATGCCGAGGGCGCGACCGCGACCGGCGGCGAAGCGCCGCGCCAGCATGGTGACGGCGATGTGGCCCAGCATCCCTTGGCCGAGAAAGCGCAGCCCGACTAGGGCAAGTACCAACAGCCAGATCGAATCGGCGCGGGCCATCCCAAGCGCTGCCACTGCCAGCAGCAGCATCACCGCCGTCGCCAGCGGGGCCGGCTCGTACCGGTCCGCGGCCTTGCCCAGCCACAGCAACAGCGCGGCGCTAGCCGCGGTGGCGAGGGTATACAGACCGCCGAAGCCGGCGTGGCTCAGGCCCAGATCCTCCCGCACAGCGCCCGCGAACAGGCCGATGAAGTAGGTCTGACCGACACTGGAGCCGAAGGTCAATAGTAGGCCGAGCGCCAGCGTCGGACCCGCCTCTCGCAGCGGCACGTCGCCTCCTTGGAACCTTGGTGGTTGTGGAGCACGCGCGCGCTATAGCGCGCGGACTGGGGGTAGCGGTGGATCAGTGACGTCAGGTCTCGCAGAAGATCAGCAGCACGTGCTGGGCGAAGCGCCACTCGCCCCCTTGCCGGCAGGTCTCCAGATAGGCGCCGGTGAGTGGATGGGCAAGCATCTGCGGCAGATCCAGGGTGTCATCGAAGAGGCAGCGCTGGAGGTAGCCCTGGACCTGCGCCGCCTGTGCTTCGGGGGCGCCATTGGTGTAGTGGATCTCGTGCACCCGCGGTCTCGCCCCGAGGCGCTCCAGCGCCGCCACGATCTGCTCGGCGCTGACATAGGGGGTGCCGCCGCCGTCGTGAAAGGCGTCCAGGTAGGCGCGATAGAAGCGCAGGTAATGGGAGTCGCTCGCGGCATGGGCAATGCAAGCCGTGTCGCCGACGGCATCCAGCAGGCGTTGCAGCCCGGCCTCCAGCTGCTCGGTTGGCAGTGCATAAAGCGCATGCGTGGCCCAGGCGACGTCAAAGTGATGGCGTGGACACTCGAGCGCCTGCAGCGTGGTCTCGTATTCGGCCCCGGCCACAAAGGGCGGAGACAGTGTGCTTCGGGCCTCGGCGATGGAGAAGGCGGATGGATCCAGCAGTGCATAATCGATGGGAGCGACGCTGCTCGGCGATACGCCGGCGTAGCCTTGCAGCGCAGACGGGAACTTGCCCGAGCCGCAGGCGACATCGAGCAGCCGCAGCGGTCTCTGGCCGGCACGGGCTTGGCGGGCCCGGAGCCAATCGACCCAGTCCAGGGCCTCGGCCAGATGGCGGTAGTCCACCGACGCCAGGGCATAGAAGTCCTCCATCTCCCGGCGCCCGGTCTCGCTCCAGTGCGCGCAGCTGCGCTCGAAGGTGTCGGTCATGGCTTTGCCTGCTCGCCTGAAGTGGGTTGAAAAATCTCGGTTCAAAATGGGCCGCAGGATTAGAGCGGCAGCGGTTTAGGAGCCTGGACGTAGACGAGCCGCGCTCGCTCGCTACGCGACAAGGCGCTCGGCAGTGCAGGTGCCGTACCGGCAGCGTCAGACCGGTTGGCGCGAAGGGGTTGACGCGACGGGGTTGACGCGACGGGCTTGACGCGACGGGCTTGACGCGACGGGCTTATGTCTGCGGCGGCCAGCAGACCGGATTCAGGGGACTGGCGGCGACGTCACCGGGCGCCACACCCGGAATGAACTTCTCCCAGTCGCCCGAGACCATGGTCGGGCGGTCCAGCACCCGCGCGCCGTCCGCGAAGAAGGTGTTCGCCAGCACCACGCGACTCTGACCGGTGCGGTTGGCACCGGCGGAGTGAAAGCAGAGATTGTGATGGAAACTGACCTCCCCGGCATCGAAAGCGCCGTCGTCCACGGCGACGGCATTGCGGCGGAAGACGTCCGCGACGCCGCGGTCATAGCTTGTATCGAATTTGTTGAAGGCCACGCCCTCGACGAGCTTGTAGACATCGATGGGCCACGCGAAGCGCAGTGGCCCCATAGCCCGCGGGATCGGCTGCGCCGGAATCCAGGCGGTCACCACATCGTTTGTGGCAAGCGGAAAATGGTGGGCGTCGTAGTGCCAGGGTGTGCGTCCGCAACCGGGCTCTTTAGACATCAGGTTGTCGTGATAGAGCCGGACCCCGCGGACGCCGAGCAGATCTGCGCAGATCTTGGCGATGCGCGGGCTCAGCACGTAGGCGCGCAGCAGCGGGTGCTCGCGCCAGGCCATCTCGGCGCTGAGAAAGCGCCCCTGGGTACCGCCGTCGAGGCGCGTGTCGAAAGCATCGCCCAAGAGCCCAACGATTTCCCGCCGAAGCAGCCGTGTCGCGCTCGGGGACAGCACCCCCGGCAGCTTGATATAACCGTTGGTGCGGAAGGCATCGATCTGCTCAGCCGTCAGGACGTAAGGGACCGACAGCTCGACGCGCACGGCCGCCTCGTCGACGCCCAGGTCCACATCGGTTATGCCATCGAGCCCGTCAGCCGGAGGCCCCTGAGGCTCCTGTGCCTGCTGCTCGGCTGCAGGCTCGTCGCTGTTGTCGGCGAGGGTCATGTACCAATCCCACCAGGCCTGGTTGTCCTGCTCCCAGGCTTGGTCCACGTCATCCCGGCGCGCATTCTCGCCCACCAGCACCGACTGGCCGCCAGGGTTCTGATGCTTGGGATTGTCGATGGGCGACTGGCTCATAGGGAGGCACGAAAGCTGGTTGGTATCCGCAGTGTCGGCGAAGCCGCTCGCGGCTTCGCTGGTGTCAGCCCACCATCTTACCGGCTTCGGGCGAGCCAACAAGGTCACCGCAAGACTTGTAGGCGTCTCACTGGCAGGCGTCTCACTGGGAATCGGCTCGGAATAACCGGCCCGTGGGTGGTGGACCGCCGGACGGACGAACGGTTCCGCGCCCGGCTCGACGCCCGCGCATGCCAGCACCGACCGCGGCCGGGCTCCCGCAAGCCCCGCCAACCTCACCCCGGCTTCAGCCCGATTTCAGCCCTCGGGGCACAACCGCACGCTCGGCCCGCTCGAAGCCCCATTGCACCCCCAGCGCAAACAACGCCGCCGGCACGGCGCCTTCGAGAATCAGCGCCGTGTCGTCCAGCCGGATGCCGGTGAGGATGGGCTGGCCATAGCCGCCGGCGCCGATCAGCGCACCCAGGGTCGCGGCGCCCACGTTGATCACAGCGGCGGTCTTGATGCCGGCCAGGATCATCGGCAGGGCCAACGGCAGCTCGATGCGCCAGAGCCGGGCCCGGGGCGGCAGCCCAATGGCCTCGGCGGCCTCTTTGAGCGCCGGCGCGATGCCGGTGATACCCGCATGGGTATTGCGCACAATGGGCAGCAGGCTATAGAGAAAGAGCGCCACCAGCGCCGAGCCGGTGCCGATGCCGAACACCGGGATCATGAACACCAGCAAGGCAAGAGCGGGAATGGTCTGTGCGATGCCCACCGCCGCGAGCACCGCCTGCCCGAGGCGCCGCCGGTGGGCGGCAAGGATGCCCAGCGGCACAGCGACGAGCACCGCCGCCGACAGCGACACGCCCACCAGCAGGGCATGCACCGCGGTGTTCTTCGCCAGTCGCGCCGGCAGACCCTCGGCATCCGTCGCGATGACGATGCCGCGGGCCTGGGCCAACAGGTCCGCCGCCGCCTCCTGCTCCGAGGCCCCGTCCAGCTGCACGGCGGCGTTGAGGGCGGTCATGCGCTCGCCGTCGATGAGCCCGATGCTGCGGCGCATGGCCTTCAGGGCGCGGGGCGCACGCTGCGCGAGATCCGCCCGCGCCAGCAGCAGGGCGTCGTAGCTAGGAAAAAAGCCCTGGTCATCGGCCAGAATCGCGAGGTCGTAGTAAGCGATCTCGGCGTCGGTGGTATAGAGCGCCGTGACATCGGCGCTGCCCGCGGCCAGGGCCCGGTAGGCCAGTGCGTGCTCGACCCCCCGCACGTTCTGCTGCGGCAGCGCATAGGCGGCCTTCAGGGCCGGCCAGCCGTCCTTGCGCTCCATGGACTCGTTGGGGAAGCGCAGCCGCAGGTCCGGATATCGCCGAAGATCGGAAATGCGCTTGATGCCGAGCTCAGCCGCCCGCGGCTTGGTCATCCCGAGCGCATAGTTGTTTTGGAAGCCGATCGCACCGCCGAGCAGGATGCCGTCGCGCCGCAGGCGCTCGCCGAGCAGACGCCGCCGCTCGGCGGGGTCTTGGACCCGGTCCAGGCCCGCATCACGGAGCAGCTCGTGGATCAGGGTGCCCGAGTACTCCACATAGGCATCGATCTCGCCGCTGACCAGCGCGTTGTAGACGATGCGCGTGCCGCCGAGCGCCTGGCGATGCCGCGCGGGCAGCCCCGCATCCGCCACCAGGCCCGCCAGCACCTCACCCAGGATCACGGACTCGGTGAACTTCTTACTCCCGATCAGGACTTCCCGATCGCTGCCCGAGCAGCCTGCAAGCGCCAGAGCGGCGAGCACGAGGAGCAGGCCGACGCGCCATGGACTCGCCAGAGTCCGCCGCCACGCCTGTGCGAGCGGCTGGCGCAGTTCAGAACATGCCCGCCGAGACCCCTTCGGCGTCGGAGGATCGGCGGTCACGGATGGTGTCGCGGCACTCATGGGTCGCCGTCCGCCGCGGGCGAGGCTCCGGCGAGGTGCTCCAAGGGGCTGCGCTGGGCTTGGACGAAACGCTCTACGAAGGGCTCCGCCGGGCGCTGCACCATATCCGCCAGCAGGCCCGTTTGCACCGCCCGCCCGGCGCGCATCAGCACGATGCGATCGGCAAGAAAAGCGGCCTCGGGGAGGTCGTGGGTCACGAGTACGACGGTGCGCTTCAAGGCGGCGAAGATCTGCTTGAGCTCGTCCTGCAGCTCGCTGCGCACCATGGGGTCCAGCGCGCCCAGCGGCTCATCCAGAAGCAGAATCTCCGGGTCCAGCATCAGCGCGCGCATCAGGGCCACGCGCTGATTCTGACCCCCGGACAGCTCGCCCGGATAACGGTCCAACACGTCCGCCGGCAAGTGCGTCAGCGTCACCAGCTCGTCCAGGCGCGCCGAGATGCGCTCCCGCGGCCAACCAAGGTGCGCGGCCATCAGCGTCGCGTTGTCGCGGGCCGTCAAATGGGGGAACAGACCCCCCTGCTGGATGACATAGCCCATGCGCAGCCGGGCGTCGGGGAGCCGTGCCGGCGTCAGCGGCGCGCCATCGAGCAGGACCTCGCCGGCATCGGCGCCGACCAGACCGATCAGCACCCGCAGCAGCGTCGATTTGCCGCAGCCCGAGGGCCCGATCAAGGCCGTCGTGGCCGCAGGCTCGATGCGCAGCGACAGGCCATCCAGCGCCCGCTGCTCGCCATAGGCTTTGGTGATTTGACGCAGCTCGAACAAGTAGTGGACTGCCCTCAGCCACAGGCGCCGCTGCAGCGCACCATCACACGCGCGCAGCTCAAGGTCTCGATCACGTCAGGCGAGCGTCCCACGACACCCTCGCCGCTGTGGATGACAGTGGCATTGTTGCACTGTCGGCGTGACGGCAGAAACTCGGCGTCCGTTTGCCAGTCGACGTCGCCGCAGTCGGCATCACCGCTGCCGAAGCGCACACCCACGGCATAGGTCGCGCAGCGCAGGCGCGGATGCATGATCTCAGCGCGGACGCGCCAAGCGCCGTCAGCGCTCAGCGCACCCCGGGCGAAACCGTCTTGGAAGACGCGCTCGCCGTCGGCGGCCGCCGGCCGCAGCGGCCGATCGATTTGACGAAGGATGCGCGGCTCGCCCGACTGAGCCGCGCCGGCCTCGGTCTCCTGCTGCGCGCAGCCCGAAAGAGAGAGCACCAAGGCGGCGGCCAGGCCCGCCAGCGCGGCGCGCCGGCTTCCCAAGCCGCCAGGACGGAATGACTCGATCATGCTTGCTCCTGTCACGGTTGTCGGCACGCCCTTCCCGGCGCGGGAATGACCTGGGGTTTCGACCCTGCTCTCGGCGGTTAGCGCACATCCTGAGGTAGCGGCTGCCGTCGCGCCGAGGACGGCGCTCCCACAGACGGATCCAGAGGGCGGATCAGGATGCGCCCGCAACGGTCAGGCGCTGCCTTGCGCCCGATGCTTGGCCGCGATGAAGGCGCTGTGAGGGACGTAGAGCAGCTCGGAGATCTTGCGCACCAGATGCTCCTCATACCGGTGCAGCTCCTGATCGGCCAGGGCCACGGCCCAAAGCTGCTCGATGATGGCTTCCTTCTCCCGCGGCGTGAAGTCGGCGTTGATCAGCTGCGTGAACTGGAAGTAATCGGTCGCGTCGTCCCGCTCGGCCTCGGCGAGGCGAATCAGCTCCGCGGTTTCCGCGTCGGTCAGATCGAACTGCTGGCGGATGGCGGCCTCCACCCGGTCGCATTGCTCGGGGCGGATCTCGCCGTCCACCCGGGTCATCTCCAGCAACAGCGCGCCCACGGCGAGCTGCAGCCGATGCTCCGTGTCGGCCGCGGTGTCCGCGCGGCTCGGTGCGAGGTTCTCGCGAAAGAAGTTTTTGATCTGGTTCAGCATGGAATGGTGCTCCGCGTTGGGCGCCGGATTCAATCGTCCGCGTTGCCGGTGGGCGCATTGGCCTGATCGATCCAGTCCAGCACGCGCCGCTCTTGGTAGTCGTAGAAGGGATTGTGCCGCAGGCGCAGCAGCCATTGGGCCGGTATCTTCAGCACGCCGCGCTCGCCGCGGATGGCCAGCTGCCCCAGGAACACCTGTCCCGGCTCCTGCGGTGGGTAGCGCCCGTAGAGCGGATCATCCGGCGGGAAGGGCAGATCCACATGCGACAGCGAGATGGTATCGTCCGGCCAGGTGCCCGATAGGTTGTCACTGCGCACCACCTCCGCCGTACCTGGTGCCTTGTAGCGGGCGATAACGCGCCGGTCCGCGGCGGATTCGTTACCCACCATGGTGATGGCGAAGGGCAGGCTCGCATCGGCCATCAGCTGCTTGGTCAGCGCGGCGGTGTCGGTGACGATCAGCGGCGAGGTCACGGCCTCGCGGTTGATGTCATAGAGCAGCAGCTCGTGGCGGCCCGATGCCAGATGCCCGAGCAGATTGTCGACGGCGGCCCGCGGCGATACCGTGGCGTCCACGACGCTCAACAGCACCAAGGTCGCGGGAAAGTCCTCGATGGGGCCCTCGGCAGCGAGCCGGCGGACCCGCCGCGTCGTCGCCCGAGTCATGCGATGGACCTGAAGGCTCGCATTGGCGCTGAAGGCATTGTAATTGAAGGGGTCGAACTCCGGCACCAGGGTCGTCCACGCGAGCTGCTCCAGCCCCGGCAGATGCGACATCAGGGCAAACCACCGGGTGAGCGTGGCCGCCGGCGTGATACCGATGGCGGGTGAGACCAGCACCAGGCTCGCGGGGACGGGC
Organism: Thiohalocapsa halophila; assembly: GCF_016583825.1. Classification (GTDB taxonomy): domain Bacteria; phylum Pseudomonadota; class Gammaproteobacteria; order Chromatiales; family Chromatiaceae; genus Thiohalocapsa; species Thiohalocapsa halophila. Next base: position 29,207 of record NZ_NRRV01000008.1, on the reverse strand, counting down.
AGCTCGGCAGCCGCACCGGAATCCGCACCGGAATCCGCACCGGAATCGGCCCCGGAAGCCGCCCCGGAATCTCCCATGGCATCCAGCGAATAGTCGAGCGCCAGCGCGGCACCGGTGGAATAGCCGATGATGTGGATGGGCTTGCCGTCCAGGGAGTCGGCGAGATGGCGCGCACCGAGCTGCGTCGCCGCCGCCATGTCCTCCCAGGTCACGTCCAGGAGTCCGGCCGGTGCCGTGCCATGGCCGGGCATGCGCAGCCCGAGGACCCGATAGCCCTGCGCGTGCAGCGCCTGACCGAGCGCGCGCAGACTGTAGGGCCCGTCGGACATGCCGTGCAGCAACAGCACGCCGCCCCGCGGGCGCTCGGGGATCAGCTCGAAGGTGCGGTTCCAGTTGGGCTCGCGCCGGCGCGGGTCGGAGGCGCTGCCCGGACTGAAGCGATTCAGCCGCTGCGCCGGGCCGGTGGGGACCTGGGCATAGACCTCGGCATCCAGCTCCGCGAAGACCCGGTCCTCCAGCGCGCGGTAGGCGTCCAGGGTCGCGATCTCCTCGGCCTTCGCCGCCGTGAATTCCTGCTCGAGCGCCACCTGATGCCACAGCTGCAGTGGCGGCTGCGCGCGCGCCCAGAGCACATAGACGAGCACAGCGGCCACCAAGGCACCGAAGAGCGCGATGCCGAGGTTGCCCAGCAGGCGTCCGAGGAAGCGCACCAGCGGCATCATCGGCCACACCTGGATTGGTGCCGCCGACCGGGTGCGTCTGCGCTCAACACGGCCGTCTGCCCCGCGCCGGACTCGCCGGTGCGTATGGGAATAAAGCCAAGCCAAGTACCTGCGTCATGGGGAATTTTGGGGATCGGGGCGGTGCGTGCTGAATTTCAGTCGACGGCGCGGCAGCGCCACCGCGGGGAGTCCGGCAGCTTAACGGCGGCCCGGAGCAGCGACAACACTCGGCGCGATCGAGCATCGCAGCATGGACGCCGGCATTCAGGCGGCTACAATCCCCGTTGCGGTCCAGCCGGCCGCAGCCGCACCAACCAAAGCACCGAGCATCCATGTCCACAGCCGCCGGCACAGCCCCGCCGATCACCCTGCCTCACCGCGGCCGCATCCATGGCGCAAGCCGCGCTTGGGCGGTGCTGCGGGCATCGCGGTAACAGCACCATGGTCGACGCATCTGCGCCGGCCGGCAGCGCCCGGGCACTGCTCGGAACACTGCCGGCGGAGCTGGCCTGGGCGGCCAATGCGGCGGCGCTGCTGCTGCTGCTCGGCTATCACCTTTATCTGCGGCGCCTGCTCGCCAGACACCCGGAGGCGACTTACCGCGGTCGCTCCGACCGGCTCCGGCGCGCCTGGATCGAGACCGTGCGGGCCGCGCACAACGACATTCTGGCGGTCCAGACCCTGCGCAACTGGGTCATGTCGGCGACCCTGTTCGCGTCCACCGCCATTCTGATCGGTCTGGGCGTGATCAGCGTCGCCCTGGAGGGGCTGGATCTCGGCGCCCTGTCGCAGGCGCTGAGCCTCGCGCCGACGCGCGCGCCGCTGGTGCGCGTCAAGCTGCTCTTCATCGCAGCGCTGTTTTTCATTGCCTTTCTGCACTTCGCCCTGTCGCTGCGCTATTACAACCACACGGGCTTTCTGATCAACCTGCCGGACAGCCATTTCTCCGCGGACGATGCGGGCTTGATCGCCGAGACCCTGAACCGCGCCGGCGGCCATTACAACCGGGGCACACGCAGCTTCCTGCTCGCCGTGCCGCTCGTGCTCTGGCTCATCGGGCCCGACTGGTTCCTGCTGGGCACCATCGCGATCCTGTTCTTCCTCTACCGCTTCGACATCCACGCCGATCGCCGCCCCCGGCCCCACCGCAGGGACTGAGCCGACGCCCCGGCAGCGTGACGCCGCCGTTCCCCGGTGATCCGGCGTCGTCGATACAGCCGACGGGCGAGCACGGCCGCCCCCGAGGCCCGTCAATCCAGCCACCCGAGCACATCCCGGGCGATGGACCAACGCGGCGGGCGGGTCGCATCGATCTCGCCGAGCATCCAGTAGCGGTACAGGCCATCGACGATGCGGGCGCTGCGGGCGTTGTTGAGCCAGGCGTCGATGAAGGCCAACAGCTGCGGGTCGCCCGGGGCGACGGCATAACCGAAGGGCGCCAGCAGCACGGGTGAAGGTGTGACCTGCGTGTAGCGCGGGAAGCGAATGCTCCAGGCGGCGCCCTCCTCCGCAGACATCATCAGCGCGTCGAATGGGGGTGGTGCCACGGACAGCAACGCATTCAGCTCGCTCTGGTCCTCGAAGGTAATAGTGCTCGCCTTCGGGAGCACCTGCGAGAGAAAGCGCAGCTGCGCGCGCTCGTTCGACACCGCGATACGCAGCTCGCCCAGCTCGCGGATGCCGGCCCAGGTGCGGAAGCTGCGCCGGCGCCAGTCCTCCACCACCATCCCGACGGCGCCATTCAGCACCGGTTGTGTCAACGTGAACGACAGGGTCGTCTCCGGGGCGATGGGCAGCAGCGACATGAAGATGTCGCAGGCGCCGTCATCCAGGCGCTCGCGCGCGTCGGCAATCGAGCTCACCGGCAGAAACTCGATGCGGGCGTACAGCTGGCGCGCGAAGCGATGCGCCATGTCGATGTCGAAGCCCACCAGATCGCCGGCATTGTTGAAGAAGGCCGACGGATAATCGCTGCCGCGATAGCACACCCGCGCCACACCGCTGTCCTGGATGCGAGCAAGCGCAGTGCCGCCGCGCCGCGGCGTGAGCGTGTCGGGCCACTCCCGGTGCACCTGGTGGGGCTGCGGCTCGCCCTTGAGCACCAAACCAGTCAGCACCTTGTCCTTGGTGAAGGGAGCGACGAACACGTAGGTGTAGAAGGCCCGCACGCCGATCAGCACCGCCGCCAGCAGTATCAGGGTAATGGCCGCGAAGCCGAGCACGCGACGCGGCTCAACCCGCAGACGTCCCTGCATGGCGAAGGCGCCGATCAGCGCCAGCGCGATGATGTGCATACCGGCTGCCAAGGTGCCGAAGCGCGCCGTGACCACGTCCATGGTCACGAACACCTGAAAGAGATCCGCTGGCATGCGCAGCAGGTCGAGCAGGAAGGGCAACGCCAACACGGTGCCGCCGAAGAGGCTGGCGAGGCCGACACCGGCGATGATCGGATAGTCCGCGACATCCACAGCGGCACCGATGAACCAGCCCGCGAACAGCACGAACAGCAGGGCCAGGATCAGACCCATGTTCGGGAACGGGAAAGCGGCCGGTACCAGGATGTCGATGGCTGACTTGGCCTCGGGATCCGGGTCCTGGGCTTGCGCCTTTGCGAGCAACCGCTTGCCATCGGCGGCCAGCACCGGCAGCACGATGAGCAGGCTGGCGGTGGCGAAGGCCGTCACCAGCGGCCCACGGAAGGCGCTCAGCACATCGCCGTAGCGCAGCGGCGTCAACAGCGCCACCAGCCCCGGCAACACCCACAGGCTCAGCAGCAGCGCAAGCGCCGAGTGCAGCACCAGGTAGACCTGCAGCCGCGCAAGCTCCTCCACGTCGATGGTGCCGGCCGCGGCGCCGGTGATGGCGAAGACGCCATAGGGCGCCAGCCGCCCGATGAAGCCGGTGACCCGCATCAGCGCCTCGCCGATGGTGGATAGCCCGTCGAGCAGCCGGTCCTTGCCCGGCACTTGGATGAGTGCGACGCCCAGCAGGATGCTGAACACCACCACCGCCGGCACGATGGCGTTGGACAATGCGTAGAAGACGTTGGAGGGGATGTACAGCCGCAGAAAATCGACGGGCGGCTGGTCCTCGATCTGACTGGTGCTGAAGAACGAGGCCGACGGCCAATCCGGAAAGGCCAGCGGCGCCAGAAAGACGAAGGTCAGCCCGATGACCCAAAGCAGCAGCAGGACGCTGCCCGCCTTCAGTGCCAGATTCCTGGCGTCGCGCAGATTGAGCCGCCCGAGGGAGGTGATCAGGGCAATCACCACATAGGGGATCACCGTAATCTGCAGGGCAGCGATGAAGATGTCGCCGCCGATACGCAAAAAGGCGACGCGCTCGCCGAAAAAGAGGCCGGTCAGCAGGCCGAGCCCTAGCCCGATGAAGACCTGTGTCGCGACGGACATACGCCGACGCGAGCTCGGTGATTGACTGCTCATGGTCTTCCAGGAAAGGTGACAAGGGATGACAGGCTTGCTGCGGCAAGGGGAGGCCGCCGTGTTGGCAGGAATCGCGCGGGCCGACATGCCGCCACTGCCTTAACCGCCCCCGCGCGGCGCCGATACTTACCTAGTCGCCGTTGCTTGGCAAGCCCCGAGGCCGCGGGGGAAGCTGGCCAGACCCGTCAGGACGGACGACGGGCGTCATCGCCGGGAGGCCATCTCCGACCTCTGTCCTTTTCAACGCTTTAGCGCCTCGATGATTACCGGACATCGCGCCCGCCGCGAACGCGTCGGCTCATTGATACCGACCGGCATGTCGCGACGGACCGGCGGTGAAGCCGCCCCAGAAGCTCATTATTCTGGTGTATCCGCTAAGAACCGACCCGGGCCACAATGGCCGTGGGCGAGCATACTCGGGAGTCCCGCGGGCAAATTGCCAGATACGCCGGGCTCGCGTACCCTCCCGCTCGCTCGCGGTCATCAAGGGTTTCATCCTGGGCACTACCTTTCGGAGCGCGGATGCCGCGGACACAATCCTTATCTGTTATGGGAGTCACTATTTCGATGCGACATCGCAACGTCTTGGCACGCATTGCCGGAACCCTGCTGCTCGCGCTGCCCTTTGCCGCGCCGGTACTTGCCGTGGAGTCGGAAGACCTCCGCTTCGAGACCACCGAGGACTTGGTCGCCGTCTGCTCGGCGCCCGCCGAGAGCCCTGCCCAGCTCGCCTGCACCGGCTTCATCGAGGCCGCGGTGCAGTATCATGACGCGGTGTCGGACCGCCAGAACCTCAAGCGGCTCATCTGCTATGCCAGTGGGACAAGCATCGAGGACGGGCGCACCGCCTTCCTGAGCTGGGCGGCGGCCAACAAGGACGATGCCGATCTGATGGGGGAGCTGCCCGTCATCGGCCTGGTGCGCGCGCTGGCGGAGGCCTACCCCTGTCCCTAGTGCCGCCGGCAAAGACTCTTGGACCCGGGCGCCCATCCCCATCGGCGCAAAGCGTTGGTCATCACTCCGCCCGTGCGTCCGGAGAGAAACCGATTCGTTGGCCATCCCGGCCAAAAATCGCAGAGAGCCCGAGAGAGCCCGGTGGACTGACAATGGCGGATCATGCTGCCGCGCACCGCAAACGCCGCCAATAAATCGGCGTTTCGCTAACCGCAACCTGGGTGGACAAGCGAAGCGCAGTCCACCCTCCCCCGAACGGCGCCCGCTCTCTTGCCGCCGAAGCCATCCGGAGCCAGCGCGCCGGCCGCCGGGCCGCCGGCACCAAACCCTCAACCAACATCCCCTTACTCAATACCCCGGAGCAACCCAAACCATGAAGCTGAGCCTGCTGCCCCTGCTCGTCGTCGCCGCGCTCGCCCTAACGGCCTGTGGCGAGACCACCACCAGCCGCGCCGGCAGCGGCGCGATGATGGGCGCCGCCACCGGCGCCGCCATCGGCTCGCTGAGCGGCAATGCCGGCCGCGGCGCCGCCATTGGTGCCGGCACCGGCGCCGTCGGCGGCTTCCTGTTCGATCAGCACCGCCGCGGCAATATCGACTGAGTCGCCCGCGCCGCGGGCCTGCCGCCCGCGGCGCCGGCTAGGATCAAGGCTCTGCCGGCGCTTCGCGAAGCGAAGCCTCGGCCTAAAAATCCAGCTCAAACGCCGCACCGGCACCGACACTGCCACCCCCGCCCACATCGCTCTCCAACCGGATCTGCGGCGCCAGCTGCAGCCTGAGCACCGCCCGCGGCTCACCGCCCTCGGCCCCCTGGCGGGCCCCCAGATAAACGCGCTCGGTTACCTTCCGGCCGCCCTCGACGACCGTCTCGCCACGCCGGTCGCTGCCGATACGCAGCCGCTCCAGGCCCAGCCCGGCGCGCGCCTGCTCCAGCAGGGCGCGGCCGTCGCCGCCGATACCCGCGACCGATGCCGCCGCCAGCCCGAGCCGGGTCAGCTGGAGCGCCGACAGGCGCCTGGGCGGCACGCCGAACAGCAGCCGCGAAAGCACTTCGTCGTCCGTCATCGGCGGCTCGCCGCGCAGCACCAGCTGCGGCGCCAGCGCGCGGCCTTCGACGGCCAGAATCGCGGTGCCGCCCGGGCCCTGCCTGCGCGCCTGAAGCTCGAGCCGCGGGTCGAGCAGGTCGCCGCCGTCGAAGCCGATGCGCCCGCGCGTGAAGCGCAGGGACTCACCGAGGAGCGCATACTCGCCCCGCAGCAAGGTGAAGCCGCCGTCGGCGCGCGGGGCCGCCGCCGTCCCGCGAAGACGCACCTCCCCGCCCAGCTGCGCGTCGATGTTCCGCCCCGTCACCGCAATGGCGCCGGGGGCGTCGAGTCGAAGGTCCAGCGCGAGCCGCTCGCGCCAGGCGCCGTCGCGTCCCGTGCGCTGCGCCGGACGCGGCTGCCGCCGCTCGCCCACCTCCACCACCGCCAGGGTCGGGATATCCGCCGGCAGGCGCGCCGGGATGCGAACATTCACGCGCTCGAAGCGCGCGTCGCCGCCGAGGGCCAGGTCCGCCGCGAGGGCGCCGCGCAGGGCCAGGTCGGCATCGCCCCTCAGCCACAGGGCGTCGTGCTGGAGCGGCTCGGCATTGCGCGCGCGCAGGCGCAGATCCACGGGCTGCCCCGATGCCAGCCAGCCGATGCCGCCCTCGAGCCTGAGCGTCCCGGCACCGGCCGTGGCCGTGAGGCGCTCGATGTCCAGGCGCTCGCCGAGCAGCCGCACACTGCCCTCGATATCGTCCAGCCAGAGGCCGAGCCGGGCGTCGCGCCAGGCCCCGCCGTCGATGCGCAGGCGCCCGTCCAACCGCGGGGCGCCCCGGGTGCCGGTCACACCGAGGTCCAGCTCGATGCGCCCCTCCGCCCGACGCCCGCCGGCACCGAGCCAGGCATCGAGCAGCGCGAGATCCGCGTCACCCTCCCCGCGCAGGTCCAGCGGCGCCGCCGCCGACCAGGGCGCCCCACCGACGCGCCCGTTCAGCGTCAGCCTGGCGCGCTCCTCGACCCAAGCCTCCAAGCCGATCTGCGCCGCGGCCTGCTCCAAGGTCAGCGTCAGCCGGCCCGCCGCCGGCGGCAAACCGCGCCGCGCAGCGCCCGGCAGCGTGAGGCCGCTCGCGTCGACGCGCACGCTGCCGGTGGGCGCCCGCAGCTTGCCGGCGAGGCTCGCCTGGGCATCGATCTCGCCGTCGAGGTCGGCGGGCAGCCCGGGCAGCCAGGGCTTCAGTGCGGCCACGGCAAGATCCACGACACGGGCATCGACGCCGAGCGCCGGGGTGATCCGCCCGTCCAGCCGGAGCTCGCCGGCGTCGGCTGCGCTGGTGCCGGAATCAGCGCCGGCGTCGGCGCCGGCGTCGGGCCGTGCAGACACGCCGAGCCGCACCGCCTCCAGGCTCACGCCCGCGGCAAAGTCGACGGCGGCCGGCGCCAGCAGCTGCACGCGCTGATTGCGCCCATCCAAGGTCAGGCGCTCCAGGGTCAAGCGCCCTGCCCCGACGTCGAGCCGCCCTGCCCCGGCGATGCGGGCGCCGCCGCCTTCGGCAGTGGGCACTCGCGCGTCGGCATCCAGCACCCAGTCGCCGCGCGAGCCCTCGGCGCGGACGTCAAGATCGGCCGGTACCCCCGCCAGCGTCAGCCCGGTAAGCCGCAGTTGCGCCGCACCCAGGGCGCTGCCCAGCGGGTCGCGCAGCTCGCCGTCCAAATCCAGCCGCGTCAGGCGTGCGCCCCGGCGCACATCCCCCGAGAGCAATGCCAGGGCGACGCCCTTGGCCGCCAGACGCATACCGTCCGCACCGCCGAGGGTCAGCCGCGCTTCCAGCCCGCCGCCGATGCCGCGCGCCCAATCCAGGCCGGTGTCCCTCGGCAGCGTCGCAGCCAGCAGCGGCTCGATGTCCTCCAGCCGCGGGACGCGCAGCTCGACCACCCCCGTCGGCAGCGGCGTCTCGGACGCCACCCGGAGCCGCCCGTCCACTGCGATCCCCGGCAGTCTACCCTCCGCCAGGCGCAGGTCGAGGGCCCAGTCGGGCTCGGCCCCCCCAACGCCGACATGGCCGTCGAGCTCGATGTCGAGCAGCGCCGTCTCGAGGCGCCCGTCGCTGATCGTCCAGGTCGCCCCGTCGCGCGCCGCCGACAGCGACAGGCGCGGCGCCGGGCCAAGGAGCCTGCCCCAGGGCTGCGGCATCTGCGTCGGCTCGGCGCGGAGCCGCGCCGAGAGCCCGGGTCCAGACGCCAGGTCGATGCGCCCGTCCAGCGCCAACCCACCGGCGAAGAGGACCGCACCCTCTCCGCCGGGCACGCCGCTGCCGCCTGGAGCCTGCCGCCAGCGCCCGGCCGGCGCGTCGGCCTCGGGCGCCCGTCCTGAGGCGCGTTGCCAGAGCAGGCCCTCGGTGCTCAGCCGAAAACCGCCGCGCGGCGCCCGCAGCGGGCCGGTCAACTCGGCCCGAGCGGTCAGGTGGTCCCAGCCAAGCGTTGCAGACCGGTCCGCCAGCGGGATTCGCATGGCGGCGATCCGAAGCCTCGCATCCAGCGCCTCGAGCCAGCGCCCGGGCAAATCGACGACGCCGCGCAGGCTCCCCTGGTGCGCGCCGACCGCGATCTCCGCATCAACCGCCAGCGCCGCCAATGGCCCCTGCGCCTCGGCAGTCAGCGTCCAGTGGCCGAGATCCGGCGGCACCGGCACACCCGCCGCGCGCGCCAACTCCGCAAGCGGCCCGCCGGCCTGCTCGCCGACGCCGACGGCGAGGCGATGGTCCTGGGGTGCGGTGGCGAGACGCAGCTCGTAGTGATGTCCCGGCCCCGGCGCCGTCAGCAGCAGATCGGCTTCGATCCGGGCATCCACGGCCACAGCGCTGCCGGTGACCGCCAAGGGCGGCACGAAGCCCCCCAGCGCCGTCGGCACCAGCTGCGCGATGACCAGCCGCTCCAGGCGCACCGGCAGCGGCATGCCCCCGCGGCCCGGGTCACCGGCGCCGCCCCGGGGGGCGCGCTTCACCTCGAGGCGGTCGATGGTCAGGGCATCCAGGCCCAGCTCGCTCCGCAGCAGCGCTGATGGGCGCACCACAAGGGCCAGGTCGGCGGCGCGCAGCCAGGTGCCGTCAGCGTCGCTCAGCGCCAGGGCCTGGATGCGCGGTCGAAACGGGAGCTCACCGCCGATGCCCTGCACGAGCACCTGCCCGCCCGTCGCCGCCGTGACCACCCGCGCGAGCAGACCCCGGCCCGCCTCGGTCTCGATGGCCAGCAGCAGCACCAGCAGCAGCCCGGTTGTCATCCACGGCAGCAAGGCCAGCCGCAGGAGCAAGCGCCCCGGCCGCAGGGGCTGCGGCTTGGACGCAAGCCGGCTGCGCAGCGGCCGCATGGAGCCGGGATGCGCCATCAGAAGGCCTCGCCAATGCCCAGGTAGAGCTGCACCGGCGCATCGCCGGGATAGGGGTCCAGCGGGACGGCGACATCGGCCCGCAGGGGGCCGATGACCGTATGAAAGCGCACGCCCAGACCCACGCCCACGCGCACCGCGCCGAGATCCGACAGGCCGTCGGCGGTGACGCTGCCGGCGTCGGCGAAGGCGACCATCCCCCAAGGGCCGCGCAGCCGCCGGCGCAGCTCCAGGCTGCCCTCCAGCAGCGAATCGCCGCCCGCCGGGGCGTTGCTTGCCCGGCGCGGCCCAATGGACTGGTAGGGGTAGCCGCGCACCGAGCCCGCTCCGCCGGCGTAGAGGCGCCAGTCCGCCGGCACCGCACGGGCATCCGCACCGATGATGCGCCCGAGCGCCAGGCGGCCGGCGATGACCGTGCTGGAGCGCGGCGCGGCGGGTGCGAGCTCGCCTTGCGCACGGGCATCGTCGGCGGCGGCCGCGGCATCCTGTGTCTCGCCCGCGGCGCCGAGCCGGGTCAGATCCAGATACGCCGAGGCCGAGAGGTCCGCGCGCACGAACGCCTGTCCGTCGCCGGGCCCATCCGCCTGCACCCAGGGCACGGGCACGAGCTGCGCCTCGACACGCAGACCCCGGCGCGGGTCCTGCGGCGCATCGGTGCCGTCCCACCCCAGCGTCAGCGGCAGCGACAGCAGCCGGAAGTCCTCCGCCGGTCCATCCTGGGCGATGCGTGCACGCTCGACGGCGGCACCGACGGCGACGGCGAGCCGCGGCGACAGGCGCAGCTCCAGGCCCGCGCCGGCGGTGACGGCATCGCGGTCGTAGGCGTCCAGGGACTCGCTGACGGCGTCCAGATCGAAGGCGAGATCCAGGTCGCGGCGGCCGCGGTCCGGCAAGCGCAGAGAGGCGCCGGCCGCGTAATTCAGGCTGTCCCGGGAGGTGCCGTCGATGGCGCCGATCTCGCCATGGACCGACAAGCGCTCGGCGCCGCCGAAGAGATTGCGGTGGGTCCAGCCCAGCAGCAGACTCCCGCCCTCGTCGCTGGCGAAGGCGCCGCTCACGCGCAGCGTCCGGCGCTTGCGCTCCACCACCTCGACGGCGAGCGGCAGGCGTCCGTCGGCATCCAAGGCCGTGGCCGGTATGACCCGAGCGGCGGCGACGGCCTCGCTCGCCAGCAGGTCCCGTCGGGCCAGTTCCAGGCGGCTCGGGCTGTAGGGCTCGCCGGGGGCGAGCCCGAGGCGCCGGCGCACGAAGCCCTCGCGCAGGCGCTCGAGCCCGGTGATCTCGATGCCGCCAATCGCGACCCGCGGGCCCGTGTCCACGCTGTAGCGCACAGCCATGCCGCGGGTGCGATGATCCACCGTCGCCTGCGGCGGCGGCACCTGGGCAACGGCGAAGCCGTCCTCGCGCAGCGCCTCCAGCATGGCGGTGCCGGCAGAGAGTACCCGGCGCGCCTCGGCGGGCTCGCCGACGCGCAGATCGACGGCGGATTGCACGGCCTCGGGCACGGCGTCATCGACCCGAATCTCGGCCAAGCGATACAAAGGCCCGGTGTCGATCCGGATCTTCACGGGCAGGTCCGCCAACCCCGCTCCTGCCGCCAAGGTTTCGGCCAGCAGAGGATCCGCCGGATCGCGCCCGTCCAGCTGCACGTCGACCACCGCGTCGTAATAGCCGAAGCTGCGCAGCACGTCGTCGATGCGCCAGCGATCCGCCTGCGCACGCGCGATCAGCGCCAAGGGCACCAGGGTCTCGTCATCGCCCAGCGACGCCAGCAGGGATGCGCGCTCGATGGCCGCGTCCATCGCGGCATGGCCCGTGGGGGCGATCTCGATCTCATAGCGCAAACCGGCGACGTCGGCCCAAGCCGACCATGGGAGCCAAAGGCCAAGCAGCAACAGGGCGAGCACAACGCCGACGCCCGCCCTGCCCCTGCGATGACCGCCGGGCGCCATGCGGCCGATTGCAAGCCGTGCCGAATCGCCACGACCACGAAAGCATACCGAAGCAGGGGCCGCCGTCATCGCGTCCCGAGACACTGCGCTGAGACCCAGGCTCAATGGGCGTCCCCGTCAACGGGCAGGAGGCTCCGACGTGCTCGAAGCCGCGCGATCGCTTCAACCTGTCCATTCGCCGTACAAGCGCTAGCGCAGGGTCATGGTACCGGCCAAAGCGCTCGAATGATCCGCCCCTAGTGACTGACAGGTCAAACAACCGCCCGCCGCCCGACACAACGCGTGCGGGAAGCCCAGTTTTTTCTTCATCTCGGCTCATTGCCATGGGGGCGCCTCCAGGGCAAGCTAACGGGTTGACGCCGGCTCGGGCGATACAGCCCGGGCGACCCAGCTCGCAACTCCGCCGTCCTCAGCAGTCATGAGCGAATCAGACCCCCATTCCAGCGCCCATTGCGGCGCCCGCACCAGTATCCGCGCAAGCTCGAGCGCCCGGGAGAGCGGGCAAGTCTTGCTTGCCGCCGGGCCGCAGGGGCGTGACCGTAGGTCGGGCCGACGCCAGGAGGCCCGACACTCGGGCGGTGACTGCCAGCTCGGCGTCGGGCTTCGTACCTCAGCCCGACCTACCCAGCCTGGGACCCACCATGCGAACCGGCACGCTCGCGCGATCTCGCTGGCCTTGGGCCCGGCTGCGATTCTGCTCCTGGCCAGCGCCGGCGCAACCGCGCAGGCCGGCAGCGGCATGCAGGCATGCGCGGGCATCGACGCCGATGCCGAGCGGCTCGCGTGTTATGACCGCGTCAGCGGCCGCGCAGCCACGGCACCGCAAGCGGCCGATATCCCCGCAACGGCGCTAACAGCACAACCGGCGGCACAACCGGCCGCCGCGCCGGCAGACCGCGCAGCGGCCGGCGCCGGCGCGCCCATGACCGCACCGGCAGCCACCGACGAGCCCATCACCGCGCCGGCGGTCGGCACCGGCGAGTCCAGGACCGCATCCCTGTTGACGAACGCCTGGAGCTTCGAGCCGGACAGCGAGCGCTATCTGATCAAGCTCTACCGCCCCAACTATCTCAACCCGGTGCGGTACCAGAGCCGCACCAACGAGCAGCCCTTGGAGCCCCTGTTCACGGCGCTGAACGCCGAGGACAACGAGGTGGACAACCTGGAAGCCGCCTTCCAGATCAGCTTCAAGACGCGGTTCTGGGCCAGCAATGACCGCCGTTGGGGCGGCTGGTTCGCCTATACGCAGCAGAGCTTCTGGCAGATCTACAACAGCGAGAAATCCAGCCCCTTCCGCGATACCAACTATGAGCCGGAGCTCAAGCTCGCGTGGCAGCCGGACCTCAGCTTCGCCGGCTTCGACTTGCAGCTGCTGAGCATCGGCTACAACCACCAATCCAACGGCCGCGCAGACCCCATCTCGCGCAGCTGGGACCGCCTGGTGGCCGAGATCGGCCTGGAGAAGGGCAACTTCGCCCTGCTGCTGCGGCCCTGGATTCGCATCGACGACGCCGGCGAAGACAACCCGGACATCACCGACTACTACGGCTACGGCGACCTGACCGCCGTCTACAAATGGCGCGGCCATAGCTTCGCACTGATGGGTCGCGGCAACCCGGTGGAGAAAAAGGGCGCCCTGCGCGTCAGCTGGATGACCCCGCCGCTCGTCGGGCCGCTGCGGGGCTATCTCGTTGGCTTCACCGGCTACGGCGACACGCTGCTGGATTACAACTTCAAGCAGAACGCCGTGTCCGCCGGCGTCGCGCTGAACGACATCCTGGACCGCTGAGGCCTGATCGGGTGCGCGGCCCGCCTACGACGCGATGCCACTGATCGCCGCCCGGCCCGTCGTCTCGCGGCGACCGCCCGCCAGCGAGCGGAGCAGCACGGCGAGCCTGCGGCGCCGCGGTCATAGCCCGGCGCTATCTTCGCACCATCGCCCCGGTTACCATCAACGTCCCTTCCATGCCTCCAAAGTGCATCGAAGCCCGATTGGCGCCTCGGCCTTTCTACCCCTCCAATCTTCACGGAGTCCACATGCGGCGATCCCTTGGCTTGATTCTGTTGTCTACCATGATCGCGCTGGTGGGCTGCGAGCCCGGCGAGCAGGCAGCTGGCCCTGCTGTCGCCGCACCGCCGCCCGCCGTAGGCGTCGCGACGGTGCGCGAGCGCGAGATCACGCCGTCCATGGAATTCGTCGGCCGGGTCGAGGCCATCGACGCCGTCGACCTGGTGGCGCGGGTGCAGGGCTTCCTTGAGGAGCGCGCCTTCGAGGAGGGCGCCATGGTGGAGTCCGGCGACCTGCTGTTTCGCATCGAGCGCGAGCCCTTCCAGGCCAGTGTCACCGCGCGCCAGGCCGACGTGGAGCGCGCCACGGCGACCCTGACCAACGCCCGCCTGCAGCGCGAGCGCCTGGAGCCCCTGATCGAGCGCGGCGGTGCCACCCAGGCACAGCTCGATGCCGCCGTCGCCGCCGAGCAGGAAGCCAGCGCCGCAGTGGATGCCGCGCGAGCGGCCCTACAGCGTGCCGAAATCGAGCTCAGCTACACCGAGATCCGGGCGCCCTTCACCGGCCGCATAGGCCGGGTCGAGTTCGCCGAGGGCGCAGTGGTGGGGCCGGGCTCGGGTCCGCTGGCACGGCTGGTGCGCATCGATCCCATTTTCGTGAACATTCCGGTGAATGACCGCACCATGCTCGCCGTGCGGCGCATGCAGGACGGCAGCGATCAATTCCGGCCCTATGTCCGACTCGCGGACAACTCCATGCTGGATGAGCCCGGGCGCTTCGAGTTCTTCGATCCCGAGGTCGACCCCACCACGGACACGGTGCGGGTGCGGGCCAGCTTCGACAACGACCAGGAGCTGCTGCTGCCGGGACAGTTCGTCACCGTCGTCTCCCGCGCCACCGAGCCGGAGCGGGCCATGGTGGTGCCGCAGATCGCCGTGCAGCAGGACCAGGCCGGGCGCTTCGTGCTGGTGGTGACGCCCGACAACGAGGTGCAGCTCGCCCGCGTGGAGCTCGGCGCCCGGGTGGATACCGACTGGATCGTCGAGTCCGGGCTGCAGACGGGACAGCACGTCATCGTGGAAGGAGTGCAGAAGGCGCGTCCCGGCATGGTGGTGCAGCCCAATCCAGCGACGCTGTACGACGAGGGCTGAGCCATCATGTTCTCCGCCTTCTTCATCAATCGCGCGCGCTTCGCGATGGTCATCTCCGTGGTGATCATCATCGCCGGCGCCATCGGCATCCGCGTCCTGCCCGTGGCGCAGTTCCCGGACATCGTCCCGCCGCAGGTCTCGGTGCAGGGCTTCTACCCCGGCGCCAATGCCGAGGTGGTCGCCGAGACCGTCGCCGCGCCCATCGAGGCGGAGGTCAACGGCGTCGACGACATGCTGTACATGACCTCAACCAGCGACAACACGGGCAGCTATCGGCTGGATGTGACCTTCGCGGTGGGCACGGACCCCGACATCGCGGCAGTCAATGTACAGAACCGCGTCGCGCTGGCGCTGCCGACGCTGCCGACGGAGGTCACTCAGCAGGGCGTGTCGGTGCGCAAGCAGTCCACCAGCATGCTGCTGACGGTGAATCTGCTCTCACCGAATGGCAGCTTCGACCGGCTGTTCCTCTCCAATTACATGGAGATCAACATCCGCGATGCCCTGGCGCGGCTGCCCGGCGTCGGCGAGGCGAGCCAGTTCGGGCCACTGGACTATGCCATGCGCGTCTGGCTGGACCCGCAGGAGATGACCGCGCTCGGCGTCAGCGAGGCCGAGGTGGTGAGCGCCATCCGCCGGCAGAATCTGCAGGCCGCCGTCGGCCGCCTGGGCGCCCCGCCCGGCAACGAGGCGCGTGCCTTCACCTACAGCCTGCAGGCGAAGGGCCGGCTCACCGAGGTGTCCGAATTCGAGCAGATCCTGGTGCGCACCAACCCGGACGGCTCCACCATCCGCCTCGGCGATATCGCGCGCATCGAGCTCGGCGCCCAAACCTACGACGCCAATGCGTGGATCGACGGCGCGCCCACCGCGGCGCTGGGCATCTATCTGTCACCGGGCGCCAACGCACTGGAGACCGCGGACCTGGTCTACCAGACCCTGGACCAGCTCGCCGAGCGCTTCCCGGACGACCTGGAATACGCCATCTACTACGACACCACGGACTTCGTGCGCATCAGCATGCGCAACGTGGTCATCACCCTGCTCCAGGCCCTGGGGCTCGTGATCCTGGTGACCTATGTCTTCCTCGGCGACTGGCGCGCCACCCTGGTGCCGGTGCTGGCCATTCCGGTGTCCATCGTCGGCACCTTCGCGATCCTGCTCGCCGCGGGCCTGTCCATCAACACGGTGTCGATGTTCGCGGTGATCCTTGCCATCGGCATCGTCGTGGATGATGCCATCGTCGTGGTGGAGAACACCCAGCGCCTCATCGACGAGGAGGGCCTCGGCGCCAAGGCGGCCGCCAAGCGCGCCATGGAGCAGGTCACGGGCCCTGTCGTCGCCACCACCCTGGTGCTCTACGCCGTATTCGTGCCCACCGCCTTCCTGCCCGGCATCACGGGCCAGCTCTATCTGCAGTTCGCGGTGACCATTTCGGTGGCGGTGACGATCTCGTCGCTGGTAGCCCTGACCCTGAGCCCGGCCCTGTGCGGCCTGCTGCTGCGACCGTCGCGCACGCCGCGCGGCCCGCTGCGCTGGTTCAACAAGGGGCTGGACAAGACGCGCAAGGGCTACACCGCCCTGGTGGCCGGCATCGGCAAGGTCTCCATCGTCGCGGTGCTGATCATCGTCGCCAGCGGCGTCGCCGCCGGCTGGCTGTTCGACAGGGTGCCCACGGGCTTCATCCCGAGCGAGGACACGGGCTATTTCTTCATCGATGTCGCCCTGCCCGATGCCGCGTCGGTGGCCCGCACCGGCGCGGTGCTGGACCAGGTGCAGCAGACGCTGGCGGCCGAGCCCGAGATCGACCATGTGCTGACGGTGGCCGGCTTCAGCCTGCTCGCCGGCGTGCGCTCCAGCGGCGGCCTGGCCATCGCGATACTCAAGCACTGGGACGACCGGCCGGGGCCGGCGTCCACGTCGGACGCCGTGCTGGCGCGGGTCCAGCCGAAGCTGCTGTCCATTCCGCAGGCGACGGTGTTCGCCTTCGCGGCGCCGCCCATCCAGGGCCTCGGCACCGCCGGCGGCATCGAGGCGGAGCTGCTGGACCTCGCCGGTCGCTCGCCGGAAGAATTGGCCCAATCGCTGCAGGGCCTACTTATCAACGCCAACCAGAATCCAGAGATCCAGCGCGCCTTCTCCACCTTCAGCGCCCGCACGCCGCAGCTGTTCCTGGACATCGACCGCAGGCGCGCGGAGACCATGGGCGTGCCCGTCTCTGACCTCTTTCTGACCCTGCAGGCGAATCTGGGCTCGCTCTACGTCAACGACTTCAACCTGTTCGGGCGCACCTTCCGTGTCTTCATGCAGGCCGACGCACCCTTCCGGATGAGCCCGGAGGACCTGTCCAAGCTGCATGTGCGCAACAACCGGGGACAGATGGTGCCGCTCGCATCGCTGGTGACGGTGGAGCCGGTGCTCGGCCCGGAGAGCACGCGGCGCTTCAACATGTTCCGTGCCGCCAGCGTCAATGTGACGCCCACCGGCAGCACCGGCGAGGGCATCGCGGCCCTGCGCGAGATCGAGCGCAACAACCTGCCCGCCGGCTATGCCATCGACTGGAGCGGAACGACCTTCCAGGAGGTGCAGGCGGGCGGCGAGGCGGCCGTGGTGCTGGCCCTGGCGCTGTTGTTCGTCTATCTGTTCCTGGTGGCGCAGTACGAGAGCTGGACCGTGCCCACGTCGGTCATCCTGTCGGTGGTCATCGCCGGCGCCGGCGGCCTCGCCGCCACCTGGGCCGTGGGGCTGGACAACAATGTCTACACGCAAATCGGGCTGGTGATGCTGATCGGCCTTGCGAGCAAGAACGCGATCCTCATCGTCGAGTTCGCCAAGCAGCTGCGCGAGGAAGGACGCCCCATCCAGCAGGCGGCGGCCGACGCGGCGAGCATCCGCTTCCGCGCCGTGCTCATGACCGCGTTCAGCTTCATCCTCGGCATGCTGCCGCTGCTTTTGGCAACCGGTGCCGGTGCAGCGAGCCAGGTCTCGCTCGGTGTGGTGGTCTTTGGCGGCATGCTGGCGGCGACCATCCTCGGCATCGTCGTCATCCCGCCGCTGTACGTCTTCGTGCAGTCACTGCGCGAGCGGGTCAAGGGCGGCGGGTCCGCCGCCCCGGCCGCATCGAGCCCGGCGGAGACCTGATCCGGCGCCGGCGGGCGGGGGCATCCGCCGCAGATCGGGCTGAGGGACCGAGCCCGACACTGCGGTTGCTGTAACCGCCTGATCCTGCATCCTCCCACGGCTACGCTCGGACGTGGGAGCGGCATCCTTGCCGCGACGTGCTGCTGAGGGCGCCCTGGAAGTCATCGCGGCCAGAGGCCGCTCCCACGGACGCGCTCGGATGTGGGAGCGGCATCCCTGCCGCGACACGCCGCTGCGGGTGCTCTGGAAGCCATCGCGGCCAGAGGCCGCTCCCACGGCTACGCTCGGACGTGGGAGCGGCATCCTTGCCGCGACACGCTGCTGCCGGCGCTCTGGAAATCATCGCGGCCAGAGGCCGCTCCCACAGCTACGCTCGGACGTGGGAGCGGCATCCTTGCCGCGACGCGCCGCTGCCGTCGCTCTGGAAGTCATCGCGGCCAGAGGCCGCTCCCACGGCTACGCTCGGATGTGGGAGCGACATCCTTGCCGCGACGCGCCGCTGCCGGCGCTCTGGAAGTCATCGCGGCCAGAGGCCGCTCCCACGGCTACGCTCGGATGTGGGAGCGGCATCCTTGCTGCGACACGCCGTTGCGGGTGCTCTGGAAGTCATCGCGGCCAGAGGCCGCTCCCACGGCTACGCTCGGACGTGGGAGCGGCATCCTTGCCGCGACGTGCTGCTGTCGGTGCTCTGGGAGCCGTCGCGGCCAGAGGCCGCTCCCACGGCTACGCTCGGATGTGGGAGCGGCATCCTTGCCGCGACGTGCTGCTGACGGCGCTCTGGAAGCCATCGCGGCCAGAGGCCGCTCCCACAGCTACGCTCGGATGTGGGAGCGGCATCCTTGCCGCGACACGCCGCTGCCGTCGCTCTGGAAGTCATCGCGGCCAGAGGCCGCTCCCACGGCTACGCTCGGACGTGGGAGCGGCATCCTTGCCGCGACACGCCGCTGCCGGTGCTCTGGAAGTCATCGCGGCCAGAGGCCGCTCCCACGGCTACGCTCGGATGTGGGAGCGGCATCCTTGCCGCGACGTGCCGCTGCCGGCGCTCTGGAAGTCGTCGCGGCCAGAGGCCGCTCCCACGACCACTCCGAGCTGTGGGAGCGGCATCCTTGCCGCGACGACTTCCAGAGCAATGCAATGACCACCGCAGCAGGGATGCCGCTCCTATGGCCATCAGCCGCTGTCGCTGGCCGATCCAGACAACGGACAAGCGGCCCGCCGCGCCGCCAGTCCGGCCCCAGTGCTAGGCTGGAGCGATCTTCGAGCTCGGAGTTGCCGATGAGATCCCCAATCACCTGGCTGGTCGTGTTGTTTGTAGTCTGCGGGTCCAGCCCGCTCGGTGCCCAGCCAGAGGGCAGCGATGCGGGGGCGGCCGCGGGCGCAGCCGAGCCGGCTCCCACAGAGCCGATGACCATCGCCACCCGCCACGCACCGCCGTTTGCGATCAAGACGGACGACGGCCAGTGGTCGGGCATCGCCATCGAGCTCTGGAATCGGATCAGCGAGCGCACCGGCTACGACTTCCGTTATACCGAGCTGGGGCTCAATGAGATGCTCGACGCGGTGATTGGCGGGCGCATCGACGCCGCCGCGGCGGCGCTCACCATCACCAGCGACCGCGAGCAGGTCATGGACTTCTCGCATCCCTTTCACACCTCGGGACTCGCCGTGGCCGTACCGCTGCGCAGCACCAGCCTGTTTCGGGTCATCAAGCGCTTCCTGTCCCCTGCCTTCCTGGCCGTGGTTGCCGCGTTGCTGGCACTGCTGGTCGCCGTCGGGGTGCTGATCTGGCTCGCCGAGCGCCGGGCCAACACGCAGTTCCAGCGCACGCCCGTCTCCGGCATTGGCTCCGGCCTCTGGTGGTCCGCCGTGACCATGACCACCGTCGGCTACGGCGACAAGGCGCCGACGACCCTCTGGGGCCGGTTCATCGCCCTGGTTTGGATGTTCGCCGGACTCATTGCCATCTCCTCCTTCACCGCCGCCATCACCACCACATTGACGGTCAATGAGCTGGACGCGTCGGTCAGCGGCGTCGACGACCTGCGCGTGAAGCGCGTGCTGACGCTGGGCGGCAGCACCAGCGACCAATTCCTCACCGACGAAGGCATTCGCCACCGCACCGCAGACACCCTTACCGAGGCCCTCGAGCAGCTCGCCGGCGGTGCGGCCGATGCCGTCGTCCATGACGCGCCGATCCTGCGCTACCAGGTCAAGGAAGCCTTCGCGCATCGGCTACAGGTCTTGCCGTTGATTCTGCGGCGACAGGACTACGGCATCGCCCTCCCACACGGCAGCCCCGCACGCGAGCCCGTCAATGTCGCTTTGTTGGATGTGATCCGCTCCGAAGAGTGGTTTACGATCCTCGATCAGTATCTCGGCGCCGAATACTGAGCCCTTACCCATCAAGGGGACCTCGAAAAATGCCTTCCAAGGCATTTTTCGAGACGCCCTCAACCGGCCGCCGGGTGCGCAGCAGGCGCTTTCTGCCGGACGGCGAGATCGCGCAGCCCGATGACGTCTACACCGCCTGCAAGGCGCCCGCAAGCCACCCGCTCCAGCACAATGTGCTTGGCGTCGTCGCGACTGGGCTCAAGGCCAGCGTCGATTCAGCTCCGACGAAAGAATGCTGTGCCGATACGCTGGGCGCAGCCATCGCAGCGGGACGCAAGCGCACCAGTAAGGGCAAACTGCCAGGGATGTAGATGTTTTTGCAGGAATCCGGTGATGCCCGACTTCATCGCCCGCGTCCTCGTGGTGGACGATCAACCCTCGTCGGTCGCCTTGTTGATGGCCTACCTCAAGGATCGCGACATCGACCTCTTGGCGGCACAGAACGGTGAGGATGCGCTGCGGATCGCCATCGACGGCAGACCCGACCTGATCATGCTGGATGTCATGATGCCAGGCACCGACGGCTTCAGCGTCTGTGCCCGCCTCAAGGCCGATGCGCGCACGGCCGACATCCCGGTGGTTTTCCTCTCGGCCGCCATGGAGACGGAAGACAAGCTGCGCGGCTTCGCAGCCGGCGCCGCCGACTACATCACCAAACCCTTCTCGGAGCAGGAGGTCCTCGCGCGGGTCTTCGTGCAGCTCGGCGAGCGGACGCGACTCCGGGCGCTCACCAACCAAACGCTGGATGGTGCACTGGGTGGCTCGCCGTCCGCCTCCGCTGCGCAACGCGATCGGCGCATGTTCAACCAGGCGGTGGCCATTCTCACGCGGCAGCTCACCGCGCCGCCGAGCTGCGTGGACCTCGCGCACAAGGTCGGCACCAACCAGCAGCGACTCACCCGCATCTTTCGCGACCAGGTCGGCATGAGCGCTTATGAGTATCTGCAGCAGCTGCGCCTGGAGCGCGGCCGCGGTCTGCTCCACGACACCGACCTGCAGGTGCAGCTGATCGCGGACCGGGTTGGATATCGCAACGCCGGCGACTTCACGCGAGCCTTCCGGCGCCACTTCGGCGTCACGCCGCGGCAATATCGGCGCGGCCAGCTGGAGACCGGCATCGACGCGCCGACTGCAATATGATTGGACGGCCGCGTGCGACGATGCAGGCACGGGCCTGCGCGTCGGCCAAAGCCCGGCGGCCCGCTGGTCCGAATCGGCCACTGGCATCCTGCTGTCACACAGAAGCCAGAGCACCATCACCGAAGGACTGACGCATGTCCATCCAGGCCCAATTCTCGCCGCCCGCCCGGGGGCTCATTATCGCCGGCGCCGTCGCGCTGATTATCACCCTCCTGCACATGGCGAATCCGATCCTGTCGCCGTTGCTGCTGGCGGTGTTCCTCGCCATCGTCGCAACGCCTCCGCTGCGCTGGATGCGCCGTAAAGGCGTGCCGAAGTGGGGGGCGCTCGCGCTTATCGCCTTCGTCCTGCTGGACGCCGGCAGCCTCCTGGCGCTGCTCACCACGGGGGCCCTGGAGGGCTTCCGCGACAGCTTCCCGACCTACCAGGAGCGCTTCATGCTGCTCAGCCAGCAAGCGGGCGGCTTCCTGGAGCGCTTCGGCATGGAGCACTCCCAGGAAGCCATTCCCGACCTGTTCGCCCCCCAGAAAATCGTCGGACTCGTACGCCTCATGCTCTCCAATGCCAGCGGCGCGCTGGCAATGGGGTTCCTGGTGCTGCTCGCGGTGATGTTCATCCTGCTGGAGGCGCCGAGCATGCAGACCAAGCTCAAGGTGGCCTTCAAGCCGTCGCCGGAGGCGGAGGCGCGCATCAACCAGCTCCTCGCGCGCCTCAACCGCTACATGGCCATCAAGGCCCTCACCAGCCTGGCGACCGGTGTCGTCATCTGGGCCTGGCTCACCTTCTTGGGCGTCGATTTCGCACCTCTCTGGGGCGTGCTCGCGTTTCTGCTCAACTTCGTCCCCACCGTCGGCTCCATTATCGCCGCCGTCCCGCCGGTGCTGATGGCCCTGGTGCAGCTGGGGCTTACGGAGGCGGTTCTTGCCGCACTCGGGTTCCTGGTGGTCAACATCGGCGTCGGCAACTTCGTCGAGCCGCGGATCATGGGCCGCGGGCTCGGCATTTCGACACTGGCGGTGTTCATTTCGCTGCTGTTCTGGGGCTGGCTGTTCGGCCTGGTGGGCATGTTCCTCGCCGTGCCCCTCACGGCGACGCTGATCGCAGCCCTGGATGCGAGCCCGCACACCCGGGCGCTGGCGATTATGCTGGGGCCGGAGCTCAAGGCGTCGAATGGCTCACCGGCCGCCCCCGGCGAGGCGACGGAGAGCGACGATTGAGCAGCCTCGCCGCCATCGCGCACGGACTGCGACCAACCACGCCAAGAGGTCCCTTATGACCAAACACTTGCTTGCCACTGCGCTGGCCGCTTCACTCGCATGCTCCGCCAAGGTCGCGGCCGACCCCGCGGAGGGGCTGAACGTGATCGTCACGAGCCCGGAGCGCCAAGCGCAGATGATGGCGATGGTCCTGTCGGTGCAGACCGTGAGCACGCATGATCGGACCGTCAATCTGACCCTGTGCGGTGCTGCCGGCGAGCTGGCACTCAAAGCGACGCAAACCGAGGCGCTCTTGCCGTCCAACAAGTCGCCGACCATGCTGCTGCAGACGCTGATTGACAGCGGCGCCAAGGTTCAGGTGTGCCCGCTCTACCTGCCGAATGCCGGCAAATCGCCCGAGGACCTGCTGCCCGGCATCGGCGTCGCCAAGCCGGCCGCGATGGCCGGCAAGCTGCTCGATCGCGCGTATCAGAATCTAACATTCTGACCTGGATATCGGCATCCTGATCGAAGCCCTTCCCTTGTGGCAAGAAGAGTGGATGCATCCGGAACGCTTCTCGAACCCCGCGCTCATCGAGCACATCCGCCGCGAGGGGATCTATCTGTGACGCCGGCGCGTTATTCGGCAAACATCTGGTCAAGACCGGCCGCATTCCGGCCGATCTCGGCCGCGTCCTAAACCAAGTCTAGGATCAACCAGGCTGCTCAGGACACCTCGTCCGCGCGCGCCGCGGCGGATGTGGTCGGTCGAAGTCGTGCGACAAGCTCTTGCAGCCCGACGAGATCGACGCGGTTGGCGCGGTGCCTGATTTCATCCCAAAGGCCGCCGTGCGCCGGGTAGGCCTCGGCCATCTCGACGGCCCATTGTTCGATCGCGACCACCGCGCCCAGCGCCAGCATCTCTTGGAGCTGGGCGAGCTTTGGCTCGCAGCAGCCCGGCGGTAGGGACAGCGCAGTCGGATCGACGTCTGAGGTCGAGGCGGCGGCGTCCGCCGGGAGGTCCGTGTCGGCGTATTCCCACACCAGGTCGAGGTGGCGCTGCAGCATGTCGGTGAGCGCCGTTGCCGAAATGGGTTTCAAGGCCACTTCGTCGAACTCGACGCCGGCGGGAAAATCGTCGGGTCGCTGCAAGGGCGCCGCCGAAATGAGGACAACAGGCAGTTCCCGGAACTGCTCGGCTGCGCGCACGCGGCGCAGAAACCCCCAGCCGTCCAGCTCCGGCATGAACTGATCGACGAGGGCGAGATCGGGCTTCCGAGCGACCATGAGGAGCTGGTCCAAGGCGTCCCGGCCAGTGGCCGCTTCCAGCACCTCCAAGCCCAGGAGCTCACAACGCTCGGCGAGCAGCCGGCGACTGCTGGCCCTGTCATCGACAATCAGAACCGTCCGTGGCCGCCCACAATAGCCGACGATGGCGCGCGGGCTTTCGCTGCCCTCGGCCTCCCTTCCGGTTTCGGCCATCCGCAACCTCAGATCGAAGCTGAATAGACTGCCGGAATCCTGCCCTTGCCGGCTCTGCACCCGAATCCGCCCGCCCTTGGCCGCGACGATTTGTTGGCAGATAGCCAGACCCAGCCCCAACCCGGGCGCACGGTCATAGCGGTCGAGCCGCTTGAAGGGCTCGAAGATCGCCTCCTGCTGGTCAGCCGGAATCCCGACACCGGTATCCCGAACCGAGAAACGCACCAGCGGCTCGTCGGTGTCCTCGGGCTCGCCGGCCGTGCCAGCGGCGTCAACCGTTTCGATACCGAGCTCGATGAGACCGTTGCGGGTGTACTTGCAGGCATTGTCGATCAGGTTGCGCAGAACCTGGGTGAGCTTGCGCTCGTCGGCGATCACCCAATCGCTCGATCCCGGCTCGACGCGCGTCTCGAACCGATTGCCGCCCCGTGCGGCCGCCGGCGCACAGGTCGCCTCGAGGTGCGCAGCCAGGTTGGACAGCGACAATGGTGCTCGATCAATGAGCAGAGGCTTCACGTCGCCGCGGCTGAACTCCAGGATATCGTCGATCAGGTGCAGCAGCTGGCTACCGCTTTTCTGAATCACCGCGAGATGCGCCTGCGCCCCGGGCGGGATCTCGCGCGAGAGCAGCTGTGCATAGCCGAGCAGGTCGTGCAAGGGTGCGCGCAGCTCATGGCTGGCGCTGGACAGGAACTTGGACTTGGCCTCACTGCTCGCCTGCGCCTGCGCAGTCGCCTCGCGCAGCGCTTCGGTCTGCTTGGCCACCTCCGCCGTCAGTCGGGCGTTCTCTTCCCGCTGCATCGCCGTCAGTCGTGTCTGTTGCCGGCGGATCTGATCCTGCATGGCCCGCCGTGCGGAAATGTCCATGATCACCCCCATCAGCGTCCTCGGCGCCGCCTCGGTCTCGGCCACGCTGCCACCCACACCGACGAGCCAACGAACCCCGCTCTGGGGGTCGATGATCCGGAACTCGGTGCGATAGCGTTCTTCCGAGTGCTGTGCGCGGGTGATGAGCTGCTCCAGCCCCGGGCGATCGCGCGCAGCCACACGCTGCATGATATCCGCAAGCCGCAGACCCCCATCCGCGCTCACCCCGAGCAGCTCGCGCGTCTTGGGCGTCGCCCAAATGGCCCCGGTTTGCCCATCCAGACTCCAAAAACCGGCCGCCGCGGCCTCGGCTGCGAGGCTCAAGCGCTGCTCGCTGAGTCCCAAGGCAGCGTCCTTGGCTACCACCTCACGCTCCGCACGCTCGGCGCGCAGCAGGCCGGAGCTCAGCTCGTGCGCCATTGCGATCGCGGTCAGCAGAAACAGCGGCGAGCCCATCATCGGCAAAGCGACACCGCCCCAGAACACGAGTACCGCCTGGGCGACGCCGAGCGCGACCAGCGCGAACAGACTGATCACCAGCCACAGCGGCCGTTCACGGCCGCCCCGTCGCCACGCGCTGACACCGCCGTCGGTGATGAACAACAGCGCCAGCAGCAGGCTCGCTTGGCCGAGCAGCATCCAGGGGTTTGGCTCCCCGGTGGCCAGGGTCACGGATTCGCCGAGGACGCGGACGTGACTGATCCCCGTGATCTGCGTGTAGTTGAGATTCGTCGGGGACAGAAAATTCGGCACCAGCGACGCCGTTCTCAGCACAACGGCGAGCCAGCCGATCCAAACGACGCGCGGTCGCAAGCGCAGGTAAACGAGGGCCGCGAGGGAACAGACCCCGGACCAGATCGGGATTTGAAACCAACGCAGGGCCTCGCCGAGCTCGTGCGCTGTCTGGGCCTTCATCATCCACAGCTCCGTCCCGGCGAGACCCACGACGCTCGCGGCCAGGACGACAAAGGCGAGGTAGGACAGATCCTTGCGCGCCCGGAGCCAGGCGATCAGATAGAGGCCGGCCAGCGTCGCCGCCACGCCCGCCATCATGGCCCAGATGATCGTTACCCAACCCATTCGCTAGCTGGTCCCAAGATATCCCGAGTGCGCTGCGCATACGCCGCCAGCTCGCCGCCGTTCCAAGAGCCTATGTCGCAGTCTGGTGCGCCGAAGCATCGCAGCAGCCGGCTTGGGCCGCAACGCCACCCATAGCGCCATCATCCTAGAAACGGCAGTTGACCGCTTTGTCGCAGCTACAAGTGCTTGCGCAATTTGAGAATTCGTACCGATTTCAAGGTCACCTCCCGGGTGCGGGCCGCTACGACCCCCATGGCACGCCCCGCGCGGCGCCCAGCTGCGTTACAACTCGTTGGAATAGGTCGGCTATTCCGCCTCGTTGTGCCTTGCTGGACGCCACGCGGGACGCACCCTGGGGGCCGTTCAACTACCGTTCCTAGGATCATGCCTGGTGCTCGGTTTGGGTGCTGGAGGTGGTGCGG
Source organism: Thiohalocapsa halophila (assembly GCF_016583825.1). GTDB lineage: Bacteria > Pseudomonadota > Gammaproteobacteria > Chromatiales > Chromatiaceae > Thiohalocapsa > Thiohalocapsa halophila. The sequence continues at coordinate 2,852 of NZ_NRRV01000008.1, read as the reverse complement.
CCGCTGGCGGAGGCGGCGGCGCCGCGGTGTCGGCGACGACGACATCGCCGCCGACAGTCGCGGCGGAAGACGAAGCGCCCGGTCAGCCGCCGAGGTTGTCTTCGAGGTGGACGCCCGCCGCATCCGTGATCCGGATGTGCGCTTGGGGCAGGGAGATGCCGGCCTCGCGCAGGGACGCGATGGCATTGTTTCGGAAGATGCGGCCGGCGTGCCAGATCATGCCTGTGCCGATGAGCAGGGCGCGGAACTCGAAGCTGTTGTTGTCGGGCAAGATGTCGTTGACGCCCGGCTCCACCCAGATGTCGTGGATCTCGTGCTCGTAGTCCGGGTGGGCGCGCAGCTCCGCCGCGGTGCGGCGCATGATGTTCACCACCACCTCCGGGTCGGCGTCGTTGGTGATGTAGACCTTGACCATGATGTGGCCGGTGAAGGAATTGCGCTTCTGGCCGCGGGCAAAGCTATTGGCCTTGGAGCCGCGATTGTAGTTGGTCACCGAACTGATCTCGCCGTTCCTGATATAAGTGAGGCCGCCGTCGGCCCAGCCGCGCACCGTGGTCAGGCGCAGTCCGATGCTCTCGACCACACCATAGCTGCTGTTCACGGCGACCCAGTCGCCCACGTTCAACCGCTTCTGGCCAGGGCCCAGTCGGGCCGCAGACTGCGCATGAGCTCGTTCTGGGCGCTGCGCCGCCCCGAGGCGCTGCCGGCCTGGGGCAGCTCGGGGATGTCGGCAGCATCGAGGGCGACGCCCGTGGCCTCGGTCGCGTCCGCCAGCAGCTGCCGAGCGGCGCCGGGCTCCAAAGCGGCGCGAGCCAGCGCCGTGGCGACCGTCAGGCGCCGCTCGGCCGCCTCGGCGGCCGCGGCCACCTCGTCCCGCAGGCCGCGCAGCGTCTCCCGGCTCGCCTCCGCCTCGGCCATCAGCTGCACGAGAATGGCTTGGCGCGCTTCTAGATTGGCCATCTGTCCCCGGCTGACGAGGAGATGGCGATACTGGCGCTCGAGCAGCTCGTTGAGGGTCTCCTCCTCGGCGGTGGTGAAGTAGTCGGCAAGGTTCCAGTAGGTGCCGAAATCCGCGGCGACCCGCCGGTGGACCTCCGCCTCCAGCTTCTGCGCCGCCAGGGCGTCCATCTCGTCGGCGTCGCCGATGACGTCATACTTGCGGCGCAGGTCGATGTAGCTCGACAGCTTGCGGGCCTTGCCGCTGAGGGTGGCCTGCCAGGCGTCCAGCGGCGGGATCAGGGCATCCGCGTCGCCCAGCTCATCCAGGGCCGCCAGGCGCTCGGCCACCGCATCCCGGGCTTGGGCCACGGCGGCACCCACTGCTGCCACAGGGTTCAGTCCTCGGCGCTCGCGCCAGTCCGCGACCCGCTCGGGCAAGTCCGCCTCCGGCATGTCCCCGGCGTTGGCGCGGATGCGCAGGATGCTCGCCGCCGCCCAGGCCCGACGGGCGTCGTCCCAGATGTCCTTGTAGGCGGAGTCCAGAGTGGCCAGCCCCTCGGCGGCGGCGCTCATGTCGGCTCGGATCTCGTCGCGCAGGGCTTGGCCTTCTTCCAGGAAGGTGCGACGGCGCACTACGGTACTGCCGCGCAGCTCGCGGATCGCATCCAGCCAGGAGTCGGTGATGGCCGTCGACTCCGTAGTGCCCCCGGCGGGTGCCTGAGGCTCAGCGGGTGTGGCTTTGGCGACAGCTTCGGCCGGGAGACCATCGGCGGCCGGCGGCTTGTCCAGCGCAAGGCCCTGACTGCGTAGCCAGTCCTGAAACGCTTGGGCCTGCTCTACGCCACGCCCGGACACGCTGACCGGATTGACCCGGGCATCCAGGGCAGTCCCGGCCTCCCGCGCGGCTTCGACATAGCCAGCCGCCTGCCGCTTGATGTCGCGGAGCCGGTTGCGCTCGTCCCGGTAGCGCTGATCGGCTTCCTGGAAGGCGGTGACCAAGGCTGCATTGGCCAGGCCTTGCAGCTCTTCCACGTCGGCGGTCCAGACCTCTTCGCGCCTGAGGTCGGCGCGGTGTTGGGCCTCACTGGCGCGGGCCTCCAGGAGCGCCGCATGGTTGCTGCGTATGGCTTCCTCGACGGCCGCCAGACGCTCGCCAGCGGCGGCTGCGCGCTGGGAGAGCTTGGCATCGGCCCGGAACAGGCGCTGGACCCGATCGTCGAAAAAGCCGGGCGCGGTCGCCGCCGGCGGATCGGCGTCTTCGAGACGCTCACGCAGCAGCCCTGAGAGCACCTGGAGCGCCAGGCCCTGATCCCGGACTGGCCCCACGACGGGCTTGAGGCTCACGGCGGCCTCATCGGCAGCGCGCAGGGCCGCGCGGAGCTCGGCCAGCGCCTGCCGCCGCGCTTGCCGATAAGCGACCACGGATTCGGCCAGGGCGACCGCCCGGCGGGTGGTTTCGAGCCGGGCGAGCAGACCGACACCAGGCTCGGCATCGGCCGCCATCGACGGCGCCGGCGGGGTCAGGTCAGCCAGGGCCTGCTCGGCGTCGCGGACTGGGCGCTTGCGCTGCTCCAGCCCTCCGAGGCGCTGGGACAGGTCGCGAAAGGCGAGCTCGAAGGCGGCGAGCCGGGTGTTGAAGTCCGCCAGCAGCTCGCCGACCGGCTGTGCGGCCAGCGCGGTCTCCAGGCGTGCGCGGGTGGTCGCGGCACGATGCCAGCGGCGGGCGCGACTCTCGAAGGGCTCGTCGTCGGCGACGGCGGCGGCGACTTCGGCGAGACGCTCCTGGCCCATCTTTGACATTTTCCAGCGCGGATTTTCGGTAAGTCATTGATCGAAAGTACACGAGCGGGAAGCGGCCATCAGTAAAGTCAAAGACTTGCGGTTTTGGCGCTGAAAGTAGTGCCATATTCGTC
>NZ_NRRV01000007.1 GCF_016583825.1 Thiohalocapsa halophila | reverse complement strand
GACGCCTTCGATTGGGTGTTGGCGTATCGGGAGATCCTGCCGGAGTGGGCGCAGACCATCGCCGTGTCCAAGACCGTGCAGACGGTGCTGAAAACCCAAGGCCTCTCGCGCGCAGCACCGGCGCAGGTCCGGGCGAAGCTCGCCGCGCTGGAACCGCTTGCGGCTCCGGTGGACGACTTCCGCACCGCCCTGCTGGAGCACGTCGAGCAGGAGGCGGCCAAGTTGCCCGCAGGCGCCACCTGGCTGGCCTCCTCGGACATCATCGAATCGGTCTTCGGCCACTACAAGACCTTCACCGCCCGCGGCCCGCTCAAGGAGGTCGGTCGGCTGGTGCTGCTGATCCCGGCGTTCCTCTCGCAGTTGAGCGCCCCGGCCATTCGCGAGGCGATGACCTCGGTGCGCGGCATCGATGTCGAGCAGTGGGTCGAGAGCAACCTCGGGCTTTCCATCCTGGCGCGACGCCGGCGCGCCTTCAAGGCAGACATGAAAACTGCATGAACGGATTGGGCGTCAGACACGGTAAAGTGAACAACCTAGGGGGGTGCTCAGCGGCGCCGACGGCTGGGAGGCGATTGAGCAGTTCGGCCAGTCCAAGCTCGACTGGTTGCGCAGGTTCGCGCCTTTCCGCAATGGGATTCCATCGCATGACTGCATTGCCTACGTGATCTCCGGCCTGTCCCCGAAGGCGTTTCAGGAGTGCTTCGTGAGCTGGACGCGGGCTGTGTCCGAGGCGACCGGCGGCGAGCTGATCGCGGTCGACGGCAAGACGGCACGCGGCGCGCGCGATCGCCGCCGCGGCAAGTCCGCGCTGCACATGGTCAGTGCTTGGGGCTGTCGCAACCGCTTGGTGCTGAGGCAAGAGGCGACGGCGGAGAAGTCCAACGAGGTCACGGCCATTCCCAAACTGCTGGAGTTGCTGGAACTCAAAGGCTGCATCGTGAGCATCGACGCCATGGGCTGCCAGACCAAGATTGCCGAACAAATCGACGACCAAGGTGCCGACTACGTGCTCGGGCTCAAAGGCAACCAGGGCACCCTGCATGAGGAGGTGGAGGACTTCTTCGCCACGGCGCGGGCCGACGGCTTCGCTGGTGTCGCCCATGATTACATCGAGGAAACCGACAAAGATCACGGGCGTTTGGAAGTGCGCCGGTACTGGATCACCGAGGAACTCGGCACGCTGTCCGAAGCGTCGCGTTGGCGTGCACTGCGCAGCATCGGCCTCGTCGAGCGCGAGTGTTGGAGCGGCGATGAGCATTCAATCGAGCAGCGCCTGTTCATCAACTCCATCCGCGCCGACGCCAAGCGCTTCGCCCACGCCGTCCGCGGCCACTGGGGCATCGAGAACCGGCTGCACTGGCGCCTGGACGTCGTCTTCAACGAAGATGCGAGCCGCATCCGCAGAGGCAACGCGCCGGCCATCATGACCGCAATCCGCCATCTGTGCATGAACCTGTTCGAGCAGGAGCCCTCTCAGCGGCGGCTCTTGCAGAAACGCCGCGAGGCCGCTTGGAACGACGACTACCGCGCCAAGGTGCTCTTCGGCTGATGGTTTTTTATGCGCTGACCCTGGCCGAGACGACCGGTACCGGTACGCCTTCCCGACAGAGTCCAAGCCTTGGCGTCCGTGCTTCCAACACCCCTGCAGCCGCTGCTACCCGCGATCGATAGCCATGACCGTTTAACGCATCCCTGTTCTCTGGCCCTGACGATCCACGTCGCGCAAGCCCATTCGTTATCGTGCCCGGAACTCTGTGGTATTCGCAGTCAGTTACTCTTTTCTCGCAGCCAGACGAGAAGCGCGCCCACAACTGAGTAACCCTCAAGCATGAGTCACGGCAAACCCATTAGGATAAAAGTATGGCCCGAGCTGACCTCGTATCATCCGCTATTATTCCGATTACCCGCAAGAGCCAGTCGAAAAAATAGTTTTCTGATCGACTTTTCGAGGTGTAAGGAAATCGACGCGCCGGCTCTAGCTATACTCCTTATCAGGATACTTCGCATTATACAACTATCAGACGATCAAACGCCTATCCTAATTGAACCACCCGGCCGGAAACCCCTTGACGACTACCTTTGCGATCTCAACTTTCAGCAAGTAATTGCAAAACACAATGCAGCAATTTCTCAAAAAGCAACACAGCCTGACTTATTCGAGACTCCAACTTGCCCTGATCCGCGTTGTGTCGCCATTGGAAACGATCCACGGCTCGGAGTGATGTATCCATTACAGTTCTTAAATATGGCCACATCTGCCGACCGGCGGCTCGCTGTCAAGGGCTTAGAGGAATGGTTGGTGGGAATCTTTGATAGCCTCCCCCGCACCAAGAACCTCAACCAACTCGTCATTATTCTCCGAGAGATGGCAAAGAACACAGCAGACCACACTTCCGGGATAGCAGCCCTCGGGCTTGAACGGCGGCTGCAACCCACCGGCACAGAAGTGCTCAAATTTTCCTACAGCGACACCGGACCTGGGATTCATCAAAGCCTATGGAGTCAATGGGGGGAGGAAGCAAAGATCAAGCGCCTTCGTCATCAGGGCGTCGCCGAGTCCTATCGCATGGCCTTGAAAGAAGGATTTTCTACTAAATCCGGAAACGGGGTAAACCTTGGGCTAGGGATGTCGTTGATCATGCAAGGCTGCATTAGCCTAGGAGTCGACCTATCGGTGTTCGATGCGGATAGCCGCGGACTCCTTACCAACCTTCGAGAAACAACTCACTCCGAAATACGGAAGAATTTTTTTCACCTATCCACGAATATGGGGTTTGCATACCACGGAGCTGTCAATTTATGACTACGATACGATTAAGAGAACTGCTTGGTCCACACCTAAACAGATCGATTGCGCTGTCAACCTGCGAAGAGCATCCTCGAATAGCGGAAGACTCCCAACTGGTACTTGATTTCTGCGGCTGCCTCATCGACTATCCCGAAACTGCGCAGATCGTGGAAGTGTTAACCGGACGCGCTCCGCCACGCCTACAGCACCTCTCCATCAAAACTGACCAGGATTTCCCGGATCAACTACTACTAAACTTGCTGTTAAAGGGTGGGTCTTGGTGGCCTCTCGGTACCGCCTACGATGAGTTTCTCGAGACGTTTGGTAGTTTGTCGACAGGTCGGCCTAAGCACGTTTCGGTCATTATCTTGGATTTCGATAATATCGAGAAAAGAAGGATTGAGCTTTGACTAGCAACCCCCACCCCAAAGACCTCTATATCTTTGAAGTCTTAGAGCGAATGACACGGTTCAATCGCCACCTCGAAGACATAAGTACGCAATTCTTCAAAGGATCTCGCATAACAGCTAACGACAAAGTGCAACTAATCGCACACTACCAAGGCTTCTTGAGGGAACTTTGGGACATTACTGTGCTGCTGTTACGGACGCCCTGCACGGAGGAGAACGCGGGTGCTTTGGAGACGCAAATCACGAACGTTTTGCGTGACATCGGCCATCTACATTCAGGCTTTCTTCATTATTTGCCGCGCCCTTCTGAACCGGTAGAGCTGAAGCGATTCACGCGTGTTATTGACAGTAAGCATCTTCAGGGATTTGACGCCATCGATATCCTCCCGACGGAGGAACTTGGCGAGACGACCTTCTCAAGCCAGGTACTACAACAGTACGAAGAAGAATACCTGAAGCGCACACGAGAAGACCTCAAGAGCTTCTTCGCTAGGTACAATCCCGAGAAGATCAGTGAACTTCCCGCTAATGAATACCAAAAAAAGGTAGGTCACGAAGCCCATATTACAGTTCCGCGGATAGACACCGGGAATCCGTGCCGCTGGCCTACCATCGTACATGAAATGGCCCACCACCTGCCGTTTGACGAGTTGATACGTAAATTCGAGAAATACCGCGAGACCATTGGCGGGGATCGCGTAGTTTTGCTTCTTGAAAGCGCAAAATGTGATCAAGTGGAGAGATGGCTAGAAGAGTTGTGGTGTGACCTTTTCGCCGCTCTCGCGCTCGGTCCCGCGTTCTGGTTTTCTCAATGGTCCGCTTTCCTTTTTACTGACGCCGAGTATCCTGTCACGCAGCGGGAATTCATGGACGGTTATCCCCCGGCAATATTGCGGCTCTACCTAATTGAGAGGCTGCTGCGACACCGACATCCGGCGCTCATGCGCCTCAAATCGGTAGAAGACTTAATAGCGGAACAGTATTCCGTGATAGAATTTATAGCAGCGGGCCGTGATGACCCACAGTTGCTTAGTGATCGGAGTATTATAGACGCCGCGAATTTGCTTGGGACATTCTTTGTGGAAGAGGTATTTAAGAAAGCCGATGATGTTGATATTGCGGAAAGCCTCGCCGATGATGTGGAAGCATTACTAAAGCAAGTTAAACCAACTTCCGAAAAAGAATTGGATGGACTCATCTCTCGCCTGAGCCGAGGGATCCCAATACCCGGCGTCCCAAAAGGCGATGCTGACGATGTCATCGAGGAGCCCGCGAATCTCCCAGAGATTCTTCTCGCCGCCTGGGTTGTACGGAACACCGAACTGTTCCAGCGGCTGTGCGCAACGGCGAATAGTGGCGATGCGGCCGAAGGTTCGCCTGCCAGCTCATTAAAAGACCATACCTCGCTGGAGCTTGCAAACAGCGAATTTTCACGGTTCGATAGCGCGGTTCTTAGATCCATTCAAGTCTCCGAATGGTTCACGCTTCTGAGGTCTGCTCCCAATCCTGCTGCGCGTGCGGCGCTCGCTCCCACAAACAGAGGCGCGTCCGCGACTGGGACGTTCTCTAACAACTTATTGGGCAATTCCGTTCTAGTTGATCATCAAATCAAGAAGGCCCTTGGGGACAAAGAGATCCTGGTTGTGCCTATAATGTGTTTGGATGAGCAGTTGGGTTCCGCTTCACTGGATGTTCGCTTAGGAACGTCTTTCGAAATTTATCATCGCAACAAGTATGGAATAATTGACTTCGTTGATCCAAAGAATCGCGAGCAAGCTGCCAGCGAGTCAGAGATTGTTGACTTGGATATTCTTGATTCGATTTCACTCACACCGGGGCAATTCGTTCTTGCGCACACGATGGAGTATATCGAGTTGAGCGATAATATTGCCGCTGAGATCGAAGGGCGGTCGAGCTTTGCACGCTTGGGGGTGGAGGTCCACATGACAGCAGGGTTTATTGATCCGGGATTCTCCGGCGCGATTACATTGGAGATACACAATTCAGGAGCAATGCCAATAATTCTGTACCCTGGTCTCCGAATTGCGCAGCTACGCTTCGCACGCGTGTCCGCGCCAGAGAAATCGTACTCGCGTAGACACAACAGCAAGTATAAGGGATTGCTAGCTCAGAACCCAAGTCGTTACAGTCGGGATTACGAGATTGAGGTGTTGCGGGAGGCCATCCACCGCCGGCAAACTGTCTTTTCCAAGGAGGAGCGCTAGCGTGGATTTCCTTGACTATACAGCGTGCGCTGCGATCGGAGTGTTCGTGGGTACGGCGGAACTTTTACAGCGGTATTCCTATCCGCCACTGGAAATCGCCAAAACCGTAAGCGCTCCTATCTACATTGCGCTTAATGGTTTTGCAAGTTTCGCCGGATTGTTCCTTATGGACTACTTCAATTTTTCTTTCGGGCTAGATCTTGAGACCGACGGCGCAAAGATATTTGTCGCAGGGTTTTCTTCAATGGTAGTTTTGCGCGGAGCTGTTATGACCGTGAGAGCAAATGAACAGGATTACAACGTTGGTCCGGGGATTGTTGCTGACGTCTTTTTGCAGCGAGCTGACCGTGCGTTTGATCAGGAGAGAGCATCGAGCCATGGGCCGCAAGTTGCGGAGATCATGGAGAACATTGATTTTCGAAAGGCGAAGGCAGACCTGCCGCCAATTTGCCTGGCGTTGATGCAAAACCTCCCGCTCTCCAGTCAGGGCACGCTTAAAGACGAAGTTAAGTTGATATCTGACGGGGCTAGCGCGTTTCAAACGCCTAAGACAGAAGCTATTCTGTTAGGACTGACCTTGGCCAAGTACACGGGGCTGGAGGTTCTTCGGCAAGCCATCGATATGCTTGGCGACAAGATTCGCATTTCGCCTGCGGGGCAGCCAGAACCCAGTGAATCAGACGAGGTAGCAAATCTACAGGCCCGAGCTGATGAGTTGATTCGGGAAATAACAGAGAGGACAGATCATGCCGATCGAGAAGAGTGATCCAGAGGTGCTGAGCTTCGCAGGTTTTCTGAACAGTTATCGCGTCGGTAACGTCCCGGTTGCGGGAGAGGCAAAGCTCTACCCACTTTACAATGACGCGAAACAGTTGCAAAAGAGTCTGGAGGCCGCGAAAGTCTCACAGGGAACGCGCGATGCATTGGACCGAGCAACCGCCAGACTGACCGCGCAAGAGCTCGCACCGGGTGAGCGAGCACTTGAGGTATCGGAGGCGCTTAAGGTGCTGCTGAAGGAAATCACACGCGAGCAGCTTGCAAATGATTCCGTCGGCAAGGGTTTCGAGCGTGCAGTCGTTTCGCTGCTTCAGTCAGCAAAAGCTCTAAACGATCAGCGGCTGCTTCGTAGCGCCATATCAGTCGGAGAGTCTTTTGACCGAGAGCTAAAGCGTTGAGTATTGAATGCCCGGAATTGCGTCTCTAACTCGCGCTGCAAATGAAGCAACGTACTTTGGATTGAGTTCTATTCCGAGGAACTTCCGGGTATGCGCGTGGGCGGCAGATCCGGTGGTGCCGATTCCGAAGAAAGGGTCGAGCACGAAGTCGTTAACGTCGGTAGATGCCAGAATGCAGCGACTAGCGAGATCGACGGGAAAGGTAGCGTGATGGGTCGCATCTATAGGTCGGGTTGGGATGGTCCAAACAGACCTAAGATTTCGTGTAGCAACGCGAGACCCCGATTGCCGCGCAGCCATGGAATTGTATTTATACCTTTCTGCTCTGGACAGGAGAAACACGTACTCATGTGTCCGGCTTGGACGATCCTTTACGCTTTCTGGCAAAGCATTAGGTTTATCCCAAACCACATCAGCCCGGAGATACCAACCATCGTCCTGAAGAGCCAATGCTAGGCGCCAGGGTAGGCCGAGCAAATCCTTCGGCTTCAATCCGGTAGGCGTTCGTGGTCGAGTATGTGATGCCCGAGTAGGATAGCGATTGTCTGGGGTTCGATATTTCCTATTGCCGCTAGTATAACCGTCGCCGAGGTTAACCCATAGCGTGCCGTCGGGCCGAAGGGTTTGTCTGGCTTTAGCAAACACATCCACCAATCGTTCGATGTAGTTTTCCGGTGTTAACTCTGCTCCAATTTGACCAGGGTCGCCATAATCCCGGAAGCCCCAATAAGGAGGCGAGGTTACGATCGTTTGGAAGAAGTTTCTTGGAAGCATCTGTAGGCATTTCACACAGTCTCCGGAGAGTACGGTCGATGCACCAGGACAATAGTGCTGCGGAATGGGGCTTGGTATGTCCATTCATCTAGGCGGAGTTTAAGTGCTTGGGAAGATTTATTTTGCGATAGTGTACGCGAGAATGTTGCTGATGAATAGATGAGCGTGGCATAGGACCAGTGGCCGGCTTTTCTCAAAGGCGAGAAGCAAGTCCGGTCGGCGTTATGTGGTGTGGCGCCTGAACCCCTGCAGTGTCGGAGTAGTCGTCGCCTCCGCGTTGTAGGATTGTAGCCCCAACAGCGGCGCGCACACAGACCGGGGGCGAGATGTTCCGATGACGGCAGTGCGGTCTTGATGGTGGTTCGGCGCGCTCGTTGACGAAGCACTTGGCATGCAGATGCTGACAGGAGCGGGTACGGATTAAGGTGAGGGAGCGCAGCTAGTCCATCTGGTGTGGCGCCAGCTCGCTCTTGCCGTAGACAACGCGGACCTCGATCGTGTCGCCCGCGTGTTAGCCAAAACGCAGCGCTTCGAGGTGGTAGCTGGTCGGTAAGCGTCCGGCCAACTACATCTATCCCCCGCCGTGCCGGCGGTGGAACATGGCGCCATGTTCCACCCAGCGAGGAATACCAGCATGGCACAGCGACGGCGCACCCGCGAGCAATGGCGCCAGCTCGTCGAGGGCTGGCCCCAGAGCGGCCTGACGCAAGCGCAGTACTGTGAGCACCACAACATCTCCGTAGCGAGTTTGTATCGTTGGCGGCAGATCCTGCGCCGGTCCCCTAGTGAGAGCCGCCCGGCGCCAGCAGCAGGGCGGGCGGGCGCAGCGGTACGCGTGTTGCCGGTCGAGCTGCTGGGCGAGCTTGTTCAGCCTGCCCGATCCGCAGGTCATGCGCTGAGCTTGGTGTTCGCCGACGGGGTGCGGCTGGAGATCGCTCCCGGGTTCGATGACGCAACCCTGCAGCGGGTGGTCGGGGTGTTGCGCGATGCAACGGCGTCATGATCGGATTCGGCGCGCAGACCCAGGTGTACTTGGTCGCCGGTGCCACCGACATGCGCAAGCAGATCGACAGGCTCGCGGCCCTGGTGGTCGATGTGCTCGCGGCCGATCCGTTCTCCAGCCACCTGTTCGTATTCTGCAATCGCGGGCGCGACAAGCTCAAGATCCTCTATTGGCACAACAACGGCTTTTGGCTCTGGTATCGCCGCCTGGAGCGGGAACGCTTCTGGTGGCCGAATGGCCATGAGCGCGAGCCGGTCGTGCTCTCGGTGCGGGAATTGAGCTGGCTATTGGAAGGGCTTGATCCAAAGCGCGTACAAGGTCATCAGCGCGCCGAATTCGGGCTTTTGTAATCATCTCCATCGCGCGCGACGGCCTTGATTAAGGTATACTGCCGACCATGCTCGACAGTGCCCAATCATTGCCGCAAGACCCGGTCGAATTGCACCGGATCATCGCCCAATTGAGTGCGCAATTGGCCGAATCGGAGCGCGAGCGGGCGGCACAGACGACGCGCATCGAGCAATTGCTCGAAGCCATTGAGCTGTTGCGGCGCAAGCGCTTCGCTCCGAGCGCCGATCGCATGCCCGAGGGCCAATTGGCGCTGTTCGACGAGGCCGAGCTCGAAGCGCTGATCGGCGCGCTTGAGGCGGCGCTGCCGGCGCCGAGCGAGACGCCGGCGCCCGCCGCCTCACCCGGCGCCGGGGCGGCCAAGCGCAAGCCGGTGCGCCGTCCCTTGCCCGAACACCTGCCGCGCGTGGAGCGCGTCATCGATCTGCCCGACGCCGAGAAGGCGGCCATGGGCACGGACTGGACGTTCATCGGCTACGACAGTGCCGAGCAGTTGGCCGTCATCCCGCGCCAGTGCTACGTGGTCGTCACCAAGCGCGCCAAGTACGTGCCCGCCAACGAGGCGGTGCCCGGTGCCGAGGTGGGTGTGAGAGTCGCCCCGCGGGCGGCGCAGATCATCCCCAAGTCCATCGCCCACAGCTCGCTGCTCGCCGCCATCGTCACCGGCAAATTCGTCGACGGCCTGCCGCTGTATCGGCAGGAGAAGATGTTCGCGCGCGAGGGCATCGCGCTCAGCCGCCAGACCATGGCCGGGCTGTTGATGCAGCTCAAGACCCCGCTGAAGCCCGTCGCCGCGGCACTCAACGCACTGCTCGGCCAAGGAGCGGTGGTGCAGATCGACGAGACCCGTCTCCAGGTCTTGGACGAGCCGGGGCGCGAGAATACCCAACCGTCCTTCATGTGGGTGTTCTGCGGCGGTCCGCCGCAGGCACCGGTACGCTGGTTCGAATACGCCCCAAGCCGTGCCGCTGAGGTCCCGCAGCGGGTGCTGTTCCCCGCCGAGACGCGCGCTCCGCCAGGCACCGATCCGCCGCGGCGCCTCTATCTGCAATCCGACGGCTACAGCGCCTACCACGTCCTGGCCGAGGCCCCCGAGGTGATCGACCACGCCGGCTGCTGGGCGCATGTACGGCGCAAGTTCGTCGAAGCCGCCGCCGGGCGCAATGGCGCCGCCGCGCAGCAGATGGTGGCCCTCATCGGCGAGCTCTATGCCGTCGAGCGCGACGTCCGCGACGAGGACCCCGCCACTCGCCAACGCACCCGCACCGCGCGCAGTGGGCCGATCCTCACGCGCATCCGCCAGTGGCTCGACACAGCCGCCGCGCGCGTGCTGCCCAAGAGTCTGCTCGGCCAGGCGATCGGCTATACCCTCAACCAGTGGCCGACCCTGATCACCTTCCTCGACGATGGCCACTTGGAGATCGACAACAACCGCACCGAGAACGCCATCCGCCCCTTCGTGGTCGGCCGCAAGGGCTGGCTGTTCGCCGGCAGCCCCGACGGTGCCGAGACCAGCGCGCTGCTCTACAGCCTGGTCGAGACCGCCAAGGCCAACGGCCTGGAGCCCCACGCCTACCTCAGCTACCTCTTCGAGCACCTGCCCGCCGCCAAAACCCCCGAGGCCGTCGCGGCACTCCTGCCGCACAATTTGAAATTGGACGACATCAGGCCAACGGGGACAATCCTGTAGTTCGCCGGACGCTTACGACTATTGTGAGCTGTCAGGCGACATGAAAAACTGACCCCCTGCCGACATCCAAAGATGACCCCTGAAGCCATCGCGGCGCTGCTGCCGCACAAACTGAAAATGGAAGACATCACGCCGAAGGGGGCAATCCTGTAGTTCGCCGGACGCTTACGTTGGTCGCAGGGCAAAACCGTTCTAGCCCACCGCCGCGGCTGAGCGGCTGGCGCGTGGCTTGGCATTGTCGGTCATGAGGAGGTAGTCGAAGACCCGGCGCACACGCCGGGCGAGCTTGTCGATGGTGGCGGCGACGGAGTCGTTGCTCTTGGCCTTGATGAGGCCGACAGCGAAGCGTCGCAGGCGGGTCATATTCTCCGGGCCGTGACCGGTGCGCACGCGGCAACGGTCCTCGTCCCAGTTCCAGTCCAGGATGTAGTGATGGGCCTCGATGCCCCAATGGTCGCGATTGAAGGCCAGCAGGCGCTTGGGGCTGGCGCTTTCGGGGGAATGGTCGGTCAGGCCGTAGACGACCTCGGTGGAGGCCTTACCCGTTGTCTTGTCGATCCGTTGGCGCTCGATGACGAAGACCTGGCCGACGTGGGGGAAGTCGAGGTAGTCGTTCAGTGCGGTGGATGTCCAGATGGCGCGCGCTTCCAGGCGCCCGTGCGCCAAGCTCAGCGGTTCGCGGAAGTCCGGTTCGCCGCGGTTGGCGAAGTGTAGGCGGATGTCGGCGGCCAGGGTGGGCTGATTGTCCTTGGCGATAAACAGATAGTGGGCGCCGCGGGCCACCACATGCTCGGCGATCTTGCGCTGGGTGAGTAGGGCATCGGCGGTGATGGTCTTGCCGGCGATATCGAGCGCTTCGAGCAGCGGGATGGCCATGCCGATCTCATTGGTCTGCTTGACCTCATCGGTGGCGTCTACGGGGAGGGCGGTGACTTTTTTTGGGTGTAGCAGACTTGGCTCTGGTGTCCGACCGCACCGAGGATATGGTTTTGGCGCCCCTGCTCATCGATGGCGTTGCACAGGGTCTTGCCATCGAGGGCCAGGCCTTCATCGGCGCCGGCCATCTGCGCGTTCCACCCTTGCAGGGCGCGATCGAGGTGCTCGGGTGGGATGCTGATGAGCAGATCGCGGAAGCGGGTGCGGCTGGGCACCTCGTAGCGCCCGTTGCGGTAGCGGCAGCGAAAGCGTGCCCGCGCCTGCTGACTGAGGTCCGCGGCCCAGGCGGCGATGGCCTTGTAGCCGCGCGCCCCGCACAGCACCGCAGCGGCGGCGATGCCCAGGGCCGCGGGCAGGGGATGACGCCGTCCCTGGCCGCGGCGCGGATCGGGAATGTCGGCGAAAAACTCCGGCAGCGCGCGCATTTGATCGGCAGTCAACAGCATCTTTGGGGCTCCATGGCGGTCACGGGGGTCGAGGAAGGGCGCGCACAGACGTGTGCGCGCGTTGCCGATCAACGCCCGCACGAACACCCGTTTCGGACGCTCGGCGCGGTTGCCGTAGCCGGCACGGGTGCGACGAAAGCCACGGCTCTCGCCCACCGCCAGCCAATTGGCCGCGCGGTAGCAGGTGCCGTGGAAGCGCGGATCAACGAAGGTCTCCAACAACCACAGCGGATGGCCGAAGCAAACCGGCCAATCGGCACGGACCCGCCGCTCCAGCAGCGCGAGCACACGCGAGGCAAGATTGGGAACATGCGCCCCGGGCAGGATAAGAAAGCGGGCGTTGTTGGCGATCAGATGAAGCCGATCAAACTGATAGCGCCGATCCCAGCCGATCCAGCGGTCGCGCGCCGCGCACTTCCACGCTGCCGCGCTGACCACCAGTAACGCCAACCACTGCCCCTGCCAGGTGGCCACGTACCAGAGCGTGTGGCCAATCTTGGCCACTGCACCCAGGTAGTGATGGGCATCGAGCAGGTCTTTGAAGCGCGCCTCTTCTTCGCGCGCCACCGGCCGCAGCGCGATCTCGTGCAGGTCCAACGATCCCGCTCATAACGCTAAACTGGCCTGCAACATAGCCCGCGTGGGGCGGGATGTCCAGATCCGTGCGCAACATGCGGCCCCGGCGGTGGATCTGCGGCTAGAACGGCTCCGCCCTGGCCCTGCGCCTGCCCGAGTGGTCGGAGTTGTGATCGAGGCCCAGCCAGGATAGCGCGTCGGTGTGCGCGCCAGGCGGGTCGTAGAGCACCAGCACCTTGGCCTTGCCGGGGGTTACGTGGTCAGGCAGTTTGAGGTGGATCTCGTAGTTCTGGTCGATGTCGGTTTCGAGTTCGATGGCTTGCATGGATCTATTGCCCGGGTTGCGCAGCGCGCTTGGCGCGTGGAGCGAGGTAGCGTTCAAGGACGCGAGGCTGGAGCGTCGGCCGTTGCTGCAACGCTGGAGCGTGGGAGCCGGAGCGCAGCGCGCGAAGGGCTAGGGGGCAATTGACCGGGCTGGGCGCTTGCTCCGTCTGCTTGTGGCATTGATGCTTTCCTCAGCCCTCAGCCCTCAGCCCTCAGCCCTCAGCCCTCGGATATGCGCTCCCGGGGCAACACGCCTTTATTCACCAGTAAGGTGCGCACCAGCAGCGGTGACACGTCGAAGTGCCGAGCGGCGGTTTCTACGTCGTCATCGTCGGGAGCGGGCGGCAACATTTCCTGCAATGCCGCAAAGGGGCAGAGCAGCTCTGCAGCAAAGGCCCGTTGCAGCTTCTGCCTTGCGGTTTTCGCGCGGGTGACGGGCAGCAGGGACTCGTCGCTGCCGGCGAGGATGTCATCTGCCAACAGCCGCGCGAAGTGAAAGCGGCGGTTGCTTGGATGCGGACTGCGGATCATTGCGCGGAATCCCGTGCCGTCGCGCGGCTTGCGGTAGCCGATGCCGTCCATGCAGGTGTCGATAGTCTCGCCGGGGTCCTGCGTCAGAAAGTCGACGGGAACGGCGGCGATCTCCGCCAGGCGCCGGCTGGTGAGCGGCCCTTCACCGATGTGCCATAGGTGTCTTGCGCGCTCGGCAAGGGCCTCGCCCAGCTGCCATGGTGGCGGCGTATGCGCGCCGTGCAACAGAGACAGGCTGGACAAGGCGTCTCGATCCGCCAGATCCACCAAGGTCGTCGCCCGGTCGCGTTTGGCTTCGGCAGCGCCGAGCGCTTGCAGGAAATCGTCCCTCGCAGCGGCTGCGATCTCTGCCACGGCCTCACTCCCGAGGTTCTGACTGTAATCGGCAAGACGATCCAACAGACCCTCCTCGGCTTCGCCGGCATCGATGCCGAGCAGGGCCTCCAGTCGGCGCGCTTGACCCAGCTCAGTCTCGCTCCGCTCCCGGGTGACTTCCGCCCAAAGGCGCTCAAGGTCGGTGCCCTCAAGCCCCAAATTCCGCAGGCGGCCGATCAACGACGCGATGAAGGTGTCCACCCCCCGCTCGAAAGCCGTGGCGGGTACGGTGGCATCGAGGGTCTCCAGATACCGAATCGGGCTGCTGGTGTCGCCGTGCGGGCGTGCGCGCATCGTCAGCAGAACGGTTTCGCCGTCGCTCGCGAAGGTCAGCGGGGGCCAGATGAAGCCCTGGCCGGCTGCGGCGAGGTCGTGGCTCATCAGCCAATCCGTATCCCGGCCACCGATGTCCGGCTCCCAACGCAGGCGCCACCAGTGCTCCGCGAGCCAGTAGCCGAGTCGGTAAGCAGACAGATGCACGCTCCCGCGGACCGTCTTGGCCGCCAGATCCTCGACGCGGGTGACGCACAGGCCGCCGACCTGTATTCGGATTGCTGCCAAGGTCCGGCGGTCGTGCTCGGCACCTGCGGCGCCGTGCAGCCATTGCTCGACCTCGATGCGGAAGAGGTCAGACATCCTTGCCCCCCAAATCGCCGCGTCGATGCCACTCGCGCACGATGGTTTCATACATCGGGTCATCCTTCGGCAGGGGATAGCCGTGGTAGGTGCCCCTCACCGTGTTCTCGAGCTGGGCTTCCAGCGGTGCGCCGTCGGCCGTGAGCGACCAGACGTTTTGCGGGAAGCCCGAGCCGCTCCCCCTGCTGCTGATCATTCCACGGCGAATCCCAGCGCGCAGCAGGTCCACAGCCTGCGCGCGCTGCGACACCTGGACAGCGTCGCACAGGGACTTGTCCGCCCGCGCCGCTGCCGGCGGCGTCAAGCCAAAATCGCCTGGATTGCGCTTGTGCTCCGGATTGCCGCCGTAGCCGACGCGCGCGGCAAGCGTGGACAGATCAACCGGCAGTTCGCTCGTCGGACAGAGCTTGCGCTTGGTGTTGAAGGATCGTCTGGCTCGCATCTCGCACCGCACGGGCGCCGGCACTCATTTCCACGAGGCCGCCGAGTCTACGCGCATTGGGGGCTTGGCCGCATTGATTCTGCTGCGGTTGTGGGGCTTGGCAGGTGCGAGGTTGATCGCCGTCGCGCGCGTGCGCGAGGGTTTAGGTCGCCGCCCGTTATACTGCGCGTCGGGCCGGGGGGCGATGGTGGGCAGCGAGAATGCTGCCGGCCCGCACGTGCCGCGGCTTAGGAAGGGCTGAGGGTGGAGAATTGAGGGGCGAGGGCCCAGCCTGGGCGCTTGCTTCGCCGGCCGCCGGCACCGATGCTTCCCTCAGCCCTCAGCCCTCAGCCCTCAGCCCCGGCCCAACCTCACTCTCCAACCGAAGCCGCCCGTGCCATCCGTCTTGTTTCGCCCCCCGTCCAAAGCCCTCGCCTGGGCCCTCTACGACTGGGCCAACTCGGCCTTTGCGACCGTGGTCATCGCGGGCTTCTTCCCGGTGTTCTTCACGCAGTTCTGGGCGCAGGACCTGCCGGACGCACAGAGCACCCAGTGGCTCGGGTACACCTCCAGCGCGGCGAGCCTGATTTTGGTGCTGACGGCGCCCGTGCTGGGGGCGCTGGCCGACCAGCTCGGCGCCAAGAAGCGCTTCCTGCTGGGCTTCACGCTGCTTGGGGTGCTGGCCACCGCGGCGTTGTATTGGCTCGGCGCCGGGCATTGGCAGGCGGCGCTGCTGTTGTACCTTGCGGGGCTGCTCGGCTTCTTCGGCGGCAACATCTTCAACGACGCGCTGATCACGGACGTCGCGGCGCCTGCGCAGTACGAGCGGG
This sequence comes from Thiohalocapsa halophila, assembly GCF_016583825.1. Lineage (GTDB taxonomy): Bacteria > Pseudomonadota > Gammaproteobacteria > Chromatiales > Chromatiaceae > Thiohalocapsa > Thiohalocapsa halophila. The sequence goes on along the minus strand of NZ_NRRV01000007.1, from coordinate 97,521 downwards.
CCTCGTCGCTGGCCTATGCGCTGGGCTATCTGGGCGGCGGGGTGCTGTTCGCGGTCAATGTGGCCATGGTGCTGTCGCCGGGGACCTTCGGCTTCGCCGACGAGGGGGAGGCGGTGCGGGCGGCCTTTCTCGGCGTGGCGCTCTGGTGGGCGGTATTCGCGCTGCCGCTGGCGCTGGTCGTGCCGGAGAGCCGCGGCCTCGGGCGGCGCTCCCTGCGCGGGGCGGCCGTCGGGGCCTTCCATGAGCTTGCGCGCACCTTCCGGCAGATCCGCCGGCTGCCGAACACCTTCCTGTTCCTGCTGGCCTATTGGTTCTACATCGACGGCGTGGACACCATCATGTTCATGGCCGTGAAGTACGGGCTGGATCTGGGCTTCGAGTCCTCGAGCCTGATGGTGGCGCTGCTGATCACCCAGTTCGTGGGCTTTCCGGCGGCGCTGGTGTTCGGCCGGCTGGGGGCGCGCTTCGGGCCCAAGCCTGCCATCCTGGTGGCCATCGGTGTCTATGTGCTGGTGGTGCTGGCGGCTACGCAGATGACCCGGGTGGAGCATTTCTATGCCCTTGCGGCCACCATCGGGCTGGTGCAGGGCGGCATCCAGGCGCTGAGCCGGGCGCTCTTCGCCGGGCTGATCCCGGCGGGGCAGACGGCGGAGCTGTTCGGCTTCTACAACATGGTGGGCAAGTTCGCGGCGGTGCTTGGGCCCTTCCTGGTGGGCACCACGGCGGCCTTCGCCGGTGATCCGCGCTTCTCGCTGCTGCCCATTCTGCTGCTGTTCCTGCTCGGCGCGGCACTGTTGTGGCGGGTGGACGTGGCGGGGGGCCGACGGGATGCCGCCGCCGTGCCGCCGCCGCCGCGGGGTCCGCTCTTCGCGGACCAGGCATAGGCTCGGCGCTGCGGCGGGTGGCTCGGCATGGGTGGCTACGTTGTCAGGCGCCTGCTGCTGCTGGTGCCCGTGCTGCTCGGCGTGTCGCTGGTGGTGTTCGCGGTGATGGCGCTGGTGCCGGGGGACCCGGCGCTAGCCATCCTCGGCCCCTATGCAACGCCGGAGCGCCTGGCCGAGCTGCGCGCGGAGCTGGCCCTGGACCAGCCCTGGTGGCGGCGCTGGCTCGGCTGGCTCGCCGGCGTCCTTAAGGGGGACATGGGCCGTTCGGTGTCGCTGGAGCGGCCGGTGGCGGATGCGGTGCTGGAGCGCCTGGGGCCGACGCTGCTGCTGGCGGCGGCGGCGCTCATGTTGGGGGCGGTGCTCGGGCTGGCGGCGGGGCTGCTCGCGGCGTTCAGGCACAACCTGGTGACGGACCGGCTGGTGACCCTCAGCGTGCTGCTCGGCATCTCGCTGCCGCCGTTCTGGCTCGGGCTGCTGCTGATCCTGCTGTTTGCGGTCTGGCTCGGCTGGCTGCCCGCGAGCGGCATGGTCACCCCCTGGCTCACGGAGCCGGGTGCGGCGTTGCTCACCGCCGACGTGCTGCGTCACCTGCTCCTGCCGAGCCTGAGCCTGGCGCTGGTGGCCGCCGGCGTCATCGGCCGCATTGGCCGCGGTGCGGCACTGGAGGTGCTGGCGGCGGACCACATCCGGCTGTGCCGCGCCCGCGGGCTCACGCAGCGGCGCATCCTGCTGGTGCATGCGCTGAAGGGCGTGCTGGCGCGGGTCATGCCCGTCATCGGGCTGCAGGCGGGGTTCGTGCTCGGCGGCGCCGTCTACATCGAGACCATCTTTCAATGGCCCGGCCTCGGGCGCCTGCTGGTGGACGCCATCGCCGCCCGGGATCTGCTGCTGGTGCAGGGCGGGGTGCTGGTGCTGGCGGCGGCCTATGTGCTGGTGAACCTGGCCACGGACCTGGCCCAGCACGCCCTCGACCGGCGCACGGCCGCCGCATGAGCACCGACGGATCATCGGCGGCAGGCGGCTCGGGCAGGCTTGCGGGCCCGCTGGGGCGCCTGCGCCGGCATCCGGGCGCGCTGGCGGGGCTGGGGCTCCTGGCCCTGGTGCTGGTGCCGGCGGTGGCCGCGCCCGTGCTGGCGCTGCCGGACCCGGCGCTGACGGCGCCGGCGCAGCGTATGCTGCCGCCGCTGTCGGCGGGCCATGTGCTCGGCACGGACCACCTCGGCCGTGATCTGTTGTCGCGGCTGGTGTGGGGCGCGCGGGCGAGCATTGCGGTGGGGGCCCTGGCGACGCTCATCGCGGCTCTGGCGGGGGCCGTGCTCGGGCTCGCGGCGGCCTGGCTCGGCCGTCTGGTGGACGGGCTGGTGATGCGCGGGGTGGACGTGCTCATGGCCTTTCCGTACCTGCTGCTGGCGCTGGCCATCGTCGCGGCGCTGGGGCCGGGGCTCGCCAATGCCATGCTGGCCATCGCCGTTGCCAATGTGCCCTTCTTCGCCCGGGCGGTGCGCGGGGCGGCGCTGGATATCCGCCATCAGGATTACATCGCGGCGGCGCGGCTGGCGGGCCACGGCGAGCCCGCCATCCTGGCCCGCGAGGTGCTGCCCAACCTGGCGCCGACCCTGCTGCTGCTCATGACCACCACCCTCGGCTGGATGGTGCTGGAGACGGCGGGCCTGAGCTTCCTCGGTCTCGGTGCCCAGCCGCCGGCGGCGGACCTGGGCAGCATGCTCGGCGAAGGCCGGGAATTCCTGACCACCTATCCGCGGGTCGCCGTGCTGCCGGGGCTGGTGATCCTGGTGCTGGTGGTGGGCATCAACCTGGTGGGGGACGGGCTGCGGGATCTGCTGGATCCGCGCTGGTCGCCCGCTGGCTCGTCCGCGCAGCGCCAAGGCGCCAAAGCCGACGCACGGCGCGTTGCAGTCGGCGGCGACGCGGGCGATGCCGAGCAACCGGACGGCTTGCCGCTGCTCAGCGTCCGCGGGCTCGATGTCGACGTAACAGGCCCCGCCGGCCCGCTGTCGGCGGTGGCCGGTGTGGATGTCGATCTGCGCCGCGGCGAGCGGGTGGCCTTGGTGGGGGAGTCCGGCTGCGGCAAGACGCTCACGGCCCTGGCGCTGCTGCGGCTGCTGCCGGCGGGCACCGCCCAGCGCGGCTCGGTACGCCACGACGGCACCGAGCTCATGGCCCTGGACGACACCGCCCTGCGGCATCTGCGCGGGCGGCGCCTCGCCTATGTGCCGCAGGAGCCGCTGACGGCACTGGACCCGCTGTTCCGCGTCGGCTTTCAGATCGGCGAGACGCGGCGCGCGCATGGGACGGAGAGTGCCTACGCGACAGCGGCGCTGGTGCGGATGGTGGGCCTGTCCGCGGTGCCGGACCTGCTGCGGCGCTTCCCGCACGAGCTCTCCGGCGGGCAGCGCCAGCGCGTGGCCATCGCCCTGGCGCTGGCGCATGGTCCGGACTTGCTCATCGCCGACGAGGCCACCACGGCGCTGGACGTGACGGTGCAGCGGGAGATCCTCGCCTTGCTGCGGCGGCTCTGCGACGAGCAGGGCCGGGCGCTGTTGTTCGTGAGCCACGACCTGGCGCTGGTGGCGGCGCTCTGCGAGCGCGTGCTGGTGATGTACGCCGGGCGCATCGTCGAGGACGCGGCGGCCTCGGACCTGCTGCGCCAGCCGGCGCATCCCTACACCGCGGCCCTGCTCGGGGCGACGCCGGAGCTGGGCCAACCGCAGAAGACGTTGTCGGTGCTCGCCGGGGAGCCGCCGGCGCCGGGGGCGCGGGTGTCGGGCTGCCGATTCGCACCGCGCTGCCCGCGGGTCCAGCCGGTCTGTCGCAGCGCCGAGCCGGAGCTGGTCCGCACCGGGGACGGTCGGCGCGTGCGCTGCCGCTTTCCGCTGGAGGACGGCGCATGAGCGCGCCGGTGCTGCGCCTGGCAGGGGTCGCCAAGCGCTACGGAGGCGCTCGGTGCTGGTGGCCGCTCGGGCAGCGCGCCGCCGCGACGACGGCGCTGGCCGCCGTGGACCTCGACATCCGGCCCGGCGACGCCGTCGGGCTGGTGGGCGAGTCCGGCAGCGGCAAGACAACGCTCGCGCGCATCGCCGCCGGGCTCTTGAGCGCAAGCGACGGCTCGGTGCAGTGGTATGGCCGGGATGTCCGGGGTCTGGACGCCGCGGATCGCGCGGCCTACCGGCGCGGTGTGCAATACGTGTTTCAGAATCCGCAGACGGCGTTGAATCCGCGCCGGCGGCTGGCGGCGATCCTGGACGATACGCTGCGGGGTCTGACCAGTCTTGACCCCGCACAGCGGCGCGAGCGCATCCGGCGCGTCGCGGCCCAGACCGGTGTGGACACCGCCCTGCTCGGGCGCTTTGCGCATCAGCTCTCCGGCGGGCAGGCGCAGCGGGTGGCCATCGCCCGGGCGCTGCTCGGCGAGCCGCGGTTGGTGATCCTGGACGAGCCCGTGTCGGCGCTGGATGTCTCCTTGCAGGCGCAGATCCTCGAGCTGCTCGGGGAGCTGCGCGCCCGCCATGGTCTCGCCTACCTGTTCATCTCCCATGATCTCGCCGTCGTCGAGCGGCTGTGCGAGCACATCTGCGTCATGCACCAGGGGCGCATCGTCGAGGCCGGGGCGCGCGAGGTGGTGCTCGGCGAGCCGCGGGAGGGCTATACCAGGCGGCTGCTGGACGCGGTGCCGCGGATGCAGACCTGAGCGGTCAGCGCCCTGGCTAGGCTTGTGCTGCGCTCTTTGTCGTCCTCCTTGTCGTGCGTGATGCGATTTTTACAACGACAACGACAACGAAGCAGCCTCAACGCAGTGCTCCGAAGTCCGGGCTCGGGAGTTGTGGAAAACCCCAGGCTCGTCTCACGAATTCACGGAGACGCGTGACAAATCTCATGGCTCGGTAAATGGGCATATTCTAAAATACTGGCCAACCTGGTGAGTGACGGACTCGCTTGCGCAGCGCAGCGCAGCGCAGCCTTGCCGCCGCCGGGGACCTCCGTGCGGCCGGGTGTGTGCAGTCGACGGCGGCGCGGTGGCAAACAAGCAGCGGCGCCCTTGTGGCGCACCACGACCCAGGAGGCTTGCCATGAAGTACCTGACCGCCCTGAAAGAGCTGAACGCCGGCGAGCTGATCTCGCTTGCCGTGCTCGTTGCCGTGGCCGCGGGCATCGTCTACGGCATCGTGACCTAAGGCCGTCCTCACCGCCGGCGCTACCGCGCCGACGGTATCCAGAGCATTCGGGGCGCCTGCCCCAAAGTGCGCGCCGCCGCCGGGTGAACCGGTGGCGGCGCGCTGCGTTAGGGCTTGCCCCGCTTGCGCACGGCACTCGCTGTACGAAGACCTCATAGGTGACTCACGCCGCCGCACGCGCCCGTGCAGCTGAGACCCTCTCTGGCTATACACGCCGCCCTTCATTCAGGGTGCCGAAACGGCTGCCCATTCGCCGGGGAGCGTGCTGATGGGCGCTGACAGGTATTCCACCATTTACTTAATTAGCCAATTAGCTGCTTAATTATTTTGTCTTTGAATAGACTAATGAAAAACCCCGATTGATAATTGTCAATTGCCCGAGCTTCCGGCAGTTGTCATTGTTGAAAACACCGATGGAACATGCGAAAAGAGCCAGCGGCAGAGGCCCTGTTTTTTTTATTGATTTGATGTGTGTCAAGATCTGTGCCGCGGCTGGAAACGCAATCGCGTGTTTGCAATTACAGTTATCTCCACAGCAGGGCGGGCACGGCTTCGACCCGTCGCTCGGCGCTGTTTTTGAAGAAAAAACACAAGCGCGGCCCGTTCTCGTTTCGCAGTGCCGCGCGTCCGGAGCCGAGACACGCAAGACGGTCTGTTTACCGTCCGCGTATTCGGCACGAGCGTACACGATGCTAAAAGGAGGATCTCCGATGGGCTATGAACCGACCTTGGGCGATGTCCTGCGAAGCCAAGGTGTGAGCCGCCGAGCCTTTCTGCAGTTCTGCTCCGCGACGGCGTCCCTGATGGCGCTGCCGGCAGGAACGACCTCGGCCATGGCGGAAGCCTTGGCGGCGGCGCGCCGGCCGTCGGTGATCTGGCTGTCATTCCAGGAATGCACGGGCTGCACCGAGGCATTGACGCGCTCGCATGCGCCCACCATCGAGAATCTGCTGTTCAATTTCATTTCTTTGGACTATCACCACACCTTGCAGGCGGCCGCCGGCGACGCCGCGGAGCGTGCACTCGAAGAGGCCCAGCACGCGAACAAGGGCAAGTATCTGGTGCTGGTGGACGGCTCCATTCCGCTGTTGGAGTACTGCTCCACCGTGGCGGGCCACAGCAACAAAGAGACCTTGGAGCACGTCTGTGCCGACGCGGCCGCGGTGATCAATATCGGCACCTGCTCCGCCTACGGCGGCATCCCGGTGGCCAAGCCGAACCCCACCAAGGCCGTTGCGACGGGCGACATCATCAAGGACAAGCCCATTATCAACGTGCCGGGCTGCCCGCCCATGCCGCTCGCCATTACCGGCGTCATCGCGCAGTACCTGACCATGGGCAAGCTGCCGGAGGTGGACCACCTCGGGCGTCCGGTGGCCTTCTTCGGCGAGAACATCCACGACCGCTGCTACCGCCGGCCCTTCTACGACCGCGGCCAGTTCGCCGAGACCTTCGACGACGAAGGCGCACGCAAGGGCTGGTGCCTGTACAAGCTCGGCTGCAAGGCGCCGGTGGCCTACAACGCCTGCGCCCACGTCAAGTGGAACAACGGGGTCAGCTTCCCGATCCAGTCCGGCCACGGCTGCATCGGCTGCTCCGAGCCCGGGTTCTGGGACATGGGCGGCGTCTACGAATCCGTGGCTACGGGCAAGTTCGGCGATGGCGCCAAGCTCGGCGTGGCGGCGGTGGCCGGTGCTGCGCTCGGGGCTGGGGCCGCCGTGCTGGCTCGGCGCAAGAAGACGCAATTACACGAGGAGGACGCGGCGGAGAGCTAAAGCGCCATCGCCCGGCGGCACCGACAGGGCCGAGCCCCGCCCGCAGCCGCACCCAGCACTGGGTCGCACTTGGGGACGCGCACCTGCCGGTCGCCGCCGCGGCGCAATCCGCACGCTCACCACAAGGGGTCAGAAGAGCCCGATCGACACGACAAGCCACCTAAAGGGCCCTTGCATCAAACCCACAAAAGCCATTTGGGCCATCCACCGGAGGAAACTGACTAATGACACTCCTCGACTTCGCCCGCGGACCAGCGATACACGCCTCGCTGATCATCCTGGTCGCCGGCATCCTGCTGCGCTTGGTGGGCGTGCTGGTGCTGACCCGCGGCGCCGACCTGTCCCGGCCGCGGGATGCCTTCGGCAACTTCAAGGGCTATCGGACAGTATTCAGCCGGGCCTGGCCGGCCAGTGAGTTCAATGCCGCCACCGTCTACCAGACGGCCATGGCCTACATTTTCCACATCGCGACGCTGATCGTGGTAGTCGGCATCGTTCCGCACATCGAGTTCATCACCAGCCTGACGGGCCTGTCCTGGCCCGGACTGCCGAACTTCATCGGCGTGGCGCTGGGGACCATCGCGCTGGTGTCGCTCATCGCGTTGATCATGCGGCGCCTGAGCAATCCGGCGATCTACAACTCCACCGTCGGCGACTATGTCACCTGGATCATCGTCGCGCTGCCACTGGTGACTGGTCTCATGGCCTTCGCCCACGTCGGCTTCCGCTACGAGACCATGCTGGCGCTGCACATCCTGAGCTCGGCGCTGCTGTTCGCCTACCTGCCGTTCAGCAAGCTGATGCACGCCTTCTGGTTCATCTTCTCCCGCGCCCAGAGCGGGCTGGCCTACGCCCACAAGGGGGTCCGGATATGAGCGCCACCGCCACGACACAGGTTTTCCCGAGCTTCGCCCAGGTCTACCAGGGCCTGGCGGGGCAGATCGGCATGCTGCGCGAGATGGCGCCGCAGCCGACCAAGTCCGACGAGCAGCGCCTCAAGGGCGCCGTCGACACGCTGATCGAAGACACCAACGCCGACGAGGCGGTGTGGCTGGAGAGCTGCATCCACTGCGGGCAGTGCACCACCGCCTGCCATTACTTCCAGTCCATGCAGGACGCCAAATACGCGCCCATGCGCAAGATGGATCTGTACCGCCGGGTCTATCAGCGCGAGATCAGCCCCATGCGCTGGTGGCATCGGCTGGTATCCAAGCCCGTCAAGCTCTCGGACTTCGAAGAGGCCAAGGAGCTCATCTACGACTCCTGCACCGAGTGCGGACGCTGCACCATGGTCTGTCCCATGGGCATCGACACCGCCTCGCTGGTGCACCACATGCGAAGCGCCATGGTGGCCGCCGAGCTGGTGCCGCCGGAGCTGGCCGCCCTGCGCATGGAGCAGAAGCACCAGGGCACGGTGTTCGGCTCCTCGCCCGACAAGCTCAAAGAGATGATCGACACCATCCGCGAGCAGGCGGGCGTGGAGATTCCGCTGGATAAGGCCTCCGCCGAGGTCATGGTGCTGAGCTCCGCCGTGGACCTGGTGGCGAACGGCAACGGCCTGCTGGCGACGGCCAAGATCATGAACCACCTGGGCGTGGACTGGACCATCTGCTCGGACGGCTTCGAGAGCGCCAACTTCGGCCTGCTCTCCGGGGATATGACCCTGTGGAAGCAGCAGGCGGACCCGATCGTCGCCGCCGCCCAGCGCGTCAAGGCCAAGACCGTCGTCATCGCCGAATGCGGCCACGCCTACCCGGCGCTGCGCTGGAACCCGATGCTCAGAAGCGGCGAGCTGCCCTTCGAGATGATGTACATGTCGGAGTTCCTGGGCAAACAGGCCAAGTCCGGCAAGCTGCGCCTGAAGCCGCTGGAGCAGAGGGTCACCTTCCACGACCCCTGCAAGACGGGCCGGCGCGGCGGCGCCTTCGACGAGCCGCGGGCGGTGCTGAAGGCCATGGACGCGGATCTGGTGGAGATGCCCAACAACAAGGAATACAACTGGTGCTGCGGCGGCGGTGCGGGGATCTTCCTGCTCCAGGATGCCACCGAGCTGCGCGACGAGTCCTTCAAGATCAAGATCCGCGAGGTGAACGAGACGGGTGCCGAGTCCGTGGTGGTGAGCTGCGCCAGCTGCCGGCTCAACTTCGAGTCCGGCCGCCAGAAGAACCACTGGGACAAGCGCGTCGAGAGCCTGGTGGAGCTGACCGCCGCCCACCTGATCGATGACGACGAGTCCGCTGCCGCAACCAGCGCCCAAGGAGCCGCCCAATGAGTGCACGAGTCATCGTCGACCCCGTCACCCGCATCGAGGGGCATCTTCGCATCGAGGCGAAGATGAACGGCGGCAATATCGAGCAGGCGTACTCCTCGGGCACCAGCGTCCGCGGCCTGGAGACCATCGTGCTGGACCGCGATCCGCGGGACGTCTGGGCCTTCGTGCAGCGCATCTGCGGCGTCTGCACCCTGGTGCACGGCATCGCCGGCGTGCGGGCGGTGGAGGACGCCCTGGACTATGACATCCCGCCGAATGCCGAGCTGATCCGCAATCTGATGATCGCGACCCAGTACGTGCACGACCACGTGATGCACTTCTATCACCTGCACGCGCTGGATTGGGTGGACGTGGTCTCGGCGCTGAAGGCGGACCCCAAGGCGACCTCCGAGCTGGCGCAGTCCATCAGCAGCTATGCCAAGTCCTCGCCGGGCTACTTCGCCGATGTGCAGAAGAAGCTCAAGGCCTTCATCGAGACCGGCCAGCTCGGTATCTTCGCCAACGGCTACTGGGGCCATCCGGCCTATCAGCTGCCGCCGGAGGCGAACCTGATGGCCACCGCCCATTACCTGGACGCCTTGGCCTGGCAGCGGGACGTTGCCGAGCTGCACGCGGTGTTCGGCGGCAAGAACCCGCATCCCAACCTCTGCGTCGGCGGCATGCCCTGTGCCATCAGCCTGGAGTCCGGCAAGCAGGCCGGTACGTCCCTGGACGTGGTGGGGCTGGAGCGGGTGCGCAACACCCTCGAGAAGATGCACGAGTTCGTGCACCAGGTGTACCTGCCGGACACCATGGCCATCGCCGGTTACTACAAGGATTGGTTCAAGCAGGGCGAGGGCTTGGGCAACTTCATGACCTACGGCGACTTCCCGGCCAAGGGCTACGGCGACCGGGAGTCCTACATGGTCCCCGCCGGCGTCATCCTGAACCGAGATCTCTCGCACATCGAGCCCGTGGACCTGGACGCCGAGTCCGAGATCCAGGAGTTCGTCGCCCACGCCTGGTACGACTACCGCGACGGCAAGGACAAAGGCCTCCATCCCTACCAGGGCGAGACCAAGCTCGCCTACACGGGCCCGGAGCCGCCGTACAAGCAGCTGGACGTGGACAACCAGTACTCCTGGCTCAAAACGCCGCGATGGAAGGGCAAGCCCATGGAGGTCGGCCCGCTGGCCCGGGTGCTGATGCTCTATGCCAACGGCGACCAGCGCACCAAGGCGCTGGTGGACGGGACCCTGAAGCAGCTGGACCTGCCGCTGGACGCCCTGTACTCCACCATGGGCCGCACCGCCGCCCGCACGCTGGAGACCACCATCATGGTGGACGCCGTGCAGGGCTGGTACGACAGCCTGCTGGCCAACATCAAGGGCGGGGACGTCAAGACCTTCAACGAGGCGCTCTGGGACCCGGAGACCTGGCCGCAGAAGGCCCAGGGCGTCGGGCGTATGGAAGCCCCGCGGGGTGCGCTCGGGCATTGGATCGTCATCGAGGACGGCAAGGTGGCCAACTACCAGGCGGTGGTGCCCACCACCTGGAATGCCGGCCCGCGGGACGCCCAAGAGCAGCAGGGGGCCTATGAGGCAGCGCTCGCCGGCCACGCCCTACAGGACCCGGCCCAGCCGCTGGAGATATTGCGCACGGTGCACAGCTTCGACCCCTGCATCGCCTGTGCCGTGCATCTGACCGACCCGAGCGGCGAGGAGGTGCTCGAGCTGAAAGTCCAGTGACGGGCGCGCGCCTGCGCCCTTGACAGTCGGGGCCGGGGCGGTTGCGGGGCAAAGAAGTATCACGACGCCCGTGCCCCCCGGTCGGATACGACCGCCCAGAGGAGGACTGAACGCCATGACATCACTTTCCGTATTGGCCGAGCTGCACGTGCGCGAGTTCGTGTCGCGGCTGAAGCGCCAGGACGAGATCAACGCCAAGGATCGTAAGCAGGGTACGGACAAGCCCGAAAAGCGCAGACGCAAGCCCATCGCCGACTGGCGCCAGTCTGCGATCAATTGCGCCGGACCGCTGTGTCTGCTCGACGCGGTCGGCCAGGCCGAAGAGAGCTGGGTCGAGCTGTTGGAGCACGCGCCGCGCTGCGAGCTGCCCGACGCCAAGCCCAAGCCGCACGGCAGGCCGCGGCTGCATCGCTCCTTCGATGGGGAGCTGCACAGCGATGACGGCCTGAAGTTCGCGTGATGGTCTGAGGCTCGCGAGAAGCCGGCCGCAGCGGCGGCCAGTGCGAGCCGGACCGACCCAACAGGCCGAGCGGCTGTGACGCCACTGCACCACGTGCGTTACGCGGCTCCGCCGGGCTCAACCTTTCGCGATGACGGGTGCACGGGCTCCGCCCCGGGGGCGTTCCCGGCAGCCATCGTCGCCGCTCGGGGCAGGGCCGCTGCCCCGAGCGTCTCAAATCAGAGGACCACCCACAATGTATGGCGTTTCGACGAAAGTGAGCACGGGCTTCGATGAAACCATCGACCGCGTGACCGAGGCCCTGAAGTCCGAGGGATTCGGCGTGCTGAGCGACATCGATGTCTCGGCGACGCTGAAGAGCAAGCTCGGCATCGAGCAGCGGCCCTACCGCATCCTCGGGGCCTGCAACCCCGACTTCGCCCACAAGGCCATCAGCGCCGAGCCCGATATCGGCGTGCTTCTGCCCTGCAACTTCGTCGTCCGCGAGGACGACGACGGCGACGTGCATGTGCTTTTCATGAACCCGCTGGCGGTGCTGGACCTGGTTGAGAACCCAAAGGTGCCGGGCCTGGCCGAGTATGTGCGTGAGAAATTGGACCGGGTGATGGCGGCCGCGAGCGCCTGATACCGCGCGCCCTCCGAAGACTGGCTACGCTCGACCCGCCACTGGCCTGCTGAAGCCGGCGTCCGCCGCCCCCATCTCCCGGCGGGCGCGCTTCGGCGCACAGCACATCGGCCACACCGCAGCAGGAGGGTCAGGCATGTCCACCCCCAAGAACGTCCTCGGCGAGCCGCTCGAGCTCTGTTCCGAGTCACCCAAGACCGGCTTCACCCGCAGCGGCAGCTGCGAGACCGGCCCCCAGGACCTAGGCTCCCACACCGTCTGCGCGCGGGTGACCCAAGAGTTCCTGGAGTATTCCAAATCCAAGGGCAACGACCTCACGAGCCCGGTGCCGGAGTTTGAATTCCCCGGCCTCAAGCCCGGCGACCGCTGGTGCCTGTGCGCCGCCCGTTGGCAGGAGGCCCTGGAGGCCGGCTGTGCGCCGCGGGTGGCCCTGCGCGCCACCCACGAGCGGGCGTTGGAGGTCTGTGCCATGGTGGACCTGAAGCGCCACGCCGTGGATTTGTCGTGATGGCGGCGCCGGGATCGACCCGGCCGTCGCGAAGCAGCGTCGCAGCCCGTGCTAGGCTGACGGCTGAGTCACCGTTGCCGGATCCCTGATGTCAAAGTCGATCCAAATGCCGCCCTTGACCCGCCGTGCCGACGGCGGCGAGCGCCGCGTGGGTGTGGAGCTGGAATTCACCGGTCTGGACTTGGACGAGACCGCGGCCCTGGTGGCTGGCGCCGTCGCCGGCACGGTGAGCGCGCCCGGGCGCTATGAGCGCAGCATCGACGGCGACCCCGCCGGCGCCTGGCAGGCGGAGGTGGATTTCGGCCTGCTGAAAGAGCTCGGCCGTCGCCAGCGCGACGGCGCCGAGCTGATGGACGCCGCCGGCGACCTCGCCGAGGACGTGCTGCGGATGTTCGCCGAGCGCATCGTGCCCATGGAGGTGGTGAGCCCGCCGCTGCCGCTGGCGCGGCTCGCGATGGTCAACGACCTGATCTTCGAGCTGCGTGCGGCGGGCGCCCGCGGCACCGGCGAGGAGTGGGCCTACGCCTTCGGCTTGCAGCTGAACCCGGAGGTGCCGGGCACGGATGCGGACACCATCCGTCAGCACCTCCAGGCCTTCCTGTGTCTGGAGGACTGGCTGCGCGAGCGCGCCACCGTTGACCTGACCCGGCGGCTCACCGCCTTCGCCGACCCCTTCCCGAAGGCGTATGCGCGCCAAGTGATCGCCGCGGACTATACGCCCAATCTGGACGGTCTCATCGACGATTACCTCACCGCGAACCCGACCCGTAACCGCGCTCTGGACCTGCTGCCGCTGTTTCTGCATCTGGACGCGGCCCGGGTGCGGGCGGTGGTGGAGGACCCGCGGGTCAAGCCCCGGCCCACGCTGCACTATCGGCTGCCGAACAGCGAGATCGAGACCCCCGGCTGGGACCTGAGCGCCGCCTGGGACGACTGGCTGGTGGTGGAGCGGCTCGCCGCGGCGCCGAGGCAGCTGGACGCCCTCTGTGCCGCCTATGCGGACTTTCTCTCGCAACCCCTGGAGCGTTTGGTGGGGGATTGGCCGCAGACGGCGGATGCATGGCTGAGCCGACATCAGCTCCGCTGATCGCCGTCACCGGCGGCGATCGCAGCGGCCACGCGCCGCGGCGCCTGGTGGCGCTGGCGCTCTGGCTCGCCGGCGCCCGTGCCGTCAGCGTCACGCCCAAGCAGCCCCGCGCGGACCTGCATCCGGATGCCGTGGTCATCACCGGCGGTCACGATGTGGACCCGGTGCTCTATGCCGCCGCGCCGGAGGTGCAGCCCCGCTACGACCGCGAGCGGGACCGGCTGGAGAGCGTGGTCATCGACCAGGCGCTGGCGCTCGGCATTCCACTGCTCGGCATCTGTCGCGGGGCGCAGCTGCTCAATGTCCGCCTGGGGGGCTCGCTGTATCAGGAGCTGCGCTCGCGTCGGGTGCGCACGTCCAACCGCTGGACGGTCCTTCCCCTCAAGACCCTGTGTGTCGCCGCCGGCAGCAGGCTAGAGGAATTGCTCGGTACCGGGCAGACCCGCATCAACAGCCTCCACAACCAGGGCATCGACCGCCTCGGGGAGGGCCTGCAGGTGGTGGGCCGGGACCTGGACGATATCGTCCAGGCCGTGGAGGTGCCGACGCACCCCTTCCTGCTCGGCGTCCAGTGGCATCCGGAGTTCCTGCTCTACAAGCCCTCGCAGCTGCGCCTGTTCCGGGCCTTGGTGGCGGCGGCGCGGGAGCGGCGCTTGGCGCTCGCCGAGTGAGGCTCGCCGGCCCAAGGCCGGCGCGAAGCATCCGAGCTGTATCGAATCCCATGTGCAGATTGCAACGGTGCCGGCCAGTAGTGGCAGCTCGCGGGATCATGCGCCCGAGCATCTGCTGCGTGCAGCTGCTTTGCCGCGGAAACGCGGTGGTGCGCTGACTCAAGCGCCGGGCGGAGCGGATGGAAGGCTACCTCGGGCTCTTCACCGCGGCCTTCGTCGCCGCGACCTTGCTGCCGTTTTACTCGGAGCTGGCGCTGGTGGGGCTGCTCGCCGCCGGCTACGATGCGTGGCTGCTGTGGCTCTGGGCCACCGCCGGCAACACCCTGGGCGCCGCCGTCAACTACGTCATCGGCCGCTGGCTGATGCACTATCAAGACCGCCGCTGGTTCCCGGTCAAGGAGCGACAGCTGCGGCCCGCCCGGCGCTGGTATGCGCGCTGGGGCATCTGGTCGCTGCTGATGGCCTGGCTGCCCGTGGGGGGTGATGCGCTCACCTTCATCGCCGGGCTCATGCGCGCGCCCTTCTGGCTGTTCTTCGTGCTGACGGCGGCCGGCAAGGGTGGGCGCTATGCCGTGGTGCTGCTGCTTTATGCATTGGGTGTTGCGCAGGTGGAGCAGGCGGCGTGAGTGCTCGGCGCGAAGTCCTTCATCCGATGCGCACCGCCGCGCGGCTCGGGCTTGCCGTAGCGATGCTGGCCATCACCTGGCTGGCGCTGACACCCCAGCCGGATCCACCCGGGCTCGGCTGGGGCAAGCTGAATCACGTCGCCGCCTTCCTGGTGCTCGCCGCACTGGCGGAGGCGGGCTGGCCCGGGCGCGCGAGCCTCCCGTGGCGGCTTGGTCTGCTGTTGGGCTATGGTCTCGGCATCGAGCTGGTGCAGGGGCTGCTGGTATACCGCCAGGCATCCGCGCTCGACTTCGCCGCCGATGCCCTCGGCGTCGGCCTCTGGCATGGGCTGCGCTTGGCGGTCACGCAAGCGAGACCGGGCAGGGATGCTTCGTAGGTCGGGCCGACGCCAGGAGGCCCGACGCTCGAATGTTGACTGCGAGCTGGTTATCCGCCAAGCGGGGCAGGGGCCCGGCTCGCTCCCGCGGGTCGCCGCCGCGCGCTCAGCCCCGCGGCGGCAGGTGCTTGTCGTAGCGCTCCAGGAGATAGCCGAGGCAGTCTTGGCGAATGACCTCGGCATCGCAGGTGAGCATGGAGGGCATCACCGGCAGCTTGAGGCGCAGCTCGCCGTCTTCGCAGGTGAAATATCGGCGGGTGACGTCGCGGCCCCACTCGTCGCGCACGTCTAGCGGCGGCTGCCCCTGGCCGCAGCGCGCGAAGGCGGTGCCCGCCGGCAGCTCGCGAAAATTCAGATGCTCCAGCGTCGGCGAGAGCACCAGCGGTGCCTTGGCCGGCGGGAAGGCGAAGTCGATGTCCTCGGGCACCTTCATCTGCGCCACGGTGTGGAAGAGGTCGATGTCGTGCATCGGCATGGGCGTATCCGGAATCTCCGCAAGGTGCAAGCAGGCGTCGACGAGCTCCAGCGCATGCTCGACGCCCAGCCGATCCCGGACCTTGCCGCATTCTACCGTGATGGCCGGGCAGAGCTCGGCCATGGCCTGGGACTGCACGCCCCGGGGACGGGTAAAGTAGACCACCGTGCGGGAGAACAGCGTCGCCAAGCGCAGGTAGCGATTGCCGATGACATTGACGCAGGCGTAGTGCGGGTTGGTGCCGGTGTTGTTGTGCAGGTCGACGCTGGCGAAGAGTCCGCGCTCGGCCATGCGGGCAGTCACCTGCTGCATGACGCCGTGCGCCGGTGTCGCCGGTAGCTCCGAGCCGGGCCAGACGCGGTTGAAGTCCGGCTGCTCGGGCAGGTGGCGCATGCCGGCGGCGGCGGCGCGGGGGTTGCCGATGAAAAGCGCGAGTGAGCGCGGCAGGCTGCGTTGGCCGCCGCCAACGTCGAAGTCCAGCAGCAGTCGGCGCATAGCCTCCCAGCCGACGGTCTCGTTGCCGTGCATCAACACGGAGACGAAGAGCGCCGGCTCGCGCTGGCCGGCTAGCTGGATCAGCGTCGGGCCGTCCAGAAAGCGGCCCAGCCCGGCGGCGTCGCAGTCCAGCAGACCCGACGGCAGATGGTCGAGCTCCACGAGCGGATCGGCGTGGTCGTTGGCGAGGGTTGCGGCTTTCACGGACAAGGTTAGGCTCTCATGCTTCTGGAGTTGGGTTGTCTTGCCGGCGGACAACGCGCGCCGTCGTGGCAGCTTCGGGGGATACCCGCCGAGGTCCATCGAGGCTGGCCCTGAGAATGATCACCCTCAGCCCTAGCCCTCAGCCCTTCGTCAATCCAGCGTCCATTCATGCACCGGTTTCGCCGTCGCCTGGTGGGCGAGATAGGCCTCGGTGAGGCCTTCCCAGTCGCGCCCGTGCCGCGCCACCCAGGCCCGCTGCCAGAGCGTGCCGGTTCGCTTGGTGCGCACCCGTTGCTCGATGATCCCGAGCCAGTGCTCGCGCTCGGCGGCGTCGATGCCCAGATCCGCGAGGCCGGCGTGGGCCAGGGGCAGCAAGCGCTCCAGGATAATCTCCGGCAGCTTGACGCGCTGCGCCTCGACCCAGGGGAGCTCGGCGTCCAGCCCGTACTCCGCTGCCAGATAGAAATTGGTGCGCGCCTGCGGGAAGGAGATGCGCCGCTCCGGCGGCTCCTCGGCGGCGGCCATGGCGTGCACGGCGCCGAAATAGAAGGCGGCGTTGGCGACATTGTCTGCCACGCTCGGGCCCGCCGCGGCGACGCGGTGCTCCATGCGCAGGTGCGGCACCGGGTCATGGCCGGGGCACTCGTCAAAGCCGATCAGCGGGCGGTTCCAGCGCCAGATGGTGCCATTGTGCAGGCGCAGATGCGCCAGCGCTTCAATGGGTGTGTCCATCAAGTGCGGCAGCAGCACCGGGTAGCGGCGCACATTGGCGCGAAAGGCGTCCAGCACCGAGTGCTGCGCATAGTTGATGCCAAAGCCGACACGCTCGCGCAGCGGGCTGCCGCCGACGGAGACGGATTGCTCGAACAGCGGGATGCGCGTCTCGCACCAGAGCTCGCGGCCGAACAGGAAGGGCGAGTTCGCCGCCAGCGCCACCATGGGCGCGGACAGGATCTTGGAGGCGTTGAAGATGCGCCCGGACTCCCGGGCGTTCATCTTGAGATGGATCTGGAAGGAGGTCGCGGCCGCCTCCAGCATCACGTCCTGCTGCTCGAAGGTGAGCGGCTGCTCGCCGTGGATCTCCAGCCAGATGGGCGTGCCCTCACGCAGGCGCAGGATCTGCTCGTTGAGCGCCCGGTAGCGCTCGCGCGGGGTCATGCGGGCCATGACCAAGTGCTCGGCGCGCAGCGTCGGCAGGATGCCGCAGGTCACCACATTGGCGCCCAGCTCGGCCGCGGCCGCGCGCACCCTGGCGAGGGTATGGGTCAGCTCGGTGGCGAGGCGGCTCAAGGCGTCGCCGGTGAGCCGCACCGGCGTGCCGTTCAGCTCCAGATTGAACTGCGCCAGCTCGGGGACGACGAGGTGGTCGTCGAGGGCCGCCAGCAGCGCCTCGATGACGGGCGCCGGCGCCGTGTGCCGGCGGTCCACCAGCCAGGCCTCCATCTCGAAGCCGCCCTCGCGCGGGGTGTCGGCGAAGCGGTCGTCATCGAACCAGCTGGCGAGCAGGTCCGTCTCGGCCTTGAGCCTAGCCTCGAACTCCGCGAAGTCCGCACGGGTGAAGCGGGTGTCGGTGATATCCTGGCCCATGGCGTGCCCCTCGGTGGTCGGCCGGCCGTTAGTCGACCGGCACGCTCAGCATCCGGTCCAGCTCGGCGAGGCGGGCGGGTGTGCCCACGTCCAGCCAGTACCCGGCATGGTGGAGCCCGCCGACGCGATTATCGGCGACGGCGCGACGCAGCAGCGGCGCCAGCGGAAAGGCCTCCGGTGCGCAGCCGGCGAACAGGTCTGGATGATAGACGCCGATGCCCGCAAAGGTGAGCGTGGCAGACCTGTCGCGGGACACGCGTCCGTCGGTCAGCGCGAAGTCGCCGCCGGCGTTGTGCGCCGGGTTGTCGACCAGCACGAGACGCGCGAGGTCGCCGTCGGCCAAGGCAGGAGCATCGGCGAGCCGGCCGTAGTCGAAGTCGCACCAGACATCGCCGTTGGTCACCAGGAAGGGCGTGCTGCCGTCCGTCAGCAGCGCCAGCGCCTTGAAGATGCCGCCGCCGGTCTCGAGCGCCCCGTTGTGACCGAGGGCCTGGCCTTCCGGCGAGTAGCGGATGGACACACCGTGCGCGGACCCATCGCCCAGGTGGGCCTCGATCTGCGCGCCCAGATGCGCATGATTGACGACCAGCTCCGTGAAGCCCGCCGCCCGCAGCCGCAGGATCTGATGCTCGATGAGCGTGCGCCCGCCCGCCGCCAGCAGCGGCTTCGGGGTGTGGTCCGTCAGCGGACGCATGCGGTTGCCGCGGCCCGCGGCGAGGATCATGGCCTTCATCTGTCGAGGTGGGTGTGCTTTGGTCGCTGGCGTCGATTCGCGAACATACCAGAAGCGGACCTCCGCGTCGGATGGGCGAGTGCCGCGCCGCGCTCGTAAGGCGCCGTTGAGCTCAGCCCGTGCACACGCTTGTGCTCGTCGGAGCGCTGCTATACTCGGGCCGCCGGGGCTTCGATTCGGACGCAGATCCATGACGCTCACGCAGGAAGACATCGATTTCATTAAGGCCAATATGGCCGACTGGCTCATCGAGCAGAGCACCGGTCGGCCCGCGGCGGTGTACGAGATCGAGCTGCGCGAGCGGATGGTGCGGGTGGAGGAGGAGCTCAAGCACCAGCGGGAGCTGATGCGGGAAGGCTTTGCCCACATGGATGCCCGCTTTGCGCAGGCGGAGCAGCGCCATCAGGAGCTGCGCGAGGATATGCTGGCGCGCTTCGAGCAGATGGACAAGCGCTTCGAGCAGGTGGACAAGCGCTTCGAGCAGGTGGACAAGCGCTTCGAGCAGGCAGATCAGCGCCATCAAGAGCTACGAGCGGACATGTTGGCGCGCTTCGAGCAAGTACAGAAGCACTTCGAGCAGGTGGAACGCCGCCTCGACCGTCAGGACGAGCGTTTCAAGAGCATCGACGCCCGTTTCGATGAGATGATCCGCCGTCACGACCGCCATTTCCTGTGGCTCATCGGTTTCATCACGACCGTGGGGGCGCTCGTGATCGCCGCCGGCAAGCTCTTGTAGACCCGACCGGTTTCCCCTGTGTCTCGCCGGGCCGGGTAGTCATGTGCGCTCTGGGCCTATGGCTGCTTGGCGCGTCGTTGCCCGGCGCGGCGGGCGACGACTCGATGCACGCGGGCGTTGCACTCGACGCCTGCGCGGCGGGTGGTCTATCAACCGCTTGTCGGGTACCGTGCCCGCCAGCCCTTTTCCATCAGCCAACCCGAGCCCCCTTGGGAGAGCAGCATGAGCGAGAAGCCGATCCACGACTTTCCGGGCAGCGACATCGATGTGCACTGGGACGAGCGCCTGTGCATCCACATCGGCGAGTGCGGCAGCGCCGCCAACAGCCTCTTCGTCGGCGATCGCAAGCCCTGGTGCGTGCCGGACGAGGTGAGCCGCGCCGAGGTCCGCGACGTCTGCGAGCGCTGCCCGAGCGGCGCCTTGAGCTACACCGACAAGTCCGGCGAGCCCGAGCATGCGCCCGCCGAGAATACCGTCGGCGTGGTCTACAACGGCCCGCTGTACCTCACCGGCGAGCTGGACATCGATGACGCCGCGGTGGACATGGCCGGCACCCGCTTCCGGGCGGCGCTGTGCCGCTGCGGGGCATCGGGCAACAAGCCCTTCTGCGACAACAGCCATCTCGGGAGCGGCTTCGAAGACTTCGGTGCCGTCGGCGAGACCGGGCCGGGGCTGAGCGCCCGCGGCGGCCCCCTCAAGGTCAAGCGTACCCCCAACGGCCCGCTGATGATGGAAGGCAATCTCAGCATTCGCGCCGCCAGCGGGCGCGTGGCCTGGGAAGGAGAGAAGGCCTTCCTGTGCCGCTGCGGTGCGTCGAAGAACAAGCCCTTCTGCGACGGCTCGCACAAAGACGCCGGCTTCGCCGACGGCTGAGCCCACTGACCGGGGTCGGCGAGACTGAGCGAGAATCCCGGTTAGGTCGGGTAAGCGCAGCGTCACCCGGCAAGTGGCTCGCGTAAGCCGTTGTGTGTCGAGTTACGCTAGCGCTAACCCGACCTAGCGCCCACCCGATTTCCAGGGGCGCCAGCAAAGACTTGCCCGATCTGCGGTGTGCCAGCACCTGCCCGAGATTAGAGCGGACGCCGAGCCGCCGGGCCCGAGGGACAGCCCGATGTGCATCCTCGGCCCTCGGCCCTCGGCCCTCGGCCCTCGGCCCTCGGTACTGGTCCCTACGCCTCCGCCACCTGCCCGGTGCTGTCGTGAATGTTGATGGGCAGGCCCTCCATCTTACAAATGGTCTCGTGCACCGTGCAGTGGCCGGAGACGCGCTTGAGGGCCTCGGCGCGCTTGCCGACGTCGGCGTTGGGCAGGTGCACGTCCACCATGAGCTCTTTCAGGTGGGCGGGGTCGACGGCCTTTTCGTAGTGGATCTCGACATACATCCCGGTGGCGTCGATGTCGTGCTGGCTGCAGTACTGCTGCACGAAAGCGGCGATGCACGATGACAGCGACGCGACGAAATAGTCCGGCGGCGTCGGATGCCGGCCCTTGCCGCCCCACTCGGGTGTCGGCGGCACGTCGTTCATGATTTTGTAGTCTCCCGCGTAGGTCTCGAAGACCATGTCGCCGGCGTGCTGGGACTTGACTGAAGGCATGGCGGTGTCTCCGTTGGTAGTTGACTGAGCCGAGCTTGACGGAGCCGAGATTCCGCCCGTTCTCCGCGCTCGCGTCAAGGGCCACGGGAAGGCTCGGAGATGCCGTTAATCCAAGCGCGCGGCCACCGCGCCAGCGACGGTGCGCCGGCGTCGTGCAGGCTGCGACCAGGCGCAAAAACCCAGCGCCGATGCGGTATCCTCTCGACCCTTTCGGCAGTTCCAGGGACGCTCATGAGCCCACAGCACGACCCCGTCACGCGGCGATGGCCGCTTGCGCTCGCGGTTCTATGCGCGGCGCTGGCCGCAGCGATGGGCGCGGTATCGTCGCTGGTGCTGTCGGGGCCCGCAGCGGCCGCCAATGCGCCGCAGCCCTGTCTCAAGCTGGTGTTCAACCGCTACTGCCTCGGCGGCGACGTCAATGCCCTGGCGCAGCAGCAGCCCCCCGCCCTGCGGCAGGACCAGGGCGAGCGCGTCGCGCTCATCTACTACGAAGGCCGGGACCGGGTTTACGTGCTCGCCTGGCGGGGGGCCATCTATAAGGTCCTGCGGGATCACCGCATCGCCTCGAAGCTCCACTACGAGGATCTGTATCAGATCCTGCGCAGCAAGTACGGCGAGGGCGAGGATCGCAGCAGCTTCCCGGCGGATGCGGTCACGCCGGGGCGCAAGCAGATCGCCATCCGCCGCGGCGAGGGCCGGGCGGTGCATGTCTGGGACGGCGGTGCCGGCTGGCACGTGGAGCTCAGCTGGACGCGCGAGACCGGCCTCGCGCTCGCCTACATCGCCGACGCCTTGGACGAGCAGCAGGCGGCGGCCATGGAAAGCGGTTATTGAGCGGGCCGGGTGGCTGCGCCGGGGTCCGGCGGCATGGTGGCGCTTGCGGCGGTGTCGAGCCGGGCCTCCAGGGCTGCCGCATCATCGGTGCAGCGCAGCAGGCGTGCCGGCACGATGCGGCCGACGGCGTCCGCGGGCGCACCGCGCAGGCGCACCGGTAGATAGCCGGGGGTAAAGCCCGCCGCATAGGGGCCGGCGGCATCCAGATTGTCGCCTTCGAGGAGCACGGGCAGCGTGTGCCCCGCGAGCGCGCTGAGGGCCGCGGTTTTGAGCACCGCGCCCACCTCGTGCAGGGCCCGGGCGCGCTCGCGCTTGACGGCCTCGGGCACCTGCTCCGCCATGGCCGCGGCGCGGGTGCCCGCACGCGGCGAGTACGGAAAGATGTGCAAGTGGCTGAAGCCCGTGGCCGCCACGAAGTCCATGGTCTGCCGCCACTCGCCCCGGGTTTCACCGGGAAAGCCGACAATGACGTCTGTGCTCACCTGGAAATCCGGGATGGCGCTGCGGGCGTCCGCCACCAAGCGTGCGAAGGCGTCGGTGCGGCAGCGCCGTGCCATGCGCTGGAGCACCGTATCGGCACCGCTCTGCAGCGGCAGGTGCAGGTGCGGCATCAGGCGCGGGTCCGAGAACAGCTGCCAGAAGTCCTCGGGCAGATCCCAGGGCTCGACGGAGCCGAGGCGGATGCGGGGGATGTCCGTGTCGCGCAGCACGGCGGCGATGAGGCCGGCAAGATTCGGTGCTGCTGTGCTCCCGGCATCCCGGCCGTAACCGCCGAGCTGGACGCCGGTGAGCACGATCTCCTGCACGCCGGCGGCTGCGACGGCGTTGGTCTCCGCAACGATCTCCGCCAGTGGGCGGCTGCGCTCGGCGCCGCGAGCGATGGTGGTGATGCAGAAGGTGCATTGGTAGCGGCAGCCGTCCTGCACCTTGACGAAGGCGCGCTGGCGCCCGCGGGCGAAGAGCGCGTCGGCGGCGTCCGGGTCCGGGCCTGTCCCAAGCGGCAGGGCGAGGGTGTCGGCGGCGATCTCCACCAGCCGGTCCTTGTCGGCGTTGTCGACGACGAGGTCGATGCGGGCGTCGCCGAGGTCGGCGTCCGTCAGCGAGGCGGCGCAGCCGCTCACCACCAGTCGCGCCCCGGGATGGGCGCGCTTGAGGCGCCGCAGCAGCTTGCGGGATTTGCGCACCGCCTCGGCGGTGACGGCGCAGGTGTTGACCACCAGCAGGTCCGCCGGCTCGTCGCCGGCGGCGATGCGGCAGCCGCGGCGCCGGAAGTCCCGCGCCCACCCCTCCAGCTCCGCTTCGTTCAGGCGGCAGCCGAGGGTCTCCAGGTGCACACGGGGCGCGTTGTCGGCGGGCATGCGTTGCTCTGGCTGGCGTCGGCGCTCAGCGACGCGGTGGCCCGTCCGGCGGCGGCGGCGAGTTCTGGTGCAGGATCATGGTCCAGCCGGCGTCCCCGCGGCGGCGGAACACATTGGTGGCGAAGATGCCCGGGGCATCCGGCGGCGCCTGCGCGGCGTTGTTGTGCTCCTGGGCGTAGTGGATGGCCACGTCGCCGAGCCCCACCCAGCGGATGTGGGTGACCCGGATGTCGATGGGCACGTCGCTGCGCAGGAGATCGCGCATCATGTTGCGCACCTGCACGCCGTGGACGATGGGCTGCATGGGCAGCATGCAGGCGACGTCGGGCGAGTCGTCCCAGACGCGGGCCATGAGGTCCGCATCGCGGGACTCGAGCGCGTCGTAGTAGGCGTCTTCGGCGGCCTGGGGCGTGTCGAAGCCGTCGCTCATTGCTGCGGCTCCTGCGGTGCCGTCTCGGGCGCTGGCGGCCCGTATCCGGGCAGGTCGGCCCGCCGCGGAATGCGAACCCGGATGGACCCGTCGGCGTCCGTGCGCTGCAGGTTGCGCACGTCTGCATCCGGCGGGGCCGGCAGGCGCTTGACGCGCTGACCGGTGGAAAAGCCCCAGCTGCGCCGGTAGCCGCGGCCGCCCTCGAGGGTCTCTTCGCGGCTGGTCTCTGCTGTGCGGCGCACCGCCAGCAGCAGGCCGCCCCCGGCGGGTCGGATCTGTACCTGCTCGGGCGGCAGCCCGCGCAGGTCGATGTCCAGCAGGTAGGCGTCGTCGCTGCGGCTCTGGGTCAGCCTGAGTCCCGCAAAATCGAAGGCGATGCGGCCCGTGTCGGCGTCGTACTCGGGGGGCATCGGCGCCTCGCCCGTGCCCTGTTCCGACGCCGCCGTTTGGGCCGGCGGCGGGAACCGCGGCGCGGGAACCGGTGCCGGCGGCTGCATCGGTGCGCCGCTAGGCGGCATGCTCGGCGGAAACGACTGGACCGCAGCCGGGGCATGGTCGTCGGCCTGCGCGAGTGCCGGCAGCAACAGACATACTAAGGCAAGCACACTCCAACGCAGATTCATCAAAAAGGTCTCCTGTGGATTGAGGTCATTATGGCGCAATGGCCGCAGCGCGCGAGTGCGCCAGCCCGGCACAGGCGAAGCGGACCGGATCGCGGGATGCAGACCGCAGGACCCGGGCAGCGCAGCCGCCCGGACAGTATAGGGCGGAGCGCTCAGCGTCGGCAGCGCCATGTGGGAGTACCGTCGCTCGCCAGTATGCCCCAGTGCAACAGCAGCGCTCGGGCATCGTCGGCGTCCTGTTGGTACCAGTCCCAGGCGGAGCCCAGGCGAAAGCTGTAGCCCCAGGCATCCATATCCCGGCACAGGCGCTCGGCGCCCACGCCCGGCAGTTGGTCGGCGATACGGATCTGCAGGTAGCAGACCGCGCTCTCCTCGGCGTCGTCGCCACCGGCGTCCGTGTGCAGACTGCGCCGGCGTGCCTCGGGCATGCAGACATAGTGGCAGGCCTCGTGCAGCGCCGAGTGTAGCGGCGTGTCGCCGCGGACATAGAGTCGATGGCCGATGAGGCCCGCCTCGGGCGGTCCCCAATAGCTGCCGGGAATCGGAGCCAAGCGCTCGACCTCGGTCAGCGCGATACCGAGCCGCTCCAGCGTCAGGGCCAGGTCTGGTCTTGGCAGGGCCAGATGCATAGGGAATCCCGGTGTTTCACGCCCAGCGGTGTGTTGGTAACAGTGAAGGATTCCAGAGTCTCTGCCAGCGTCCTTGGTGTTGCGAGGGCCGGGCGCGGGTGGGGTGCATGGCGATGGCGACAGGCGTCGCCTGCGGTTGAGCTGCCCGATCAACGAGCGCAGAATCGACCCAAGAGCGTTCCCCACAGCAGCGGAGGTCATCATGGCCAGACAGGGCACCGATGAGCAAGCAACCCCGGCGGTGCCGGGCGGCACGGCGGCCGTCCCGCTGCATGCCGCGCCCCGGGGCCGTACGCCATCGGCACTTGGCGCGCTCCCGGGCGTTGCGGGTGGAGCCGTGGTGACGGCTTCCGTCGCGCTGGGAGCAGGTCTTGGCGCGGTGGCCGCGCTCATGCTGCAAGCGCCGGCCGGTGCGGATGCAGCGCTCGCCAACCTGCTGCACGCCATGGTGGGGATCAAAGCGCTGGTCTTCGCCGCTGCGACTGCCCTGGTTCTGTTACGGCTGCGCGCGCCGGCGACAGCCGCATCGCTTGCGGGCTACGGCGCCGGCCTCGGACTCTCTGCCGGCGCCTTGGTCTGGCTGTGGGGGCTGTCCGGCCTGCTCGTCGGCTCGGCGCTGTTCTACGGCGGGCTGGTCCTGACCTACTTGACGGCGGGCCGTGATCGGCTGCTCGCAGCGGCTGTGAAGCGCAAACGCCCGGGCAGCGCCTGAGCGACCGCCACAGGCACCGCCGGGGGGCGACGGCGCCCCGGCGTCAGCGCCGTTCCGGCAATCGAGCCGTTGCCGGGCGCCGTCCCGGTGTGCTTGCAAAGCCTGCCCGCAGCGGCTAGCGTACCGGCCCCTCGCGCGACCTGCCGTGGCTCTGGCGGCTCGTCAGCGCTGCCTCTGAATCCCGCGCCGCACCCCGCAGTCCGTCTCCGCCGCATGCACGCCCTCGTCGTCCAACAGCTCCGTAAGGTCTACCGCTCCGGCTTCGAAGCGCTGAAAGGCGTGGATCTGACGGTGGAGGAGGGCGACTTCTTCGCGCTGCTCGGGCCCAATGGGGCCGGCAAGTCCACCCTCATCGGCATCGTCACCTCCCTGGTCAATAAGACGTCCGGCCGGGTTTGCGTGTTCGGGCATGACCTCGACACCGAGCCCGAGGCGGTCAAGGCCTCCCTCGGCGTCGTGCCCCAGGAGTTCAATTTCAATCTCTTCCTGCCCGTGGCCGAGGTGGTCATCAACCAGGCCGGATACTTCGGCATCCCTAGGCGGGAGGCACGGCGGCGGGCGGAATTCTATCTGAAGAAACTGGACCTCTGGGAGCGGCGGCGCTCGGAGATGCGGCTGTTGTCCGGCGGGATGAAGCGGCGGCTGATGATCGCCCGGGCCTTGGTGCATCGCCCAAAGCTCCTGATCCTGGACGAGCCGACGGCGGGCGTGGACATCGAGATCCGCCGCGCCATGTGGGCCTACCTGCGCGAGCTGAATGCCGAGGGCACCACCATCATCCTGACGACGCATTATCTGGAAGAGGCCGAGAGCCTCTGCCGCAACATCGCCATGATCGATGACGGGCGAATCGCGGCGGTGGCAGAGACCCAGGCATTGCTCGCGGAGCTGGACGCGGAGGCCTTCGTGCTGACCCTTACGGCGCCGCTGGCCGCGGCACCGGCCCTCGCCGGGCTCGACGTGAAACGGCTGGACGCCACCACGTTGGAGGCGCAGCTGCACCGCGGGCAGACCCTGAACGACCTCTTCGCAGCGCTGCGCGCCGCCGGCGTCGAGGTGGCGAGCATGCGCAACAAGCAAAACCGCTTGGAGCAGCTGTTTTTGGAGATGATCGACCGCGGCCGTGGTATCGCCCCGGCGCAGGCCGCATGAGCGCACACTCGGGCACGGACCTGCGGCGCGGGTATCGCTATTGGGTCACCTTCTCGACGCTACTGCAAAAGGAGGTGCTGCGCTTCTCGCGTATCTGGGTGCAGACCATCTTGCCGTCGGCCATCACGACGATGCTCTATTTCGTGATCTTCGGGCGGCTGATCGGTGACCGCATCGGCAGCATGGGCGGCTTCGCGTACATGGATTTCATCGTGCCGGGTTTGGCCTTGATGTCGGTCATTACCAACGCCTACAGCAACGTCGTCTCGTCCTTCTATTCCAGCAAGTTCTCGCGTTACGTGGAGGAGCTGCTGGTCTCGCCGGCACCGCCCTGGGTGATCCTGGCGGGCTATGTGGCCGGCGGCGTGGTCCGCGGCGTCATTGTCGGTCTCGTGGTCATGCTGGTGGCAATGTTCTTCACCGACGTGGCGCCGCACAGCTGGCTCGTCACCCTGTCGGTGTTCGTGCTGACGGCGGTGCTGTTCGCCCTGGGCGGCTTCATCAACGCCGTGTTCGCGAACAGCTTCGATGACATCTCCATCGTGCCTATCTTCGTGCTGGCGCCTCTGACCTACCTTGGCGGGGTGTTCTACTCCATCGAGCTGTTGCCCGAGTTTTGGCAATGGGTGTCGCTGCTGAATCCAGTGCTCTACATGGTCAACGCCTTCCGCTACGGGCTGCTCGGGACCACGGACATCCCGCTGGTGATGGCCTTCGTGATCATCGCTGCCTTCATCGTGGCGCTCGGTGCGGTGAGCCTGCGCTTGCTGGAGCGCGGGGTCGGCATCAAGCAATAGCGCTGATCTGGTAGGGCTGGCGCCAAGACCGAGGGAAACGCCAATCAATCGGCGTTTGCCAAGCGAGCTGCCCGAGGCGCGGGGGGCACGGACTGTCGGGCACAGCGTTGGCCGCCGTCGCGGACGTGTTAGAATTTCGGTGCAGATGGTGGCTCAAGCCACTGAAGTGAGAGCCGTTGACGCGCCCGTTGGTCATGCGCCCCTGTCCATAAGGCACCGACTCAGAGCGCGCATACGCGCCTAATACCGACCACCCAAAGCCATGCCAAAGCAACGCCGCCCCCACCCGAGGTCATCGCGCCGACGCCGTCAGCCGAAGGAAGGCATGGGCTTCTTCGGCTTTGCGGTGCGTGCGCTGGTGCTGTTGGCGCTGGGTGTGGGGCTCGCGGTCGGGCTCTACGGCGTCCATCTGGACAAGGTGGTGCGCGCCAAGTTCGAAGGTAAGCGCTGGGCGCTGCCGGCGCGGGTCTATGCCCGCCCGCTGGAGATCTACACGGGGCGCTCGCTGTCCGTGGCAGAGCTCGAAGGGGAGCTGGGGCGCCTCGGCTATCGCGAAGACGCGCAGCTCGCGCGCCCGGGCAGTTATCACATCGACGGCGAGCAGGCGGCGATCCGCACCCGCCCCTTTCGCTATTGGGACGGTTACGAGCCCGAGCGCTACCTGAGCGTGGACCTCGCCGGCGGCGTGGTGAAAGCCGTTGCCGACGGCAATGATGCGACGCCGCTGGCGCTGGTGCGCTTGGACCCGGCGCTCATCGCGAGCATCTACCCCACCCACAACGAAGACCGCGTCCTGCTGCGGCGCGAGCAGCTGCCGTCGCGCCTGGTGAAGACCCTGCTCGCGGTGGAGGACCGCCAGTTCTACCAGCACCACGGCGTCGACCCCAAGGGCATCCTGCGCGCGGCCTACGAGAACCTGCGCGCCGGGCGTACCGTGCAGGGCGCCAGCACCCTCACCCAGCAGCTGGTGAAGAACTTCTACCTCACCCAGGAGCGCACGCTCGAGCGCAAGCTGAACGAGGCCTACATGGCGGTCCTGCTGGACTGGCGCTACGACAAGGACGAGATCCTGACCGCCTACGCCAACGAGGTCTATCTGGGGCAGGACGGCAGCCGTGCCATTCACGGCTTCGGCCTCGCGAGCCGGTTCTATTTCGACCGCGACATCGACGAGCTGGACATCCCGCAGACCGCGATGCTCGTGGCCATCCTCAAGGGTCCCTCCGACTTCAACCCACAGCGCAATCCCGAGCGCGTCCGCGAGCGTCGCAACCTGGTGATCGACCTGATGGCCCATCATCAGATCATCTCCAAGGCCGACGCGGAGCAGGCCAAGCAGGCGCCGCTCGGGGTCGTGGAAGGGGGCGCCCGACCGAGCGGCGAGTATCCGGGCTTCATTCAGCTGGTGCGCCGACAGCTGCGTCGGGACTACCGCGAGGAGGACCTCCGCTCCGAGGGCCTGCGCATCTTTACCACCCTGGACCCCCTGACCCAGGCCCATGTCGAGGCGGCCGTCAAGGCGCGCCTGCCGAAGCTCGACCGCTCGCGCCGGCTGCCGGAAGGCACGCTCGAGACCGCGGCCGTCGTGACCTCCGTCGCCCAAGGCGAGGTCCTCGCTGTGGTCGGCGGCCGGGACCCGGGCTACGCCGGCTTCAATCGCGCGCTGGACGCGGTGCGCCCCATCGGCTCGCTGATCAAGCCGGTCATCTACCTGAAGGCCTTGTCGCAGCCGCAGCGCTACTCCCTGGTGACCCCCATCCAAGACAAGCCGGTCAACCTGCGCGTGGCCGGCGTGATGTGGCGGCCGAAGAATTACGACCACAGCGTGCATGGAACCGTGCCGCTCTACCGCGGCCTGGTGAAATCCTACAATCTCGCGACGGTGAATCTCGGCCTGGACTTGGGCGTCGACCAGGTGGCTGGTCTGCTCAGAGACCTCGGCGCTGTGCGCGACATCGACGCCGTACCAGCGATGTTGCTGGGCTCGGTCTCCCTGCCGCCGGTGGAAGTGGCCCAGGCCTACCAGACCATCGCCGCCGGGGGCTTTCGGGCGCCGCTGCGTGCCATCCGCGAGGTGCTCGACGCCTCTGGCCGCCCGCTGAACCGCTATCCGCTAGCCGTGGAGTCCGTGGTGTCGGCGGAAGCGGCCTACCTGACCCAGTGGGCCATGCGCCGGGTCGTCACCCAGGGCACGGCCACCTGGCTCAAGCGGCGCCTGCCGTCGGACCTCGCCGTCGCCGGCAAGACCGGGACCACCAACGATATGCGTGACAGCTGGTTTGCCGGCTTCAGTGGCGACAAGGTCGCGGTCGCCTGGGTGGGCCGGGACGATAACGAGCCCATGGGTCTCAGTGGCTCCACCGGTGCGCTGCGCGTCTGGGGCGATATCATGGCCAGCGTGGACACCCAGCCCTTGGATGACGCACCGCCCGAGGGCGTCGTGACCGCAGGTGCCTGCGGCAGCTCCCTGCCGTACATCGACGGCTACGCCGGCAGCGCCTGTGGCGGCGGCGGCGCTCGGACGGCCTCCCGCGGCAGCACCCCCAAGGCGTCCAGCTCGGCGGAGCCGGTAGTGGCGCAGGAGCCAGCCCCGCGGGCGCCCGAGACGAAACGGCGCCCAGAGCCGAAAGACGAGCCGCGCAAGCGGGAAGTCAGCCCTTTCCTCAGCGATTTCTATGGAAACTGAGCCAT
The DNA here is from genome assembly GCF_016583825.1 of Thiohalocapsa halophila. GTDB lineage: Bacteria > Pseudomonadota > Gammaproteobacteria > Chromatiales > Chromatiaceae > Thiohalocapsa > Thiohalocapsa halophila. The sequence continues at coordinate 67,265 of NZ_NRRV01000007.1, read as the reverse complement.
GTCCAGAGTCCAGCGGTTTGCCGCCGTCGCACTCCTGCCTCTGATACTGCTGTCGGGATGCGCCATGCAGGAGCGCACCGAGCCGCCGGCGCCGGTGTACGATTCCAGCCAGCGCGGGGCCGCGGCGGGCGATACCGAAGACGCCGCTCCGGCCGAAGCCCCTGAAGCCCCCGAAGCCGCCCCGAAGAAGCCGGCGCCAACCAGGGTCTATGCCTATACGCCGCCGGAGTCGGTGCCGGACTCCCAGCCCCAACCTGAGCCTCAACCCGAGGCCCAGGCCGGCACTCAGCCGGAGTCGGCCCCGCGGGCCGGGGCGGCCGCACCTGCCACGGCGGCGCCCAATCAGGCAGCGCCCAATCAGGCGGCGGCACGGCCCGAGCCGAGGTCCGCGCCGGCGAGCCCGCCGCAGCCGCGCACCTCCACTGTGGACCCGCCCGAGGCAGCCGCACCGCGCACGGCGGCCAGTGCAGAGCCGGAGGAGGCGGCTGCGAAAACCGCCCAGCAGACGGCGCCCGCAAGCCCGTCGCCAGCGCCCGAGCCGACCCAAGCCGACACGGGCGGCCAAACGCCGGCAGCGCCCGCACAGCCGGCAGCACCGGCGCAGTCCGCATCCGGTGCGGGGCAGGCCGCACCGTCCACGCCCGCAGCGCCGCCCGCGCCGGAGACCGTTGCCAGCGTGCCGCAGCGCTCGCCATTGGCGCCGAGCGCCATGGCGCCCGCGGTGGAGGCGCTGGCCGCGCGGGCCGAGCAGCAGCGTCAAACCGGCGACTACGGCGGCGCCGCGGCCACCTTGGAGCGGGCGCTCCGCATCGAGCCCCAGCAGGCTTACCTGTGGAATCGGCTCGCGCGTGTGCGCCTGGAGCAGGGGCAGGGGACGCAGGCCAGCAATCTCGCTGCACGCTCCAACGCCCTCGCCGGCAGTCAGCCGGAGCTCAAACAGAACAACTGGGACATCATCGCCACCATTCGGCGCCAGAGCGGGGACGTCGAGGGCGCCGTCGAGGCCGAGCGCAAGGCCGCCGGCGGCTGACCTCAGGCAGCGCCGGCACCCATGGCGCCGGCGGCGATGCCCCCAGAGCACTCATGCCCCCAGAGCACCCACGGCCCCAGCACCCATGGCCCCAGCAGCATCCATCGCCGGGCCGACAGCGGAGCAAGCTATTGCGGTGCTGGGCCCGGACGGCCTGCTGTCCCGGGCCCTCGAGGGCTTTGCCTGGCGCGAGCAGCAGCAGGCCATGGGGGCGCGTGTGGCCGCCGCCCTCGATGCCGGCGAGCAGCTGATCTGCGAGGCCGGCACCGGCACCGGCAAGACCTATGCGTATCTGGTGCCGGCGCTGTTGAGCGCCCGTAAGGTCATCGTCGCCACCGGCACCCGCAACCTCCAGGACCAGCTCTTCCACCGCGACATCCCCGCGCTGCGCCGCGCCCTGGGGATGCCGGTGCAGGCGGCATTGCTGAAGGGCCGGGCCAATTATCTCTGCCGCCACCGCCTAGAGCGCGCCGTGGCGGACCCCGGCGCGCTGCGCCCGGAGGCCCGGCGCGATCTCGGCGCCGTCCGCGACTGGGCCGCGGTGACCCGCAATGGCGACGTCGCCGAGGTGGCCCTCGCCGAGGACTCCGCGGTCTGGCCCGCGGTCACCTCCACCACCGACAACTGCCTCGGCCAGGACTGCCCGCAATGGCACGATTGCCACCTGATAGCCGCCCGGCGGCGGGCGCAGGAGGCAGATCTGGTGGTCATCAACCACCATTTGCTCTGTGCCGACATGGTGCTGCGCGAGGAGGGCTTCGGCGAGGTGCTGCCGGGTGCGGACGCCGTCATCGTCGATGAGGCCCATCAGCTGCCGGACGTCGCGGCCCAGTTCTTCGGCAGCTCCATCAGCAGCAGGCAGGTCTTGGAGTTGGCCCGGGACCTAGCCACCGCCCAGCGCGGGGAGGCCGAGGACGCGCCGCAGCTACGCGAGCTCGCCGCCGCCCTTGGGGAATCGGTGCCACAGGTGCGACGCGCGCTCGGGGGTGATGACCGCCGCGGTGCCTGGCAGGAGCTCGCCGCGGAGGAGGCCGTGTGCGAGGGCCTGCGGACGCTGGCGGATCTACTCGCAGAGATGGACTCCGCCCTCGCGGCATTGGCGCGCGGCTCCAAAGAGCTGGAGCAATGCCGCACGCGGGCGGTGGGCTTGCTGCAGCGCCTGGAAGGCCTGCAGGACAGCGAGGAGGATGGCTCGGTGCGCTGGTTCGAGCTGCGCGGTCAGGGCTTTCGCCTGCATCAGACCCCGCTGGATGTCGCCGGGGTGTTCCAGGGCTATCAGGCCCGCCAGCAAGCCGCCTGGGTCTATACGTCGGCGACGCTCGCCGTCGGTGAGTCATTCGCGCACTTCGCGGCACAGGTGGGCGCAGAGGCGGCCGCGACAGCCCGCTGGGACAGCCCCTTCGACTATCAGCGCCAGGCCCTGCTCTACATGCCGCCGAGTATGCCGGAGCCCGGTGCGGCTGACTATGACGCAAAGGTGGCCGAGATCGCGCTGGCGGTCATCGAGGCCAGCCGCGGTCGGGCGTTTTGTCTGTTCACCAGCCATCGTGCGCTGCGCGCGGCGGCCGCCGCGCTCGCGGGGCGGCTCTCCTATCCATTACTGGTGCAGGGTGAGGCGCCGCGGGCGGAGCTGATCCAGCGCTTCCGTCGCCATGGCGACGCCGTGCTGCTCGGCACCTCCAGCTTCTGGGAAGGCGTGGATGTTCGCGGCGAGGCCCTGTCTTGTGTGATCATTGATCGGCTGCCGTTCGCCTCGCCCGGTGATCCGCTATTGCGGGGGCGAATCGACGCCCTGCGCGGCAGTGGCGGCAATCCTTTCCGGGAGCTGCAGCTGCCGAAGGCGGTGATCGCCCTGAAACAGGGCGCCGGGCGCTTGATTCGTGACGGCGGCGATCGCGGTGTGCTGGTGCTGTGCGATCCGCGCCTGCGCTCGCGAAGCTACGGCCGGGTCTTTCTCGCCAGCCTGCCTGCCATGGCGCGCACCAGAGATCTGGCGGCAGTGACGGCCTTCTTCGACGCCGCTGCCGCCTGACCCAAAGCGCCGAGGCTGCGCTGTCCACTTCCGCTGACACCGCTAAGACTGCGCCATGCGACTGCTCGCCATCGACACCTCGGCCGCCCATTGCTCGGCGGCACTCTATGACGCCGGCACCCTGACCCAGCGGCTCGCGCCGGCGCAGCGCCGCCACGGCGAGCTCATTGTCGGCATGATGGATGAGCTATTGCAGGCGGCGGGGCTGCGTGCTGCGGCGCTCGACGCCTTCGCCTTCGCCCGCGGGCCGGGCTCCTTTACGGGGCTGCGCATCGCTGCTGCGGTGGTGCAGGGCGCTGCGCTGGCCGCGGACAAGCCCGTGGTGGGGGTATCGACGCTCGCGGCGCTGGCACAGGGCTGCCGGCGCGACGCCGGTGCGCAGCGCGTGCTCTGTGCGCTGGATGCTCGGATGGGGGAGGTCTATGCCGGTGCCTACGCGGCCAATGCGCAGGGCCTCATGGAGGCGTTGCTTGACGATCGGGTCTGCGCCCCCGAGGCCGTGACGGTGCCGGGCGGACCCAGGCCCTGGGCGGCCGCGGGTAGCGGCTGGCAGACCTATCCGGAGGTACTGGCCGCTGCGGTGCGAGCGGCCTGCGGCACGGGTCCGGCGAGCGTGGAGGCAGAGCGCCCATGCGAGGCTCAGGATGTCGCCGTACTCGCCGCCGCGGATTATGCCGCCGGTGCGCTGCTGGACCCTGCCGATGCGCTGCCGGTGTACTTGCGCGATCGGGTCACCAGCAGCGCCGCGAAATGAGATCGAGCCTATCCTGGTCCGCGCTCATCCGGCGAGTCCCGGCGGACACCGCCGGCCATCTGCTACGAAGAGGCGGTCATGCCCCCGAAGCCGTCCCGATGGCGACAGTGGCGGCGCATACAGCTGATCACATAGTGCCACAGCGTTGCGGCAACGGCGCCGACGCTGGCGGCCGCAATGCCAAGGCGCGGCCAGGCGCCCCAGTCCGAGAGGCCCAGGGTCAACCAGGTCAGAAACCCGATGACGCTCGCGATGACGGCGATCATCACGAACGGCAACGGCGACGTCGCGCACTTGGGGCAGAGCTTCATGGGGCTGTCCTCCGGCCGCGACAGGCGACCTTTTAGTTATCGATGGACTACCTATGAAGCGTAACGCATTGGGCAGCCCGACGCGATGGCCGTCTGGCCGGAAGCGCGGCGCATGAGCGGCTGCGAGCTCCTGGCGGCCGCGGCGCGCTGTCTGGCCGAGCCGGACCCGGCGGCCAAGGTGCGTCTGACACAGGAGACCACGGCCCGCATCCGCGCCGGTGAGCTGCGCCGGGATCTGCGCCGGGACCTGCGCGCTGCGCACACGCCCCAAGCGGCGCCCGGCCGGCCGCAGCGCCCGGTACTGGTGTCACCCCGGGACTTGCCGCGACGCGGGCTCGACCAGCCCGAGGGCCGGGCGGCCTTGGTGCATGCGGTGGCCCACATCGAGCTCAACGCCATCAACCTTGCCTGGGACGCGGTGCAGCGTTTTCCTGCGATGCCCGCGGCGTTCGCGCTGGACTGGGCGCGGGTCGCGGACGACGAGGCACGCCACTTCGCCATGCTGCAGGCGCGTCTGCAGGCGCTCGGCTACGAGTACGGCGACTTCCCGGCACATGACGGTCTGTGGCAGATGGCGGAGGCCACCGCGCATGACGTGCTGGCGCGGATGGCCTTGGTGCCAAGGGTACTGGAGGCGCGCGGACTCGACGTGACCCCGGGCATGATCGAGCGCCTCCAGCGCGCCGGTGATACGGCGACCGCCGAGCGTCTGGAGGTCATTCTGCGCGAGGAAGTGGCGCATGTGGCCATCGGCAGCCACTGGCTCCGTTGGCTGTGCGAGCAGCGCGGCCTGGCGCCCCGAGAGACCTATTTCCGGCTGCTCGCCAAGCACATGCAAGGGCGCATCCGCTGCCCGCTGAATCGGCAGGCGCGGCTCGCGGCGGGCTTCGACGAGGCGGAGCTGGCACAGTTGGAAGCCCTGTGCCGATGACAGGGCGGAATCGTTACCGCGCCGCTCGCGCACCGGGCGGCGTCGGTGCTCGGTCGGGGGCCGGCATGGGCGAGGGGGCGCCGCTGCCCGCCGACGGGCGCAGCGGGCACACGGCCTCCCGCCGCAGGCTGGCGTTCGCGGCCACCAGCACTTCCCCACCGTCGGCGGACCAGTCAGCGAGCACGTGTCTGTAAGCCACTGCACCGTCGAGTCGCAGCTCATGGTCGGCGGGTCGGTGGGTGTGGCCGTGGATCAGCCGACTGACGCCGTGCGCCTGCATGAGCCGCTGCACCGCATCTGCGTTGACGTCCATGATGGCATCGGTCTTCTCCGCCATGGCCGCCGCGCTGCGCTGGCGGTACTCCGCGGCGATGCGCCTGCGCTTGGCCAGCGGCTGGCGCCGGAACAGCCATTGCACCAAGGGATTGCGCACCCGTCGGCGAAAGCGCTGGTAGGCGACGTCATCGGTGCAGAGTAGATCGCCGTGCATCAGCAGGACGGGCTCCCCGCCGAGATCGATGCGCGTGGGGTCACGCAGCCGCTGGCAGCCGGTCCGGCGGGCGAAGCGCCGGCCGACGAGGAAATCGCGGTTGCCGTGCATGAACAGACAGCGCGTGCCTGCCGCGGCGACGGCGGCGAGGGCGGACTCCACCTGGTGGTAGGTATCGTCGTCGTCGCCGACCCAGGCATCGAAGAGGTCACCCAGGATGTAGAGCGCGGCGCTGCCGGCGGCGCGCGCCTGGAGCCACTCCAGAAACAGTGCAGTGAGTCGCTCGCGCTCCGGGGACAGGTGCAGATCGGCGATGAACAGCCGCTCATCGGGATGCGAAACGGAATGCGCGGCCCCTGATGGGCGCAAGGGCTCGGACGGCATGGATCGGTAGTGTTGCGGTGGCGTCGGGCGAGGTCGGTCGCAGCGTGCTCAGCCTTCGACGACTTCCGCCTTCTCGAGCACGACGTCTTGCTCCGGCACGTCCTGGTGGCCGTTGCGGGCGCCCGTCTTGACGCCCTTGATGGAGTTGACCACATCCATGCCCTCGACCACCTTGCCAAAGACGCAGTAACCCCAGCCATCCTGACCCGGGTAGTCCAGAAAGGCGTTGTCGGAGACGTTGATGAAGAATTGGGCCGAGGCGGAATGCGGGTCGTTCGTGCGTGCCATGGCCAAGCTGCCGGTGACGTTCTTGAGGCCGTTGCGGGCCTCGTTCTCGATGGGCGCGCGCGTCGGCTTCTGCACGAAATCCGTGCTCATGCCGCCACCCTGGATCATGAAGCCGTCGATGACGCGATGAAAGAGCGTACCGTCGTAGTGGCCGTCGCGGACATACTGCTCGAAGTTGGCGGCGGTGACGGGTGCGTGGTCGTAATCCAGATCGATGAGGATATCGCCGTGGTTTGTGGTCAGCTTGATCATGGGCTGCTCCTGCTCTAATGAGAATGCTGTTGGCACGGCTGCTCGGCGATGGCGCCGGCCAGCGTGGATGCGGCCCGGCGGCCGCTTGGTGTCTCTTATGCTACGGGTTTCGCCGCTTCGGCAAAACCCCGACCCCGTTGGACCGGTTCTCGACTGGTATGGGCTTTGCTAAGATTTCGCGGCGATCCGGGTCGTTCCCGAGCCCGGGCGAGGCGCCGAGCGCCTGCCACATCAGGTCACAAAAGGCGGGGACTGCTGCCCATGCTCGAGATCCACAACAGCCTCACGCGCCGCAAGGAGCCCTTTCAGCCGCTGACACCGGAACAGGTGCGCATGTACGTCTGCGGCATGACGGTCTACGACCTCTGCCACCTGGGGCATGCGCGGGTGCTGGTGGTCTTCGACGTGGTCTACCGCCACCTCAAGCGCCTCGGCTATGCCGTGACCTATGTGCGCAACATCACGGACGTTGACGACAAGATCATCCGCCGCGCGGACGAGAACGGCGAGCCCATGGCCGCGCTCACCGAGCGTTTCATCGCCGCCATGCACGAGGACGCCGACCGCCTGGGCGTGCTGCGCCCGGACCAGGAGCCGCGGGCGACGGCCCACATGGCCGAGATGCACGCGATGATTCGGCGCCTGCTCGACAAGGGACATGCCTATGTCGCCGACAATGGCGATGTCTACTACGCGGTGGCGAGCTTCCCCGGCTACGGACGGCTCTCCGGCAAGGACCCGCAGGACCTGCGCGCCGGCGCCCGTGTCGAGGTGGGGGAGGCCAAGCAGGACCCCCTGGATTTCGCCTTGTGGAAGGCCGCCAAGCCCGGCGAGCCGTCCTGGGAGTCGCCCTGGGGGCCGGGCCGCCCGGGCTGGCACATCGAATGCTCCGCCATGTCCACCGGCTGCCTCGGTAACCACTTCGACATCCACGGCGGCGGTGCGGATCTGATGTTCCCGCACCACGAGAACGAGATCGCCCAGAGCGAAGGCGCCACCGGCGAGCCCTTCGTCCAGTGCTGGATGCACAACGGCTTCGTGCGCGTTAACGACGAGAAAATGTCCAAGTCCCTGGGCAATTTCTTCACCGTGCGCGACATCCTGGAGCGCTATCAGCCGGAGGAAGTCCGCTACTTCATCCTCGCCAGCCACTACCGCAGCCCGCTCAACTACGACGACAGCCAGCTCGACGGCGCCCGCGCGGCACTCACCCGGCTCTACACCGCCATGCGCGGGCTGCCCGCAGACGCCGAGCCGGCCGGCGGCGCGGCCTATCGGGAGCGCTTCGACGCGGCCATGAACGACGATTTCAACACGCCGGAGGCCCTGGCGGTGCTCTTCGACCTGGCGCGCGAGATGAATCGCCTGCGCGCCGAGGACACAGCCGCCGCCGCGGGCTTGGCGGCGGAGCTGCGCTTGTTGGGCGATGACCTGGGCCTGCTCGGCCAGGACCCGGATGCCTACCTCAAGGCCGGTAGCGGCGAGGACGGCCTCACGGACGCCGCCATCGAGGATCTCATCGCCCGCCGGGCCGCTGCCCGCAAGACCAAGGACTTCGCCGAGGCGGACCGCATCCGCGACGAGCTCCAGGGCGCAGGCGTCGTGCTGGAGGACGGTGCCGGCGGGACGACCTGGCGGCGCAGTTGATATCGATCGCGACGCGGATGCGACCGTCCGCGGGGGCTCGACGCAAGTCTGATGGTGGATGAGGGTGGGTAGAAGATGCCGCCCGTAGGCCGACGTCGGGAGGCCCGGCAATCAGGCGGTGACGGCAAGCGCGGCGTCGGGCTTCGTGCCTCAGCCCGACCTACGGCGAATACTTGCCGAACCTCCGGCGCGTAGGAGCCAGGTTCGTGCTGCTGGTTAGGCTGACGATCAGCGCCCACTCAGGGCTTCCAGCCCTGATTCTGTCAGGCCGGGATGGCCAGACTAAGCAGTCAGCAGCCCAGGTGGTCGGAGTTATCATCAAAGCCGGCGCCCGCTATGCCCGCAGCCCCGCCGCCTGGAGCGTGTTCTCCAACAGGCTCGCAATGGTCATGGGGCCGACGCCCCCCGGCACGGGCGTGATCCAGCCCGCTCGCTCGGCGGCCGCCGCGAAGTCCACGTCGCCGCAGAGCTTGCCCTGCTCGTCGCGGTTCATGCCGACGTCGATCACCAGCGCACCGGGCTTGATCCAATCGCCCGGCACATAGCGCGCGCGGCCCATGGCGACCACCAGCACATCCGCGGCGCGGGCCTTGTCGGCGAGGTCCTTGGTCCGGCTGTGGCAGACGGTGATGGTGCAGCGTGCCGCCAGCAGCTCCAGGGCCATGGGCCGGCCGACGATGTTCGACTGCCCGATCACCACCGCGTCCAGCCCTTCGAGCCGCTGGCCGGTGCGCGCCAACAGGGTCATGATGCCCTTGGGCGTGCACGGGCGCAGCCGCGGCATGCGCAGCACCAGGCGGCCGACGTTGTACGGATGGAAGCCATCCACGTCCTTGGCGGGCAGGATGCGCTCGATGACCGCCTCGGCGTCGATCTGCTCGGGCAGCGGCAGTTGGACCAGGATGCCGTCGATGGCGTCATCGGCATTGAGCCGGTCCACCAGCGCCAGCAGCTGCGCCTGTGAGGTGTCAGCCGGCAGCTCGTGCAACGCCGAGTGAAAGCCCACCTCCGCGCAGGCCTTACGCTTGTTGCGCACATACACCTGCGAGGCCGAATGCTCCCCGACCAGCACCACCGCGAGGCCTGGTGCTCGCCGACCGGCGGCGAGGCGGGCATCCACCTGCGCCTTCACCTGCGCGCGGATCTCCGCCCCGATGGCCTTCCCATCCAGGATGCTTGCGCCCATGCGATACCTCCGTCGGTGGTGAGGCGGGCATGATCCAGCGCTTGCGCTCGCTCTGCAAGCACGGCACCGTGCAGTCGTAGCTTGGCCAAGGTGCGCTGCCCGCGAAACCGCGCCGCTGCATCAGGTGTCTGACGCCAATGCCAAGATGGCGAGCGCACGCGAGCGCACAAAATATTGACGATGACGGCAAGAGGGTATAGGCTGCACGGTTTAAGGTCGCTGCGAGTTCGAGCCTTGCCGACGCCGGGGTATAGCGCAGTCTGGTAGCGCGCCTGCTTTGGGAGCAGGATGTCGGGGGTTCGAATCCCTCTACCCCGACCATTAAGGATGCGGCTGCATGCTGGCGCCGGCTGGTACATCCTCGGCTCGGTGCAGTGGTTGGCAGTGGTGCGCAGCGCAGCAGATTACGCCCCGATAGCTCAGGCGGATAGAGCAGGAGCCTTCTAAGCTCTTGGTCGGGGGTTCGAGTCCTCCTCGGGGCGCCAAATGCGCAGACCGCGGGTGGGCATCTCCCAAGCGCGTGACCGGCGTCGCAGCGACAGCTCGATAAGTCAATGGCGGACGTAGCTCAGTTGGTAGAGCACCTGGTTGTGGCCTAGGTGGTCGTGGGTTCGAGCCCCATCGTTCGCCCCAAACATTGGCGCCCTGCTAAGCGCCATCCCCACAAAGGGCCGTTAGCTCAGCTGGTAGAGCAGTGGACTCTTAATCCATTGGTCCTAGGTTCGAATCCTAGACGGCCCACCAAGTCAAGGGGTTACGGGAGACCGTAGCCCCTTTTTCTTTGCCCGTGGGACACGTCGGGCCGGGTGTCGGTCCTGCTGCCCGTGGCGGAGTACAAGGCACTGCTGGAGAGGACCTCGCGGATCTGCGCGATGCCCCGGCCGAAGAGCTCGGGCCGCCGGGTGCGCGGAAGCTGGCCGGCAGCGACATCCAGTGTCGCATCCGGGTCGGCGACTACCGCAAGCTCTGAGGTTCACGACAGCCGACCCGTGATCAACGTGGTCAAGATCGGCCATCGCAGAGAAGTCTATCGTTGATGCGCGGGCAGCCATGCGGATGCGGCAAGCTCGGGCGCTGGCTGTTCCATGTCTGCCGCGAGCCGGCGACCTTGGAGCGGGAGATCGCCTATTGCGCTCGACCGGTGGACCATCGGAATGGCCGATACAGCCACATACCCAGCGCAGCAGGCAGCGCCCATGCGGGAGGAGCTGGAACGGTACTTGCCGGCCAACCTCCTGGCAAGCTCCAGGCTCTATTACAACACCGACGACTACTAGGCTTTGTTGTCCTTTGTCTCCCGGCTGCGCAACTGCGCGCCTTTCAGCCGCGGGTTAGCTGCAACCGAAACCTGGGCGTGCGGGAGGATACCGTCAAGAAAGGGATCGGGCTGACGACTGTCCTCCGGATCGTGGAACCCGGTGCTGCTGCCCCTGGGCGAGGCGGTAGCACCGGAACTGCGGTTCGAGTAATCGGTCGTTACTATTTGCCGGACATCGGCAGACACTACCCGCCATGCGTAACGTTGCAGCACGACAGCTCGTCCCACTCCAGCACGCGGCCGAAGGACGCTTCTTCGGCATGCGCCACGCGGCCGTGCCGGAACGCGAGCGCATCGAGGGCTTCCTGGCGCAGGGTTTCGAGGTGGTTGTCGACTTCGCCGGCGCCGCGGTCACGCAGTCCTTCGTCGATGAGTTAATCGGCCGCCTGATCCTGGAGCAGGGGCCGGACGTGCTCCAGCGCCCCATCTTCAAGAACTGCACCGACGACACGCGTGCGATTCTGCGCTTCGTGGCCGCCGATCGCCTGGATCAGTACCTAAAGACGAGCACTCACTGAGCGGTGGCGCTGACTCAAGATGCCGCTCCACCTGGAGCCCTGCAGCGCCACCGATCGGCGCAGCACGCCGGCGGCTGCGTTGGACCGGCTGAATCGGCTCGATGCCCGGCTCCGTGCGGTTTTGGGCCGGATGTCCAAATCAATCGGCATCTCCCCAATCAATCCGTATCCGTTGTGGGAGCGGCATCCTTGCCGCGAGATCAGCGCGCCGGCCCACTGCAAGTCGTCCCGCCCGGAGGCGGCTCCCACGCTTGCTCCCTAGGCCGTTTGTCCGCGCCGTCGCGCAGCGAAGAACCCGCGCAGGAGATCACCGCAGGCCGCGGCGAGGACGCCGCCCTCGCAGGTGGTGCGGTGGTTGAAGCGCGCGTCGGACGGCAGTAGGTCGAAGACGCTGCCGCAGGCGCCGCCCTTAGGGTCGGCGGCACCATAGTTCACCCGCGCGATGCGCGCATGGACGATGGCGCCGGCGCACATGGGGCAGGGCTCCAGGGTGACGTAGAGCTCGGCGCCGGTGAGGCGGTAATTGCCGACATGGGCGGCCGCCGCTCGCAGGGCCTGGATCTCGGCATGGGCCGTGGGGTCGTGGGCGGCGATGGGGCGGTTCCAGCCCTCGCCCAGCACCTCGCCATCGCGGACCACGACGGCACCGACGGGAACCTCGCCCTCATCCGCCGCGCGCGCGGCGAGCCCAAGGGCATGCCGCATCCAGTGCAGGCCCGGGTCCGCTTGGTCCGGCATCATCGGCCGCGATTGCTCCACCCGAGCCGCGGACAGGGTTGCGTCGGGCTTGCGGCTGGCGTGTGAAGCCGCAGCGGCAGACGGCGCCGTTGCGTCGTTGCGCGAGCTTCTCCGGCGCGGTTTCTCGGCGAGCGAGCAAACCGGGTGTCCGCGTTGCCCGTGCGCCTCACTCCCACTCGATGGTGCCGGGCGGCTTGCCGGTGATGTCGTAGACGACGCGGGAGACGCCTTCGACCTCGTTGGCGATGCGCCGGCTCACGTGGTCCAAGAAGTCGTAGGAGAGGTTCGCCCAGCGGGCGGTCATGAAGTCAACGGTCTCCACGGCCCGGAGCGCGATGACGTGCGCGTACTGGCGGTTGTCGCCGACGACGCCGACGGAGCGCACCGGCAGGAACACCGCGAAGGCTTGAGAGACGCGGTCGTAGAGCCCGGCGGCGCGGAGCTCTTCGATGAAGATGTGATCGGCACGGCGCAGGGTGTCGGCATAGTCTTTTTGGACCTCGCCAAGGATGCGCACACCGAGCCCGGGCCCCGGGAAGGGATGGCGCTGCACCATCTCCGCCGGCAGTCCGAGCTCGAGGCCGAGCTTGCGGACTTCGTCTTTGAAGAGCTCCCGCAGCGGCTCGACCAGCCCGAGATTCATCTGCTCCGGCAGGCCGCCGACGTTGTGGTGCGACTTGATGACCTTGGCCTTGCCGGTCTTGGCACCGGCGGACTCGATGACGTCCGGGTAGATGGTGCCCTGGGCCAGCCATTTGACGCCCTGGAGCTTGCCGGCCTCGGCGTCGAACACCTCGATGAAGGTGTTGCCGATGAGCTTGCGCTTCGCTTCCGGGTCTTTGACGCCCTTCAGGCGCTCCAGGAACCGGGCTTCGGCATCCACCCGGATCACCCGCACGCCCATGTGCCGGGCGAAAGTGGCCATCACCTGGTCGCTCTCACCGAGGCGCAGCAGGCCGTTGTCCACGAACACGCAGGTGAGCTGCTCGCCGATGGCGCGGTGGAGCAGGGCGCCGACGACGGACGAGTCCACACCGCCGGAGAGCCCGAGCAGGACATGATCGCCGCCCACCTGCTCGCGCACGGCCGTGACGGCATCGTCGATGATGTTGGACGGCGTCCAGAGGTTGCCGCAGCCGCAGATCTCGTGGCAGAAGCGCGCGATGATGCGCCGCCCCTGGGGCGTGTGCGTGACCTCGGGGTGGAACTGCACGCCGTAGAAGCCGCGGGACTCGTCGGCGATGCCGGCCAGCGGGGCATTGGCGGTCTCGGCGATGACGCTGAAGCCCGGCGGCAGGGTCTCCACCCGGTCGCCGTGGCTCATCCAGACATCCAGCAGGCCGTAGCCTTCTGGGGTGGTGTGGTCCTCGATGTCGCGCAGCAGCCGGGAATGGCCCCGGGCACGGACCTGGGCGTAGCCGTACTCGCGCTCGAGTGCCGCGGCGACGCTGCCGCCGAGCTGCTCCGCCATGGTTTGCATGCCATAACAGATGCCGAGCACCGGCACGCCGAGGTCGAAGACCACGGGCTCAGCGCGCGGGGTCTCGGAGACGTGCACCGACTGATGACCGCCGGAGAGGATGATGCCGCTGGGCGCAAAGTCCCGGATCGCGGCCGCAGCCATGTCCCAGGGATGGAGCTCGCAATAGACGCCGGCCTCGCGCACCCGCCGGGCGATGAGCTGGGTGTACTGGGAGCCGAAGTCCAGGATCAGGATGCGGTCGGCGTGAATGTTGGTAGGGGCCATGGGGGGGAGGCTATTGCGTAGGCGGCCACAGCGCTCGGTCGGGGGAGCATGTTCCAGGGCTGAGGGCTGAGGGCTGAGGGCTGAGGGCTGAGGGGGCTGGCTCATGTCGCCGGCGCGATCAACCTCAGCCCTCCGCCCTCAGCCCTTCTTCATTCAGTTATCAATCCGATAATTCGGCGCTTCCTTGGTGATCTGCACGTCGTGCACGTGAGATTCCCGCATACCGGCGGCGCTGACGCGCACGAACTGCGGCTTGGTGCGCATTTCCTCGATGGTGTGGCAGCCCGTGTAGCCCATGCTGGAGGCGAGGCCGCCGATGAGCTGGGTGATGACATTGAGCACGCTACCCTTGTAGGGGACGCGTCCTTCGATGCCCTCGGGCACCCGCTTGCCGGGCTCGGTCTGCTCCTGGAAGTAGCGGTCGCTAGAGCCCTCCTTGCCGCCCATGGCGCCCAGCGAGCCCATGCCGCGGTAGGACTTGTAGGAGCGGCCCTGGTAGATCTCCACCTCGCCGGGGGCCTCGTCGGTGCCGGCGAACAGGCTGCCGATCATGACGCTGTTGGCCCCGGCGGCGATGACCTTGGCAACGTCGCCGGAGTAGCGCAGGCCGCCGTCGGCGATGAGCGGCACATCGGTGCCGGCGAGGGCCTCGTGCACATTGGCCACTGCGGTGATCTGCGGCACGCCGACGCCGGCGACGATGCGGGTGGTGCAGATGGAGCCGGGCCCGATGCCCACTTTCACCGCGTCGGCGCCGGCCTCCACCAGCGCCCTGGCCGCCTCGCCGGTGGCGATGTTGCCGCCGATGACCTGCACGTCCGGGAAGTGCTCCTTGATCCAGCTGATGCGCTCCAGCACGCCCTGCGAATGACCGTGGGCGGTGTCCACCACCAGCACGTCGACGCCGGCCTCCACCAGGGCCGTGGCGCGCTCCTCGGTGCCGGTGCCCACGGAGACCGCCGCGCCGACGCGCAGGCGCTCGTGGTTGTCACGGGATGCCTTGGGGAAGTCGGCGGCCTTCTGGATGTCCTTGACGGTGATCAGCCCGCGCAGCTCGAAGGCGTCGTTGACGACCAGCACCTTCTCGATGCGGTGCTTGTGGAGCAGGCCCAGGATCTCCTCGCGTGTCGCGTCTTCTTTTACCGTCACCAACCGCTCCCGCGGCGTCATGATGGCGGACACCGGGGCGTCCATACGGGTCTCGAAGCGCAGATCGCGGCCGGTGACAATGCCCGCCAGGTGCCCGCCCTCGGTGACCGGCACACCGGAGATGTTGTGCGCGCGGGTGATGGCCAGCACCTCGCCGATGCTCATCTGCGAGTCCACGGTGATGGGGTCGCGGATGATGCCGCTCTCGTAGCGCTTGACTAGCTGCACCTCGCGGGCCTGGCGCTCGATGGACATGTTCTTGTGCACGATGCCGATGCCGCCTTCCAGCGCCAGGACGATGGCCAGCCTGCCTTCGGTGACCGTGTCCATGGCCGCCGACAGCAGCGGAATCTTGAGCGCGATGCCGCGGGTGAGCTGGGTGGACAGGTCAACTTCGCTCGGCACCACCTGCGAGTGGGCGGGCACGAGCAGGACGTCATCGAAGGTGAGTGCTTCACCGAGCAGGCGCATGGCGAGTCTCCGGCGGGAATCGGGTGCCGATGAGTTAACCTCTTATCATAGAAATTCAACGCGGCGCGGTAAACTGGAACCCGCGGTGTGGCCTCGAGCCTGCCATACCGGTGGCCGGCTGCAAGCGCGGCCGGACCCCCCAGTGCGAGCCCGCGTTCAATCTGGAGCCCAAGCCCAAGCCCAAGCCCAAGCCCAAGCCCAAGCCCAAGCCCGAGTCCGAGTCCGAGTCCGAGCCCGAGCCCGAGCCGAAACAGGGCCTCTGCACGCCAACGCCCTGCCGCACCCCTTGTTTCCAGCACCGCGCCGTCCACTGCACGAGCGCGCAACCCCGCACAGCGCGTCCGCCCCGAGCCATGTCCTTCGCCGCCACCGCCGAGCAGACCGTCGATTTTCAGCGTGATATCTGGACCGTCTCCAGACTCAATGCGGAGGCACGCGCCATCCTGGAAGGCTCTCTGCCGCTGCTCTGGGTGCAGGGGGAGATTTCGAATCTCGCCGAGCCGCCCTCCGGGCACTGCTACTTCACGCTCAAGGACACGGGGGCGCAGGTGCGCTGCGCGCTGTTTCGCCAGCGCCGCCAGCTACTGGGCTTTCGTCCCACCAACGGCCAGCAAGTCCTGGTGCGGGCCCGGCTCACGCTCTACGAGGCACGCGGGGATTTCCAGCTGCGCGTGGAGCACATGGAGCCGGCGGGCGAAGGGGCCCTGCGCCTGGAGCTGGAGCGTCGCAAGCGCCGCTTGGCGGCGATGGGCCTGTTCGACGAGGCCAAGAAGCGCACGCTGCCGACACTGCCGGCACGCATCGGGCTCATTACCTCGGCCAATGGCGCCGCAGTACATGACGTGCTCACGGTGCTGGCGCGCCGCTTGCCGCTCGTGCCGGTGCTGATTTATCCGGTGCCGGTGCAAGGGGAGGGCGCGGCAGCGGCTATCGCCGCGGCCCTGGCGCTGGCGAATCGCCGCGCCGAGTGCGACCTCCTGATCCTGGCCCGCGGCGGCGGCTCGCTGGAAGACCTGATGGCCTTCAACGACGAGGCGCTGGCCCACGCCATCCGGGCATCGGCCATCCCGGTGCTGACCGGCATCGGCCACGAGGTGGATCTGAGCATCGCGGACCTGGCGGCGGACCAACGCGCCCCGACACCCTCGGCGGCGGCGGAAACGGCGGTGCCCGCTGCTGCGGATCTACAACAGCGCCTGACCGCCCTTCAGCGCCGGCTGGCGGCTGCGCTCAGGGGGCGCAGCAATGCCGCTGGCCAGCGCCTGCTGGCCATACGCCGGCGCTTGCAGCTGCGCGACCCCGCCGCGCGCCTGACACAGTTCGCGCAGACCCTGGACGGGCTCCAGCAGCGGCTCGATCGCGCCCTGCGCCGGGGCTTGGCGCACCGCGCTGCCGCGCTGGAGCGCCGGCGTGCGGGCCTGCGTGCCACCGCGCTGCAGCGCCGACTGCGCGAGCGCCGGCTGCGGCTTGCGGCGTCCGAAGCACGATTGCGGGCCGCGCTCGACGACGCCATGGCTCGCCGTCGGCAGCGCCTCGGCCTGGCGGGGGCGCGCCTGGATGCCTTGAGCCCGCTCGCCGTGCTTCAGCGCGGCTATGCCATCGTCACCCGGCTGCCCGATGCTGATGTGCTGCGCTCGGCGGCGGCGGTGTCCGCCGGCGATCGGATCGGCGTGCAGCTTGCGCGGGGCCGGCTGCAAGCCGCCGTTGTGTCGGCGGAGCCGGCGCGAGACGAAGCGGCATCGGAATCGGATCACTGAGCCGCCGAGCTGGCGCTGCGAGGCCGTCACCTTGGAGCATCTCCCCATGGCGTCGTCCGTCTAACGCCGACGCGCGTGCAAGGCACGACAGGATCATGGATGAGCTGGACCCCTCCTTGGCGTAACATGGAGGTGTGGGCAAGATGTCCGGCGGTCGCCGCGTGTACGTGACGCGATAGGACCGCGCTTAACGAAGCGACAACGCCAGCGAGGGTCGCGTGCAGAAACTGCTTGTCGTCGACGAACAGCCGGTTATGCGTGTCGGCATCGCGCACGCGCTGCAGGTGGCGGGGATGTCCGTCGAGGTTGAGGGCGTAGGCTCTGCACCGGAGGCGATCACCAAGCTGCGTGCCGGCGGCTGGGACGCCGCAATGATCGACATCGGCCTGTCGGACGCAGGCGGCATGAGCTTCCTGAGCCGGGTGGTGAAGACCCACCCCGACTTGGCGGTGCTGGTGTTCACCGCAATGCCCGAATCGCCCTATGGGCTGAGGGCGCTGCGCACCGGCGCCGCCGGCTTTCTGCACAAGAGCGCGTCCTCTGAGGTGCTGGCGGATGCGCTGGGTCGGGTGCTGTCGGGGCGGCGCTATGTCAGCCCCGTGCTCGCCGAGCAGCTGGCGGACCGGATGGTCAACGATTCGGACCGGGTGCCGCACGAGCTTCTGACCGATCGCGAGTTCGAGATCTTCCGGCTGATTGCGCTCGGCATGAGCATCGCCGACATCGGCGAAGCCTTGAAGATCAGCCCCAAGACCGTCCATGTCCACCGCTCCAACATCCTGCGCAAGACCGGTCTTGCGGACAATCGAGCGCTAACGTCCTACGCCTTCGAGCATCGGCTCATTCCGGGGCGACGCTCGGAAGACCGGGAAAGCAGCGGCAAAGAAGGCGCCGAGCCTCCCTCCACCTGACGGGCATCCCCATCCCGCTTCGCGACTCGTCCCAGCCCCCAGCCGCCGGCTAGGGGTACGCCCGCGTGCTCCAACGGCGATCGTTAGAGTGTCGCGGCGGCCCGAGCCCATTGCATGACGTCCGATGATTGACCCCCGTCAAAGCCGGCAGCGAGCGCTTGAGGGGCGTCCCGGAGCGGGATTCCGAGCGTGCCCGATGCAGGATTCCGCAAAGAGAACAGTGGGTTGCTTGGGGGTAGGAGACTCTCCTAAACCACGCTGAGGGATTTCTTAGTCTTGTCCACGGTATGTTTTTACCTAGGGTTTCGACACCTACCTTAGTGCGGAATAGTCCTCTCCCCAGTAGGTGAAATCCACGGCCTCGTCCAGTATGTGACGTAGAGATTGGTCGTGCAGGCCTGCCGCTGGCTGCGGCTTGCTCGGCAGACGCTTACGCCACGAGAGCCAGTAACCCGAACACCGCAACACTGGAGAGTTGAAATGATCACGCTGCAAAATGTCCCGCGGCCGCTTCTGAGCACATGGGCCGCCATTGTCGCGACTGGCATGCTCACCATGCCCGCCCAAGCTGCGCAAACACCTGACGAGTACCGCGCGGCGGCTCAGCTTCTGGAGGATCGCAGCCAGTTGCCGAACATCGGGCTGATTGCCTCCGATGATCCGGACAGCGTGGAACAGGCACTGTCCTTCCTCGAAGTCGATGTCGGTTTCCCCGCGCCGGACGACGTGACACCGCCTGCGTCCGATCCGGCGACAGCTGACGATTTGTGGGGCGTGGAGCGCACGGTGCTCATTGCATGGACGACTCGTGCCACTGCACTGAAGCGGGCGTGCTCGATTGTGAACGACGCCGCACCGACCGGGAGCCTTGGGTTCGCAGCGCTCGCGACGCGAGTCAATGCTATGCAGAACGCGCTGCGCGAGACGGCTCCGTACACCATGCCCGGCGACGAGTGGGGCTCGCTGACATGGAACTTGGCTGGCATTGCGAATGCCGACACTGCCGTGATTTTCGACGGTTTGGCACCGGCCTGGACGACGCAGCAGATCCTCGACGCGGGTGGTGTCCTGGGTATTTATGCTCTCACCTATATCGTCGACGATATCTGGCAGAACGCTAGGCTGGCGGTGGAGACGGTGGTTGGCGAGGATGCAGAGGACTTCTGCGCACCCGACTGAGATCCGCTGCGGGCTGGTCAGCGCTCGCCGGACACAGTTGCAAGTGCAGTTGCACTAGAACAAGCTGCAGCCGCCCACGCGCCAAGCTAGTCAAGAGCGCGCCCGTCCGGGGCGCGCTTTGCGTTCAGGCGTCGTCCTGACAGAGCGCAACGCAAGTCACGTCGGACGCCGTCGCCTGACTTTGGTGCTGAAGGCGGCGGTGCCGAGGCCGGCCAGCAGCAGCGCCAAGGTGGTCGGTGCTGGCGCCTCTGCTTCCCTGAAATTCCATGTCGTGATGCGCGCGGTATTGGGTGCACCGGTGAAGCTGGCGGTCACTGAGTATGCCTGGTCGGCTTGCAGGAGCAGGGGTTGATCGGAGAAGTCCACCAGCCCTGCGGTGGTGGCGTCGTTGTTGGCTGAAGAAACACCCGGGCCGACGAGGCTGAAACTGAGATCTGTACCCGTAGGGCTGGCTGCGATCTGGTAGGACACCAGCTCGATCACGGTGTCGAACATTACATCGAAGGAGCGCGCGAACTGATTGCTCCCAATACCCAGCCCCTGGATATTCACGTCGAAGACGTTAGTGCCACTGTCGATCGGGTTCGAGAAGGTCGCCTGAATGCCTCCCGCGCTCTTCTGGAAGCTAGTCAGGTTGTTGCCGGTGCCGTCCGAAAAATCAATGGATAACAGCGCCGCTGCCGTGGGCCCGGAAAGCAGCGAGAGTGTCCCGAGTGTCGAGAGTACAGCGCAGACCTTGGTCAGCGCCTTGCGCGAAATTGAATGCTGCATCGGTAGGGGCTCCGTTCGTCGAGGGAAGGCTGTCGGCCGCCGCCCTTCAAGGCGCAGCCGGCCGCAGAAAATCACCGGTAACGCCTACATGCAATCTTTGTGCAAGAGTCTAGGGTGCCCGCCTAACCTACTGGAGCGGTGAGAAAAAAGTGCCCACGCCCGGTGTGTCGCGCGCTTCGTGTCATAGGGTTTCGCTAAGTGTGTAAAGGCACTTTTACACATAGGTCGGCGCCGCCGTGTCGTGGTTCGCTCGCCTGGGGGCGTCGCTGGCGTGCCGCAAGTGCCGTATCTTAGGCAAAACAACTGCTTATGAGCGCTGTGATGGGGTGCACACGCCCATCCGCCGGCTTTACAATCGCCGGCCTGTATCTGTTTACCGGCCTGAGAAGGGGTTTGTAAAAACCGCCTAAGCACTTGCCATCCATAGATATCCTAGCGGTGTGCGTGAGAGCGCTCGGCTTCTGGCTTTTCGCTGCAGCTCAGTGACTTGGGGGCACCCTAGCGTCGAAGTCGTAAACGCCCGCCGTGGGCACAGCAAAAAAAGCCCACGCAGGAGTGTGCGTGGGCTGAGCTGATGATCTTAGCGCGCGAGGAGCCCAGGGTGCGCCGGACACTTGGACGGCGCCGGCCCCGCGCCGCCTGCTCAGTCTGTGCAGCGCCGGCGCCGCAACCGCGCTGCGCCGAGGATACCCATGCCGACCCCGAGCAGCGCCAGCGTGGCGGGTACTGGGACAGCGGCAGCGGTGTAGAAATCGTCGTTGTACCAGTCGAATTGGTCACCGAGGTTCGTGGACGTAATCGTGGCCGAGCCAAAGGTACTGGCGGTATCGATAAAGCCCAGGAAGTACTTATCGGTGCCGAAGAGCGGTACTCCGGCGTTGTTATCCTCACCAGGATCGGGTGTGGCGCTGTTCCCCACGGATTCGCTGCCAACGGTCAACGAGAACACGTCAGCCGCAATAGTGGGAGGTGTGTTGAGGGTTAGGAAGAACAGCCCTAGCGCCTGTGTGGGCGCGAAGCTGATGTCGTAGCTGTCGTTGTCTTGGAATGCCAGGCCCGGAGTGGTCGCGGTTGTTCCGATGACGTTGGACGGGCTCCGGGCGTTGTTGCCGATATTGGCGATCTGTGCCGTCACGCCGCCCTGGGTGATGTTGAAATTGGAGAAGCTAAAGCCGCCTACGGTGGCTCCGTTCAGTGACGTCCCGGCCGCTGTACTGTCGAAGCCCTGTCGTTCCGATGTGAGACCCGCGTTGGACAGGGCGGTCTCGAATGTTTGGAAGTCCGTGTAGGACATGAGTGCGGCGTTGGCGCTCGTACAGCCGAGCAGCGTGAGGCCGGCGGCCGCCACTGCTCGTCTCGGGATGCGGTTCTGTAGCATGGGGGAAGCTCCTAGAATCGGTGACCTACGGGGGAATCGGTGACCTACGGGCAGTCCGGGCCGGCGCGAGACGGGCCTACGTTAGCCGACTGACCGTCCAGCAATGACCCTGGCAATAACAGTGTTGCGAGCTGCACGGCCACCCGGCTTGATTGCTCGACGACCGTGTCAGGGCGCAGCGGCCTCCGGGCTTCAAGGCCCAAGCAGCTAGGGCGTCCTCAGGGAAGCCCCTGGACACGGTTGCGTAAATATACGCAAAGATTAGGACAAATGTATTGCCGAAAAACGCTTGGACTGGCGCGTGTGCGCAATGGGCGGACCCTGCGGACGCTGGGCGCAGCAGCGAGGGGCCTCACGGTGCCGTTCAGATCTTAGGCTAGGGGAGTCCCAAGAAAAGATGGCCGCTGCGGTGCAGCGGCCCAAAGGAGGAGTGGATGGTTCCAGGGACGACAATATCACTACAGTTGGCATGGGTACTTGATAATCCGCAATCCGGTGCTGGTCAGCGCAAAAGCGGTGTCGGCTGCGAGGCGGTGTGCGCCCGCTGGTGTTTGAGCCGGACGGTGGCAGGGCGCACAATGCGTGCTGTCTGGGGTCCGGGCCGGTTGCCGCGGCGCTTGCAGGCGGCGGGCGCGGTAGCGGTTGACGACGAATCGGGGGGGCGGTGTGACAACAGGTGTGACCACGCAGGGGACTTGGGACGACTATGCCTGCGAGGGCTTCTACGATGAGCTGATGCAGGGGGCGGGCAGGCCCCGCATCGGCTGTGAGGGCCTGGCGGCGGATCTGGATGCGCTCGGCGCCGAAGAGCTCGCCGCTCGGCAGCAGGCCGCGGACACCTCCATCAAGGAGATGGGCATCACCTTCACGGTGTACTCCGAGGAAGGCGGCATGATCGACCGAGCCTGGCCCTTCGATGTCATTCCGCGGGTGATCCCGGAGCCGCAGTGGCGCCGCGTCGAGGCGGGTCTCAAGCAGCGGGTGCAGGCGCTGAACCTGTTCATCGACGACCTCTACCACGACCAGCGCATCGTCAAGGACAAGGTCTTCCCGGCATCTGTTCTGGAGAAGTCGGTCAACTTCCGCCCCCAGTGCGTCGGTGTGGATCCGCCGCTTGGTATCTGGGCCCACATCTGCGGCTCGGACTTGGTGCGCGACCGGGACGGCACCCTCTATGTGCTCGAAGACAACCTGCGCGTGCCCTCCGGCGTCTCCTACATGCTGGAGAACCGGCTGGTGACCAAGCGGGTGCTGCCGGAGCTCTTCGAGCACTATGCCCCGCTGCCGGTGGACGACTACCCGAGCCAGCTCTTCGATACCCTGGCGGCGCTGTCGCCGCGGCCGGCGGAGTATCCGGAGGTGGTCGTGCTCACCCCCGGCATCTACAACTCCGCCTACTTCGAGCATTCGTACCTGGCCCAGCAGATGGGCGCGGAGCTGGTAGAGGGGCGGGATCTGTTCGTCGGCGATGACGACTGCTGCTACATGCGCACCGTCGACGGCCCGGCGCGGGTGGACGTCATCTATCGGCGTATCGACGATGTCTTCCTGGACCCGGAGGCCTTCAATGCGGACTCCATCCTGGGTGTGCCGGGCCTGCTCCGGGCCTGGAAGGCGGGCAATGTGGCGCTCGCCAACGCCCCCGGGGCCGGGGTGGCCGACGACAAGGTGGTCTACGCCTTCGTGCCCGAGATCATCAAGTACTACCTGGACCAGGACCCGATCATTCCGAACGTGCCCACCTACCGCTGCATGGAGCCGCAGGCGCTGGACTATGTCGTGGAGCACATCGCGGAGCTGGTGGTGAAGCCCGCCAACGAATCTGGCGGCTACGGCATGATCGTCGGGCCGGCGGCGACCCAGGCGGAGCGCAACAAGTTCGTGCAGCTGGTGCAGAAGGACCCGCGCAACTATATCGCGCAGCCGACGCTTGGCATCTCCACGGTGCCCACCGTCATCAAGCATGCGCTGGAGCCGCGCCACGTGGATCTGCGGCCCTTCATCCTCTCCGCCGACCGCCAGAGCGTTACCATGGGCGGGCTGACGCGGGTGGCGCTGCGCAAAGGGTCATTGGTGGTGAACTCCTCCCAGGGCGGCGGCAGCAAAGACACCTGGATCATCCCCGAGGGCGCCGGCGAGCAGTCCCAGGCCGAGGCGCAAGCGCAGACGCAGACGCAGTCTCAATCCCAAGCCTAGACGACCCCAAGCCTAGACCACGGCGCAGGCCGAGTGGACCAAGGGCCCGACCTCGCTGCTCCCTCGCGCGCCAGTATCCGCAGGACACCCGACCATGCTCTCCCGTGTCGCCGAGAATCTCTATTGGCTCGCCCGCTATGTCGAGCGCGCCGAGGACACCGCCCGCATCGTCACCGTCAACGCCAATCTACTGCTGGATCTGCCCAAGGGGGTGGCCCCGGGCTGGCGCCCCCTGGTGGAGATCACCGGCGCCAATGCGCTGTTCGAGGAGCACTACAAGGACTATGGCGAGCGCCAGGTGGTGCGCTTTCTGCTCGGCGACGAGCGCCACGCCGGCTCCATCGTCACCGCGCTTGCCGCGGCGCGCGAGAATTGCCGCACCATCCGCGACATCGTGCCGCGGGAGTTCTGGGAGCAGATCAACGGGCTGCATCTGTTCGCGAGCGGCGAGCTGCAAAAGGGCCTGGCGAAGACCGGCCGCCACGCCTATCTGCGCGAGCTGGTGCTGCGCTGCCAGACCCTGGCGGGTCTGTTGGACGGCACCATGCTGCATGACCAGGGCTTCGAGTTCCTGCGGCTCGGGCGGTATTTGGAGCGCGCCGACATGACCACCCGCATTGCCGACGTGCACTCCGCCAACCTGTTGCCGCAGACGGACGGGGGCCGCCCCTACGACAACATCCAATGGGTGAGCGTGCTCAAGTCCATGACCGCCTACCAGATGTACCGCCGCAGCGAGCAGATCCGGGTGCAACGCGGGCCGGTGCTGCGGTTCATTTTCAAGAATCCACACTTCCCGCGCTCGGTACGCTGGTGCATCGAGCACGCACGCATCGGCCTCGAGCGGCTGCCGCGCAACGAGGCCTCGCTGCGCGAGGTGGGCCGGACTGCCCGGCTGCTGGACGGCGCCGATCTGCCGGCGCTGAGCCAGTCGGAGCTGCATCGGTTCGTCGACGACGTACAGCTCGGCATCGCAGCGCTGCACGGCGAGATCGCCGCGACTTGGTTCCCGCCGCCGCTGGCGGTGGAGGCGGCCTGAGGGGCGCGGCGGCGCTGAGTCCTCGCCCGTGTCTTGCTGGAGCGGTCATTGAACCCTTGATTGCGCCGCGGGCCTCGATCATCACTTCCGCCAGGAGCTGCGCGCCGTGGGAGCGGCGTCTCGCCGCGACGGATGCTGGCTGCGGCTCTGGAAGTCGTCGCGGCAGGGATGCCGCTCCCACGAGGCGGTGTTCTGTGGGAGCGGCGTCTCGCCGTCGACAACGACAACGCGGGCGACTGGCACCGCTCTGGCGGTAGCTGCCGCGCCGCAGGAGCGCCAGGATCTGTGCCGACGGATCGCGATTTCCCTTTCCGTTTTCTGTCGTTCGTGTATCATAGTGGGTTTCCCTGCGCCCCCGCGCAGCCCCTTAGCCTGCCCGCCCTACCGGCGACGGGCCGAGCACGCTGGGACCTCAAGGTCATCAGCAGTCGAACAAGCAGATCAACCGGAAGCCACAGATGGTCAAGATTCGTCTCTCCCGCGGCGGCGCCAAGAAAAAGCCGTTCTACCAGATCGTCGTTGCGGACATTCGCCGTGGCCGCGACGGTCGGAGCATTGAGCGCATCGGGTTCTTCGACCCCTGCGCCAAGGGCGGCGCCGAGCGCCTGCGCTTGGACCGCGCCCGCGCCGAGCACTGGATCAGCCAGGGCGCCCAGCCCACCGAGCGCGTGGCGCACCTGATCAAAGAGGCGGCCAAGCAGGCGGAGGCGTCGCCGCTGGAGGCCTGAGACCGGGCTCCCGCGGGCGCCTTTGGGTCGACACTCGGGCACAGCGGCGCGGCCGGAGCGCAACGTGCAGCACGGCACCGATTCTCCAGCCGAGCCGCCAGCTGAGCGTCCAGCCGAGCCCCCCACTGAGCCCCAGAGCCAAGCGGGCGGACGGGTTGAGCTGGGCCGCATCGGCGCCCCGCACGGTGTACGCGGCTGGGTGCGGGTGGTCTCGGACACCGACCCGCCGGAGAATATTCTCGCCTACCGGCCCTGGCTGGTGGGCGACATCGAGATGGACCCCGTCGAAGGGCAGCGAAGCGGCAAGGCGCTGATCGCGCGGCTCGGCGGCTGCGACGACCGGGACGCGGCAGCGGACCTGGTCGGCAAGCCCATCGCCGTGCAACGAGGCCAATTGCCGCCGCCGCGTGCGGACGAGCTCTACTGGGTCGATCTGGAAGGGCTCGCGGTACGGACCCTGGACGGCGTCGAGCTCGGCCGGGTGAGCCATCTGCTCCCCACCGGCGCCAACGACGTACTGGTGGTGCAGGGTGAGCGCGAGCGGCTCTTGCCCTTTGTCTGGGACCAAGTCGTCCGCGACGTGGATTTCGGGCAGGGCCTGATCCTGGTGGACTGGGATCCAGACTTCTGATCCGATCAATTGCGGCCGGCGCCGCCCACGGCCGCGCCGGCCGGCATCGGGAGCACAGATGCGTTTCGACGTCGTCACTCTGTTCCCGGAGCAGTTTCGGATTCTCAGCGCGGAGGGGGTCGTCGCCCGCGCGCTGGCGCGGGGCGTCGCGGAGCTGGCGACCTGGAATCCCCGGGACTTCACCGCCGACGCGCAGCGCACCGTCGATGACCGGCCCTACGGCGGCGGGCCCGGCATGGTGATGAAGGTGGAGCCGCTGCGCTCGACCATCGACGCCGCCAAGGTCGCCGCTGCGGCGGCCGGCCGTGACAGCCGGGTGGCCTATCTGAGCCCTCAGGGCCGGCGGCTGAGGCAGGCGGACATGCGGCGCATCGCTGCCGCACCGGGATGGATCCTGCTGGCGGGCCGTTATGAAGGCGTGGACGAGCGCCTCATCGAGACCCGTGTCGACGAGGAATGGTCCATCGGCGACTATGTGCTAAGCGGCGGGGAGCTGGCGGCGATGGTGGTCATGGACGCGGTGATCCGGCTGCTGCCCGGGGCGCTCGGGCATGCGGACTCGGCGGCGCAGGACTCCTACGGCGACGGCCTGCTGGACTGCCCGCACTACACGCGCCCGGAGGTGGTGGACGGGCGCCGCGTGCCGGGGGTGCTGCTGAGCGGCGATCATGCCGCCATCGCGCGCTGGCGCCGTCAGCAGGCCCTCGGGCGCACCTGGGCACGGCGCCCGGACCTGCTGCGGGCACGCGGGCTGGACGCCGAAGACCGGGCATTGCTGGACGAATACATGCGGGGCCGCGGCGGCCCCGATGCTGACTAGCCTGCGGCACAGGCTGCGGAACAGGAGCCATAGCGAACATGAGCAACATCATCGAAGAGCTCGAGAAGGAGCAAATGGGCAAGTCCGTCCCGGACTTCGCCCCCGGCGACACCGTCGTGGTGCAGGTGCGGGTGACGGAGGGCAACCGCGAGCGCCTGCAGGCGTTCGAGGGCGTGTGCATCGCCAAGCGCAACCGCGGGCTGAACTCCGCCTTTACGGTGCGCAAGATCTCCCACGGCGAGGGGGTGGAGCGCGTCTTCCAGACCTACAGCCCGGCGGTGGCGGAGATCCGGGTCAAGCGCCGCGGTGACGTGCGCCGCGCCAAGCTCTACTACCTGCGCGGGCGCACCGGCAAGGCCGCGCGCATCAAAGAGAAGGTCGGTCCCCGCGCCGGCAGCTGACGGCGTCTCGGCGCTGCGGCGCGCACCGGCCGCAGCGCCCGGCAGACGCGGCGCCACCAGGCACCCACCGAGCGGACGCAGGCTTGCCAGACACCTTCTACTGGCACGACTACGAGACCTGGGGCAGCACCCCGGCCGTCGATCGCCCCTGCCAGTTCGCCGGGCTGCGCACGGATACCGAGCTCAACGAGGTCGGCGAGCCCCTGGTGCTCTTCGCACGGCCCGCGGAGGATCTGCTGCCGCAGCCGGACGCCTGCCTGGTCACGGGCATCACGCCCCAGCGCGCGGCAGCCGACGGCCTGCCGGAGGCCGAATTTGCCCGCGCCATCCAGCGCGAGCTCGCCGCGCCTGGCACCTGTGGCGTTGGCTACAACAGCCTGCGCTTCGACGACGAAGTCACCCGCTACCTGTTCTACCGCAACCTGCTGCCGCCCTACGCCCACGCCCACCAAAACGGCAACTCGCGCTGGGACCTGATCGATGCCCTCCGCCTCGCCCATGCCCTGCGCCCGGGCGGTATCCAGTGGCCGGAGCGCGAGCCCAGCATCACCTCCTTCAAGCTTGAGGACCTGACGGCGGCCAACGAGGTTGCGCACGCCGGCGCCCACGATGCGCTGGCCGACGTGCGCGCCACCATCGCCATGGCCCGCCTGCTCAAGGCCGCCCAGCCGCGGCTCTTCGACTATGCGCTCACACTGCGCTCGCGCCAGGTGGTCGACGACCTCATCGCCCGCGGCGAGCCGCTGCTGCACGTCTCCCAGCGCATCCCGGCGGCGCAGGGCTGCATCGCGCCCGTGCTCATGGTCGCCGGCGCCGAGGACAACCCCAAGCAGCGTTGGTGCTTCGATCTGCGCGCCGATCCCTCGGTGCTGCTGGATCTCTCCGTCGAGGAAATCCGCACCCGTGTCTTCACCGCCGGCGACGACCTGCCGGAGGGCGTGGAGCGCATCCCGCTCAAGGGGCTCAAGACCAACGCCGTGCCCATGCTCGCGCCCATCAAGACCTTGGGCGCCGAGGCCGCCGAGCGCTGGGACATCGACCCGGCCAAGGTCAGCGCCCATGCCGCGATCATCCGCCGGCACGCGGATGCCATCGCCGCCAAGGTCCGCGAGGTCCATCGGCGCGAGCCCGACGCGGGCCCGCGGGATCCCGAGCGGATGCTCTACGGCGGCGGCTTCTTCTCCGACGCCGACGTCCGCGAGATGGCCCGGCTGCATGGCCTGACCCCGCAGGCCCTGGCCGGTGAGCACCCGCGCTTCCAAGACGCGCGGCTGCCGACGCTGCTGTTTCGCATGCGGGCGCGCAGCTGGCCCGAGACCCTCACCGAGAATGAGTGCGAGGACTGGGACGCCTGGCGCTTCGAGCGCCTCACCGACCCGGAGCAAGGCGCCTCGGTGACCATCGACGCCTTCGAGGCGCGCCTGGTCGAGCTCGGCGACGCGCATGCCGAGGACCCGGCCAAGCAACAGCTCCTGGCGGAGCTTGCGGACTGGGGGGAGCGGGTGATGGACGCGGGCGTCTAGCCCCCTCGCGCCCGCGTGCTAGCCTTCCTCTCGAGCCGAAGGCGTCGAGGGCCGAGTCACATGCTCGATATCACACCGCTGGAACAAGCCGTCGCGCGCTTGCGCGAAGGTCTCGTGCGTTACCGTCAGGATACGAGCGACACGCAAATCCGTGACGGACTCATTCAGCGCTTCGAATTCACCTACGAGCTGAGCCACAAGATGCTGCGGCGCTATCTGAGCGCCACCGCGGCGTCGCCGGATAGGGTTCAGGCGCTGACCTTCCAGGACTTGATCCGCGCCGGCAGCGATCAAGGCCTGCTGCTCGGCGATTGGCCTATGTGGCGCGGCTACCGGGAGATGCGCGCCAAGACCAGCCACACGTACGCCGAAGACACGGCGCTGCAGGTGGTCGCCGGTATCCCCGATTTCCTGGCCGAGGCCGAGCACCTCCGCGACGAGCTCAGTCGCCGTCTACCGTGAGCGACGCCGTCGACGACACGCCGGCCATCGATATCACGCCGGAGCACTGGGCCATCGTGCGCGACATCCTGCGGCAGCACGTGCCGGCCTATCCGGTTTGGGCCTTCGGCTCCCGCGTCCGGGGTACTGCGCGGCGCTACTCGGACCTCGATCTCGCCGTCATCACGGATGCGCCCCTGTCGCTGCATCGGCTCGCAGCTCTGAAAGAGGCGTTCGGCGAATCCGATCTGCCCTGGACCGTGGACGTGGTGGACTGGGCGAGCACCGCCGAAGGCTTTCGCCGCGTCATCGAGCGCGAGCGAGTCGTGCTGCCGGTTGCGGGACATTAGTTACCCGGTTTCAGCCAATTCCTCAGCTCCTGGGTCGGCAACGCGGCAGCCGACATACCCGATTGCAAAAGCGTTGATCCTAGACCCGGTATTCGAGCCAGTAGCCTAGAGGCCGGGGGTGACCCTGGCCGCTACTCTGCTGGTGGGCGGATTTTTCGACGTTGATCCGGCCGGACGGGCTCGCCTGGCGCGGTCCAGCGCGCATCGCCCGGGGGCATCTGCCCCTTCATCGGCGTTTCTCTCAGGTGCCGCAGAAGGTCTGGTGCACCACCTCGTGCGCCGCGGGCGGCTTGCGGTACTCGGCGAGCTCGAGGTGGTCCTCGAAGGGTCGCGACACCACCGCCAGCAACCGCTCCAGCGGCTCCAAGTTGCCGCGGTCGGTGGCGGACTCGATGACCTCTTGCACACGATGGTTGCGGGGGATATAGGCGGGGTTCAGGCCACGCATGCGGGCTCGGCGCTCCGCGTCGGTCTCATCCTGCTTGGCCAGCCGGGCGCGCCATTGGGCCGCCCAGTCGTCGAAGGCGGATGGCTCCGCGAACTGGCTGCGGATGGGCTCGAGCGTGCTCGGGTCCTCGGGGCTCGCGTCGCTCAGCAGGCGGAAGGTGTTGGTGAAGTCCGCCCGGTGCTGGGCCATGCGCCCGAGCAGGTCGGTCACCAGCTCGTCGTCGGCGCCGGTGTCCGTGCCGGTGCCGTCCATGAGGCCGATCTTGGCGCGCAGGCCGCCGTAGTAGGCGGGCTCGAAGGCCTTGCCGTAGGCATCCAGCGCCGAGCGTGCTTTGGTCTTGGCGGTGTCCATATCCGCGTCCAGCAGCGGCAGCAGGCAGTTGGCGAGCTGGGTGAGATTCCACAGGCCGATGCTGGGCTGCTGCCCATAGGCATAGCGCCCGAAGCGGTCGATGGAGCTGTAGACCTGATTCGGGTCGTAGGCGTCCATGAAGGCGCAGGGGCCGTAGTCGATGGTCTCCCCGGACAGCGCCATGTTGTCGGTGTTCATGACGCCGTGGATGAAGCCCACCAGCAGCCAACGGGCGATGAGCGCCCCCTGCTGCGCGGCGACGGCGGCGAGGAGCTCGGTGTAGGCATCATCGCCGTCGGCCAGCTCCGGGTAATGGCGCTGGATCAGGTAGTCCGCCAGGGTGCGCACGGAGTCGGTGTCGCCGCGGCGGGCGAAGTACTCGAAGGTGCCGACGCGGATGTGGCTCGCGGCGACGCGGGTGAGAATGGCGCCCGGCTCCGGGCGCTCGCGGAATACCGGCTCACCGGTGGCCACCATACCCAGCGCACGGGTCGTCGGGATGCCGAGGCCGTGCATGGCCTCGCCGAGGATGTACTCCCGCAGCACCGGCCCGAGCACGGCGCGACCGTCGCCCGAGCGCGAGAAGGGCGTGCGCCCGGACCCCTTGAGCTGCAGGTCCCGCCGCCGGCCGTGGCGATCGATGACCTCGCCGAGCAGGATCGCGCGGCCGTCACCGAGGCTCGGCACGAAATTGCCGAACTGATGCCCGGCATAGGCCATGGCGATGGGCCGGGCGGTCTCCGGCAGGCGGTTGCCGGCGAGCATGGCCACGCCGTCCGGGCTCGCAAGCCAGTCCGCGTCCAGGTCCAGCTCGTCCGCCAGCTCGCGGTTCAGGCGCAGCAGGTAGGGCTCCGGCACCGGCGTCGGCGGGATCTCGGCATAGAAATGCCCGGGCAGCCCGGCGTAGCTATGCTCGAACGGGGGCAGGGGCGCGGCGGCTGGGGCAGTGGCGGTGCTCGTGGCAGTCATGGTGTGTCCTGTGTCTGGGCGGGGGGCGATTCCCGAGCAAATAACTAGGTAATTGGCAACAAGGTACGGGCGCCGCGCGGACTGCGCAATACTTGGCGCGACCGGCTGCCGTTGCCTGCACGGCAACAGTCTTCTGCGGTCCCGGTGATGGTGCGAACCGCCCCTCGGCACTAGGTTACGGCCAATCAACGCAAGACCACCGGAGCCCACCATGCTCGACCTCCGCCGTGCCGAAGATCGCGGCCACGCTAACCACGGCTGGCTCGACACCTGGCATACCTTCTCCTTCTCCAGCTATTACGACCCGGCGCACATGGGGATTTCAAACCTGCGGGTCATCAACGATGACCGTATCGCCCCGGGTGACGGCTTCCCGACCCACGGCCATCGGGACATGGAGATCGTTACCTATGTGCTCGACGGCGCCCTGGAGCACAAGGACAGCATGGGCAACGGCTCGGTGATCCGTCCCGGCGAGGTGCAGTACATGGCCGCCGGCACCGGCGTGCGCCACAGCGAGTACAACGCCTCCGAGCGGGAGCCCGTGCACCTGCTGCAGATCTGGCTGCTGCCGAATCAGACGGGTGTCGAGCCGCGCTATGCGCAGGTGGCCTTCCCGGCGGCGGCAAGGCGCAACCGCCTGGCGCTGCTGGTGTCGCCGGACGGCCGCGACGGCTCCATCGCGACGCACCAGGATGCGCTGCTCTACGGCACCTTGCCGGATGATGGCGTTACGGTGAGCCACCAGCTCGCCGATGATCGACAGGGCTATGTGCATGTCGCCCGCGGCAGGGTGTGGCTCAATGACGTCGAGCTCGTCGCCGGCGACGGTGCCCGTATCGCCGCCGGCGAGCATGTGGTCATCGAAGGCGTCGACGCCGGCGAGGTGCTGTTCTTCGACCTGCCCTGACCGCTCTGGTGTGCACGCAGGGCGTCGGCAGCAACGGAAACCGACGTCGCGAACCGCCGCAACGCCATCACACCTTAGGCGCGGCGCCGACTGCTCTGAGTGCGTTGAGCGCAAGCGCGGTGCGGCGCGCCGCCGTGCTAGTGTTCCCGCTGCAATTAGAGCAGAGCCGATGTGCAAGAACCCGAATCACTCGAGCCCGTCCGTGTTGACCCCGCTGTTTACCCCGTCCCTGTTGCCCCGAGAATCTGGACCCGTCCCCCTTGCTGGACAGCCGGTAGGGAGCGAGGCTGCTCGGTCGGGAAGCAAGTCCTTGGGTACAGGGGCGGGTGCCGCCCGAGGACAGCGGTGGCACGGCGCCGGGGCGCTGTGCGCGCTCCTGCTCGCGGCAGGTCTCCTCCCGGGTCTTGCTCTCAGCGAGCCGCCCGCGCCGGGGGCGGGAACGTCCGACTCACCCAGGGCTGCCGCAGTGCAGGCTGTCGATCAGCTCCCGGTGGCCGACGCCCACCTCCACTACAAATGGAACCAGGGCGAGGTCACCTCGCCCGCAGAGGCCGTGCAGGCGCTGCGGGATAACCATGTTCGGCTTGCCGTGGTCACCGGCACGCCGGCAGAGCGGGCGCTGGAGCTTCAAGCACTGGCCCCGGACATCGTCGTGCCCATCTACGGCGTCTACCGTCGCGGCGGCGATTGGTATGGCTGGCAGGGCCGGGAGGGACTGGTGGATGAAGTACGCGAGGCCTTGGCCACCGGGCGCTACCACGGCATCGGCGAGCTGCACTTAATCGGCGGCTTCGCGGCCCGCTGGAACCGCAGCGATGTACTCAAGGGGCTGCTGGAGGTGGCCGCGGAGCGCGACGTACCCGTGCTGGTGCACACCGAGTTCTCCCGCGCCGAGCCGACGCTCTCCATCTGCAAGGCCAGGCCCCAGAACCGCCTGGTGCTCGCCCATGCCGGCGCGGCGCTCTCACCGCAGGAGGTGGAGCGGGTGCTGGAGGCCTGCCCCAATGTTTGGATGGACCTTTCCGCCCGTGATCCTTGGCGCTTTATCAGCTTTCCCATCAGCGGCGACGACGGACGCCTGCTGCCGGCGTGGGAGGCGCTGGTGCTGCGCTGGCCGGAGCGCTTCATCATCGGCTCCGACGCCGTCTGGCCCGTGGACCGCCTGGATGCCTGGGACCGGGCCGATACCGGCTGGGAGCATATCGGCGACTTTCTGGCGTTTCATCGCCGATGGGCGTCTTTCCTCCCGGAGGACGTGCGGCGCAAGGTGCTGCTGGAGAATGCCGTCAGGGTGTTTCGGCCGGACTAATCCATTGCATTGGACAAGGTCATGGTTGTAGTGTCCTGCCCGGGTCAGCCAATGGGAGCCAATGGGAGTTCAGTGTCCATGAATGTCGAGACCGATTTTCCGTATCTGCGCAGTTCTCCTTTGACCGCCGGGCTCACCGATGATCAGGTGCGCGCCCTCGCCGGCATCGCCTTCTGCCGCCGCCTCAACGATGGTGACGTGTTGATCGACGAGGGGGAGGTGGACAACAGCCTGCACATCCTCGCCGAGGGCGGCATCGCCGTGACTCGCGAGATGGGCAAGGGCGATTACACCACCATCCATGTGCTGCGCACCGGCGACCTGGCCGGCGAGATGGGCTTCATCAGCGGCCGTCCGCACACCGCAACGCTGCGCTCGCTCGGGTGCACCCAGGTGTGCAGCGTGGAGCGCGAGGCCTTCGAAGGGCTGGTGGAGCGGGACCCCTGGCTGGTTTACCGGGTAATGCAGAACATCGTGCAGGTGAGTCAGGACATTCTGCGCCGCATGAATGCCCAGTACGTGGAGCTCACCAAGTACGTGTACCGCACCCACGCCGTGTTTTGACCCCGGCCGCAGGGAAGCGGTCTTTGTGGGCCCCGTCTATCGTCCGTGGGCACGGACTCGGGCGCGGGCTCGTGCTGCCAGGGATAGCCGGCGGCTGCGGCTGAAGCCGGCGTCAGCCCTGGTGCGAGCCGGCCCGGCGCGCGCCGACCGGTGCGACGGGCTACTGCGCTCCGTCCCCCGCCGCTTCGTCACTGCCTTCGGCGCCCTCGGGGGCCGGCGCTTTCTGCTTCGGCGGCTCGATCAGGCCTTCGGCGCGCAGGATGGCGGCCTTGTCGTCGCCGTTTACCCACTGCTTGGTCTTCATGTCCTGCACCGCGTGGCGCCCGGAGCGCTTTTTGTAGATGCGGTGGGTGTCGGTCTTCTTGACTTCTTCCATCGTTCGTCGGTCTCGTGTGGCTTGCTGAGTGAGTGGATGGGTCGGGTCTGTCAGTCTGCCGACCGGGCGGCCGATCAGGCGGCGGAGGCCGCCCCGCGCAGGATTGGCTCCATGTCCCAGGCGCTGACGGGTTGCGTCAGCACGGCGTGTAGCGAAAAGCGCTCCGCCAGCAGCGGCACATAGCCGGCTTGGTCTTTGCCCACCAGCACGATGACACGCGCGGCCGGCGCGTGCTTTTGCAGGCTGGCGAGAAAGACATCGAGGTTGCTGACGTTGGCGCCGGCGTAGTTGTTGCCAAAGCCGTAAAAAAATTCGGCGACCACCCAGTCGGGTGCCTCGCGCTTGAGCGCCTGGATGGCCTTGCGCTGCGAGGGAAGACGCAGCTCCGCTAGGCCCAGGCGCCGGTAGAGGTCCGACAAGCGGGGGTGGCTCGGCGCCTCGATGATCGAGAACAGCGTCGGCACCGCGGTCCCGGCTCAGCGCTGCTCGTCGTCGTCGAGGCGGTTCCAGTGACGGTCCTCGCCCTCTTCCAGGTAGTGGGGCGGCTCGTCGACGCGCTCCACGTCCACCTCGAACTTGGCCAGCAGCGCCGCTATGGCACCGACCGCCGCGATGACCGGTGCCAGCAAGGTCAGCGCGCCGCCGACAGCGACGCCGGCCGTCAGCGGCACCTCGATGAGCGCTTCGCCGCTCGGGCGCCGGATAATGAGTCTACGCACATTGCCGTCGGCAACGAGCTTCTTGACGAAGTCCACGAGCTCGTTGCCGGCAACCGTGAAGCGCTCGGTGATGGTGCGTTTGTGCTTGCTCATGCTCTCGACCCCTCGGGCCGTTGCCCAGGTACGCATGCAAAGCACGCCACTATAACCGACATCCGCCGGCCCGAGCGACAGCAGTCGGTCAGTTCTCCTGCCTGCGGCAGAAGTCCAGCAGCCGAGGATCATCCGGTGCCACGGTCTCGCCGGAGGGCAGCGGCGCCGCCGGGTCGTGCAGCCACCGCGCGATGTCGTGGCGGACCATCGCGCCTTGCAGGTCGCGCGCGAGCATGTGCCAGCCTTGGCGGTAGAGCACCAGATGCAGGCCTTCGGCATCCATCGGCAGCCGCTCGAGCATGCGGCAATAGGCAGCCGGCGGGATGATGCGGTCCCGCTCGCCGTAGAGCAGCAGGACCTCGCCTTGCAGCCGACCGACGCCGGCGAGTGCTCGGTCCATGAGATTGGTCACTCCCCAGAGCGCCTCGACGCGTGCGCCCTTCAGCACCAGCGGGTCCGCGCCCATGTCCCGCAGCATATCGATGTTGTCCGAAGGGTATATCGGCACGCCGTCGCCGGTGAGCACCTTGTCCGGGGCGAGGCGCACGGCCGTGTCCAGCGCCAGCCTCTGATACCAAGGCATGCTGCCGCGGCTCCAGACCGCCGGCGCGATGAGCACCAGAGCGTCGGCGTCCAGGGGCCCGTCCGCCAGCGCCGCGAGCACCACCGCCCCGCCCATGCTCTCGCCGATGACCACCAGCCTGGCGTTCGGGTGGCGCTGGCGCAGCGCGGCGACGAGTGCACGCAGGTCCGCGCTCAGCCGTGTGCTGCCGTGCCAGCGCCCGGCGAGCCGGCCGGCGCCGAAGCCGCGCTGGTCCA
The DNA here is from genome assembly GCF_016583825.1 of Thiohalocapsa halophila. Taxonomy (GTDB): domain Bacteria; phylum Pseudomonadota; class Gammaproteobacteria; order Chromatiales; family Chromatiaceae; genus Thiohalocapsa; species Thiohalocapsa halophila. Next base: position 31,336 of record NZ_NRRV01000007.1, on the reverse strand, counting down.
CCGCGTAGACGCGTATGCCGTCGGCTGCCAGGCGCCGTGCCAGCGGCTCGAAGGCGTTGGCATAGTCGTTGAATCCGTGTAGCGCAAGCGCGACCGTGTCCGCCGGCGCGTCCGCCGGCGGCCCCCAGCGGCGCAGCGGCAGGCGGAAGCCGTCGGGCATACGCACGGATTCCGCGGCGAGCTCCGGTGTCAGCACCGCCTGCGGCCAGGTCACCGGCCGTGGGCCGGCACAGCCGCCCAGGCCCAAGCCGACGGCCAGACCCAGACCCAGACCCAGACCCAGACCCAGACCGGTGGGGGCGTAGACACGGCGGCGGAGGCTCGGGCGCCGGGCACTGCGGCGGCGGGCGGCGAGGCGCGCGAGCCGTGTCGACCGGCAGGCGATGGCTTGGCTCATGGCGTCGGTCGCCAGTCGAGGAAGTCCCCCAGCGCCCGCTGGTAGTGGGGCTGGCTGTCCAGGAAGCCCTCGTTGTGGCCGCCGGTCAGGTCCACGAAGCGCTTCGGCTCATTGGCGGCAGCGAAGAGCCCCCGGCCCTGGTCGTAGGGCACCACCTGGTCGTCCGGACTGTGCAGCACCAGCACCGGGGCCTGCACTTGGCGCAGGTGGTCCGCCGCCGGAAAGTGGTAGCGCAGCGGCACCAGGCGGGTCAGCAGCGGGTAGTGCAGCTTCGCCATGGCGTCGAGGTTCGCGAAGCTGCACTCGACAATGAGCGCCCCGGGCTGCACCTGCGCCGCCAGCTCCGCGGCCACGGCGCCGCCCAGGGAGCGGCCGAAGACGACGATGTCCGCGGGGGCCACGCCGCGGGCTTGCGTGAGCCAGTCCCAGGCCGCGCGTGCGTCCTGATAGAGGCCGATCTCGCTGGGCCGTCCCTCGCTTTGGCCGTAGCCGCGATAGTCGATGATGAGCACGTCGAGCCCGAGCTCGGCGAAGATCGCCAGAGACGCACCCCGGTGCGAGATATTGCCGGCATTGCCGTGCAGAAAAAGCAGCGTATGCGGGCTCGCCCGCCGCTGCTGCGCGAACGGCGGCTGGGCGCGCAGCAGCCACCCGTGCAGGCGCACACCGTCGGCGGTGGTGAGCCAGACGTTCTCGTAGTCCATGCCCCAATGCGACGGGTCGCCGATCATTTCCGGGAAGGGGCGGAACAGGAGCTTCGGCTGTAGCAGCCAGACCAGCAATGCCAGCACCAGGAGCCCGGCGGCGAGCTGGGCGGCGATGGTGAGGAGGCTCGCGAGCATGCGCATGGGTGAGGCGGCACCGCGGCCGGCCCTGGTCGGAGTGGGTTAGGGGGCTAGGCGCTGGGAGCTAGGGGCACCGTTGCCGGCGGGCCGGCTGTGGCCTCTGCTGCGGTTGACCCGGCTCGCCGTCGAGATAGCACCAGCCGGTATCGATGCGGCGAAAGCGGCTCACCTCGTGCAGCCGGCCGGCGCGCCCGTGGCGTTTGAAGCGGGCGATGAATTCCACCACGCCTTCGCGGTCGTCGGCGCCGCCGCCTTCGGTGCGCAGGATGCGCAGGTCCATCCAGCGGATGTCGGGGTCCAAGGTGGCGGGCTCTTGGATAGAAGCCATGCTGCCCGGACAGCAGCTGCGTGCGAGGTGGCCGGCGTCGCCCAGCACATGAGCCGTGTAGCGCGAGCGCATCAGGGCTTCGGCCGTCGGTGCCGGGCCGCCGGCGAGTATGGGGCCGCAGCAGTCGGCGTAGCAGCGCTCGCTGCCGCAGGGGCAGGGCTCGTGGGCGTTGACAGGCATGCAATGTGATTGTCTTGGTCTTGCTCGGTGCCTTATGCAAACTGCGTCATGCAGCGCTGGCGCGGTCAATCGAACAGCGCCAGCGGCCCCTCTTGCATCGCGGCGATCTGCTCGCGCAGCGCCAGCACTTGATCCTGCCAGAAGCGCGGCTCGTCGAACCAGGGGAAGGCATCGGGGAAAGCCGGGTCCTGCCAGCGGCGGGCGAGCCAGGCGGCGAAGTGGATCTGGCGTAGGGTGCGCAGGGCCTCCAGCAAATGCAGCTCGCGCGGGTCGAAGTCACGAAACTCCCGGTAGCCGGCCAGCACGGCGCCGAGCTGGGCGGTCATCTCCTCGCGCTCGCCGGCCAGCAGCATCCACAGATCCTGCATGGCCGGGCCGCTGCGGGCGTCGTCGAGGTCGACGAAGTGGGCGCCGGCGTCGGTCCACAGAATGTTGCCGCGATGACAGTCGCCGTGCAGGCGCAGCTGCGCGACTGCCCCGGCGCGCTCGAAGCAGGCGCGCACCTCGCCCAGGGCCTGGTGCAGCACCGAGCGGTAGGCGGGCTCCAGCTCCGGCGGGACCCAGCCGGCGTCCAGCAGATAGGCGCCGGGCTCCTCGCCGAAGCTGCGAATGGTCAGGGCCGGGCGGTGCTCGAAGGCGGCGGCGGCGCCGACGTTGTGCAGCCGCGCCAGTAAGCGCCCGAGGCGGCGCAGCACCGCCGGGTCGTCCAGCTCCGGGTCGCGGCCGCCGCGGCGCGGCGACAGCGAGAAGCGCAGGTCCTGGTGGCGCAAGAGCGTGCGCCCTTGGTGGACGATGGGCGCCACCACCGGGATCTCGGCGTCCGCCAGCGCCTGGGCGAAGGCGTGCTCCTCCAGGATCTGCTCATCCGTCCAGCGCCCGGCGCGGTAGAACTTGGCGATGACGGGCGCCCCAGCGTCCAGGCCGACTTGGTAGACGCGGTTCTCGTAGCTGTTCAGCGCCAGCAGACGGCCGTCGACGCGCAAGCCGACGGACTCCACGGCGTCCAGCACGCGGTCCGGCGTGAGCTCGGCGTAGGGCCTGGGGCGGGGCGCGGTATCGATGCTGGTCATGGCGAGAATGCTTGTGGGCGCAGTGTCATTCGCGCAGCTTGCGGCCCAGGGCCAGCAGCAGCAATTGCGGATCGCTCAGCTCGGTACGTGCATCGACGAGCTCGCGCAGGACCTTGGGCCGGTCCGTGATGATGTTGTCGACGCCATAATCCAGCATCCGCGCCATATCCGCCTCACGATTGACGGTCCAGACATGGGTCCCCAGCCCGGCACGTCGGTTGGCGCGCACCACCCGCGGGGTCACGTGCGCCTGGCTCATGCTGAGCAAGTCCACGTCCAGGCGGCGGGCATCGCCGAGGGCGGCGGCGACGATCAGGCCGACGCGGATGTCCGGCGCCAGCTCGCGCACCTTTGCCAGGCCGTCCTGCTTGAGGGAGGTGATGATGCAGCGGCCCTCGCAGCCGGCGGCACGGACTTCCGCGACCACGCTCGCGGCGAGGTCCTGCTCGTGGCCGTGGTACTTGAGCTCGATGTTCAGCGCCAGGCGCCGGCCCGCGGCTTTCAGCGCTTCCGACAGCGTGGTGATGCGCTCACCGGCATAATCGGACCCGGCATGGCGGCCGACGTCCACCCGGCGCAGGTCCGCGAGATTCGCCTGCCACACCTTCAGCGGCGAGCCGGCAACGCGCATCAGGTCTTGGTCGTGCAGCAGCACCAGGCCCCCGTCGGCGGTTTGCTGCACATCGACCTCGGCGAAGTCGGCGCCGTCGGAGATCGCCTGATACAGTGCCGCCAGCGTGTTCTCCGGCGCCGTTGCCGAGCTGCCGCGGTGGGCCGTCACGAGCGTCTCCCGCCCCAGCCGCAAGTCCGACAGGGTGTAGGCCGTGAGCCCGCCGGCGGCGAGAACCAGCGCCACCAGGACCGCGGCGATGGCCCAGCGCGGGGTCCTGGTGGTGCGCGCGGCGTTGTTCCAACGCTGTCTCGGCAAGCCGTCGACCTGCATGACCGTGAGGTAGAGGTGCATGACGGATGCCGCCAGCACCGCGAGCACGGCGAAGGACAGCACCGTCGCCAGTGCGGTCAGCACCACCAGGGCCAGGGCCGTGGCGACGACCAGGGCTTGCACGCCGTCGATGAGCCGCAGCAGCGTGCCCAGCACTGCATCCGCGGCCCAGAGTGTCAGCGCCGACGCTGCCACCGCGACCAGCAGATTCAGCACCACCAGCCGAAAGGCGCGCCAGCGTTGTCCGCGCAGCAGCTCGGCGCTGCGCGCCAGCGCTGCGCGAGCGCAAATGCGCTCGTAGAGACACAGGGGGATCGCGACGCCCCAGGCGACCATGAGCCGGACGACGACAACGGCGCCGGTGATCGCCAGGACGCCGCCGATGGCCAGTGCCGCCATGAGCGCCGGCGGGCGCTCGGCCAGATACCAGTTGATGTCGTGGGCGCCGAGCAGCGCCTGATAGGTGACGGCGGCGGCGGCCGCCAGCGGCAGCAGCCATGCCAGCAGGATACCCGCCTGCCACAGCGCCAGGTGCAGTAGCCGGGGCAGGGCGCCGAGGGCGGTGGCCAGCGCATCCGGCCAGCCGGGCGGCTGTCCGCGGCTGGCGCCGGCCGCGATGTGCATCAGCCCCGCCTGCCCGGCGTAGAAGGCGGTGAGGGTCAGGGCCGCGGCGAGCAGCACGAAGGCGACACCGGGCGGCGACAACAGGAAGTCCAGGATCGCCTCGTTGGTGATGCTGACGGCACCGCTGGTGGCGATGAGGCGCCCGAGCACCCAGGCGCCGAGCGGTGCCAGCACGACCGCGCTGGCGGCCTTGAAGATCAGGTCGTAGACCAGCCCGGAGCGAACGGCGGTGCCGAAGAGGCCGTGGGCGTAGACGTCGTACCAGGTGTCGATGATGGCCCTCATGGTGCGCTGCCCCTGGGCGGCGGTGCCTCGGTGCCGACGGATTCGTCGGCGACCAGATCGGGGAGCTCGGTGCGCTCCATCTCAACGTCGGCACGTCCGGCCATGGCACGCACCACCGGACCCAGCGTCAGCCCCTGCACCAGGATGGAGAAGACCACGACGCAGTAGGTCACGGTCACCAGCAGGTCGCGCGTCGCGCCCTCGGGCAGCGACAGCGCCAGGGCCACCGAGATGCCGCCGCGCAGCCCGCCCCAGGTGAGGATGGTCACCACGCCGGGAGAGAAGCTGCGAAAGCGGCGCATCACGGCGATGGGCAGGCCGGCACTGATAGCCCGAGCCAGGAGCACCAGCGGGATGGCCAGCAAGCCGGCCAGCACGTACTGGGCGCTCAGGGTCAGCACCAGGATCTCCAGGCCGATGAGCACGAAGAGCACGGCGTTCAGCACCTCGTCCACCAGCTCCCAGAAGTTGTCCAGGTGCTCCTGGGTTAGCTGCGACATGGCGCCATTGCGGCCGTGATTGCCGATGAGCAGCCCGGCGACCACCACGGTGATGGGCGCGGAGATTTCCAGGTGCTCCGCCGCCGCATAGCTGCCGGCGGCCAGCGCCAGGGTCACCAGCACTTCCACTTGGTAGTTGTCGATGCGCCGCAGCATCAGGTAGGCGAGGCCGCCGGCGGCGAGGCCGAACAACAGCCCGCCGATGGCCTCTTTGCCGAAGAGCGCCAGCACGCCCGGCACCGTGACGTGCTCGCCGCTGAAGGCGATCTCCGCGAGCACCAGGAAGGTCACCACGGCGACGCCGTCGTTGAACAGCGACTCGCCGGTGATCTTGACCTCCAGACTCTTCGGCGCGCCCGCGCTCTTGAGGATACCGAGCACGGCAATGGGATCGGTGGGCGCGATGAGCGCCCCGAACAGCAGGCAATAGATGTAGGGGACGTCCAGCCCCAGCAGCCAGAACAGCACGAACGCGGCCGTGCCCACCAGAAAGGTCGCACCGATCACGCCCACGCTGGCCAGCGTGGCGATGACCCATTTCTGCTTGGCGAGGTCGAAGAGGTTCACGTGCAGGGCGCCGGCGAAGAGCAGGAAGCTCAGCATGCCGTGCAGCACTGCGGCGTCGAAGTCGATGCTGTTCAGCATAGCCTGTGCGTCCGCCTCCAGCCCGTCGCTGCCGGGAATGGGCAGCAGCAGCGCCAGCGAGACCAGCAGCGCAATGAGCATCAGCCCGATGGCCGTCGGCATTTTCAAGAACCGGTGGTTGATCCAGCTGAATACCGCCGACAGCGTGATCAGGATGGCGATGATGTCGAAAAGGCCCATGGCGGTCTCTGCTTCGGCTCAGGGGGCGCACTTGGAGGCGGCCCTTGTTGGGACGCGCTTTGGGGATGCCCTTGTTGGGGATGTTCTCTGGGGATGTAGGCAGCGCCCACAGGCACGCTGTGGCGGTGAGCGGCTCCGGCTCGGCGTCGACACAGCCGCGGCGCGGTCCGCTCGCCCGGGCCGGTTGGTCGCCGACGGCCGCCCGCTATTATGCCGACTCCGGTGGCGCCTGGGTGCAGTCGATGGGGTGGCCCATGGCTGTGATGCGCCGGAAAGCGGATCGCATGGCCCGCCTGGTCGCGGGGTTAGCCGGCATAGGCAGGCGCGGTTGCGTCGGCACCGGTCTGCGCTGCTCGGATACGCGGTGGCTGGCGCCGGCGATGGCGATCCCTAAGGCAGAAGCCCTCCAGCGGGAGGGGCGTCTCAGGGGCGTCTCAGTCGTGTGCCAGCGGATCGCGCGCGTTGGCGGCGGCCAGCGCCACCCGCAGGGCCAGATCGCCGAGTAGTTGGTCGATGTGCTCGCGCACCGCCGGCAGTGCCGCCAAGGGCTCGGCGTAGGGCGAGCGCCCGCAGTGCCAGCCGCGGCTGTCGATGCTGCCGATGATGACGCGGGCGGGCAGCGGGTAAGGATGTGCGCCCTGGCCGCGCTGGCTCGCCAGCAGCAGTCGCACGCGCACGCGCTCGGTGGCAGCGAGGGCGCGGCGGTCGCGATCGAAGCCGCAGTAGCGCACCAGATAGCGGCGCGGGCGGTCCGGGTCCTGGGTGAGCTCCAGGAAGCTCGATCCGCCGAGATCCAGGCGGCGGGGCTTCAACGGCACGGGCATGGGGCGACTCCGTTGAGCAATCGTGCAGAACTTAGGCGAGGTCCGGGCCGGGCGCAACCGCTGCAACGCTTGGGATGGGCGCCGTGCGCCGCCATCCAGCGCGCCACCAAGCCATCGTTGTAACCCATCCCGAGGACAACAGCATGAACGACGTACGCATCATCGAAGTGGACGAAGCCCTTCACGCACAAACGGACATGCGCCCAGGCACGCGCATGGTGCAGGTGGCGGTGCCCGTCGACCGGCCGGTCACCGTGCACGCGGCGGTGAATGCGAAGAAGCTCCAGCAATGCCGGATCTGGGACGCCGCCGGCCACATGCACTTCGAGTGGGAAGGCCGCGGCGAGCACCGCACCATCGGTGCGGGCTCGCGTACGTTCGAGCACACGCCGCTCAACGTCGCCTGCATGGCGCTGCAGACCGACCACTGGGTGGTGAGCGACCTCAACGTCTGCGCCGAGAGCGAAGAGGGCGAGCGCCGCGTCGTCATCAACTGTGAGGACGGCGGTGATTTCCCGGGCAGCTGGGACGACCTCATCCTGCGCTTCAGCTGGACCGAGGACTGATTCCCGTGGCACCGCCCGGTGCCGCGCCTATTGCCTTCCCGAGGGGCCGTCACCGACGGCTCCGACTCCTGCCCGCCCAAGGCGTGAGCGCCGGCGCGTTCAGGCCCGCCCGAATTCCCCACGCATCGAGCTTGACATCAGCGGCCTTTAGGACTAATAGTTTTGGCTACAGAAGCTTATAAGATATTGTGGGGAAGTCACTTCAATGTTGTGGTCCAACTGCTCGGCACCTGCCGCGCGGGGCGCGCTCGTCCTGGCGATTCTGACCCTACTGACCGCCTGCGGCGGCACGCCGTCGCGGACAGCAAGCGCCGACGGTGAATTGTTCGATCTCGCCGGCCTGGACGAGCAGCGCGCCAGCGTCGTGATGGCGGCGCTATCACAAGTCGGAACGCCCTATGTCTACGGCGGCTCGGACCCGAGCGAAGGCCTGGATTGCAGCGGTCTGACCCAGTTCGCCCATGCCGCCGCCGGCGTGCGCATCCCGCGGGTGTCGACGGCCCAGCGCGCCGGGGCACGGCCTGTTCGCCGCAGCCCGGCCCCGGGTGATCTCGTGTTCTTCAAGACCGGACCGTCGCAGTATCACGTCGGTGTGATGGTCGATGGCGAGCGCTTCGTGCATGCGTCCACGTCCAAGCGGCGGGTGCGGCTGGCGAGCCTGTCGAAGGACTACTGGCGCAAACGCTACCTCGGCGCGGGCACCTACCTCTGAGCTCGGCAAACAGCCTGTGCGCTCGCCCTCGCCGCCGGCACGAGCCGCCGCAGGTGCCGGCCCTCGCAGGCTGCAACCCGCGCGTCTTCCTGCTGTCGTACGGGGGGACCGTCGTCGGCATGCGTGCATGGATTCGCCTTTTTCCGACAGTTGTTGCACAATGCGCGGCGGTTTGGGGGAGCGCCCCACGGGTCACCACGCGCTGGCCAAAGCCCGGTTTTTGGCCACCACCGGTCGACCGCTGTTTCCATCCACGTCAGAAGGAGACGTCAGAATGTCCGATAAGCCAATGAACAAGAGCCGTCGTGACGCTGTGAAGACCATGCTCGGCGGCTTGGCTGCCGTTCCGGTCATGAATCTGGTTGCTACCGCCGCCGCCTATGCGCAGGATCTACCTGCCGTGACCATGGACGACCCGACGGCCCAGGCGCTGAAGTACAACCCCGATGCTACCGCCGCCGACCGCGCCGCGGCCGCCCGCCCGGGTCTGCCGCCTGAGGAGCAGTTCTGCAGCAACTGCAACTTCGCCCAGGATTATGCCGAGGAAGGCTGGCTGGCCTGCACGCTGTTCCCGGGCAAGAAGGTGAAGTCCGAAGGCTGGTGCACGTCCTGGACCCTGAAGCAGGGCTGATCCGCGCCGGTTGGGCCGTGTCGTACTGATGCGGCCTGCGCGGTGCGCCGGTGCCGGCCTGCTGGCGGCCGGCGCACCCTGGCGCCAAGATGCCGAGACAAAAAGAAGCGCTCCATCGCTCCCTGATTGACACGCCGCCCGCAACGAAGGCCTCCCGCCCGTCGTCGTTGCTGCCTCCACCGACCCCTTCCCGATCCTCTCGGGGCCACCCTCCGCCGTGGGCTGCCGCCCGCCTGGCGCACCCTTGCACTGACCCTCGCAGCCGCTGTCCCCGGTCAGGACTGTCCGCGCCAACGCCCTCTGCGCCCACCGCGAGACGCAGGTCACGCTGCCGGCATGCTGCGCTTGCAGCTGCGCTTGATGCGGCGCAGCATTTTCGTGACATGCGCTTTAGCTCGGGCCAGTGTGGCCTTATTATCAAATGCTAATCGGCCCGCCGGCAGTGCAGGCGGGACTCTCTCAGTGACCGTCGGTCCGGCGCCAGCCGGCCCGCCGATGCCGGGTCCCATTCCGGAGCTTCGAATTTTATGGGCCAAGCCATTCCGCTTCATTGGTCTCCCGTGCTGATCCGCGCTGCGGTCTGGAGCCTCATCGGCATGATCTACACGCCGTTGTATCTGGTGTTGAGCGAGCTGCTTGCGCCCACGCTCGGCGCCTTCGCCGGCATGGCCGCGGCGGCGGCCGCCGGCGCCATCGGCGCCGCCTTCTATGGCGCGCGTCAGCTCGCGCTCATGGCCAGTCTCATCGGCACCGGCTGCGCGGTGGTGGCCATGGCCATCACCGGCCCGGATGTCGCCCCGTGGATCCTGAGTCTCGCCGCGGTCCTGCTCAGCATCGCCGTGGGCTTCCTGGTGCGGTTTCCCCACCGCTGCACCGCGGATGTGGGTGTCAAGGTCCTGGCCGGGCTCGTCACCGGCGCCTTCTCGGCGGGGCTGCTGCTGGCAGCGGAGCACTTTCTCGGGATACGGCTCCCGCCGCCCGCGGTTCTGGCCTTCCTGGTCTCGGTCACCGGCGTGCTTTATGTGAGCGTACTGGTAGCAAGGCCGGTGCGGGTCGGTGGCCGCGGGCGCTTCTGCGACGTCAGCGAAGGCTTGGTGATCGGCGTGATCGCGGTGGTTGCCGCCAACGGCCTTGCCGCCTTCGCGGGTATCTTCGCGGTGGGCGACCCGGGTGCGCTGACCGAGGTGCTGCTGCGGGTCACCGAGTCGCTGCCGGCGGCCCTGCTCGCCGCTATGTTCGCCGGGGCCGTCGCCGGAGGGTTGTTGGAGGTATTCGAGTTTGATTGGGTGGACCGCGTCTGATCCCGCCAAGCGCTTGCGTCGGCTGCGGCGGACGCGCACCCTAGCGGGGCACCGCCCACTGCGCGAACGAGCGCGTCGCGTCCGCAGCAGCCCTCAACGCATGAAACGCTCCAAGAGCAGTCAACGCTGGCTCCAGCGCCAGGCCAGCGACCCCTATGTGCGCCGCTCCAAGGCCGAGGGCTACCGCTCCCGCGCGGCTTATAAGCTATTGGAGATCGACCGCAAGGACCGGCTGCTGCGCCCTGGGCTGTGTGTCGTGGATCTGGGCGCCGCCCCCGGCGGCTGGGCGCAGGTGGCGGCGCAGGCGGTGGGCCGCCGCGGTCGGGTGCTGGCGCTTGACCTGTTGGAGATGCCGCCCATCGAGGGTGTCGACAACATCATCGGCGACTTCCACGACGAAGCCGTCCTGGCGCAGGCGCTGGCGTGGCTCGACGCCGGTGAGTCGGCGCGCGGGGCGGACCTTGTGCTTTCCGACATGGCCCCAAACGTGTCCGGCATGAAGGTGGTGGATCAGCCCAAATCCATGCTTCTGGTGGAGCTGGCGATGGATTTTGCCGAGCGGGTACTGAAACCCGGCGGCAACCTTGTCGTCAAAGCTTTCCAGGGTGCCGGCTTCGACGAGGCCCTGCGGGATCTCCGCGGGCATTTCGACAAGGTCGTCTGCCGCAAGCCCGAGGCGTCCCGCAGCCAGAGCCGCGAGACCTATTTTGTGGCAAAAGGGTTTCGGGTCGGTTAGGGTTCACCACCAAACCACTACAGCCCCCAGCAACCATGCCGTCGGCGGTGCTTAGGCCTTGCGTCCAGGTCCCGCGCGCCGGCAACCGAAGAGGCACGCGCCGTGAGTGACATGGCAAAGAATCTCATTCTCTGGGTGGTCATCGCCATTGTGCTGATGTCCGTGTTCAACAACTTCACCGCGACGCAATCCTCGCCGCGGACCGAGGCCTACTCCGACTTCATCGAGTCGGTGCGCCAGGGCCAGGTGCAAGAGGTCACCATCAAGGGTAAGACCATCGAAGGCGTGACCGAAGGCGGTCAGCGCTTCACCACCTACAGCCCCGGTGACGACGGCCTGGTGGGTGATCTACTCAACAACGACGTCGAGATCAAGGCGGCACCGCCGGAGAAGCCCTCCGTGCTGATGCAGATCCTGATCAACTGGTTCCCGCTGTTCATCCTGATCGGCCTGTGGATCTTCTTCATGCGCCAGATGCAGGGCGGGGCCGGCGGCCGCGGTGCCATGTCCTTCGCCAAGAGCAAGGCACGTATGCTGAGCGAGGACCAGGTGAAGGTCACCTTCGCCGACATGGCCGGCGCCGAAGAGGCCAAAGAGGAGGTCGTCGAGGTGGTCGACTTCCTGAAGGACCCGTCCAAGTTCCAGAAGCTCGGGGGCAAGATCCCGAAGGGTGTGCTGATGGTGGGTCCTCCGGGGACGGGTAAGACCCTGCTCGCCCGCGCCATCGCTGGCGAGGCCAAGGTGCCCTTCTTCACCATCTCCGGCTCGGACTTCGTCGAGATGTTCGTCGGCGTCGGCGCCTCCCGCGTGCGGGACATGTTCGAGCAGGCGAAGAAGCACGCGCCCTGCATCATCTTCATCGACGAGATCGACGCCGTCGGTCGCCACCGCGGTGCCGGCCTCGGCGGCGGCCACGACGAGCGCGAGCAGACCCTGAACCAGCTGCTGGTGGAGATGGACGGCTTCGAGGGCAACGAGGGCGTCATCGTCATCGCCGCCACCAACCGCCCAGACGTGCTCGATCCGGCGCTGCTGCGCCCGGGCCGCTTCGACCGCCAGGTGGTGGTGCCGCTGCCCGATGTGCGCGGCCGCGAGCAGATCCTGAAGGTGCACATGCGCAAGGTGCCGAGCGCCGACGACGTGGTGGCCTCGGTCATCGCCCGCGGTACGCCCGGCTTCTCCGGCGCCGATCTGGCCAACCTCGTTAACGAGGCGGCGCTGTTCGCGGCCCGCGCCAACAAGCGCCTCGTGGACATGGAGGACATGGAAAAGGCCAAGGACAAGATCATGATGGGCACCGAGCGGCGCTCCATGGTCATGTCCGACGACGAGAAGAAGCTCACCGCCTACCACGAGTCCGGCCACGCCATCGTCGGCCGGCTGGTGCCCGATCACGACCCGGTGCACAAGGTGAGCATCATCCCGCGCGGCCGGGCGCTCGGCGTGACCCTGTTCCTGCCGGAGGACGACCGCTTCAGCTACAGCAAGCAGCGCCTGGAGAGCCAAATCTCCTCGCTGTTCGGCGGCCGCCTCGCCGAGGAACTGATCTTTGGGCCAGAGATGGTCACCACGGGTGCCTCCAACGACATCCAGCGGGCCACGGAGCTCGCCCGGAATATGGTCACCAAGTGGGGTCTGTCGAACAAGCTCGGGCCGCTGACCTACGGCGAGGACGAGCAGGAGGTGTTTCTCGGTCACTCGGTGACCCAGCACAAGAACATCTCGGATGAGACCTCGCACTTGATCGACAAGGAGATCCGCAACTTCATCGACCGCAACTACGACCGCGCCAAGACCCTGCTCGAGGAGAACATGGACAAGCTCCACACCATGGCCCAGGCGCTGATCAAGTACGAGACCATCGACGCTGCTCAGATCAAGGACATCATGGAAGGGCGTGAGCCGCGGCCGCCGAAGCAATGGACCGACGACGCCGAGCCCCCGAGCGGCAGCGCGGATGCGCCGGCGCCGGCCGAGCCGGAGAAGGGGCCACGGCCTTCAGGACCCATCGGCGGCCCTGCCGGCGAGCATTGAGCGACCGGGAAGCGGCCGGCGCTGCGGCGCCGGCCCATCGCAGCAAAGAACCTGTTCTCGCCTGCGGCGACTATCGCCTCGACCTGAGCACACCCAAAGTCATGGGTGTGCTCAACATCACCCCCGATTCCTTCTCGGACGGGGGTGATTTTTTTGTGCCCGAGGCCGCGCTGCGCCGGGCCGACCAGATGGTCGCCGAGGGCGCCGATCTGATTGACGTCGGCGGTGAATCCACGCGTCCCGGGGCGAGGGCGGTTGGCGCCGATGACGAGCGCCGCCGGGTGGTGCCGGTGATCGAGGCGCTGGCGAAGCGTCTGCCGGTGCCGATCTCCGTGGATACCTCCAAGCCGGATGTCATGCAGGCGGCGGCGGCAGCTGGTGCGGCGCTCATCAACGATGTGCGCGCCCTGCGCGCGCCGGGGGCGCTGGCGGCGGCTGCCGCGCTGGAGCTGCCGGTTTGCCTGATGCACATGCAGGGGGAGCCGCGGACCATGCAGGCGGACCCCAGCTACGACGACGTCGTCGCCGAGGTCCGGGGTTTTCTCAATGAGCGCATCGCCGCCTGCCTCGGTGCCGGGCTGTCCCGGGAGCGTCTGCTCATCGATCCGGGTTTTGGCTTCGGCAAGCGCTTGGCGCATAATCTCGCACTTTTGGCGCGGCTGGCGGAGCTGACTCGGCTTGGGCCGCCGCTGTTGGTGGGCATCTCGCGCAAATCCATGCTCGGGGCGCTCACCGGCCGGGCGGTGGCGGATCGGCTCCCGGCCGGTCTCGCCGCTGCCGTGATCGCAGCCCGCAGTGGTGCGCGCATCCTGCGCGTGCATGACGTGGCCGCCACCGTGGACGCACTCAAAGTGGTCGCGGCGGTGGCCGCAGCAGAACAAGATCCCGCCGCGCGAGAGGAGTCCGCTTGAAGCGCAAATACTTCGGCACCGACGGTATTCGGGGGCGCGTCGGTGAGCCCACCATCAGCCCGGACTTCGTGGTCAAGCTCGGCTGGGCCGCCGGCAGGGTGCTCGGCGGTACCGGCGCCGGCACCGTGCTCATCGGCAAGGACACGCGCATCTCCGGCTACATGTTCGAGTCCGCGCTGGAGGCGGGTCTCGTGGCAGCCGGTGTGGACATCCGCTTGCTAGGCCCCATGCCGACCCCCGGCGTCGCCTATCTGACCCGCACCTTCCGCGGCGTCGCCGGCATCGTCATCACCGCTTCCCACAATCCCTCCGACGACAACGGCATCAAGTTCTTCTCAGGTGCTGGGGACAAGCTGGCGGACGAGATCGAGCTCGCCATCGAGTCCGAAATCGATCGGCCGCTGGTGACGGTGCCGACGGCCGAGCTCGGCAAGGTCAAGCGCGTGGACGATGCCGCCGGGCGCTACATCGAGTTCTGCAAGGGCAGCTTTCCACAGTCGCTGTCGCTGAAGGGCTTGAAGATCGTCATCGACTGCGCCCATGGGGCGACCTACAACATTGCGCCCTTCGTGTTCGAAGAGCTCGGCGCGCAGGTGGTCACCATCGGCGCCGCCCCGGATGGCCTCAACATCAACCGGGATGTGGGCTCCACCAAGCCGGAGGCCCTGGCCCGCCGGGTGCTGGCGGAGCAGGCGGATCTCGGCATCGCCTTCGACGGCGACGGCGACCGGCTGATGATGGTGGATGCCGCCGGCACGGTCGTGGATGGCGACGCGCTCATCTACGTGATCGCCAAATCCCGTCGGGCCGCCGACGCCCTGACGGGTCCCGTGGTCGGCACCCTGATGAGCAACCTCGGCCTGGAGCGAGCGCTGCACCGCCTTGAGGTCGCCTTCGAGCGGACCAAGGTGGGCGATCGCTACATCATGGAGCACCTGAAACGCACTGGCGGCGTACTCGGGGGTGAGCCCTCGGGGCACATCATCTGCCGCGACCGCACCACCACCGGCGACGGCATCATCGCGGCGCTGCAAGTGCTTGCAGCGCTGGCCGAGCAGGGCTGCGCGCTGGCAGACGCAGCGGCCGAAGTGGAGCAGTACCCGCAGGTGCTGGTGAATGTGCGCTTGGAGCGGCGCATGGACCCGACGACCCTACCGGCGGTCCAGGCGGCCATCGAGGGCGCCGAGGCGGAGCTCGCCGGCCAGGGCCGGGTACTGCTGCGGCCCTCCGGCACCGAGCCCGTCGTGCGCGTCATGGTGGAGGGGATGGACCCGGATCAGGTCCAGCGGCTCGCCGAGCGGCTCGCCGAGGCGGTGCGTGCCGAAGTCGGCGCCTGACGCGGACCTGCTGCGGCGCCGCTGCAATCGGGGCCCGAGCGCCGCCGGGCAGCTGGCGCAAAGAGCAGCGCCCCTTAGCGCCAGCCGTGCGGAAAGCCGGACGGCAGCGGCCAGGTTACTTCCCAACAGGAGCATTCCATGTCATCGACGACCTCCATCCATGGCATGTGGTCCTCGCGGCTGGCGTTCATCCTGGCCGCGACGGGCTCGGCCGTGGGGCTCGGGAACATCTGGCGGTTTCCTTACACCGCCGGCGAGTATGGCGGTGGCGCCTTCGTGCTGGTGTATCTGCTGTGCGTCGCGGCCATCGGCCTGCCCATCATGATGGCCGAGATCATGATCGGACGCCGCGGCCGCCAGAGCCCGATCAACACCATGCGGGCCCTGGCCCGGGACGAGGGGGTCAGCCCGCTGTGGCAGCTCCTGGGCTGGATGGGCATCCTCGCGGGCTTCCTGATCCTGTCGTTCTACAGCGTCATCGCCGGCTGGACGCTGGGCTATGTGTTCCGAGCCGGGAGCGGCCAGTTCGCGGGTGCCGACGCAGGCGCGGCCGAGGCCATGTTCAACGCGCTGGTGGCGGACCCTGAGCGGCTCCTCGCCTGGCACACCATCTTCATGACCATGACCACCCTGGTGGTGGCGCGCGGCGTGGCCAGCGGCCTGGAGCGGGCCGTGCGCTGGCTGATGCCCGCGCTCTTCGTGCTGCTGGTGGTGATGGTGCTCTATGCCGCTCAGGCGGGCGACTTCGCCGGCGGGCTGGAGTACTTGTTCTATCCGGACTTCGCCGAGCTCGGTGCGCATCCGGGCGAGGCGGTGCTGAGTGCCATGGGCCAGGCATTCTTTTCCTTGAGCCTGGGTATGGGGGCGATCATGATCTACGGCTCGTATCTCAACAGTCGGGCGTCCATCGGTCAGAACGCCGTCATCATCGCTGCCATGGATACGCTGGTGGCGCTGCTGGCGGGGATGGCGATCTTCCCCATCGTGCTGGCCAACGGGCTCGAGCCCGGCAGCGGA
Source organism: Thiohalocapsa halophila (assembly GCF_016583825.1). Taxonomy (GTDB): domain Bacteria; phylum Pseudomonadota; class Gammaproteobacteria; order Chromatiales; family Chromatiaceae; genus Thiohalocapsa; species Thiohalocapsa halophila. Next base: position 15,270 of record NZ_NRRV01000007.1, on the reverse strand, counting down.
CCGGGACTCATCTTCCAGACCCTGCCCATCGCCTTCGGCCAGATGCCGGGCGGTCTGCTCTTCGGCACCGTGTTCTTCGTGCTGCTGGTGTTCGCGGCCTGGACCTCCGCCATCTCGCTGCTGGAGCCCATGGTCGCCTGGCTGGTGGAAAACCGCGGCTTCAGCCGCCCGCGCGCGGCGGCCCTGGGGGGCATGGTGGTCTGGCTGCTGGGGATCGCCTGCCTGCTGTCGCTGAACGTCTGGTCCGAGATCACGGTCTTCGGCAAGGGCTTCTTGGACCTCTTCGACTATGTCACCGCCAACGTGCTGCTGCCGCTGGGCGGTGTCTTCATCGCCATCTTCGCCGGCTGGGTTATGCGCCGGGCGTCCACCGAGGATGAGCTGGGCCTGCGTAGCGATGGCTTCGCGTATCGGGTCTGGCGGGTGCTGGTGCGCTTCGTCGCGCCGGTCGGCGTGGTGGTTGTCTTCTTGCACGCCATCGGGTTGTTCTGACGTGCCGGTTATCAAGAAAAGCGCACTGGTGCGCCACTCGGCGGAGCAGATGTTCAAGCTCGTCGCCGACGTGGAGGGCTATCCGAATTTCCTGCCCTGGTGCAATTCCGCACAGCTGCTGTCTGCCACCGAGGACGAGATTTGCGGGCGCATCGAGGTCGCCCGCATGGGCGTGCGCCAGACCTTCGCGACCTGCAACCGCATCGAGCCGCCGGAGCGGATGTACATCGATCTGATGGACGGCCCTTTCCGCAAGCTCACTGGACTCTGGACCTTCAGGCCGCTGCGTGACGACGCCTGCAAAGTGGAGCTGGAGCTGGACTTCGAGTTCTCCGGCCGGCTGATCGACAAGGCCTTCGGCGGCGTGTTCGGGACCATTGCCAACTCCCTGGTGGACGCCTTCTGCAAACGAGCCGACGAGGTATACGGTGACTGACGAGACCATTCGCGTGGAGGTGGCCTACGCCCGTGAGGGGGCCCAGGCGCTGCTGCCGGTGCAGGGGCCCGAGGGGCTGACCATCGGCGACGCCATCGAGCGCTCCGGCATCACCCAGCGCTTTCCGGAGATCGACTTGACCGCCAATAAGGTCGGGGTCTTCGGCAAGGTGGCGAAGCTCGACATCGCCCTGGCGGACGGCGACCGCGTGGAGATCTATCCACCGCTGATCGCGGACCCGAAGCAGGCGCGCAAGTCGCGCGCCGCTGACGCGGATGCGAAGAAATCCGATCCCAAGGCGGCCGACGCCAAGGGCGATAAGGCCGGGGCCTGACGCGAGCGGGTGCAGTGCAGGAGCACGCACCTGGCGGCTTTGGCGCGGCTGCAGCCGGATCCGAGCCGCAGCCGCTGGGAAGCTGCCCGGGCATACCCGCGGCGGGTACTGCCCGCCGGCGCTCAGTCCTCGGGCTCCAGTCCGACGACGCCCAGGGTGCGCTCGATAATGCCGCGGCGCTCCTCGTAGTCCGGCACCTTCACCACCACCTGCGGCTGGTCTTCTCCGGGAATGCCTTGATCCGGGTCCGGCGGTACGAAGCCCTGAACGCGCACCAGCGCGTCGTCCTGGAAAAAGAGCGTTAACGGCTTTTTCTCCATGGGCTTGTGGCCGCGCTTCATGGTGTAGGTGTAGTCCCAGCGGTCGCTGTGGAACATGTCGGTCAGCAGCGGCGTGCCGAGCAGAAAGCGCACCTGCGCCTTGGTCATACCGATTTCCAGCTCGTCCAGCATGTCCTTGGTGACGATGTTGCCCTGCTGGACCGGCATTTTGTACACGAAGGGCAGGCTCGATAGCGCAGACGCTTCCTTGTACGGATCGGGCTTCTTGTTGCGTGCACATCCGAATTGTGCGGCAATAGTCAGTATTATGAGGAGAATGACAATCTTTCGCATCGGGTCGGGTGACTCCGTTGAAGCATCCTGAGTGCTGCCTCGCAGTGGTGCCGCATAGGGCGCTGGTGCGGCCGCGAAAGGCCGCTGCGAGGCGGCGTCGGCAGCAGCGGATCGATCGGCCAAGTCTAACGCAGCCGACGCACATGCAGCACGCGGCGGTTCAGTGAGCTTCCCGCGGCAGGCGTTGGGGAGCATGAGGCAATGATGGAGAACCAGCAGATCAAGCAGGCGGGGCTCAAGGTCACGCTGCCCCGCGTCAAGATTCTCAATGTGCTGGAGACGAGCGAGCTTCGGCATCTGAGCGCCGAGGACGTCTACAAAGAGCTGCTCGCCGCCGGCGAAGAGATCGGCCTGGCCACCATCTACCGGGTGCTGACCCAGTTCGAGGGGGCCGGGCTCGTCTGTCGTCACCACTTCGAGGGCGGGCAATCGGTGTTCGAGCTCAACCGCGGCGGGCACCACGACCACCTCGTCTGCGTCAAGTGCGGCAAGGTGGTGGAGTTCGTCTCGGAGATCATCGAGGAGCGCCAGCGCGCCATCGCCGCCGAGCACGATTTCCAGATCGAGGATCACTCCCTCATCATCTACGGCGTCTGCAAGCAGTGTCGGGAGTCGGCCTGACCCTTGGGGCTCGCGCGCGAGCCGGCTTCGGCCCCGCGACTGGCATGACGACAGCGACAGCGCCGACAAAACGTCTGCGCGACTTGGCCAGGGCGCTCTGGAGCTCGGGACGCAGATGGCGGTAATCCGCATCGATCTGTCGCAGCAGACGCTGACACTGCGCGCTGCCGGCGCGCCCCGCGTCTATCCGGTCTCCACCGGGGCCAATGGCCCGGGCGAGCGCCACGGCAGCGGCTGTACGCCGCGCGGGCGGCATCGGGTGCGGCTCAAGATCGGCGCCGGCTGTCCGGCGGGCGCCGTGTTCCGCGGCCGGCGCTGGACCGGCGAGGTCTACAGCCACGAGCTCCGCGCGTGTCAGCCGCAGCGGGATTGGATCCTGACCCGCATCCTCTGGCTCACGGGCACCGAGCCCGGGCGCAACCGCGGCGGCGATGTGGACAGCCTGCGACGGTTCATCTACATCCACGGCTGTCCGCCCACTGAGCCCATGGGCGTGCCGCGCTCTCACGGCTGTATCCGCATGCGCGATGCGGACCTCATCGCGCTCTTTGACGCCGTGCCCCTGGGCAGCGTCGTGGACATCCACTGACGCCGGTGTCCCCGCGCCGGCGCTGCGCAGCGTGCCCGCGCCCGTCCTGACCCGTCTGGCGAGCGCCCTGGTGGTGGTGCTCGGCGTCTGCACCCTGGTGTTCGCGCTGATCCACCTGGTGCCTGGCGACCCCGTGGAGGCCATGCTCGGTGAGCGCGCCCAGGCCGGGGACCGCGCGGCGCTGCGCGCGGCGCTTGGCCTGGATCGGCCCCTCTGGGAGCAGTACTGGAGTTATCTCGGCGACTTGCTGCGGCTGGACCTCGGGGCCTCGTTTCTGGACCAGCGCCCGGTGACGGCGATCCTCGCCGAGCGCCTGCCGGCGACATTGCGGCTCGCCGCGGCGGCGCTCGGTATCGCCCTGGTGGTCGCACTGCCACTGGGCGTGCTGGCGGCACGGTTTCGGGGCAGCGCGGTGGATTCGGCGGCCATGACGCTGTCGCTGCTGGGCATCTCCATCCCGAACTTCTGGCTCGGGCCGCTGTTGATTCTCGTCTTCTCGCTCTGGCTCGGCTGGACGCCGGTGAGCGGTGATCAGGCGCCGCTCGGCATCGTGCTGCCGGCGCTCACGCTGGGCACTGCGCTCGCCGCTATCCTCGCGCGGATGGTGCGCGCGAGCATGCTGGAGGTGCTCGGGGAGGATTATGTGCGCACCGCCCGTGCCAAGGGCCTGGGGGAAGCGGCGGTGCTCTGGCGCCATGCGCTGCGCAATGCCTGGCTGCCGGTGCTCACCGTCATCGGTCTCCAGCTCGGCGGCCTGCTGGCGGGCGCCGTGATTACGGAGACGGTGTTCGCCTGGCCCGGCATCGGCAGCCTGTTGGTGGAGTCCATCAAGGCGCGGGACTTCCCGGTGGTCCAGGGCTGCGTGCTCCTGATCAGCCTGTCCTACGTCGCCGTCAACACGCTGACGGATCTCGCCTATGCCTGGATCGACCCGCGCATCAGCGCCGACTGAGCGCCAGCGGCCGTCCCCGCAAGGCCGGGGCGCCCGCCGTCAAAGCGCCCGGCGGGGGCGGCCGCTGGCGGTCTTGCCGTGGCTGGTGCTGCTGGCTTGGCTGGCGGCGGCGCTGGCGGGCCCCTTCGTGACCGATGCGGCCAACCGAGTGGACCTGCCGCGCATCTTGGCGCCGCCGGCCCCGGGGCTGCCCCTGGGCGCCGATGACCTCGGGCGGCCGGTGCTGGCGCGGCTGGCGGCCGGTGCCGGCACCTCCCTGGCCGTCGGCTTCGGCGTCGTGCTGCTGTCCGTCGCCGTCGGTGCGCTCCTGGGCGGGGTCGCCGGCTTCGCCGGCGGCTGGGTGGATCTGTTGATGGTGCGCATCATCGACGTCTTCCTGGCCTTCCCCGGCATCCTGCTCGCCATCGCGCTGGCGGGCATTCTCGGGCCCGGGCTCGGCAATGTCGTCATCGCCCTGGCCGCGGTGAGCTGGGTGGGCTATGCCCGGCTGGCGCGGGCCCAGGTGCTCTCGCTGCGCCGCCGCGACCATGTGCTGGCCGCCCGGGCGCTCGGCGCCGGCCCGGTCCGCATCCTGCGCAGACACCTGCTGCCCCTGGCCGCCGCGCCCCTGATCGTCGAGGCCACCTTCGGCATCGCCGGTGCGGTGGTCGCCGAGGCTGGGTTATCCTTCCTCGGGCTCGGCGTGCAGCCACCGGCGGCGTCCTGGGGCAGCATGATCCGCGACGGCGTCGCGCACATGCTCACCGCGCCGCACTTGGTGGCGGCCCCCGGCGCCGCGCTGATGCTGGTGGTGCTGGCGGTGAACCTCCTCGGCGACCGCCTGCGCGACCACCTGGACGTACGCACTGCCCGGCGCTGAAGCACGCTGTCGTCGCCGGCCGGTCCCGGCCGGCGCCAATCCCTCCCCTGCGACCCGCAACGCCAAAGGAGCCGTTTGATGCACAAGATGCCCGCGGATCATTACGCCGGTGTGCTCGCCCGTGCCGAGTGCCTGGCCGACCAGGCGACGGTGGAGGCGGCCCTGGATGCCATGGCCGCCGACATCGCCGCGCGCCTAGGCGACAAGGACCCGCTGGTGCTGTCGGTGGTCACCGGCGGCATCGTCGTGGCCGGGCTGTTGCTGCCGCGCCTCCAGTTTCCGCTGCGCCTCGACTATGCGCATGCCACGCGCTATCGCGGTGCACTGAGCGGCGCCGAGCTGCATTGGCAGCATCGCCCGGCGGAGGCCGTGCGCGGTGAGCATGTGCTCATCGTCGACGACATCTTCGACCAAGGCCACACCATGGAGGCGATCGCCCACGCCTGTGGCGAGGACGGTGCGGCGAGCGTCACCGCTGCGGTGCTGACCATGAAGGAGGGTGCAGCCGAGACCGACTATCGGCCCGATGTTATCGGTCTGCGCCTGCCCAACCGCTACGTCATGGGCTACGGGCTGGACTACAAGCGCTATTTTCGCAATCTGCCGGGCATCTATGCCGCCGCCGACGACGATGTCTGATGCGGCCCAGGGCATGGGGCTGCCAGATAAAACGCTAATATAATGAAGGGCTTTTTGACATTAGAGGGTGCATGCGTTAAACCATCACTCACATACGGCCCGTAAGCGTGTGCGTGGCGGCGTGCCTCACTTGCAGGTTTTGCAAGGCCCGATGAGCTCGCCGTCGCTGGCGCAACCGCCAGGGCCGATGCAGCCGTCTTGCCGGTGCCTCCACCGCAACACCGGCCCGGCGGGTGCCGCAAGCCCCGGCGCCCCGGGCGGTGACCACCCCGACGGCTCACCGCAGTGAACGAGGAGGATGGGTAATGCAATCACTCGATGGCTACCGCAATAGCCACGCCGAGCTGCGCCAGATGATCGACGATCTGCGCTCTATCATGACCGTCGAGCAGCTCAAGATCCGGCCCAATGCCAAGACCGCGTACGAGCTCATGTGTGATCTGGCCAAGAAGGTCAAGGCGCACCTGGCCGAAGAAGACCGGCAACTGTATCCGAACCTTTTGATCCATGAGGACCCCAAGGTGAAGTCTATCGCTTGGGGCTTCATCAGCGGCGAGAAGCCCCTGCGCCGCACCTTCGACGAGTACTACAGGAAGTGGCTGAAGGATTGCGATTTCAATTTCACGGAAGAATTTCTGGAGGAGTCCCGGGAGATCTTCGATATGCTGACCTACCGGATCGACCGCGAGGAGCAGGTGCTCTTCCCCAAGCTGGTGGAGATCGGCATGTTCACCTCTTACGCCGAGCAGCGCGCCTAACGGGCGAGGGCGGGGCGGGCATGCGGCGGGCATGGAGCTTCGCCCACCGCTGAGTCGCTCGCCCCTGACATAGCATTGCGCTGGCGCTAACGCGCCAGCTGCATCGGGTCGGTCCCCTGGCTGGGACCGGCCCGATTTTTTTTGCGCCTTGCTGCTAGCTCAGCCTTTCAACGACCCCCGGACGGCTTCCGCAGCTGCGTCGGTTTGCCGCCGCGGCCGCCGCGGCGTAGACTGCGCGCGTTTTGTCGCCTACGCCCCGGGGCCGCCGCTGTGGTGTGCCGCGCGCAGCCGCGGGTCGGCCACGGAGCATGTACATGGGCCATCTTGGCATCATCGGCGGGTCCGGTTTTGCAGCGCTGCCGGACGTGGAAGTGGCTCACCGCGAGTGGGTGGACACCCCCTATGGTGCGCCCTCGGCGGAGCTGTTGACGCTGCGCCACGCCGGGCAGGCATTCTACTTTCTGCCGCGCCACGGCGCCGGCCACAGTATTCCGCCGCATGCCATCAACTATCGCGCCAATGTGCAGGCCTTGGCGGATCGCGGCGTCACGGACGTGGTGGCACTCGGCGCCGTCGGCGGCATCGCCGCCGATTGCGGCCCGCTGCGCCTCTGCGTGCCCGACCAGCTCATCGACTACACCTGGGGACGCCTGAGCACCTTCTACGACGGCGCCGACGGCGACGTCATGCACGTCGATTTCACCGCCCCCCTGACGCCGGGGCTGCGCGAGCGCTTGCTCGCGGCCGCGGCGGGTGCCGGTATGGATGTGCACGCCGGCGGTACCTACGGTGTCACCCAAGGGCCGCGGCTAGAGACAGCGGCCGAGATCCGGCGCCTGGAGCGCGACGGCTGCGATCTGGTGGGGATGACCGCGATGCCCGAAGCGGTGCTCGCACGCGAGCGCGGCCTCAACTACGCACTACTGGCATTCGTGGTCAACTGGGCCGCCGGTAAGGCCGACGGCGAGGTGACCATGGCCGACATCGAGGCCAATCTGGCGCGCTGCGCGGATGCCGTACGCCGGCTGCTGCTGGCACTGGTGGCCGCACACTGACTGCGGGGCGCCGGCGGCCTGCCAGCGGGTCGGACATCCCGGTCTCGCGGGGCGCTTGCGCGCAGGGCCTGGACGGCCAGCCGCGCGGCCCGGTCGGGCACCCCAGTCGGGCACCCCAGTCGGGCACCTTGGCCCCGCAAGGGTTATTATGGGCGTCTGAATTTCGAAGCACGAGGTAAACAACATGGCCGAATCAGGCGAACAAGCTTCCAACAGCCGGCTCACTTTCCTGCCCAAGCTCCTGCTCTGGGGCTTGGTGCTGTTGTTCGGCTACCTCTACCTCGGCGCCGTCGAGCGCAGCGAGCAGACGACCCAGGCGCCCATGGCGAGCGCCGAGCCGAGTGACACCGACACGCCAGCCGCCGGCACCGCCGCTGGGGACACCACGGCGTCCGCGAGTGCCGCGGCACCGGACGAGGCGCCCGCGCAAGCCGCCGCCCAGCCCGCGACTGCACAACCGCAGACTCAGCCGCCCCAGCCTCAGCCCCAGACTGAGCCCCAGCCTCAGCGCCAGCAGGCGGCGGCCACCCCGGAGCCGTCCGCGCCCAAGCCGGCGTCCGCCGCCAGCATCGATGCCAGCACCGCCGCCGCTCCGCCGGTGTCGGAGCCGGTGCCAGAGCCAGTTTCAGAGCCAGCGTCAGACCAGGCCGAGCCCGCCGCCGCCCAGGTCGCGACCGTTCCTGAGCCTGCCAAGGCCGCCCCCGAAGCCCCCGCAAAGCCCGAGCCCAAGCCAGCGCCCGCGCCGGTCGACACCGCGGCCAGCGGCGATGCCGAGGCCGAGGCCGAGAAGGTCAGCAAGGCCGAAGCCGAGGCCTTCGCCCAAGCCGTCATGAATGAAGAATCGGCCGATGCCGGGGGCGCTGGCGAGCAGGCCGAGACCGCCGAGAAGACCCCGGCAGAGGCGCCCGCACAGCAGCCGAGCGCACCCGCCTCGCAGCCTGCGCAGCAAGCGGCTGCGGCACCCGGGCCGACGCCGGCGACCAGGCCCGAGTCCACGGCCGGTTACCGCATGGCACCGCCGCGTGCGGCGGCGCCTCGGTCGCCGGCAGCCGCGGCGCAGGCCGCCCAGGAGCGCCGCGCCGAGCTGATGCGGCAGTACGAGGCCATGCGCCAGCAAGCCATGGAAGAGGCCCGCAAGCGCTGGCAGCAGTATTACAGCAACCGCCCACCGATGCCCATGGCCAGGCCGCCGGTGCCCATGTATCCGGGGTATGCACCCGGCCGTGCACCAGCCGCGCCGGCTGGCAGCGAGTAGCCGTCATGCCGCCGCTGGGTGGCTGCTCTCAGCAGGGTCCAGCCGCCTGGGCGGCGGCGTGCGATAGCGGCGCTACTCGGCGGCGGCTCACAAGAGCGTAGCGTCCTCGACGCCCCGTGCCGGGGCATTCCGTGCAAACCACGGCCGTCAGCTGCCGGCCGCCCCTGTGGCACAACTCATGTCCGTGCGCGCTCTGTGCGTGCGGAGCACGCTCTAAGCCCCACCCATGTTCCAGCCCCTGCCCTTGTTCGTCGGTCTCCGCTACACCCGGGCGCGGCGGCGCAATCACTTCATTTCCTTCATCTCGCTGATCTCCATGCTGGGCATCATGCTCGGCATCGTCGCCCTCATCGTGGTGCTGTCGGTTATGAACGGCTTCCACAAGGAGATCCAGGAGCGCATCCTCGGCATGGCCTCCCATGCCACCCTGAGCGCGCCGGACGCAGGCATCGCCGACTGGCAATCCGTGGTGGAACGTGTGCAGCAATACCCGGACGTGGTGGGGGCCGCCCCCTACGTGGAGCTGGAGTCCATGCTGATGAACGCCGGGCGCACCCATGCGGCGCTGCTGCGCGGCATCGTGCCCGCACGTGAGGACGCCGTATCCGATCTGCGCCGGGACATGGTCGTCGGCAGTGTCGACGACCTGACAGCGGAGAGCTTCAACATCGTGCTGGGCGCGGAGCTCGCGGCCGTGCTCGGCGTCGGCGTCGGCGACAAGGTCACGGTGGTGACGCCGCAGCTGAACGCGACGCCGGTGGGCGTCATGCCGCGGCTCAAGGCGTTCGAGGTCGTCGGGCTGTTCGAGGTTGGCATGTCCGACTATGACCGCGGCGCCGGCTTCATGCACATGGCGGACGCAGCGCTGCTCATGCGCCTGGGTGAGGCCGCCGAGGGCATTCGTCTCAAGCTCACGGACATGTTCGACGCGCCCTTGGTGTCCCGCGAGGTCGCCTATGCGCTGAATGCGGAAGCTGAGCGCGAAGGTGCCGAGTCGGCCGTGGCCTATCGCGTCACGGACTGGACCCAGGTGCACCGCAACTTCTTCGCGGCGCTGCGCACCGAGAAGCGGATGATGACCATCATCCTATTCCTGATCGTCGCCGTCGCGGCCTTCAATATCGTCTCGACGCTGGTGATGGTGGTGACCGACAAGCGCGCCGACATCGCCGTGCTGCGCACCCTCGGCGCCTCGCCGGGGCGGGTCATGGGCATTTTCATGGTGCAGGGCACAACCATTGGTGTCGCCGGGACCTTGCTCGGGGTCGTCGGCGGTGTGCTGCTCGGCTGGAACGTCGAGCCCATTGTCGCCGGCATCGAGCGCGCCTTCGGCGTGCACTTCCTGGACCCGAGCATCTACTACATCAGTGCGCTGCCCTCGGACGTGCGCGCCGGCGACGTGCTGCGGGTGGGCGGGGGCGCCTTTCTGATGTCGGTGCTCGCCACCCTGTATCCGGCCTGGCGTGCGGCACGCACCGACCCGGCGGAGGCCCTTCGCTATGAATGATCGCCCTGAATGATCGGCCTGAGTGAAGACCGTGAACGACCCCTATGAATGATCTGGCCCAGAGCGCGACGCCGACGCCGGGCGCTGCGACGGATACGGCCTTGCCGGTGCTGGAGTCCCGCGGTGTCGGCAAGACCTTTCGCCAAGGACCCCAGGAGGTGGTCGTGCTGCGCGCCGTGGATCTCACCATCGGGCAGGGCGAGCGCGTCGCCATCGTCGGTGCATCCGGCTCCGGTAAGAGCACGCTGTTGCACTGCCTGGGCGGCTTGGAGCGGCCCTCGTCCGGGCAGGTGCTCTGGGCGGGCCAGGACCCGATGCGCCTGTCCGAGCGCGAGCGTGGACTGCTGCGCAACCGCAAGCTCGGCTTCGTCTACCAGTTCCATCATCTGTTGGCGGAGTTCACGGCGCTGGAGAACGTTGCCATGCCGCTGTTGATCGGCAAGCTGCGCCCGGCAGAGGCGCGCGAGCGCGCGGCGGCGGTGCTGGCGCGCGTCGGGCTCGACCATCGGCTCACGCACAAGCCCTCCGAGCTCTCCGGCGGCGAGCGCCAGCGCGCGGCGGTCGCCCGAGCCCTGGTGACCCGCCCGGATTGTGTGCTGGCGGACGAGCCCACCGGCAACCTGGATCGACACACGGCGACGGATGTCTACGAGATGATGTTGGAGCTGAACGCCGAGCAGGGCACCAGCTTGGTGATCGTCACCCATGACACGGACCTCGCGGCCCGAGCGGATCAGATCTGGCGCCTGGACTATGGCGTGCTGTCGCGAGCTGCGGCATAACGCCGGCGCCGGCGGCGGATCTCTTGGCGCAGGCTCCGCCGCCAGAGCCACTGCACCGTGAAATAACCGGCGGCGGCGAAGGTGCAGGCACAAATGAGGCAGCCGAGCGCCAGGGGGCCGAGCACGCCGAGCCAGTTGTGCCAGTCGAGCCAGAAGTCCGGCTCGAAGGTGCGGATGGGCTGGCCGGTCAGAAAGGCGCCGATGACATAGGCCAGGTAGAACATCGGGGGTATGGTCAGCGGGTTGCTGAGCCAGATAATGGAGGCGGCGATGGGCAGGTTGACCCGCAGCTTGATAGCCGCTGCCGAAGCCATGAATACCTGCCCGAACGGCGGCATGTACATCATGAACAGTCCGACGGCGACGGCGCCCGATGCCGAGCGTCGGTTCAGGTGCCAAAGATTGGGGTCCTGCAACAGGGTGCCGAATACGCGGATCCAGCGGCTTTCCAGGATCACGCGCGGGTTGGGCAGGATGCCCTTGAGCCAGCGTCTCACGGTGTCGGGTCTGGGGCCTCTGAATGGGCGGCGCCGCAGCGAGTATACGCCAGCACCAAGGCGTCGAAACGGGCCGGTCCGCTGCCTTCGGCGCGCCTGCCGACGCTGTCTCTGGCGCGCCCCCCTCGTGGGTGAGCTGGACCTGAAGGACCGGGTCCGCAAGGGCTGAGACCCGGCTTTGGCCATGGATGGCGCTCCAGCACAGCGCGTTGAAGCCGGGCCCGTCGCCACCCCCCGAAGGCTGTCACCCACACCCGTGGCCCTGGCCTTCGCGACCGGATGCGGGGGCTTCGCGGCACTGCCGCGCCTGCCTGGGCCTTGGCTGCCCTGGCTCCTGGCGGGCGTTGCGAGCGTCTTGCTGCTGGCGGCGGCCGGCTGGCGCCGGCGGCTGCCGGTGGCACTGGCGCCGGCACTGCTGGTGTCGCTGGTGGCGGCCGGCGCGCTCTGGGCGTACCTGGATGCCTGCCGCGTCCTCTGCAGCCCGTTTCCGGAGCAGCGCGTGAATCAGACACTGGTCGCCGTGGGGCGGGTCGCCTCGCTGCCGCAGGACAAGGGCTACGCCGAGCGCTTCTTGTTCCGCATCGAGCGGCTGCGGGCAGACGGCGAGCCGCTCGGCTTCCGCGGCCTAGTGCGCCTGTCCTGGTACCGGGAGCGCCCGGCGCTGCGAGTGGGCCAGCGCTGGCGGCTGTCGCTGCGCCTGAAGCCCCCGCACGGCTTCGTCAATCCCGGCGGCTTCGACTACGAAGGCTGGCTCTTTCAGCGCGGTATCGCCGCCACCGGACATGTGCGGGACCCGGAGGCGGCGGTGCGCCTCACGGCCGGGCCCGGGCCCTATCGGCTGGATCACTGGCGCCAGGCTTTGCGCGACCGCTTGGCGGCTCTGCTGCCGGAGGGCCCTGCCGCGGCGCTGGTACCGGCGCTGGTGCTCGGCGACCGCGGCGGCCTGACGCCGGCGCAATGGGAGGTCTTCTCGCGCACCGGCACCAGCCATCTCATCGCCATCTCGGGTCTGCATGTGGGGCTGGTGGCGGGCGCGGTGTTGCTGGCAGTGCGCTGGAGCTGGTCGCGCTTCCCGCGGCTGACGCGCCGGCTCGCCGCGCCGCGAGCCGCCGCAGGTGTGGCGCTGCTGGCCGCCGCGGGCTATGCGGCCCTCGCCGGCTTCTCCATCTCCACGCAGCGGGCGCTGGCCATGCTGGCGGTGGTACTGGTGGCTGCCATGCTGGGCCGCACCCTGCGGCCCTGGTCCGGTCTCGCGTTGGCGCTGCTGGCGGTGCTGCTGCTGGACCCGGCGAGCGTGCTCTCCTATGGCTTTTGGCTGTCCTTCGCTGCCGTGGCGATGCTGCTCTACGCTCTAAGCCAGCGGCTGGCGCCGCCCTTTGCCCTGGTGCGCTGGGGGCGGGCGCAATGGGCCGTGGCCGTGGGGCTGCTGCCGCTGCTGCTGTTCTTCTTCGCCCGGGCGTCGCTGGTGGCGCCGGCCGTGAACCTGGTGCTGGTGCCGCTGTTCGGGCTGTTGCTGCCGGTGGTGCTGCTGTTCGCGGGCTTGGCCCTCGCCGGCGATTGGCCCTGGGCCCTCTGGCCGGTGGCTGTGGTGCTGGATGCCGGCTATGCCCTGCTGGCCGCCATCGCCGGCTGGGAGCTGGCCGGTGTCACCCTTGGCGGGCGTGCGCTCTGGGTGTGGCTCGCGGCAGGGGGCGGGGCGCTGCTGCTGCTTGCGCCCCGGGGTGTGCCGGCGCGTTGGCTCGGCCTGGTGCTGTTGCTGCCGCTGGCGGCGGCGCGGCCGCCGGCGCCGCCGCCGGGCGCGGCGCAGCTCACCATGCTGGATGTGGGGCAGGGGCTTGCGGTGGTGGTGCGCACGGCCGGCCATACGCTGGTCTACGACATGGGGGTCGGCTGGCCCAGCGGCTTCAATACGGGCACTGTGGTGGTGGCGCCGTATCTGCGCCACCGCGGCGTCGGCGGCGTCGACATCGCCATGGTGAGCCATGCGGACCAGGATCACGCCGGCGGGCTCGAGGGCCTCGCCGCTGATCTGCCCGTCCGCCGGGTGCTGAGCGGTGAGCCCCAAGCACTGGACGCGCCGGCGGGCGTGGCCGCCGAGGCTTGCCGCGCGGGCGACCATTGGCGCTGGGACGGCGTCGAATTCCGCGTCCTGCATCCGTCGGGCCCGGCTCAGGAAGGCAATGATGCCTCCTGTGTGCTGCACGTGGCGGCCGGCGGCGCGAGCGTGCTGTTGACCGGCGACATCGAGGCCGGTGTCGAGGCCGCACTGGTGGCTGCCGTGCCGGGGGCACTGGCGGCGGATGTCCTGCTGGCGTCGCACCACGGCAGCGACAGCTCCAGCACCGCGGCCTTCCTGCGTGCGGTGGACCCGGACTGGGTCTGGTTCTCCGCCGGCTACGCGAACCGCTTCGGCTTCCCGAGCGCGGACGTGGTGGCCAGGGTGCGGGCCCTCGGTGCCGCCGCCGCAAGCACGGCCACGGACGGCGGCGTCACCTTGCGGCTGCCGGCGCAGCCGGGGCCGCTGGTACCGACAGGCGCTCGTGAAGTCCGCCAGCGACTCTGGCGCCACCGCCCGAGGCCCGCGGACGCCACGAGCCGGGCACCACCCTGAGCATGGCGAGGTCTTGGCCGCGCTTGCACCGAGGAGTCCCGCTCACCGGCGGCCTGCAACAACGCCGCCCTGCCGCCGCCGGTACGGCAACCCTATGCGTGTACAGCCGGGTCGTGGTGCCCCGTCGGCGGCATGGCCCGGAGCTGTTATGATTCCGAGGTTTTGGACCCGGCGCGATACCGGAGGGGCAATTCGGGAGTGATTGATCAGGTGTTCGAGCTGTTGCGGGCGGGCGGTTGGCTGATGTGGCCGATTCTGCTCTGCTCCATCGTTGCGATGGCCATCGTCATCGAGCGTTTCTGGGCCCTGCGCCGGTGGGCGATCATGCCGGAGGACCTGGTGAGCCGCATCTGGCAGCTGCACCGCCGGCAGCTCCTGAACGACGACCGCATCGCCGAGATCCGCGAGGGCTCGGCCCTGGGGCGCATGCTCGCGGCCGGCCTGGTGAACCGCTTCCATTCCCGCGAGGTCATGAAGGAGGCCATCCAGGACACGGGCCGCCAGGTGGTGGCGGACCTGGAGCGTTATCTCAACACCCTGGGCACCATCGCGGCGGTGACGCCGCTGCTCGGTCTGCTCGGCACCGTGCTCGGCATGATCGAGGTCTTCGGCGTGATCATGGAGGCCGGCGTCGGCAACCCCGGCGTGCTCGCCGGCGGTATTTCCCAGGCACTCATCACCACGGCCTCGGGGCTGTCCGTGGCCATCCCCGCGCTGATGTTCTATCGCTATTTCGACAATCGCGTCGACAAGCTCATCGTCGCCATGGAAGAGCAGGCGCTCAGGCTCATCGAGGTGATGCAGGGCGCGCGCGAGGCCGGCGATTACGGGGGCCAGGCATGAACCTGCGGCCCAGGCGCCGGGAGCCCCCGGACATCAACCTGACGCCGCTCATCGATGTCGTCTTCCTGCTGCTCATCTTTTTCATGGTCTCCACCACCTTCAACGACGACGCGCGGCTGCGCCTGACGCTGCCGCAGGCCGACGGCGAGCCGGCTGCCGCCGGCGAGCTGGACCTGCTGGAGCTGGTGGTGGATGTCTCCGGGCGCTTCTACGTGGACGGCCGCGAGGTGCTGGGCACCGATGTCGGTACGCTGCGCCGGGCGCTGGAAGAGGCGACCGCGGGTCCCGATGCGGCCGATCGGCCCGTACTCATTCGGGCCGACGCCGAGACCCCGCACCAGGCGGTGATGACGGCCCTGGACGCCCTGGGGCAGCTCGGCATACAGCGGGTGGCCTTCGCCGCGAGCCGCACGGACCAGGCGCCGT
>NZ_NRRV01000006.1 GCF_016583825.1 Thiohalocapsa halophila | reverse complement strand
GCATCCACAAGGCGCGCATCGTCAGGGAGTTCGTCGAAGCGCAAAACGGCCGGCTCAAGTTGTTCTTCCTGCCGCCGTACTCCCCGCACCTCAACCCAGACGAGCAGGTCTGGGGCAACGTCAAGGCGCACATCGCCAAGCAGACGGTGGCCAACAAGGTCGACTTCAAAGAGAAGGCAGTGCGGGCGCTTGAGCGCCTGTGCGCATTGCCCAAGGTGGTTGCCGGTTTCTTCCGCCATCCGCACTGCCGCTATATCCTCGATGCCCAGGCTGCGGCCTGACATTACTTAATGGACGGTTAGTAACAATGCGTTCCCGAGCGACCGCTTGACCCGCTGGCCGAAGTCGCTGACGCAACTCCGGCCCTCGCCTCAAGCGGCGCCTGAACGCTACCGTTAGAAATCTCCAATAACCACGGCCGCACACATGGCACGACGTTCAGAGATATGGGCTCTACGGCTGGAACTGCTGGGTTTAGTGATGGTTATGACAGCGACCTCCTGGCAGGTTCTCGTAAGCGATTGGTTTGGCAGCCAACCGGCTCAGTGGCGCTATCAGATTCAAGAAGAGGTTAACCTAGCGCTAATGCGAGTACTCCGTTCGATCGGTGAGCAACTGGCAACGCAAGACGCAGAAAGCAGAAGAGAAATATACGACTCGGCGTCGAAGAAAATAAATGAGACAGTCAGACGGACGGTTGAAGAGCGCACAAAATTGAACCACTGGACTAACGGTGGCCAATATTCCGTGTCGCATATTGTCAAGAACATGCTATTCGTTTTCGGCGCCGCGTTTTTCGTAGCTGGTAAGTATTTATCGCTCCGGAGCGCACAACGTCCGTAAGACTGAATATCGATTCTAACGAGTCGCTCGGCTGCGACCGCCCGTTACCGCGCCGTCGCTTCGCTCCGGCGCGGTAACGGGCGGCGCGCCAGCCTCAACGTTAGGCAACAATCTAGGAGCGGCAGGATGAAGCGAATAATAATTCTGATTTTTTCAACCTTTCTATACAGCGAAACATCGTTTGCTGCCGATTACCGTATAGACTTTGCGCTTGTTCTTGATTTCGAGAATGTGCGTCCTCTGGTCGATCTTTGTACCGTTCTTGGTTCAATGGAGAGACATCGAAGTGTTTTAGAATCCGTAGGTGACTTGGAAAACCTACGTGAACTCTTTGAAACGAGTGGTTTCGGAGAGTTTAGAGGTTGTCCTGATGGGGTTACTGGTCGCGGTATTAGAGTAATTACTAGGTAAACAATGCCTAACAAGGCAAATCCAGCCGACGCCTTCAGTCGCTGCCGCTCCTTATAGCTCGGCTGATTTACGGCGTTGGGTTCACAAGCGAGCGTTCCGCGATGAGCGCAGAAGACCAGCCTCACCTGTACGACTGGTGCGAAGACGCAGCGATTGCTACAGACGGTGCCCAAATCTTTTTGATTGCCCCGATTAGCGGGGATGAATCTGACGAGGTACTTGGCAATGCTGCGGCTGAAAGTCGGCAACAGAAGCTAAAGCAAGACATTCAGAAAATATCCGGCGCGGATGCAGTCTACTTGGGACCGGCTGATATTGGCGTTGGTGCTAGCTGGGAGGCGGTAGGTGCACTTCTAGGATTCGCCTCATCAATTCTCACTTTGGCAATGGCAGCCGAGCACTACGCTCCAAGGCTCCGGCGCGTGGTGCACCACTTGGGGCAGGCGTATGGTTGCAAGGACTGCACTCCATCTATCGCACTCTCATCTGGGGCCTTGGAAATCCTTGTGGCCGAGGACATTCGTCACCGTTTCGGGTTGGACCTAACCGACATTCGTTCGATCCAGAGCACCACGCATTCCTCGCCTCCTGTCGAGCCTCGGGTCGAGCTCTCACAAGTCTATGCTTGCCATAACATTATGGTTGAAGCCATCAAAGACAGTTTCCTCCATGTGTGGAGCTACATCGTATCGGCCGATGGGTACGTAATAACTGACTGCCTAACCAAGGTGCCAATCCCGAATGCATCGCATTGGTTTGACATCGAGCCTCGTGGAAGGCGACTTATCCCATGACCGCATCGCCTCTGACGAAGAACCCAACCAGCGCGCCAGCCCGACCGCCAACTGGCCAGGCGCCGCTGACGCGGGCGCCTGGCCAGTTGGCGGCGGGCTGCGCTTAACGTTATGTAGAAAAGGAGTCTGATTGATGCGTGGATGGGAACTTTCTGAGTCTTATGACTATAAAGGACGGAACATACATTATGGGCGGTTGGGTGAAGGCCCGCCAATGGTCCTTGTTCATGGAACACCTTGGTCATCATTCAATCTGCGTCATTTGATCGAGCAGTTGTCCAGAGAGTACACAGTCTACTTTTTTGACTTGATGGGCTACGGCCAGTCGAGCAAGGATGAAGGTGATTTTTCATTGGGTGTACAGAACAAAGTCCTAGATTGTTTGCTTAACCACTGGAAACTCGACGATCCGATTATCGTTGGTCATGATTTCGGTGGTGCTACAGCGCTCAGGACTCACCTTCTAAATGGTCGGCGTTTTCAAAAGATCATTCTCATTGACCCAGTCGCTGTCTCTCCTTGGGGATCGCCCTTTTTCCGGCATGTAAATGCCCATGAAGCTGCGTTCTCAGGGTTGCCGGACTATATCCATGAAGCCGTTGTCCGTACCTACGTGCAAACGGCTGCTTTCAAGCCGCTTGATGAAGCTACCCTGGACGGTATTGTTGCGCCGTGGACCGGCGAAAAAGGGAAGGCAGCATTCTATCGCCAAATGGCACAGGCAGATTCCAAATATACCGACGAGGCGCAAGCGCTTTATCATACGATTACTACTCCCACCTTGATTCTGTGGGGACGCGAAGATAGTTGGATACCGCTAGAGCGAGGGAAAGCGCTCCACGACCTAATTCCTGAGTCAACTTTTCACATTATCGACGAAGCGGGCCACCTCGTCATTGAGGAAAAGCCTGATGAGTTAACAAAGGAAATTTTGGATTTTACTCAGGCCTAGAAACTACATAACCATACCATCCACCGGATGCCAAAACTTGCGCTTCGCTCCAGTTTTGCCACCGGTGATGGCGAGCGTTAGCAATTAGAAGGAGAAAGAATCAATAGCGTTAAGATAATTGGTAATGAAATCATTCGGAGTGATGGTCTTAAATTAGATCGAAGTTTGCTTAGGTCGGCCGCTTGGTTTGTGGATTACGAGTCAGGAAATTACAGAAACAAACCAAACTTGTTTGCGGTGATCTCATTTTCAATCGGACTAGGGATTCTCTTGATAGCGCCCACCGTCGAAAGCACCGAAGCCTGGCCGCTAGGTAATATGAGTATTCCCGTCGCCGTGTTAGCAGTTTTTTTCGGGGGGTGGTGGACGGTTAGATCGATAATCAAGAGTCGTCGTATCCCGCATGTAGCCATCTATATCAGTACAGAAAGTACTAGTACGCCTATTTTTTTAACCAACGATAAAGCATGGGCGGAAAGGGTAGTCGAGAAACTCCAAGATATTGCTGGCAGAGAACAGGGCGATTGGGAAGTACATGCCAACGAAAAGTCCATCAGCCAACTCTAATTAGTTTGTTGGAATTGCTAACAAGGGCGATGGAGTCCGACGCTTGACTGCTCGGTCGCTTTGCTGCCGCTCCGTCGCCGTCAAGCGCGGCTCATCGCCAACGTTAGGCAAAAGCAAAACCCAGGGAGCTTGCCGCGAGAGTACCTACCAATCAACGAGAAACGGAACCCATAGGAAGATTGACATATGGCAAAGAAAAACCTGACTGAGACCAACAAGTTCATCCTCTGGGTGAATGATCACCTTTCAATGGACGAAGACCGGCACCGGGCTCTTATGGAAAAGGGCGTTACTGTTGTCTGCGCAGCCTCAACAGAAAAAGCCGTCGATCTGTTCGGTCGCGCTCGTTACGATGCTGTGGTAACTGATCTTCGTAGGTTGGAGTACGGACAGAAGAACGACAGTGCTGGCATCGAGCTTACCCAACAGATCCGCAACAGCAACAACCACATTCCAATCTTTATTTACACAATAAATATCGATTCCTCTGTGGTTGAGCTCGCAAAGCGAGCCGGTGCAACCATGATCACCACGAATCCAGTGGAATTGGATGCCGCTCTCAAGCAGCACCAATTGATCGCCTAACGAGCAGATACGGGGTCAGGTCTCACATTGCACAGCCGGCCTCGGGGCGTTATGCTCCGCGGCAGGATGACGTTCCGGGAATGGGCAAATGGCTAGACCGCTACGGCTGGAGTTTGCCGGCGCGCTGCATCATGTAACAGCACGCGGTAACGAGCGACGGAGCATCTTTCTCGGCGACGAGGACAGCGATCGGGCGGTGTTTTTCGACGTGCTGGGCGCAACGTGCGAGCGCTTCAACTGGGTGCTTCACGCCTACTGCCTGATGACCAACCACTACCACCTGTTGGTCGAGACGCCGGATGCGAATCTGTCCAAGGGGATGCGCCAGCTGAACGGCGTCTTTACGCAGACCGTCAATCGCACCCACGCGCGGGTCGGTCACCTGTTTCAGGGGCGCTTCAAGGCGATTTTGGTGGAGCGTGAGCGCTATCTGCTGGAGCTCTGCCGGTACGTGGTGCTCAATCCGGTTCGCGCGAGGATGGTCGCCGCTCCCGGCGATTGGCCGTGGAGCAGTTATCGGGCGACGGTCGGCGAGACGCCGGCGCCCGGATGGCTGGAGACCGATGCGGTGCTGCGTGCGTTTTCCGAAGAGCGGCAGGCCGCGGTGTCCGGCTACCGGCGCTTCGTCGCCGCGGGCATCGGCGCCGCCAGCCCATGGCAGGGGCTCAAGGGCCAGATCTACCTGGGCTCAGAGCAGTTCGTCGAGCGCATGCAGGCGCGGATCGACCCAAAGCGCCCGCTGCGGGAGGTGCCGAAACGCCAGCGCCGTGCCGTGGCCAAGCCGCTGGCTGAGTATGCCGCCGGCTGCTCAGACCGCGACCGCGCGATGGCGGATGCGTACCGCAGCGGCGCGTACAGCATGCAGACCATTGCCGAGTACTTCGGCGTTAGCCGGATGACGGTGAGTCGCGCGGTCAAGCGCGACGAGAACGCCGGCGTTACGTGTGAGACCTGACCACAGCCCTTGGACCCCAGCCCCGTGCACCCAGACCTGCAACTTGACCCCATCCCTGCAACTCCATCCTGCTGCTGGACTTCAGCAACCAGCAGGTCCGCGGGGGCAGCACATTGGAGCAGGCGGTCATCGAGTCCGCCATCGTCCGCGCCAAGCCCATCATGCTCACCGCCATCGCTGCCATGGCCGGTGCCGTGTTCATCCTCGACGGCCCGATCTTCTCCGGACTCGCCGCGTCGCTGCTGTTCGGCCTGTTCGTGTCCCCCGTGCTGACGCTGGGGGTGATCCCGGTGGTGTACTACGGCGTGACGCGCAAGCGGGTGGAGTGGATCAGGACGGCGACGGGGTGAGGGGTGGCGGCGGCGGGAGGCCGCCAACGGCGGCAGTTTCGACTGAGCAGGGATGCCGCCGGCGCGAGACCGGGGCGCCCCCGTCACGATCAGCGGCCCCGCCCCAGCCGTTCCTCGCGACCGGCAAGCTTGACGATCTCTGCGCGACCCTAAACACTATCCGGACTGCCAACCCGAGCAACACGACGACGATGCAGGCAGAAACCTTCAAGCAAGCCGCTCATGCGCTCATCGACACCTTGCCCGAGGACGCCTCCTGGCGCGAGCTCGCCTACGTCGCCGCACTGCGCGCCTCGATCCAGCAAGGTCTGTGCGAGGCCGATGCTGGCCAGCTTATCAGTCAAGATGACATCGAGGCAGAATTCGGCGCCTCCACATGACGCGCGTTTCGTGGACTTCGGAAGCCCGGTCCAAGCTGCGCGGCATTCGAGACTATATCGCCCAGGACAATCCCGCAGCCGCACAAGCCCTCGCAATACGGTTGCTGCGCCGGACGCGGCAACTGCAGGTCGCACCCCGCAGCGGACGACAAGTACCCGAGTATCGCGATGCCACGATTCGCCAGCTCCTTGAACGCCCATACCGGATCATCTATCGCATCACCGATGATCAGATTGCCATCCTGACGGTTATGCACTATCGACAACTGCTGCCGCACGATCTGCCGACGAGCGGTCAATAAGCGATTCGATGTAGGCAAGCGGCCTGATCGTTTCATTCCAGTTGCCGCACGCGACGTTCGCCTGACACAAGGGTCAAGGCTCCTGGGGTCACAAGGCGCCTGAGGTCTCACATTGCACACCCAGCATCGGGGCGTTATGGTTCGCGGCGGCAAGGCGTTCTGGGAGTGGGCAAATGGCGAGGCCGCTGCGGCTGGAGTTCGCCGGCGCGCTGCATCATGTAACAGCACGCGGTAACGAGCGACGGAGCATCTTTCTCGGCGACGAGGACAGCGATCGGGCGGTGTTTTTCGACGTGCTGGGCGCAACGTGCGAGCGCTTCAACTGGTTGCTTCACGCCTACTGCCTGATGACCAACCACTACCACCTGTTGGTCGAGACGCCGGATGCGAATCTGTCCAAGGGGATGCGCCAGCTGAACGGCGTCTTTACGCAGACCGTCAATCGCACCCACGCGCGGGTCGGTCACCTGTTTCAGGGGCGCTTCAAGGCGATTTTGGTGGAGCGTGAGCGCTATCTGCTGGAGCTCTGCCGGTACGTGGTGCTCAATCCGGTTCGCGCGAGGATGGTCGCCGCTCCCGGCGATTGGCCGTGGAGCAGTTATCGGGCGACGGTCGGCGAGACGCCGGCGCCCGGATGGCTGGAGACCGATGCGGTGCTGCGTGCGTTTTCCGAAGAGCGGCAGGCCGCGGTGTCCGGCTACCGGCGCTTCGTCGCCGCGGGCATCGGCGCCGCCAGCCCATGGCAGGGGCTCAAGGGCCAGATCTACCTGGGCTCAGAGCAGTTCGTCGAGCGCATGCAGGCGCGGATCGACCCAAAGCGCCCGCTGCGGGAGGTGCCGAAACGCCAGCGCCGTGCCGTGGCCAAGCCGCTGGCTGAGTATGCCGCCGGCTGCTCAGACCGCGACCGCGCGATGGCGGATGCGTACCGCAGCGGCGCGTACAGCATGCAGACCATTGCCGAGTACTTCGGCGTCAGCCGGATGACGGTGAGCCGCGCGGTCAAGCGCGACGAAAACGTCGCCGTTACATGTGAGACCTGACCCGAACTCTCAAAGCCTCGGAATCAAGCCGGGAGCAGAAGACTTAGCGGAGTTATTACTTTCGTCAAGGGCTGTTCCGGAGAATAGCAGCCGCGACGCTCATCATATTGCTATCGCGGCGACGCAAGGCATGGACTATTTGCTTACTTGGAACTTCAAACATATCAATAACGCGAGTACTCGCGCTTTGGTGGCAAATGCGGTAACCAGTTTCGGTCTAGTATGCCCGATTTTGTGTTCTCCCGAAGAGCTTATTGGTGAAGAAGATGCATGAAGACCCTATTGTCAAAGAAACGCGTGCTAACGGTCTCGCCTTTGCGTGTAAGTATGGAAACGATCCTCACCGTATCTCACACGCTTTGCGTGCAAAGGAAGCAGCATCAGGCCGCAACGTAGTTTATCGAGAAACACAGCGTGTAAACCAGAAAGCTACAGGCTAACGAGCGCATCCAGCTGACGCGCCAAAGGCGCGCGCCGCTGATACTGGGCGTTGGGCTCTCGGCGCCAAGACGTTGCGAGGCAAGAGGCAAGGGCGATGCCAGTAGAAAGCAGGACTAAACGACTACTGAAACAGTGGAAAACGGGGCCAGGCTCAATTCTCGCTGGCACGAATGAATGACATCGCCCAACTAGCCGGCCAGCCCGACGCCAAACTGCGGCGGGCGCTTCGCGCGTCGGGGGGAACAGGGGCCAGGCTCGATTGGATTGTCCCTCAGCTGCTCCCGGATGTAGTTGAGCCTGGCCCCTTATCGTGCCTTGGAGCAGCCTTCGCTTCGCTCAGACTGCTCCAAGGCGCGGGCTGCGCTCACGTTGGGCAAGGTGACCTTAACAGCCGCCGATCACAGTAGTTGTCACGCTTCCTGAAATCGAGACCTGAACCGAGAGTTTCGTGAAAGTCGGAGAGCTGATTAAACTTATAGAAGACGACGGGTGGTTCTTGGTCCGGACTCGCGGAAGCCACAGGCAGTTTCATCATCCAACTAAACCCGGCACCGTAACCGTAGCCGGAAAACCCAGCGTAGACATTCCACCAGGAACGCTGAAAAATGCTCTCAAACAAGCCGGCCTGACCGAGTGAGGTATCTCTACGTGCGATACACCGTCATCCTTGAGCAGAGCCCTACGAGTGTCGGCGCCTATGTGCCGGACCTCCCAGGATGCATTGCCGCCGCCGACACGAAGGCCGAAGCACTTCAACTCATTGCACAAGCCGTTGAGTTGCATCTTGAAGATTTGAAGGCACGCGGAGAACCTATCCCCGAACCGCATAGCTCCTCTGAGACAATTGAGGTCGCAGCGTAAATTGCCAACTAGCCCGCCAGCCCGACGCCAAACTGCGGCTGACGCTTCGCGCGCAGCCGCAGTCTGGCGCGGGCTTCGGTTGAGGTTAAACTGACCCGCTTCGGGAAAAAAGGGGCCGGAAAAAAAGCGTAAAAAAGCGTAAAAAAGCGTAAAAAAGGGGCCAGGCTCGAATGGCACTAACTTAAGCGGCGTCTTCATAAAAACAGTCACTTAGCGAAGCGCTTGGCCTGCAACCCGAACAACTCCAGGCCGTCCGACATGCGAAGACCGCCCGCTTGTGTCGCAGGAGAGCTTGGATCGTCGTATCGTAGTCAACGTAAGTGTCTGATTCATATCGCGGACTGGCTTAAGTTAGCGCCATTCGGGCCAGGCTCAATTAAATCCGGCGAGGGAAGCGGACGGAATTGGGGGACGTAATTAAGCCTGGCCCCTTTTTCTAGCCGCAGGATGACCAGGTGCGCCGGAATCTGCTCGACCAGGCCGCGCACATCCAGAAAGCGCTGCAGTAGCTCGACGATCTCCGTTGCAACCCAGGACTCGGGGACTCGCAAGACAAGGTATCCCGGGGAGCTCTCCGGTGGATAGCGGCGCACATCGGCGAAGTCGAGATCGCGGGTAACGATGACTCTCTGCTCGGTGCGGGCGAATTCGGAGATGCGCTGATCCGTCGCGTGCTTGAGCGCGGTATCTCGCACGTGCACGGTGTCGTGGCCCGAGCGCTCCAGCAGCACGGCAGCGGCGCGGGGCATGTTTGCGTCGAGCAGGAACCTCATGCGGCGCCAGGCAGGGGATGAAAGGATTCCTCCTGAACGAGCGCTCCGGCGAAGGCCAGCGCTGCTTTGATGTCATCGCGGGTGACGTCGTACTCGGCTTCGATCTCTTCGAAGCTCATGCCCCCGGCGAGGCTGCCGACGATAATGGCGACCGGCACGCGGGTACCGCGGATCACGGGCTTGCCGTGACAGACGCGCGGATCGATGGAGATACGGTCTTCGATGTTCATGCGCTAAGTCTAGAGGAAAAGAAGCCAGGCTCGAATGGGCAATCGGGCATCCACAAGGTCGCCATGGGCTTACCTCGGTGCTGGCGCTGTTAAGGGCACAGGGTCTTGTATTTTGTATCTGGCTCGCCAGGCTTGGGCCATGGCAAGACCGCTGCGCATCGAGCTTCCCGGAGCGCTCTACCACGTCTCCTCGCGCGGAGACAGGCGGGAGGACATCTTACCGGGGCGACACCGGGGCGACACCGACCGACAGGCGTTCCTGGCGGTGTTCGCGGAGGTCTGCGAGCGCTTCAACTGCTGGGCGCACGCTGACTGCCTGATGACCAACCACGATCATCTGCTGGTCGAGACGCCCGACGGGAATCTCTCCAAGGGGATGCGCCAACTGACGGGGATCTACACGCAGCAGTTCAACGCGGAGCTCAGGTCAGTCGCATCGCAAGAAGGCTGCGGGACGCAACATGCAAGATCTGACCAGGCGCTCCCCCTGCGCCGCTCGCTCACCCCTTCGCCTGCTCCCCCTCGAACCCTTCCGGAAACGGCATCATCGGATGGCCGCGGGAGACCTCTTCCATCAAGATCACGCCCTGGTGCGGGACGCCGAGGTCGCCGGCCTCGAACAGCAGTTTGAACACGGCGTCGGCATGGGCCGCTTCCACCAGGACCATGACCACGTCGCGCTCGACCCAGACCATGGTACCCGGGCGCTGGCCGCGGCGGTCGGTGCCGCGGGCATGGTGGTGGGTCACCGACAGCACGCCGGCGTGCTCCTCCACCAGCTTCATCAGCGCCAGGCCGCGACCGCTCATGACGATGGCGGTGACCAGCTTCTTCTCGACGCCATAGCCAATGTGGCCGAGGACCGTCATTCGCGGCGCTCCTTGTGCACGCCGAAGCGGGCGGCAATATCCTGGGGAATGTGGGTCGCCATCTTCTCCAGCCGGCTGAGCCAGAGGATGCCCATGCCCGGGGTGTCCATCTTGGCGGCGACGAAGACGCGCTCGAAGATGTGATCCGCCTGCTCATTGGGGACGACGACGTAGATGACCTCCTTATCGGTGTCGACGGTCAGGCCCAGGATGCCCATGCGCTTTTGGCGAATGCCGCTGCCCTGGGCATGGAACACGGTGGCGCCCTGGGCGCCGGCCTCCATCGCCACCCGGACCACCATATCGGCGGTGCCGCGCTGAACGACGGCGGTCAGCAGCGTGGCGCCGGTCAGGACGATAAACTCATTGCCGGCACTCATGCGGGTCTCCTCTGGAAGCGGCCGCGGGTCTTGATATCGATCCACAGCCCGGTGATCATGACGGACACAATCGGGCCCACCGAGCACATGGCCAGAATGCCGAAACTGTCGGCGGCCTCCACCGCGTGGCCCAGGCCGATGCCTAAGGCCATCAGCAGCGGCACGGTCACGGGTCCGGTAGTGACGCCGGCGCTGTCCCAGGCCAGGTTGACCAGCTCCTCGCGGGAGAGGATGGTGAGGCCCAGCGCCAGCGTATAGCCCACCACCAGCAGCAGCCACAGCGGCAGGTCAAAAAGGATACGGCTCACCCCCAGGGCCGCGCCGCAGCCGACGCCGATGGCCACGGCGTGCAGCAGCTGGCGCTTGCGGAAGGCGCCGTCGGTGAGATTCTCCACGGTCACGCCCATGGCGTTCAGCGCCGGCTCCGCGAGGGTGGCGCCATAGCCCACCGTGAACGCGAACGCCAGGGTCACGGCAATGCCGAGGGCGAAGGGGTACAGGGCCGCGGCACCGGTCTGCCAGTGCGGCGAGAAGGCCCAGGGGACATTCACCCCGGCCTGCTCGCCGAGGGTCACCAGCCCTGCGGTCAGGCCGAGATTGAACAGTGCCATACCGGCGATGGCCATGATGACGCCATAGAGGAACACACTACGCTGGCGGATGCGGCGGCGCAGCAGCAGGAGCTGCACCAGCACCAACAACAGCAGCAGCGGTACGATGGCGCGGAAAGCGCCGAGGATTTCCGCAAAGGGGCTCTCGGCGTGCCAGCCGTCCGGCGCCTCGCTCGCCATCGGCAGCAGCCCCTCTGCCCCTTGGGCGGTCAGGTAGGTGGCGACACTCAGCACGCCGACGATGGGGAACAACGACGCCAGCGTGACGATGCCGAAGCCGGACAGCGGATTGTCGCTGCGGCCGGTGGACGCGGCGACGCCGACACCTACCGCGAGCACCAGCGGCACGGTCACGGGCCCGGTGGTGATGGCCCCGCAGTCCCAGGCGAGGCCGATGATGGGCGCGAGCGCCGGCTGCTGCGCAGCCCAGACCGTAAACAGCAGCGTCGGCGGCACGATGACCATCACCAGCACCTTGAGCCGCCAGCCGAACATCAGCCGCAGCATGCCTAAGCTCACCGCCAGACCCACACCGGTGGCCACCGCCAGCACCAGCCAGAGCGCATAAGGGCCGAGCAGCTGCTTGAGCCAGGGCGCGCGCTCGCTGGAGATCGCATCGGCGGCCGCCTGCAGGGCGCCGATGGCCGGCTCGGCGAAGGTGGCCGCGCCCCCCAGCAGCAGGCTGAAGCCGAGCAGCACCGACGGATGCATGCGCCCCGGCATATGGAACCCGACGTTCTCGGCAAAAGGCATCAGACCGCGCTTGACGCCCTCCATGAAGAACATCAGCCCGATGATGACGGCCAGAATGCCGAGGACGACAGTCTCGGTGTCCAGTAACGAGGTACGCAGCGCCAGCGCCTGAAAGGCGATCAGCAGCAGCGCCAGCGGCACCACCGCGCGCAACT
Organism: Thiohalocapsa halophila; assembly: GCF_016583825.1. GTDB lineage: Bacteria > Pseudomonadota > Gammaproteobacteria > Chromatiales > Chromatiaceae > Thiohalocapsa > Thiohalocapsa halophila. Next base: position 101,195 of record NZ_NRRV01000006.1, on the reverse strand, counting down.
GCTCGGCGAGGCGGACCGAGATGTAGGGGGTGAGCAGGCGGTGCAGATCAACCAGCCGCAACCGCGGGCGCGCCGGCCGCAGCCGCTCGGCTTCCAGGATGGCGGAGAAATTGACTCGCCGCTTATGGCGCTTGATCGCGCCCAAATAGGTTCCGTAGCGAATCTCGCGCTCGCTCAAAGTCCGGGCCACCTCCCAGGGTCGGGTACAAGGATGAGACAGCCAATCACGCAACGGCACCGTGGCTCAGCTCGACCGCCCAACCTAGCACCGCCCGCGCCGACCGGCAAGCGCTGCGGCTGCGGCAAGAAACAAGCGCTCAGCCTCAGTGTCGGGCCTCCTGACGTCGGCCCGACCTACCGCAGAGCATGCGCGCGGTAGCGGTACGCAATAGTCGCCCAATTTCACCCGCGCCGAGCGCGAGGACAACCGCAGCAACGAGCACTCAACCCGGTCGCCCTCCTGCCGCCCCGGACCGACGTCCGCATCAAGCAACGACCACCATGCATGCCCCTGAAGTCATGACGAGCGCGGACCGCGCCGAGCCCGAGCGCGCCTGGCACACGCTGTCCGCCGAGGATGCCGCCGCGGCGCTGGACGCAAACCCGGCGAAGGGCCTGTCCGCCGCCGAGGCGGCAGCCCGGCTTTCGCGCTACGGCGAGAACCGCCTCGCCGAGACCAAGCCGCGGCCCCTGTGGCTCAAGTTCCTGGACCAGTTCCGCAGCTACCTGGTCATCGTCCTGCTCGGCGCGGCGGTGCTGGCCGGGGCCATCGGCGACCTCAAGGACGCGGTGGTGATCCTAGTGGTGGTGATGCTGAACGCGGCGCTCGGCTTCTACCAGGAGCACCGCGCGGAGCGCACCCTCGCCACTCTCAAAGGCATGCTGGCGCCGCAGGCGCGAGTGCGCCGCGACGGACACCTGCATGACATGGAGGCCGCGGCGCTGGTCCCCGGCGACCTGGTGCTGCTGGAGGCGGGGGACCGGGTGCCGGCGGACGGGCGGCTGATGGCGGCGCACAGCCTGGAGGTGGACGAGGCGGCGCTGACCGGCGAGTCCCACGCCGTGGGCAAGTGGCCCGAGACCTTGGAAGACGCCGACCTGCCCCTCGGCGACCGGCTCAACCTGCTGTTCATGAACACCGTGGTCACGCGGGGCCGGGCCGAGCTGCTGGTGACCGCCACCGGCATGCAGACCGAGATGGGCCGGCTCGCGGGCATGATCGCGGCCACGCCGGAGACCCGCACACCGCTGCAGCGCCAGCTCGACGTGCTGGGCAAGCGGCTCGCGGCCATCGCCGGGGGCTTCGTGCTCATTATCTTCGCCCTGTCCCTGGCGCGCAGCACGCCCCTGCTGGATGCCGCCATGACCGCCGTGGCGCTCGCGGTCGCGGCCATTCCGGAGGGACTGCCGGCGGTGGTGACGGTGACGCTGGCCATCGGCATGTGGCGCATGGCCCAGAACCGAGCGATCCTCAAGCGCCTCGCCGCGGTGGAGACCCTGGGCTCCACCACCGTGATCTGCTCCGACAAGACCGGCACCCTCACCCTCAACCAGATGACCGCCCGCGCCGGTTGGTACGCCGGCCGGTCCTTCGCGGTCGGCGGCGAGGGCTATGAGCCCCACGGCGCCATCGAGCGGGACCCGGACGCACCGGACCTGCGTCCCTACCTGCTGCCCATGGCGCTGTGCACCGAATCCCGCGTGCGCGACGGCGAGCTGGTGGGCGACCCCACCGAAGGCGCCCTCTACGTGCTGGCCCAAAAGGGCGGCCTGGACCCGGTGGCGGAGCAGGCGCGTGCGCCGCGCATCGCCGAGATCCCGTTCGACTCCGCGCACAAGTTCATGGCCAGCTTCCATCCGCAGCAGGACCGCGTGGTGATGTACGTCAAGGGCGCCCCAGACGTGCTGCTCGCACGCTCGCGCTGCTGGCTCGGCGCGGACGGGCAGGACGCGCCGCTAGACGCGGCGATGCAGCAGACGCTGGCCACTACCAACCAGGACTTCGCCGATGAGGCCCTGCGGGTGCTGGCGGTGGCCTCGCGGACCATCCCCGCCGCCGACTTCGACCCCGCCGGCGACCTCTGGCGATGGGCCGAGGACTGGACCTTCCTCGGCCTCGCCGGGCTCATGGACCCGCCGCGCCCGGAGGCCGCCGCGGCCATCGAGCGCTGCCGCGACGCCGGCATCCAGGTGAAGATGATCACCGGCGACCACCGCGTTACCGCCGCCGCGGTGGCCCGGGAGCTCGGGCTGCACGGCGATGTGGTCAGCGGTGACGAGCTGGAGGCCATGCCTGCGGAGGAGCTGACCCGCCGCATCGACGCCATCAGCGTTTTCGCCCGGGTGGCGCCCAAGCACAAGGTGGCCATCGTCAACGCGCTCAAGGCCGACGGGCACGTGGCCGCCATGACCGGCGACGGCGTCAACGACGCCCCGGCGCTCAAGGCCGCCGACATCGGCGTGGCCATGGGCATCACCGGCACCGCCGTGACCCGCGAGGCCGCCACCCTGGTGCTCACCGACGACAACTTCGCCACCATCGTGCGGGCGGTGGAGGAAGGCCGCGTCATCTACGACAACATCGTCAAGTTCGTGCGCTTCCAGCTCTCCACCAACATCGGCGCCATCCTGACGGTGCTCGCGGCCACGCTGCTGGCGCTGCCCACGCCCTTCACGCCCATCCAGCTGCTGTGGATCAACATCATCATGGACGGCCCGCCGGCCATGACCCTGGGGGTGGAGCCGGCCCGGCCGGGCCTGATGGGCGAAGCGCCGCGGGCACCCGGCGCGCAGATCCTCTCCGGCGGGCGGCTGATGCGGCTGCTACTGTTCGGCACCGTGATGATGGCCGGGACCCTGGGCGTGTTCCTGTACGCACTGGTGGTCGCCGACGCCGCCTACGCGGTCACCCTGGCCTTCACCACCTTCGTGCTGTTTCAGTTCTTCAACGTCTTCAATGCGCGCGCCGAGCACGGCACGGCCTTCAACGCCAACTTCCTGCGCAACGGCAAGCTCTGGCTCGCCCTGCTGGTGGTGGTGCTGCTGCAGGTGGCGGTGGTGCATTGGCCGCCGGCGCAGACCGTCTTCGGCACCACCGACCTGAGCGCCGGCCATTGGCTGCTGGCCGCCGCGGTCGCCGCCGGCGTGCTGGTGGTGGAGGAGGCGCGCAAGCTGCTGCTGTGGCTCTGGCGGCGGGCACGGGGTTGACGAGCCGGCGCTCCCGGCGCTTGTTTGCCGATGAGCCAGCCTGTAGGTTTCTCGGCTTGGCCCCAGTGGTGCAGCAGCGCTCATGCAGCAATGTCGGTTCTGATCTTCCGTCTCAACGGCGTCCCCGATGACGAGGCCGCCGACGTGCGCGCCCTGCTGGACGAGCACGGCTTTGCCTATCACGAGACCACCGGCGGCTTCCTCGGCTTCGGCGTGGCCGGTCTCTGGCTCTTGGACGACAGCCACAAGGCCGCGGCCCGTGCGGTCATCGATGACTACCAGCGCAGCCGCAGCGCCCGCCTTGCCGCCGAGCACGAGGCGGCGCGCCTGGCCGGCCGCGCCGAGACCACCCCGCAGCGAATCGCCCGCCATCCCGTGCAGTCCCTGTTTTACATCGCCGGCGCCGCCGGCGTGCTGTACCTGATGCTCTGGCCCTTCCTGACCTTGGGGCGCTGACCACCGCGCGATGGCGTGCGCATCGAGCGCGCCGAGGCGTCTGGACTCTGCGCTCGCTTTCCCGCCCCGCTACATCCCGGACGCGCGGTCCGCCGCCGGGCACGGCCCTTGCGCACTTTGAACCGGCGCTCACTGACAGGAAGCCGAGCCGTAACCGCCGGCGTCGGCCATAGCGCTGCGAACAGAACGCTGACCGAGTATGACCGCGATCCTCTCGCTCCTGCTGGTGGTGACGCTCTCCATCCTGGTGACCCGCATCGCCGCGGTGGCCCTGCGCCACACAGGCCTCGCCCGTCAGACCGCCCGCTTCCAGGCGCGCTCGGCCTTCTCCGGCGCCGGCTTCACGACCAACGAGTCGGAGAAGGTGGTCAATCATCCGGTGCGCCGACGCACCGGCGACGCAACTGCCCACCAGGCGGCGGTGGCGGAGCAGGATCGCGTCGCCTCCCGGGAGCGCGTGCGCTCTGGCCGCCAGGAGGATCCCGATGCCTGACGGAGATATTGGATTGGTGGATATGAGCCAGCCGAGGGCGTAAATCACCGCCCGCTGCCGCGGACAGTCCCCGATCCGACACACAGCGGAGCCCGGCTAGGCCGCTCAGGTCGCCGGGGTGCACAATGGCCGGAAGATTGCACCCTTCCGGAGGAGTCGGTGCGACGCCCGGCCCGCAGCATCTTCGATGTGCGGCTGTAAACGGCGAGCCGAGCCGATCCGTGCGCGGGGTATGCCGAGCAGGGCGCGCCCCTGACCTCACCATCGACAGGAGACAGACCCATGAAGACCATACGACCAGCGCTAACCCTGACCACCATCGGTTTGTCCGCAGCCTTGCTTTGGGGTTGCGGCGAGCAGTCCCAGGACACGGAGACCACGGATGTCAGCGAGGAGATGAGCGAGGCGGCCGAGGAAACCCGCGAAGCGGCCCAGGCCGCGGCGGAGCAAACCAAGGAGGCTGCTAGTCAGGCCGTCGAGCAGGCCAAGCAGACGGTGGAGGAGACCGGCGACCGCATCGAGTCGGCCACCGACTGACGTCCGGCGCCCCGCCCGGGCTGAGGCATGAGGCCCGCCACCACGCCGACTGCTTAGGAGATGATTGTGTCGGGCCTCCTGACGTCGGCTCGACCTACGCCAAGGCGCGCGAGCCGCGGACAGGGGATACCTGCCTACTGTCTGCGGCGGTGTTCCGGCGGCGGTCTTCTGCCGGGCGCCGTCAGTGGATCAGCCGTGCTTGTCCGGCACCGGGCGGCTCGCGCTGTCTTTGCCGAGCTGTCCCAGGGCTTGGCGTACGTCCGCCAAGGTGTCGGCCACGGGGCCGCCCGCGCCGGACATATTCTCTTCTTCGGCCACCATTTCCTCGCGGAGGTCCTGCTCCCATTGCTCCAACAGGGCGACCTTCTGCTCGTGGCTCATGTCTTTGCGCTCGGCAATATCCTGCGGCCGCGCCAATTCGAAGCCGGCGCGGGCCCGCACGGCGTCGGCACCAGGTGCGGCTCGGGGGTCGAGGGTCTTGGGCATGCTGCTGCTCCCGTTGCTGGTTGACGTGGCGGGCCGGCGGGGACCTGTCCCCACCGGGCCCTGACCCCAAAAGGAATGCAGCGCGCGTGCCGGAATCGGGCGGCAGCGCCGGACGCGTCGCCCAGACCGAGCCACCGTCGCTCCGCGTCTGTGGGAGCGGCATCCCTGCCGCGACGGATGGCCGAGCGCAAACCCTGGAAGTCGTCGCGGCAGGGGTGCCGCTCCCACTGGGCCAGAACCAGACTGGGGCGCCCGGTCTAGTCCCCGCCCAGCGGCAAACGGAAGGTGGCGCTGTCCGGTCCCAGCGTCAGGCTGCCGCCATGGTCCTGGGCGACACGCTCGGCGGCCTTGGCCATGAGGCGCAGGTCGGCGCGCTCCCGCGGGGTATCCGGCGGCTGGGCACCGGCGGCGGTGATGGCGAGCCAGACCTCGCCGTCGCGCTGCTCGGTGCGCAGCCGCGGGCGCTGTGCGCAGACGCCATTGCAATCGGTGCCCACGCCCACCAGGCGCAGGGCGTGCACCAGAGCGGCCTCCAGACTGCCCGGCTCGACGGCGATGGTGATGCCGACGGCGCCGTCCGCCGCCACGTCGCCGCCGAAGCTGCGCACCACCTCGGCGGCCAGCGCACTGGCGTCCACGCGTTGGCGCGGACCATCGCCGAAGCGGGTGGACTTGACCGCCTCCGAGAGCTCGGTCGCCAGACTGCCCGCCGCGCTCTGGATGCGCGCCAGACGCTCGGCGCGCTGGGTGTCGGCATGGCTCTCGAGCTGCATGGTCTCCGCAATGAGGTCGATGACGCTCAGCGGTGTACGCAGCCTGTGCGCCTGCTGACGGGCCTGCTCGGCGAGCAGAGAGCGTCGCTCCAAGTCCGCGAGCCGCTCCAGCACGGGATTCAGGTCTTTGCCGGCCGTGGGCGCGTCGGGCGCGGTGGGACCGGTTCCACCGCGGCGCCGCCTGTCCGTTGCCATGTGCGTGCTATGCGTGCTCAGCGTGCTGTCGGTGATACATCTGATATATCTACCAAAGCAATAATTGTTCCCGACGCCGAGGAATTGCGGCATCGGCATGTCATTCGGGCCCACCCTGACCGGTTTCCCCGCTGTCTGCCGGACCGTCTTCCCGGGCGCCGACTGCGGCGGCGTCACAGAGCAGCTGCGCCAGCGCCTCGCGGCTCACGGGCTTGGTCAGGTGGCGGTCGAAGCCCGCCGCGCGGGCCCGCTCGCGGGTGCGGTTGTCGCCGTAGCCGGAGACGGCCGCCAGCAGCATCGGCCGGCCGACGGCGTCAGTGGCCCGTAGCCGCCGTGCGGTCTCGAAGCCGTCCATGTCGTCCATGCCGAGGTCGAGCAGCACCAGATGCAGCCGCTCTCCGCCGGCGACCGCCAGTGCCTCGGCACCGCTGTGACAGGTTTGGACACGGTGGCCCATGGCCGTCAGCAACATGGCCAGCCCGTCGGCTGCGTCCCGGTTGTCGTCCACCACAAGCACCGACAGCTCGCCGCTGGCCGCCGGCGCCTCGGCGCATTGCGCGGGAGCGCGCTCCGGCGCCGGCGCATCGGTGCGGGGCAGGTAGACGCTGAAGGTCGCGCCGCCACCGGGGCCAGGGCTGTCCACCTCGATGCGGCCGCCATGCAGCTCCGTAATCCGGGCGGCGATGGCGAGCCCGAGCCCGAGCCCGGACTTGCTGCCGCCGGTGCGCTCCAGCCGCCGCTGGCCCTGAGTAAAGGTGCGAAACAGACTCGCGCGCAGATCGGCGTCGATGCCGTCGCCGTCGTCGCGCACATGCAGGACCAGGGTGCCCGGGCGCGCCTCCACCTGCAAGGCGATATGCCCGCCCTCGGGTGTGTACTTGGCGGCGTTGTTGAGCAGATTGGTGAGCACCTGCGCCAGCCGGGCCGGGTCCGCCGCCAGATACAGGGGTGCATCCGGCACGTCCAGCTGGAATTGGTGAGCCCGGGCCTCAAGCTGCTGGCGGCTCGCGTCCACGGCCTGGCTGATGACTTCGGCGATGTCCACCACCCGCGGCGACAGATGCAGCTTGCCGCGGATGATGCGCGAGACATCCAGCAGGTCATCCAGCAATCGGTCCATCTGCCGGGTCTGGCGGTCGATGACTCCCACCGCCCAGGCGAGCTGGGGCTCGGTGAGCCTGTGCGTTTGCATCAGATCTACCGCGTTGCGCACCGGCGCCATGGGATTGCGCAGCTCGTGGCCGAGTATGGCCAGGAATTCGTCCTTCTGCCGATCGGCTTCCTCCAGCGCCTCGCGGGTGCAGACGAGCTCGTCGATGTCGGAGGCCGCCCCGAACCAGGCGGGCTTGGCATCCGGGCTGTCGGGGTCCGTGATGGGCCGAGCGCGGCTCTCCCACCAGCGGTAGGCGCCGTCGGCACAGCGCAGCCGGTAGCGCAGCCGCAGCGACCTGCCCTGCGCCACCGCCTCGCGCCAGACGTTGCGCGCGTTCGCACGGTCGTCTGGGTGCAGGGCATCCAGCCAGCCCTCGCCCAGGGCGCTGCCCGGCTGCAGGCCGGTGGTGCGGTAGAAACGGTCGTTGACGTAATCGGCCCGGCCTTCGGCATCGGTGGTGAACAGGATGTCCGGCACCGTCTCGGCCATGGTGCGAAAGCGCCGCTCCAGCGCGGCGAGCCGGCGCTCGGTGCAGCGCTGCTCGCGCACGTCGATGCCCAGGGCCACGCGCCGGCCGTCCGGCAGCGACGCGCTGGACCAAGCGACATCCACCCAATTGCCGTCGTGGTCCATCATCGGCAGGTCCGTCCAGGTGCCGGCACCACCGTGCACCAAGGTCGCCCGGGCGTGCTCGCGTAACCGCGGCTGCGGCCACCAGAGGCTGAGCGGGTCCTGCTCTTCCAGGTCGAAGCGGCTCCAGCCGAGGATGCGGCTCATGCTGCGATTGACGCGGACGTCGGCAAGCTCCGTATCGAGCACCATGACCATGGCCGGCAGCCGGTCCATCACGTCCACCAGCAAGTCCAGTCTGCGGCTATGGTCGGCGTGGGCGGCCACGTCCGCGGTGACATCCGCGCTGACACTGGTGACGGCAATGGCGCTGCCGGCGGCATCGAAGCGCACACGCCCCTGATCCTGAATCACCCGCTGACCCGCCGGCGCTTCCAAGCGGTAGCGCGCGCAGAAGGTGGGCTTGGCCGGTGTGGCGGCGGCGATCGCGGCGCGCAGCCCGGCCCGGTCGGCCGGGTGCACCCGGGCGAGGAAGTCGGCTCCGGTTTCGCCGTTGCCGTCGGTCTCCAGACCGAGCGCGCGGGCGCCGGCGGTATCATGCCGGAGCTGATCGGTGCGCAGGTCCCACTCGAGCCCGAATGTGGGCGCAGCCCCGTCGACCAGCGCCCCGGCGGGCTCGGCGCGCGGATCGGAGGCGGCGCGCTGAGCCACCCCTGCGCAGCGTGACTCGGCGGAAAGATTCATAAGGGCTCCGTAGACTTGCGGGCGAAGGGCGACCACTGGCCGGGCCGGCGGATCGAGCAAGGTCGAAGCCCGCGGCGGCGCGACAGCGAGCCGGGCGCAGCGACGGCCGGCGGTGCAAGCGCGGCGGTCGCCACGCAGCGCCCAGGGCCAAGCATCGGTCCGGTCAGCAGGATCAGCAAGAATGGGAGATGACGGTCGTTCTGCTTGAGTCATTGACCATAGGAGAGCGCCCCCGGTCGGTCAAGCGGGCATCCCGGGCGAGCTCATCCGCCGACTGCGGGGGCGCCGACTGCGGGGGCATGGTCGGTATTCGGCCCGGCGGCAGGCATACGCCCGGGCGGCCTCACTGAGATGCCAGAGGCACGAGCGGATTTGGCTCCGTTGCCCGCGCCAGCGCGCGGACTCGGCCGCGCGGGCCCGTGCGTGCGCAGCGGGCTTCAGGTTTTTTCGTTCACCTGCTTCTCCGCCTCGTCCTTGGTAATCCCGTAGAGCTCCTGCAGGCGGCCGACGAGCTTGTCCCGCTCGCCGTTGATCTTCGCCAGGTCGTCGTCGGTGAGCTTGCCCCACTGCACCTTCAGCTCGCCCTTGGCCTGTTCCCAGTTACCGCGGATCTGTTCCCAGTTCATGTCGCCTCCTGACCGCGCTCGCGGTCATCGCTGGTTGGATTGCATCCCGAAGCGTGCATCAGCCATACCAGATCCACCGCCGACCGACAGGGCACCGCAACCGCGGGCCCGCCTGCCGTGGCGAAGCGCCCCCGGGCATGCCAGCCCGCTGCGTCCTCCGCCGTAGCCGGGGCATTTGCACCAACACCCGGGCGCTAAGCCCCGTCACAGGACGGGGATGGCGTTGGCGCCGGCAGCTCGGCTGCCATGGCTCGGAAGTTGCTAGGGAATGCGACAAGTACCCAAAAAGCAGCAGGTGGGCTGCCCGGCCACCCGCAAGGGCAGCGCCCAAGGGGAGCTCCGGCGCAGGCGACACCGGCAAAGCCACTGCGCCGCTGCCGGGTCGCCGCGGATGTCGCGGTCAGCGTCGAATTTTCGGCGCTGTTGGCGCTACCGCCGCTTGAGGCTGCCGTCGCTTGAGCCTGTTCGATGCAGATTAAGGAGCAGAACCATGACCACCAAGAACAAAGTCGTCATCGGCGTCGTTGCCGTCGCGGTCATCGCGCTGGCTCTGATCTATATGCGCTGGGGCCCCAAGGCCTGGGAGGTCCAGATCACCGGCGTCACCGGCGACGGCCAAGAGGTGCAGTACCGCATCGAGACGGTGGAGGCCGGCACCTCGGACACCCTGATCTTCAAGAATGAGGATGCCGGCTTCACGCCGCCCTATTTCAAGTGGGACTCCGCGCGGCTGCAGTCCATCGCCAACCGCATCACCAAGGAATGCCCGCAGGAGCCGGTGATCGTCCATGGCTACGGCCTGCGGATTCCGTGGCTCAGCATGTTTCCGAACGCCGTCTCCATCGACGCGCCCGAGCGCTGCCGCATGGCGCCGTCGGACGCCGAGCAGCGGGGCATCTAAGGAAGCGCCGATGGTTTGGTGTTTCCCGTGCGCAGCAGGGCGCCCCGCAGTTTTCGGGCGGGTACGCTGCCGAGCATGCAGGAGCCGGGAAACCGCGCCTTTTGTGGATCGGGGCTGGCGCCGGCCGCCCTGCGGGCGCGGCTCGGCACCATGCCGCGACGCCACATTTTTTTCACCACCAGCGAATACAGAGGCTCAGCCACTATGCAAATCAGCCAGATCATGAGCGACCAATTCACCTATATCGGCCAAGGCGACTCCCTTGAGCGCGCCGCCGTGCTCATGCGCGACCAAGACATCGGCATGCTGCCAGTGCTGGAAGAGAACCAGGTGGTGGGCACGGTGACCGACCGCGACATCGTCGTCCGCGGGCTCGCCGACGGCCTGGACCCGAAGACGCCGGTCTCCGGGATCATGAGCCGGGGCATACACAGCATCCACGCCGATGCCGACGTCGACGAGGCCGCCCAGGCGATGGAAGCGGCACAGGTGCGCCGTCTGGTGATCCTGGACCGCGACGAGCGTTGCGTGGGCGTTCTGTCCAGCGGCGACATCGCCACCGGCACTCGTGAGCCGAAGCTCGCCGGCGAGGTGCTGGAAGGGGTCTCGGAGCCCGCCGGCTGAGGCCGGGCCCAGCAAACACCCTGACCGCCTGCGGGCACAACGGGTGGCCGACGCAGTTCGGCAGACGCCTCGAGGCCGCTCCCTGCCCATCCCGCACGCCATGGCTGCCACCAGCTTCGGATGAGCCAGTCCCCGCAGCTCCTGCTGCTTTTGCTGCTGCCGCTGCTCGGCGCCGGGCTGGCACCGCTGGCGGCGCGGCGCTATACGCGCGGCGCGGCGCTGGCCGCGAGCCTCGCGACGGGCGCGGCGCTGCTGCTGGCGCTCGGTATGTTGCCGGCGGTGGCCGGCGGCGCGGTGCCGAGCCTGACCCTGCCCTGGATACCCGCGCTGGGCCTGGCGCTGACCCTGCGCCTGGACGGCCTGGCCCTGACCTTCGCCCTGCTGGTGCTCGCCATCGGGCTGCTGGTGAGCGTCTATGCGCGCTACTACCTGCCGGCGGATGCCCCGCGCGGGCGCTTCCATGCCCTGATGCTGATCTTCCAGGCGGCCATGCTCGGCCTGGTGCTGGCGGGCAACCTGTTGTGGCTGGTGCTCTGCTGGGAGCTCACCAGCCTGCTGTCCTTCCTGCTCATCGCCTTCGACCCCGCGAGCCGCGCGGCACGCCGCGGGGCCGGCATCGCCCTGCTGATGACGGCCGCGGGCGGCATCGCGCTGCTGGCGGGCCTGCTGCTGCTGGGGCAAGTCGTGGGCAGCTACGACCTGGACGCCGTGCTGGCGGCGGGGGAGACCATCCGCGCCCACCCGCTGCACGGACCCATCCTGGTGCTGATCCTGCTCGGCGTCTTCACCAAGTCCGCGCAGTTCCCGCTGCACGCCTGGCTGCCGGCGGCCATGGCGGCGCCGACCCCGGTGTCGGCCTATCTGCATTCGGCGACCCTGGTGAAGGCGGGGGTCTTCCTGCTGGCGCGGCTGTGGCCGGTGTTCTCGCCGGCGGAGCTTTGGTTTCCGCTGGTGGGAGGCGTCGGGCTCGTTACCTTCGTCTTCGGCGCCTATGTCGCGCTGTTCAAGCACGACCTGAAGGGCCTGCTGGCCTACTCCACCATCAGCCACCTGGGCCTCATGGTGTTCCTGTTGGGGCTGGGCACGCCGCTGGCCGCCGTGGCGGGGCTCTTCCATGCGCTGAATCACGCCGTGTTCAAGGCGTCGCTGTTCATGGCCGCCGGCATCATCGACCACGAGACGGGCACCCGCGACATGCGCCGGCTACGCGGGCTCTTCACCTGTCTGCCCATCACGGCCACGCTGGCCTTGGTGGCCGCCGGCGCCATGGCCGGGGTGCCGCTGCTGAACGGCTTCCTGAGCAAGGAGATGTTCTTCGCCGAGACCCTGGACCCGCCGGTGGCGGCCGCGGCGCCGGATGCGCTGAAAGCGCTGCTGAACACCCTGCTGCCGGGGGCGGCGGTGCTGGGCGGCCTATTGTCGGTGGCCTATTCGCTGCGCTTCGGCCACGATGTCTTCTTCAACGGCCCGCCCACCGGCCAATGCCCGCCGCGCGAGCCGTCCTGGTGGATGCGCCTACCCGTGGCCGCCCTGGTGGCGGTGTGCGTGCTGGTGGGCGTGCTGCCGCAACAGACCGTCGCCCCGCTGCTCACCACCGCCAGCACGGGCATGCTGCGCGCCCCCGGCGCTGCCGCGGCAGCGGTGCCGCTGCCGGAGTTTCATCTCGCGCTCTGGCAGGGGCTGACGCCGGCGGTGTGGATGAGCGCCGCCGCGCTCGCTCTGGGCATGCTGGTCTATGCCCTGCGCCGCCCCCTGTTCCGCTGGCACCGCATGTACTTCCCGCGGCTGCGCGCTGCCCGGCTCTACCACCGCAGCGGCGAGGCGTTGGTGGCCCACGCCCGCGCCCTGCTGGCGCGCCTGGGCCCGGCGACCCTGCCCGTCTCTGCCGCCTGGCTCTTCGCCGCGGCGGTGGCGGCGGGGGCCGCCGGCTGGTGGATCGGCGCCGCTGACACCACCGGGCGGGGGGCCACGGACTGGCGCAGCGTACTGCCGGTGGATGTGCCGAGCCTGGCGGCAGCGCTGGTGCTGGCCAGTGGGGTCTTGGCCATCGCGAGACACCCCGATCGGCGCCTGGCGGCGGTGCTCTGGACCGGCGCCGTGGGCCTGGTGGTGAGCCTGACCTTCGCGCACTTCTCGGCGCCGGACCTGGCGCTGACGCAGATCGCCGTGGAGGTGATCACCACGCTGCTGCTGCTGGTGGTGCTGGTGCAGCTGCCGACGGCGCCCGCCGGCGGCAGAATGGCGCCTGGGCGCAGCGCGCCGGGCGCGGCACCGGACCAGCGGCTGCGGCTCGCGCTCGCCGGGGCCGCCGGGGTCGGCAGCGCCGCCCTCGCGGCCGTCGCATTGCTGCGCCCGGAGGCGACCATCGCCGAGTGGTTTCTGGAGCACGCGGCGCCCGCCGCCCACGCCGCCAATGTCGTGAACGCCATCCTGGTGGATTTCCGGGCGCTGGACACCCTGGGCGAGATCACGGTGCTCGCGATGGCCGGGCTCGGCGTACACCTGCTGCTGGCGCCACAGGCCGAATCGGAGCCCGACACCAGCACCGCCACAGAGCCGCCGCCGGCCCCGCTGCTGCTGCGCGTGCTCGCCCTGTTGGTGCTGCCGGCGGCCTTGCTGCTGGCGGCGCACCTGCTGCTGCGAGGGCATGCAGCACCGGGCGGCGGCTTCGTCGCCGGTCTGGTGATCGCCACGGCCCTGGTGCTCGACCAACTGGCCTGGGGTGTGCCGGAGCGCCCCCGGCCGCGGGCGCTGAGCCTGATCGGCGCCGGACTGGTGCTGGCCTGGCTCGCCGCCCTCGGCCCCTTGCTGCTCGGCGAGGACGTGCTCACGAGCCTGCACTGGGACGGCCGGGTGCCGCTGCTGGGGGCGGTGGGCCTGAGCTCCACGCTGGTGTTCGACACCGGCGTGCTGCTGGTGGTGGCGGGCAGCCTGCTGGCGGTGTTCCGGCGCCTCGGGGCGCAATCCGCGGCGGCGCCCGGTGCCAGCCGAACGGTGGGGAGGCGCTGATGGAATGGCTGTTGGCCGCCGCCATCGGGCTGCTGGTAGGCAGCGGTGTCTATCTGCTGCTGTCGACCCAGAGCTTTACGGTGGTACTCGGGTTCTTGTTGCTCTCCTACGGGGTCAACCTGCTGGTGCTCGCCGGCGGGCGGCTGGTGGTGCGCGAGCCGCCGCTGGCCTCCACGGGCCCTGCAGCGGCGGACCCGCTGCCGCAGGCCCTGGTGCTCACGGCCATCGTCATCGGCCTCGGCATGACCGCCTTCGCCCTGGCCCTGGCGTTGTGGGCGGCCCGGCGCAGCGGCAGCGGTGATGTCCGCGCGGCCGCAGGTGACGACGGGGATGACGACCCATGATGCCGGCACTGGTGCTGCTGCTGCCGCTGGGTCTCGGCGCCTTCTTCATCCTCTGGCCGCGGCCGGATGCGACCCTGCGCCGGGGGCTGGCTCTGGCGGCCGGCCTGTGGCTGCTGGCCGCGGCGCTCTGGCTGCTGGAGGCGGCGCTCAACGGCACGCCTGCGGCGGCGGTCGCCGGCGGCTGGCCGGCGCCCTATGGCATTGTCCTGGTGGCGGACGCCCTGGCGGCGTTGTTGCTGGTGGTCATGGCTTTGCTGGCGCTGGCAGCGCTGGGGCATGCGGCGGCGACGGATGCCGACCGCCCGCATCGCGGCTTCCATGCGCTGTTTCAGCTACAGCTCTTCGGCCTCGCCGGGGCGCTGCTGGCCGGGGACCTGTTCAACCTGTTCGTGTTCTTCGAGGTGCTGCTGCTCGCCTCCTACGGGCTGCTGCTGCATGCACAGGGGCGACAGGGGCGCCCCTGCCCGCCGGCGGTGGCGCTGCACTATGTGCTGCTGAACCTCATGGGCTCGACGCTGTTCCTGCTGGCCGTGGCCCTGGTCTACGCCGCCGCTGGCACGCTGAGCATGAGCCAACTGGCAGCGCGGCTCGGCTCGCTGCCGGCGCCGGATCAGGCCCTGGCCGGGGCCGGGCTGATGCTGCTGGCGACGGTGCTCGCGCTGAAGGCGGCCCTGCTGCCGCTGCTGGCCTGGCTGCCCGGCACTTATGCAGCGGCACCGGCGCCGGTGGCGGCGCTGTTTACCCTGCTGACCAAGGTCGGAGTCTATGGGCTGGTGCGCCTGTGGACCATCGCCAACGGCGGCATCGCCGCGGCTCTGCCGGGACTCCCGGCGCCCTTGCCCGGCGGCGACCCGGCTCACCCGGTAGCGGGCCTGCTGGGTCCGGTACTGGTCACGGCGGCCCTGGCGACGCTGGCCGCCGGCGCCGTCGGCGCGCTGGCGGCACGCGGGCTGCGGCGCCTGGTGGCCTGGCTGGTGCCGGTGTCCGTGGGCACTCTGCTCGCCGGCATCGCTGCCGGCGGCACCGACGGGCTCGCCGGCGCCCTCTACTACCTGGTGCAATCCACATTCATCACCGCCGGGCTCTTCTTCTTGGCGGATCTGCTGCCGGCGGCGGTCGCAGACGGCCGGCGCGGGCAGGAGACGCCCCCGGGACAGCGCCCGGCGCCGGTGCTCGCCGTGCTGTTCCTGCTCGGCGCCATGGGCATCGCCGGCCTGCCGCCGCTCAGCGGCTTCATCGGCAAGGCCCTGGTGCTGAGCGCCGTCGCGCCGGCGAACGGGCCCTTGTGGGCCTGGATCTGGACCGTTGTGCTGGCCGCGAGCCTTGCACTGGTGCTGGCGCTGACGCGCACCGGCATCCGGCTGTTCTGGACACCCCTCGGCGCCGGGGCGCCGGCGGCCGCTGCGCCGTCGCTGCCGGTGCTGCTGCCGGCGCTGGCCCTCATCGCCGCCGGCCCGCTGCTGACGGTCCTTGCCGGGCCGGCCACGCAGCTCGCCGAGGCCGTCGCCCGCCAGACCAGGGACGGCGGCAGCTATGCTGCCGCGGTGGCCAAGCTGGCCCCGACCGCGGCCCCCGCAGCTCCCAGCAGCACTCGCCGGAGGTCGGGCCGACACCAGGAGGCCCGCCAATCGAGCATTGACTGCCGGCACGGCGTCGAGCCTGGCGCCTCGGCCCGAACTTCTATGCGAGATCCCGTCCCAACCTCTAGCGCGATGGAGCAGCCACCATGACCGCTGTCGTGGTCACCACCGCGCTGCTGTTCGGGCTCTGGGTGCTGCTGACGGGCACGGACACGCCCGGCGGGCTGCTGCTGGGACTGCTGCTGGCGGCTGCAGCGGCGGCCCTGACGGTGGATCGGCTGCGACGCCGCTTGGGCCCGCAGCTGCGGCCCTTTCCGGCGGCGGCCGGGCGCACGGCATGCGGCCTGCTCTTGCTGCGTCGGGTCTGGGCGCTGCTGACCTGGCTGCGGCGGCTGGTCGCGGACATCGTCGTCGCCAATTTCCGCATCGCGGCGATGGTGCTGGCGCTGGTGGTAGACCGGCGGCGGCAGCCCGAGCCGGTGGAGGTGGTGCTGCCGGTGGCGCTGGAGTCACCCCTCGGCGTCTATCTGCTGGCGGCGACCATCTCCCTGACGCCGGGCACGGTCACCGTGGACCTGGCGGGCTCGGAGTCGCGGCGCCGACTGCTGGTGCATGCTATCGACCGCTCCGAGGTCACCGGCGAGGACGGCGGGCCGGCGGTGCGCGCGCCCGACGCCGAGCGTTGGGCGGCCGTGCTCAAGGCCCGCTACGAGGCGCCCCTGCTGGAGGTATTTCGATGATCCTGGATCTGAGCCTGGTGCTGGCGCTGGCGGCACTGACGCTGGCGCTGCTGCTGAACCTGTGGCGGCTCGCCCGGGGGCCATCACTGCCGGATCGGGTGCTGGCGCTGGACACCATGTACATCAACGCCATCGCCCTGCTGGTGCTGCTCGGCATCGCCTACGGCGGGCGCCAATACGTGGAGGCGGCGCTGGTGCTGGCCTTGTTCGGGTTTGCGGCGACGGTGGGCTTCGCGCTGGTGCTGCTGCGCCGGAGCGTGCCGGCGGGGGAGTCGAGCGATGCTGATTGAGCTGACAGTGGCGGCACTACTGCTGCTCGGGGCCGGCTTTGCGCTGGTCGGCTCCATTGCCCTGGCGCGGCTGCCGGATTTCTATACCCGCCTGCACGGGCCCACCAAGGCGACCACGCTCGGCGTCGGCGCCACGCTGCTGGCCTCGGCGCTGTATCTGGGCAGCGACGGCGCCGGCGACACACCGCGGGAGCTTTTGGTGCTGGTGTTCCTGTTCGCAACCGCGCCGGTGAGTGCGCAACTGCTGGCGAGCGCGGCGCGGCATCTGGCGGTGAAGAGTCTTGCACCGCCGCCCGAGGACGCCGCCGACAGCGACGTTGACGATGGCCACTGATCCGCTGTGGACCAGGGCTCGGCCACCAGGTGCACCGCCGGCACGAGCGGGTCACACCGCGGCGAATCGGCAGTATGATCCGGATGCACCGCCGGAGACCCACCATGCCCGAGCCCGCCGTCCAAGTCCTGATGCATGCGGCGCGCGTGCGCGTGGTGGCCGGTACGCTGGCCCAGCTGCTGGTGATGCTGGCCTTGCTGTCGGCGGTGCCGGCAGCGGTGGCGCTGGGACTCGGCAGCACGGCGCTCGCCGGGCGCCTGGCGCTGGTGGCGGGAGTGCTCTGTGTGCTCGGCTTCCTGCTGCTGCGCCTGCCGGGGCTGGACCTGCGGCGGGTGGACCTGCAATGGAACGAGGCCCTGGCGGTGACGGCGCTGGCCTTCCTGCTGGCGGCGGGGGCCATGGTCTGGCCCATGATGGCGGCAGGCATCCAGCCGATAGATGCGCTGCTGGAGACTGTCTCTGCGGTCACCACCACGGGTCTCACGGTGCTGCACGGGCTGGAGCGCGCCGACCCGGCGGTGCTCTTCCTGCGCGCCTGGATGCAGTGGTACGGCGGGCTCGGCATCGCGGTGCTCACCGCCGCGCTCATCATGCGCCACCACACCAGCGCCCGGCGGCTGCTGGAGACCACCGGCGAGCGCCTCACCAGCGCGGGAGCCAGGCATCATGCGCGCACGGTGTTCGTGGTCTACGCGGGACTCACGGTGCTGGCGGTGGCCGCGGTCTGGGCGGCGGGCGTGGCGCCCTTCGATGCGGTGCTCTACGCCTTGCCGGCGGCGGCTACCGGGGGCTTCGCACCGGCGGACGACAGCTTGGCGGGGCTGCCGGTGGCGGCCATCGGCGTGCTCACGGCCGTCTGTCTGCTGGCGGCGGTGAGCCTGCCCCTGTACGCCCGGGTGCCCAGCCGCGGGCTCGGTGTCCTCTGGCGGGATGAAGAGGTCCACATGCTGGTGGCCCTGGTGCTGCTGGTGACCCTGGCGCTGATGCTCATCGGCCAATGGCAGCAGGGGCTCGACTGGCCGGCGGCCCTGGGCCACGGGCTGGCGCTCGGCGTCTTCGCGCAGACGGACACGGGCTTCAGCACCACCGACATCGCGGCGCTGCCCGCCGCGGCGCTGCTGGTGCTCATGCTGTCCATGACCATCGGCGGCTGCACCGGCTCCACCGCCGGCGGGCTCAAGATCGTGCGCCTGCTGGTGCTGCTGCGCCTGGTGCAGCTGGCCCTGCGGCGCACGGCGGTGGCCGAGCGGGCGGTGCTCAATGCCCGCGTCGACGACGAGCGGGTGGAGCAGGACATGATCACCGGCGCGCTGCAGCTGCTCACGCTGTGGCTCACGGTGCTGCTGCTCTCCTGGCTGGTGTTCCTGCTGCACGGGGCGCCGCCGTTGCCGAGCCTGTTCGAGGTGGTCTCCGCCACCGCCAACGCCGGCCTCAGCGCCGGGCTGACGGGCCCGGAGCTGGCGCCGTTACTCAAGGCCGTGCTCATCGTGGACATGCTCTTCGGCCGCGTCGAGATCGTGGCCATGCTGGTGCTGCTCTACCCACCCACCTGGATCGGCAGGAGGCGCAAAACCTGATGCGAACCGCTTTCATCGGCAGCAACTCGCTGACTGTCACCACCGCCGAGCTGCTGCTGGCGGACGGGCACGAGGTCATTATCGTCGAGCGCGACCGCAACCGCATCGACGCGCTGACCGAGCGCCTGGATGCCGGCTTCGTGCACGGCGACGGCACCTCCCCGGACGTGCTCAGGGACGTGGAGCCCGAGAATACGGGGGCGCTGTTCTGCCTGCTGGAATCCGATCAGAGCAACATCCTGGCGGCGCTCATCGGCCGCTCCCTGGGCTTCAAGCGGGTGGTGCCGCGCATCAACGACCGACAATTCCAGCACATCACCGACGAGCTGGGGCTGGACGACACCGTGCTGCCGAACCAGGCCGTCGCCAGCCACCTGCGCGACCTGCTCGGCGGCGAGAAGTCCCTGGAGCTGTCATCGGTCATCCGGGACGACGCGGCGGTGTTCAGCTTCGTCGCCGGCGACGACGAGACCGGCCCGCTGGAGGAGCTGGACCTGCCGGAGCGCACCCGCATCGTCTGCCTCTACCGCCAGGAGCGCTTTCGCCTGCCCGAGAACACCCGCCGCATCAAGGCCGACGACGAGATCATCCTCATCTGCGCCCGCGAGCACCTCGACGAGCTGCACCGCCGCTGGGGCGAGCCGACCGAGGCCGCAGACTGACCCGCGAGACCCAACCAACCGCCGAGCGACACCACCGAAAAATGCGGGGACGGTAACCTTATCTCGGACTGCGCTTGTCAGCAGGCAGGCCCGTCAGCACAGAGAAGCGAGTGCAATGGTCTTCATCTCAGGCCACGGTAGAGAAAGCGGCGTGCGGCGTTCGCCGGGATCTCAGCAATTGAGTATACCGTCACGGAATCTCTGGTAAGACTCTCCTGACGCCTCGAAGCTCGATAGACCTTCACCGTATTTCTAGGCCGCACCTGCCAGCTGGGTGGTCGCGGGGCATAGCAACCAATGCGCTGGGCTTCTGCCCCGGCCCGAGGGTGCAACGTCGCTCCCCCGCGCCGTTGACGGCTGCGGCGCGCTGCGGGTTTGGGGTGGGCTTGTTTGCTGGCACGACGACTGCAGCCACGGCGGCGAATTCATCGGGTGGCGTGCGGCCAGACCATGGCGCCGCAGCCCCGGATTACGGAGGCTCAGACCATGGCCAAGCGATCCAAACGCTTTTCGCGCCGTCTTCTGTTGATCCTCGTGGTGCTGCTGCTGGTGGTGCCGGCGGCCATCGCCGCCGCCTGGATGGGCACGGAGACCATGATCAAGCAGACCTCGGACGCCGAGTTCTGCACCCACTGTCACACCATGGAGCCAATGGCCATCGCACACACGCGCTCCAAGCACGGCGGCGACAACCCCGCCGGGCTGGTGGCCGAATGCACGGACTGCCATCTGCCCCACGACAACGCGGCCAATCACCTCTTCGCCAAGGCGACCACGGGCCTGCGCGACCTCTGGGCGCAGACCATCTATCCCATCCACAAGCCGGACTGGATCGGCAAGCTCGACGAGCGCGCCGAGTATGTTTACGACTCCGGCTGTCTCCATTGCCACTCGGCGCTCGAGCGCGCTACCACCGACGATCCCGCCGCTTCGGCGGCGCACAGTGCCTACTTCGCCAATGCCGACGCAGAGGGCGGCGGTCAGGGCCCGAGCAGTTGCGTCGACTGCCATGAGCACGTCGGGCACGAGGACCTGCGCAATGCGCTGGAGGCGCATTTCGACGAAGTGCCCGAGGTCGCGGACGAGCTCGTGCCTGAAGGTGAGGAGCACGATGAGGAGGACTCCGCCGAGCACGCGGCGAAAGCCCGCGCCCGGCCTTCGGAATCGGCCTCCAGCTGAAGGAGGCATGCGATGCGCTTCGAGCTCCAGCCCGGCGAATCCGCAGGCACGGGCCTGCGCCGTGTCGCCCGGGGGCTCATGGATGAGACCCTGGCGCAGCTCGACGACCCGGCCCGGCCCAGGGAAACGATGGTCCACGAGGCCCGCAAGAGCATGAAGAAGCTCCGCGGACTGCTGCGCTTGGTGCGCCCGGCGGCGCCGCAGCTGTATCGCACCGAGAACGCGGCCCTGCGCGATGCCGCCGCGGAGCTGTCGGCCTTGCGGGATGCGGACGTCGCCGTCGAGACCTTCGACCGCGTCATCGCCACGGCGCAGGCAGCCGAGGCGCCGCGCACGGGCGCCGGCACCGCGCCCGTCGGCCTGGACGGGGCTGGCGCCGAATCGGCAGCCGCGCTACACGACGGGCCGGACCCGCCCGCGTTGGACACCCTGGCCTGGGCGCCGCTGCGGGCCCGGCTCGCGGCCTGGCGCGCGGAAGCACAGGCCGCCGACGGCCAGCCCGAAGCGCGCAGCCAGGCCTTTCGGGAGCAGCTCGTCGCCGCCCGCGAGCGCGCCGCCGACTGGTGTCTGCCGCCCGTCGATGACGAGGCGAGCGCCTTCGCGGTGTTCGGCCGGGGCCTCAAGAAGACCTACAAGCGGGGGCGCAAGGCGATGGCCCGCGCCTATGCGCAGCCCGGCGTCGCCGCCTTCCACGACTGGCGCAAGCGCACCAAATACCTCGGCTATCACCTGCGCCTGCTGCGCCCGGCCTGGCCGGACCTGCTCCGAGCACAGCGGACCGCGGTCAAAGCGCTATCCGACCGGCTCGGCGACGATCATGACCTCGCCGTGCTCGACGAGCTGCTGGTGGAGCTGCGCGACGAGGAGGCGTCGGTCGCCCGGCGGCACGCCGAGGCCGGCCTGCGGGCCGAGCTGCGCCGCCAGAGCGCGATGCTGCGTGAGCAGGCAGAAGGGCTCGGCCGCTACGTCTATGCCGAGCGTCCCAAGGCCTTTCGCCGGCGCATCGGCGTCTATTGGCACCAGGCCGAAGCCGGCGCCCAGAGCGAGGAGCGTCCATGAGTCCGCAAATCCTGTCACCCGTCGGCGCCGACGCACTCGCGGGCGCGAGCAATGCACCCCCGCGCCATCTCAGCCCTGAGGCGGTCGCAGGCGCGCCTGCCGTCATCGGCGATCTGCTGGCCACACTCGGCATCCGCTGGCGGCATCTGGTGCTGATACCCTGCACGGAAGGCTGGTGCCTCACGCTGCAGTGTCGGGTCGCCGGTCGCTTTCGCGCCTTCCTGCTGGAGCTCTCCGCCGATGCGGTGCAGGCCGCCGAGCAAGGCGGGGCCCGGCGCCGCGCCCTGGCCGTGGAGCTGGATGAATATCTGGCCGAGTGCGAGCGCTTCCGACGTTAGCGCACCACAGCGCGCGATCAACATGCAAGCTCAGGCCCGAGCCTTGTTAAGCCAGGCGCCCCCAATCGATCTTGCCTCCTGCTGCAACCGATCTCTGCGCCTGCGCTCCTTGTCAGCCTCGCACAGAGCGGCTTCAGATCAAGGGACAGTAACTATAACTCGCGCCCCGAGAAACAAACTCGGTGCGGATGAGATCAGGTAACCGTCCCCCTAACAAGGATTTGGTATACTGTCACTGTATCTTTCGGGTCGCCAGTTGCTGCTTGGCTGTACCAGCAGCCCGTGCCGGCGCGGCTGGAGTCACTTGGACGACAACCCCACGGGCCGGGGGATATGCCAAGGAAGGCTGGGGCATTTGCCCCAGGAATATACGCTCGCCGTGCACAGGCAGGCATCTGCAAATGGGCGTGCGGCTTGCTTGGAAATGCGGTGAGGCGATACTGCCTCGCCATAGTGGGCAGGCGATGATGTCTCTGCTCCGCCGCCTCCGGGATGAGCTCAAGAAAGGCCTGCCGGAGAAGCTCTTCTCCGCGATGCAGCCGACGGTCTTCCTCGGCTCGGCGGGTCTGGTGCTGGCCTTCGTGGGGCTCGGCATCGGCTGGCCGGATGCCGCCGAGACGGTGTTCGGCGGTATACAGTCGGGCATTCTGGCCAATTTCGGCTGGTTCTATGTGCTCGGCGCCACGGCAATGCTGATATTCGTGCTCTGGCTGCTGGTGAGCCCCTACCGGCACATCCGCCTCGGCGGCGAGAACGCGGCACCGGAGCTGTCGTACCCGTCGTGGTTTGCGATGATGTTCAGCGCCGGCATGGGCACCGGGCTGGTGTTCTGGGGCGTCGCCGAGCCCATGATGCATTGGCAGGACCCGCCCTTCGCGCCGGGTCCCGACGGCGATACGGTGCGCGAGGCGCTGCGGCTCAGCTTCTTCCACTGGGGCTTCCATCCCTGGGCGGTGTACATCGTCTTCGGGCTGTCCATCGCCTATTTCCATTTCCGCCACGACCTGCCGCTGGCGCCGCGCTCCCTGCTCTACCCGCTCATCGGCCGGCACATCTACGGGCCCATCGGGCACGCCGTGGACATCCTGGCCACCGTGGGCACGCTGTTCGGCGTCGCCACCTCCCTCGGGCTCGGCGCCATCCAGATCAACGCCGGTCTCACGCGCCTGCTGGATTGGCCCCGCGGCGAGGGGGTGCAGGTGGGCATCATCGCGGTCATCACCCTGGTGGCGACCATCTCGGTGGTGAGCGGCGTGCAGCACGGCATCCGGCTGCTGTCGCGCTTCAATGTCGGGCTCGCGGGGGTGCTGATGGCCTTCGTGCTGGTGGCGGGGCCGACGGTCTACCTGCTGGAGGTGTTCTTGTCCGGCACCGGGGCTTATCTGCAGCAGCTGGTGGGTACCAGTCTGTGGCTGGACCTGCGCCCGGACTCCGACTGGCAGGCCAACTGGACGCTGTTCTACTGGAGCTGGTGGATCAGCTGGTCGCCCTTCGTCGGCGTATTCGTCGCCCGTATCTCCCGCGGGCGCACCATCGGCGAGTTCATCCTGGCCGTGCTCTTCGTGCCCGTGCTCATCACCTTTCTGTGGCTGTCGGTGTTCGGCGGCACGGCCCTGCACGCGGAGATGACCGGCGCCGCCGAGATCACCCAGGTGGTGGACGACGACGCCAGTGCCGGGCTCTACGCGATGCTGGAGCAGCTGCCCTTCGCGGCCTTCACGTCCGTGCTGGCGCTGTTGATGGTGGTGGTGTTCTTCGTGACCTCGTCGGACTCGGGCTCCCTGGTGGACGATATGGTCACCTCCGGCGGCCATCCGCATCCGCCGAAGGCGCAGCGTATCTTCTGGGCGGTGGCCGAGGGCACGGTGGCGGCGACGCTGCTGCTGGCGGGCGGCTTACAGGCGCTGCGCACGGCGTCGCTGACATCCGGGCTGCCGATGACGGCCTTCCTGCTGGTGTCCTGTTGGGGCCTTGCGAAGGCCTTGCGGGTAGACTCACGCACCCATGGCGTCCCCGAGCGGGACGAGCTGCGCCGCGACGCGGTGGACGCAGACGACTGAGCCGATCAATCCAGCGAGCGACCATCGCCATGCCCAAAGCCGAATCAATGGCGCCGAGCCATCCCGACAAGGTGCTGTACCCCGACGCCGGTCTCACCAAGCAGGACCTCGCGGATTACTACGCCGCTGTCGCGGAGCCCTTGCTGGCCCATGCCGAGCAGCGGCCGCTGACGCTGCGGCGCTTCCCGGACGGCATCGACGCCGATGGCTTCTTCCAGCAGCACCACCGCGACGAGCTGCCGGACGGCCTGCCGCCGCTCCCCGCACCGACGGCCGACGGCAAAGACGAGATCGTGCACATCACCCTGGCGTCGCCGGCGGGCCTCGCGACGCTCGCGGATATGGCCACCGTAGAGATCCATGCCTGGCTGTCACGCAGCCCCGAGCTGACCAAGCCGGACCGTGTGGTGTTCGACCTGGACCCGCCGGACGGCGACTTCGAGGCCGTGCGCGACGCCGCCCGCCGTGTCGCCGAGCTGATGGACGAGCTCGGCCTCGCCCCGCACCTGATGACCACCGGCTCCCGCGGGCTGCACGTGCTGGCGCCGCTGGCACCGAGGATGGACTTCGACGGTGTGCGCGGCCTCGCCAAGGCCATGGCCGAGCGCCTCGCCGAGCGGCATCCGGACAGCCTCACCACCGCCCAGCGCAAGGACAAGCGCGGCGGGCGGCTGTACCTGGACATCATGCGCAACGCCTACGGCCAGAGCGCCGTGCTGCCCTACTCCCCCCGCGCCAAGCCCGGCGCGCCGGTGGCGACGCCCCTGGACTGGGATGAGCTCGGCGGCCTGGAGGACGCCCGCGCCTACGACATCCGGCGCATCCCCCGCCGGCTCGCGCAGAAGGCAGATCCCTGGGCGGCCTTGAGCAACAGGGCCGCGGACCCGGCCGACCTGCGCGCCGCCCTCGATGTCCATGCGTGACGACGCAGGGCGTGACGACGTAGGTCGGCGCCGACGCCAGGAGGCCCGACAATCAGAGCGTCACCTCGTAGGTCGGCGCCGACGCGAGGAGGCCCGACAATCAGGCGGTTGCCGCCAGCGCCGCGTCGGGCTTCGTACCTCAGCCCGACCTACGAAACCGCTGACGAGATAAATATACCGTCCCCATTTCTTGGTGTAGGTCGGCGCCGACGCAAGGAGGCCCGACGATCAGGCGGTTGCCGCCAGCGCTGCGTCGGGCTTCGTGCCTCAGCCCGACCTACGAAACCGCTGACGAGATAAGGATACCGTCCCCATTTCTGGTTAGTCGCCGGTGTCTGCGGGGGCGGCATCGGGCTCGCGCTCGGCGTTGAGATTGTATTTCTGGATGCGGTAGCGCAGGGTCTCGCGAGTGGTGCCGAGGGCCCGGGCGGCGGCGGTAACGTTGTGCTGGCTGCGCTCCAGCGCCGTCTTGATGATGTAGCGGTCCATGTCGTCCAGGGCCATGCTGCCGTCCAGCGGGATACTGATGCGGTCGCCGTCGACGAAGGGCCCGGCGTCCGGCTGGGCATCCGGGGGTGCTGCGACGCCGTGGCCGAGCTGCAGCCACTCGATGGGAAACACCTCGTCCTGGGCCAGCAGCACGGCGCGCTCGATGACGTTGCGCAGCTCGCGCACATTGCCGGGCCAGGTATAGCCGCGCATCTGGCGGTAGACGGTGTCTGGAATATCATTCACCCGCCGCCCGGAGCGGGCGTTGTACTCGTCCACCAGCGCGGGCACCAGCTGCTCCAGGTCGTCCAGGCGCTCGCGCAGCGGCGGCAGGTCCAGGCGGAACACGCTCAGGCGGTGGTAGAGGTCGCTGCGGAAATCCCCGGCGCGCACCCGCTCCTCGATGTTGCGATTGCTGGCGGCGATGATCTGCACGTCGACGTCGATGGACTTCTCGCCGCCGAGGCGCCGCAGGCTGCGGTCCTCCAGCACCGTCAGCAGCTTGGTCTGGAGGTCCAGGTCCATCTCGACGATCTCGTCGAGGAACAGCGTGCCCTCGTGGGCCTGCTCCAGGTAGCCGCGGTGGCGGCCCTTGGCGCCGGTGAAGGCGCCGGCCTCGTGGCCGAAGAGCTCGGACTCCAGTAGGTCCCGCGGCAGCGCGGCGCAGTTCACCTCGATCATCGGGCCCTCGGCGCGCGGCCCGCCGTGGTGGAGGATGCGCGCCACCAGGCCTTTGCCGGTGCCGGTCTCGCCGCCGATGATGAGCGCGCTGAAGGGCACCTCCGCCAGGCGCGCGATCATGCGCCGCGTCTCTTCGGTGGTGGCGCTGGCGCCGATGTAGGACTCCGGCGAGTAGCGCCGGCGGCTGTCACGGCTCTGGGTGTCGAGCCGGCGCTGGGCCAAGGCGCTGCGCCGTGCGCCGGTGACGACGATCTCCAGACGTGCCAGCGGACAGGGCTTCTCCAGGAAGTCGTAGGCACCGAGGCGCAGCGCGCGCACGGAATCCGGCACGCCGCCGTAGCCGGTGAGCAGAATCCACTCGCCGGGCAGCTTCTGCTTGCGGGCCTCCTCCAGCAAGTCCAGGGCGTTGCCGTCCGGCAGGCTCATGTCGGCGAGGATCACCAACGGCTCTAGGCGCCGACCCAGCACGGCCTCGCGGGCCTCTTTGAGGTTACCGGCGCGCTCCACATCCCAGCCCTTGCCGGTGAAATGGCGCGCGAGCTCGGTGGCGAGCGTGGGCTCGTCCTCGATGATCAGCAGTGAGTCGGACATGCAGGGACCTCTATCAATGGGCCTCGCCGCGGACGCGCTTGACCATGTCGGGCTCCGGCCCGGCGACCTTACCGGGGTCCTCGGCGGCCTCGATGTCGAAGAGGTCCACCAGCCCGACGAGCTCGCCATTGGCCTCGATCACCGGCAGCACGGATTGGCGCAGCCGGCGCATCTGTCCGTACACCTGGTCCACCGTGTCCTCCGGCCGGCAGGTGGGCGGGTCCGGGCGCATCACCGCCCGCACCGTACGCCGGTCCGGATCCAGCCCGCCGCCGACGCTGCGGGCGGTGACGTCCATGGCCGACAGGGTGCCAACCAGCTTGCCCTTGGAGATCACCGGCAGCAGGGCGGTGCGCTGGCTCGCCATCTCCTTGGCGGCGCTGCGCAGCGTGGCCTCCGGTGTCGTCACGGCTGGGCGCCGCTGCATGGTCTGGATCAGTGTCACATGACCTCCTGCGCTTGTGTGATCGGGAGCAGGGCCCGGACAGCCGACAGTGCCTGCAGGCTTGTGACCAGCCCGCCCCCGGGATGCATCGTCATTGGCTGCGAAGCTCCAGCGAGCGAAGCCTGCGCATGCGCAACTTTAAGCAAATGTCGCGCCGGTACGGCCTCAGCGGCTGCTGCCGCCGCCAGCCGCTGTCATCGCGGGCCCAACCGCCCGCGCAGCGACGGTCCGGCACCACATAGTCCAAGCCGGCGGCGCCCCTGCGGCTGTCAACCACCGCTGGGACAGGGCAAAGGGACCGAGCGCCGGTGCATATGCCCCACCATAACCCAGATTCGGCCCCTCAGGCCCGGGCATGCGTGTTGCTGCCCATTGCAAAGGCCCCTGCACTGCCGCGCGGTCGGATGGATCGCAGAAGTGCGGGGCCAAGCCCGGCCAGCGCCGGGCTCCGGTCACAGCAAGCCAACGAGACCCGACGGAGACCAGCATGTACGCACGCAAAGCCCTCTACGCCGCCATCCTGCTCGCAGCGACGGGCGCCACGACGCCGGCACTGGCCGCCGAGGCCGCCGCGGACCCGAACGATCTGGCACCGGGTGTGGCCCAGAGCACGGTCGACCAGATGCGCGGTGCCTTGGTGGAGAACCGCGACGGCGTCGTCATCGGCAAGCTCGCCGACGTGGTGCGCGGCGAAGACGGGGAGCTGCTCGCCGTGGTCCGCCCGGGCGAGGTGGACAGCGAACCGGGTGTCGGCGCCCTGGTGCCGCTGGCCAACTTCTCCCGCCACGAGGACCACCTGCGGGCCACCACCGGCCAGACGGTACAGTCGGTGGCCTCGGCCCGCGAGCGACCTGCCGTTGCCGCTGAGCCCGTGCCGGGCGACATCCATCTGCGCAAGCTCGCCGAAGGCGGCAAGCTGCAAGAGCTCGCCGAGGAGACAGAGCCGCTGCGGCCCTTCAGTGACCTGGATCTGGACCATGACGGCGTGCTCACCAGCAGCGAAGCCCACGCCAGCACCGCCATCAGCGACGCGTGGCAGGAGCTCGATGTCAACGACGACGGCGTGATCGACCGCTCCGAGGCGAGCGTGCTCTACGACGATATGTATGAGGGAGCACCGCCGACGGCGGAGGAAGTGAGCCGCTGATGGGCGCCGCGCGCCACTCTTGGCGCCGGGAGCCTGTAGCGACCTCGGCATAGGTCGGGCCGACGACAGGAGGCCCGACAATCCGACGTTTGCCGCCAGCATGGTGTCGGGCTTCGTGCCTCAGCCCGGCCTACGGCAGCCGCTCGCCCCGGTGTGTAACGCACCGGAACGATAAGCTCACTGGGGCGGCTCGCGCCGCTGAGGTGGCTCGCTGTCCTGATGGGGTTTGGTGTCACGCCCGAAGGCGCGATAGGCCAGCACCCAGAAGGTCGCAAACATCAGCACGGCTACGGCGAGCAGAATCAGCCCCACTACGGCCAGGTCGGGGTCCAGCAAGGGCGCCGCCAGCAGAAAGGCCGCGCCCACCAGCGCAAACAACAGGCTATAGGTGAAGGTCGGCTGGGCGCAGCACATGAGCGCCTTGCGCCACCAGGGCAGGCCGCGCCAGCCCGGAATGGGCCGCAGCCGCCGGGCGCGCTCGGGTCGGGTCATGGTTTCCTCCACTGCAATCGAGCTCCGCCGGGCGCATTTGCCCGGGATCGGTGATTAGGCTCAGCTGTCGGGATGCCAAGGGCGAGGCTCAAGGACCCGCATAGTCTTAGCGCCCAGGGCGGGCGCAGATGCCACGCAGGCGCGTGCCGCCTGTCAAGGGCTGCTGTCGCCGAGCAAGGGCCGTCAGCCCGCATCCTCTCCAGACGCCGGCGATGGCCCCCCGGTGATACTGTCGACGGCCTCCATGTCCTCCATATAGACGCGCGCTTCCTCGCCCGGGTCGGGCAGTCCGGCGATCTTCCAGGCCTCCAGGGGGCCGCCGAACAGGTCATCGAGGCAGGAGCGCTGCAGCTCCAGCTCCCGGCACAGACTGGGCTGCACCGGCAAGCTGCCTTTCACCAGCCATGCCTCTCGCAGCTGCTGGATGATGCGCCATTGCTCGACGCGCAGCTCCCCCAGGCCCAGGCGCCGCGCGAGCTTTGCCGCCAGGCGGGCGTCCCATTGCTCGGGCTCGGCCATGAAGCCGTTGTGATCGAGCAGGTGATCGAGCTCGGGAGCGGAAGCGGGCATGGCAGTCCTCCGGTGCGGTCGGTGAGGCCGGGCAGCTTGCGGCGACCCGGTCGATTTAATCCGTTGCAACCGCTGCACCAATCTTTGCCGGGACGCGATTTGGTCCGCTCGCGCCGTCGCCTCGCGCCCGTAAGCCCCCAACGGATCGTGCATTTGCCCCGTGAACGGGGCATAGGGACCGCTGTCGCAGCGCCCGCGCGCCGCCACAGCAGCGAAGCCGCGACAACCGTTCTGGCACCGCGCTTGCTGAGGTTTACGCAGACTCGGATGCGGACCCCGAGCCGGTCCGCCGACGCAGCCAATGCCGGAGATCGACCCATGCCCCATGACGCAACTCTGATGATGCGCGAGCTCGTCACCCATGACGTACAGCGGCTGCTGCTGAGTCGCCCGGACGGGCTGGACTGGCTGCCCGGCCAGGGCGTGGAGCTGGCCCTAGACCAGGAAGGCTTCCGCGACGAGTGGCGGCCCTTCACGCCCACCTCTCTGCTGGAGGATCGCCTGCTGGAGCTCACCGTCAAGCGCTACCCGGAAGAGGACGGCGTCACCGAAGCCCTGCACGCCCTGGAGCCGGGCGCCCGGCTGCGCGTCAGTGACCCCTTCGGCAGCATCACCTACCAGGGACCCGGCACCTTCATTGCCGCCGGCACGGGAGTTACGCCCTTCCTGGCCATGCTGCGCCGCCTGGCCAAGGACGACACTCTGGCCGGCCATCGGCTGCTGCTCAGCAACAAGAGCGAAGCGGATGTGATCTGCGCCAAAGAGCTACGCCACTACCTGGGCGACGACCTGGTGCTCACCTTCACCCGCGAGCGCGAGCCGGGGCGCGAGGGCAAGCGCATCGATCAGAGCTTCCTGGATGCCAACATCGGCAACCGCGACGGCTACTTCTACGTGTGCGGACCGGACGCCTTCGTCTCGGCCATCAACGAGGCGCTGACGACCCTGGGCATTCGTGCCGAACAGCTCGTCTATGAGCACTGACACCGGCGCCGGCGCCGGTTGCGACGGGCGTTTCGGCGCAGCCGACGCTCGCTGCCGTGTACTGCTCACAATCAGCTAATCTGAAAGACAGAACTGCGACCACCACGCCGCAGAGGCCCCTATCGGCGGGCAGTATCGGTGCAGAGCGTCTTGGTCGACGCTTGCGCCTGCATCGCCGCGAGGCTGCGGCCCCGACTGAACGGAGGTCATCATGCTGCTCAAAGACCAAGACACCGGCAAGCTCGTCGAGGTGCTCTCCCTCGGCGATCTCTACAGCCCCCGGCACGACCGTGTCGCTGGGCGCCTTCACTACGGCGAAGAGCCCCAGGACCCGGCCTACTTCGACAAGGGCAAGCTGCGCTTCGCCTCCGGCGAGCCGCTGCCTCGCTGCTGGACGGACCCACACTACCGCGACGCCGAGGTGGAAGCGGCCCACCATCACGGCAAAGCCGCCTGAGCATCCCGCGCCGGGCCGCCTGCCGGCGGCCCCTGTCCGCCAGCGCCGCACCGCAAGTCCCGCTGGGCCTGAGACCCGCGCCGAGCCGTAGGTCGGCGCTGAGCGGCAGCGAGGCCCGACACGCTCCCGGACCGTGCGCCATCCGCACGGCCCCACCACACCTCGTGCCTTCAACCCGACCGTCAGCGTCGATCAAAGCTCAGACCGCCACTCGGATGCGCAGGGCGTAGGGTGGATGCCTCGGATAGGGCGCGCTCGATAAAGGCGACCGTTTGCCTATGCTGGTGGGCGTCGTCGGCGACGAGAAATCGGACCAGGACGTTGGTGTCGAGTGCGATCATTCGCCACAGGCGCCTGCTCCGATCGCGGTCTCCATATCCTCGAGCGTCACGTCATTGACCCGCGGCTTGATCGAGCCCGCAAGGCTTAGGAAATCCCCGGTCTCAGGGACGACCTCCAGCACACCATCGTCGCGGACGCTAACCGAGAGTCGGTCTCCAGGACCGATACCCAGCTGCCGACGAATCGCCAGCGGTACGGTCACTTGGCCCTTGGATGTCATGGTCGAGGTGGACATTCTTACACTCTCCATAGACTCTTACCGAACGGTATGCCGGCGGATGCGGCAGGTCAAGGCCGACTTGCGACGGGCTCCGCCCCGGTCTTACTTGCCATTGCCGGCTGAGCGCTTTGCTGACGGCCTTCAGCTTGTCGCAGCCAGAGATCCTGAGGCAGGGGTCATCGAGGACCTGCTGGAGCGCATCGAGCCGAAGCGCGAGCGCGAGCCGTTGACCACGGGTCTGTTCTGCACGCCCCTTGCATGAACACCGCCATCCTCGACTACGGAGACTCGAATGCCGGAGCGATCTGCCACCAC
This sequence comes from Thiohalocapsa halophila, assembly GCF_016583825.1. Taxonomy (GTDB): domain Bacteria; phylum Pseudomonadota; class Gammaproteobacteria; order Chromatiales; family Chromatiaceae; genus Thiohalocapsa; species Thiohalocapsa halophila. The sequence goes on along the minus strand of NZ_NRRV01000006.1, from coordinate 69,602 downwards.
CCAGGTCCTGACCCGCCTGCGCAACCTGTTCCTGCAGGGCATCGCCCTGCTGGCACCGCTGATCCTCACCATTGCGCTCATCATCTGGCTCGGCCGCTCGGTGGAGCTGGTGGTGGGCGGCGCACTACGACAGCTGCTCCCGCCGGACTGGTATATCCCGGGCGCGGGGCTCGCCGTGGGCGTCGTGCTGACGCTGGCGGCCGGGCTGCTGGCCAACCTGTTTTTGGTGCGCTGGCTGGTGAACCTGTTGGAGGGGGTGCTCGACCGGATTCCCCTGGTAAAGAGCCTGTTCCAGGGCCTGAAGGACGTCTCCCGCTTTTTTGCCCAGGGCAGTGACCAGGAGCTCGGCCGGCCCGTGAGCGTCGGCCTGCCGCTCGGCGACGGGGAGATGCAACTGGTGGGCTTCGTCATGCAGGAGCGCGCGACTCTGCCCACAGGACAGGTGCATGCTGACGACGCAGCACAGCGCATCGCCGTCTACCTGCCCATGAGCTACCAGGTGGGCGGCTATACGCTGTACCTGGACCCGGCCCGCGTCACGCCCCTGGACGTGGGCACCGAGCAGGCACTGCGCGCCGTGCTCACCGGCGGGTCCCTCACCGGCGATCAGCCCGCCGCGGCCGCGGGCGGCGGCGCGGACACCGACATGAAGCCCGCCGAGGGCGTCGATGCCCGAGGCTGACCCCTGACGGACCCGTGCTGGTGCATTTGCCCCAGCTTAGGCTCTCGAAGCGGGGCCATTGCCCCACACCAGCCGAGCCCGGGCGCAGACCTCGCCCCGCGGATGGGGGATTGGCCCCGAATGGGACCCGGCACGGCTGTTGCTGCCTGCACAGCGCCCACGCTGCGAAGACCAACCCCGGATGTCCAACGCCAATCAGTCCGCCTCAGGCAAGCCTGCCCGCCTGCTGACCCTCGGCCTGCTGCTGCTGGCGCTGGCCGCGGCACTCGGCCTCGGCTGGCTGTACCGAGCGGAGCTGATGATGCTGATCGCCGGCGGCGGGCCGCCGGGGCAGCGCGGCCGTCCACCGCCCCTGGTGGAGACCGAGCCGGTCCGCCAGCGCCGGGTGGAGCAGCGCATCACCGCCACCGGCACCCTGACGGCGCCGGAATCCGTGACCGTCACGGCCCGCTCGCGCGGGCGGGTGGCGGAGGTCCTGTTCGAGGAGGGCAACCGCGTGAGCACCGGCGACCCGCTGCTGCGGCTGGAGCGCGAGCGTGCGGCGGCGCGCGTCGACGAGGCCGAGGCGCAGCTGGCCGAGGCGCGCCGAGACCTGAACCGCCTGCGCGAGCTAAAACAGAACGACTTCGTCTCCGCTTCCGACCTGGAGCAAGCCGAGGCCGCCGCCGAATCCGCCGCGGCGGCGTTGGCGGTGGCCGAGGAGGACCTGGAAGACCGGGTCGTGGACGCGCCCTTCACCGGTGTGGTCGGCCGCCGGCTGGTGAGCCCCGGCGCCCTGCTGGAGCCGGGCACACCGGTGGCGGACCTGCGCCGCAGCGACCCGCTGGACCTGTTGCTGGACGTGCCGGAGACGGCGCTGGCGCGCATCGCCAAGGGCCAGCGCGTGCAGGCGACCACGCCCGCGTACCCCGAGCGGACCTTCAGCGGCGAGGTGACCTTCGTCGGCACCCAAGTCGACCCGCAGCTGCGCACTTTGCCGGTGGAGGCGACCTTCGCGAACCCCGAGGGTGCGCTCAAGCCCGGCATGTTTCTGCAAGCGGCATTACTCAGCGGCGAGCAGTCACTATTGACCGTGCCGGAGGCGGCCGTCATCGCCCGCGGGCCGACGGAGCACCTGTTCGTGCTGGAGTCGCCGCCAACCGCCGCGGCCGCTGGATCAGCTGCCGGCGCATCGGCAGGCTCGCCGGAGCCGAACACCGCGAGCCCACCGCCGGCCGCCGCCCCCGGCGAGCCGCAGGCCGACGGTGCCGGACCTGAGCCACCCAAGGTCCGCCGCCGCACGGTGCAGACCGGTCTGCGTCGCGACGGCTGGGTGGCCGTCACCGACGGCGTCAGCGCCGGCGAGCAGGTGGTGGTCTCCGGCCTCCAGGGCCTGCGCGACGGCGCTGCCGTGCGCACCGGCCCGCCGCCGGGTGCCGGCGCCGGCAACCCGAACAAGGCACCGCAGGCGCAGCCGTGAGCATCACCCGCCTCGCCGTCACCCGACCCGTCACCGCGACGGTCGTGTCGCTGCTGATCGTCGTCATCGGCACCGCGGCGGTGCTGAACCTGCCGGTGCGCGAATATCCGGACATCGACGACCCCACCATCACCGCCACCGTGATCTACCCCGGCGCGTCGGCGGCCGTGGTGGAGCGGGAGGTCACCGAGCCCATCGAAGAGGCCGTCAGCGGCATCGACGGCGTGCGCCAGATCCGCGCCAACTCCCGCGACGGGCGCGCGCGCATCGAGGTGGAGTTCCTGCTGAGCCGGAATCTGGACCTGGCAGCGGCGGACGTGCGCGATCGCATCTCCCGCGTGCGCAATCAGCTGCCGGATCAGGCCGAGGACCCGGAGATCGCCCAGCAATCCCTGCGCGGGCAGGTGGTGATGTGGATCGTGCTCACCAGCGAGACCCTGAACCGCCTACAGCTCTCGGACCTGGGCGACCGGGTGCTGGTGGACCCCCTGTCGACGGTGCCCGGCGTGGCGCAGGTGCTGTTCGGCGGCGAGCGCCGCTATGCCATGCGCATCCACCTTGACCTGGACCGCCTCGCCGCCCGCGGGCTCACGGTGCTGGACGTGGAGCAGGCCCTGCGCGCGCGCAACCTGGAGCTGCCGGCGGGCCGGCTGGTGGGCGCGGAGCGGGAGCTGACGCTGCGCACCATGACGCAGCTGAAGGCGCCGGCCGAGTACCGTGAGCTGATCATCGCCGACCGGGACGGCACCGAGGTGCGCCTGGACGACGTTGCGGAGATCGAGTACGGCCCCGAGTCCTACCGCACCGCGGTGCGCCTGGACGGCAAGGATGCGGTGGGCCTCGGCGTAGTGCGCCAGTCCGGCTCCAACCTGGTCGCCATCTCACACGCCGTGCGCGAGAAGCTGGATGCGCTGGACCCGCGCATCCCGGACGAGGTCAGCGTGACCATTGCCTATGACGCCGCAACCTTCGTGGAGGCGTCCATCCGCCAGATCGTGCTGACGCTGCTGCTCACCATCGCCCTGGTGATCATCGTGGTCTTCCTGGCGCTCGGCTCCTGGCGGGCGACCCTGGTGCCGGCGGCCACCATTCCGGCGTCCGTCATCGGGGCGTTTATTCTGCTCTATGCGCTGGGCTTTTCCATCAATGTGCTGACCCTGCTGGCGCTGATCCTGGCCATCGGCATGCTGGTGGACGATGCCATCGTCGTCGGCGAGAACGTCTTCCGCTATTCGGAGCAGGGCAAGCCGCGACTCCTGGCGGCGGACCTGGGCGCCGGCGAGGTGGCCTTCGCCGTGGTCGCCACCACCACGGTCCTGCTGGCGGTCATCACCCCGCTTGGCTTCCTCACCGGCGATGCCGGGCGGCTGTTCGGCGAATTCGCCGCAGGCCTCGGCGGCGCTCTGGCGCTGTCCAGTCTGGTGGCGCTCACGGCGGGTGTGACGGTCGCCTCCAAGCTGGTGGATGCCGAGCGCATCCGCGCCAACCCCTTCCATGCGAGGGTCAGCGGCTTCTTCGACGGTGTTGCCGGCGGCTACCAGCGCCTGCTGCGGGGGGTGCTGCACTGGCGCTGGCTGGTGCTGTTGCTGGCCATCGCGCTGGTGGCGGGCACCGTCTGGCTGTATCGGGACCTGCCGCGGGAGTTCTCGCCGCGGGAGGACCGCGGTGCGGTGTTCATCCCGGTGGCGGCGCCCGAGGGCGCGACGCTGGAGTACATGACCGACGTCCTGAAAGACATCGAGTCCCGGCTGCTGCCGCTGACCGGTCCCGACGGCCCGGCGCGGCATGTCATCGCCCTGGTGGCGCCGCGCAGCGCAGGCCAGGGCCCGGTCAACTCCGGCATCGTGATCCTGAAGCTCAAGCCCTGGGGCCAGCGCGCGCAGAGCCAGTTCGACGTCACGCGGCAGATCCTGCCCATGCTCGCCGGCGTCACCGGCGCCCAGGCCTTCGCCGTCAACCCGCCCAGCATCGGCGGCGGCTTCGAGCAGCCCATCCAGATGGCCATCACCGGCGCGCGCCTGGACGAGGTCAATGACGTGGCCCGGAAGGCCCTAGCCGAAGCCCGCAAGCTCCCCGGCATTGCCCAGGCCCGGCTCGACTACCAGCCCACCAACCCGCAGCTGCGCATCACCGTGCGCCGCGACCGCGCCGCGGCGCTCGGCATCCCAGTGGCGGACATCGGCCGCACCCTGCAGATCCTGATGGGCGGCGAGGACATTACCGACTTCTCCCTGGACGCCGAGACCTACGAGGTCATGGTCCGCGCCCGCGCGGAGGACCGCGCCGCGCCGGAGGACCTGGGCCGGGTGCAGCTGCGCGCCGAGGACGGGCGCCTGGTGAAGCTCGCCGGGCTCATCGAGACCGAGCTGATCGGCCGCGCCGCCGAGCGTCACCGTGTGGACCGACTGCCGGCGGTGACCCTGAAGGCATCGCTCACCAGCGGCTATGCCCTGGGCGATGTGGTCGGACGCCTGGGCGAGGCCACCCGGCCGCTGCTGCCGGCGGACATGCAGATCCGCTGGCTGTCGGTGAGTCAGGACTACCAGCGCCAGGGCCGCGCCTTCCTGCTCGCCTTCGGGCTCGCCATGATCATCGTCTTCCTGGTGCTGGCGGCGCAGTTCGAGAGCTTCATCCAGCCCCTGGTGCTGCTGGCCGGCGTGCCGCTGGCCCTGTTCGGCGCCCTGGTCGCCCTCGGCCTCGGCGGCGGCAGCATCAACATCTACAGCCAGATCGGCTTTATCCTCGCCATCGGCATCATGGCCAAGAACGCCATCATCCTGGTGGAGTTCATCAACCAGCTCCGCGACCGCGGCGAGGACTTCCGCACCGCCGTGGAAGAAGCCGCACGGGTGCGCTTTCGCCCCATCCTGATGACCTCCATCGCCACCCTCTTCGGCGCCCTGCCCCTGGCGCTCGCCTTCGGCCCCGGCGCCGAGACCCGGCGGATCATCGGGCTGGCCATCCTCGGCGGCGTCATCGCGGCCACCCTGCTGACCCTGTTCCTGGTGCCGGTGCTCTACCTGCTCATGGCCCGGCGCACCCGCCCACGGGCGGCGCTGGCGCGGGAGCTCGCGGCGCAGCGCAGCGAGGCCGGCTGACGGTGCAAAAAAGGGGTCAGAGCCCTTTACGAGGGCGCTCCACCTGCTCAGCGTCGAGTCTAGCGCGTCCTACGTCACCGCAGACGAGCCTGCCCTTTCACGGACACGCCATCAGCCGGCGGCTGACGCCTCCCGCAGAAAGCGCACCAGGCGGCTGCTGTGGGCCTCGATTAGGTCCACGGAGTCATGGTCGGCGTCTGCGACCTCAAACAGTGTCACCTGTGCCGGGTCCGCCGCGGCGGCGATGCGGCGTGCGTCGGTGACTGGCACCCGGCGGTCACGGCTGCCGTGGACCAACAGCACCGGGCAGCGCACACGGCGAATGGTGTTGACGGGGGCGATGCTGGCGAAGTCGTAGCCGATCAGCCACTCCACATAGCGCCGCACCAGCCAGACCACGGGCTTGGGCATGTACACCTGCGCGAGGTAGCGCCGGTTCACCTCGGCCGGGTGGGCGAAGGCGCCGATGCTGACCACGGCGCTGACGGACGCGTTGCGGGTGGCCTCCAGCAGCGCGGCGCCGGCGCCCACCGAGTGGCCGAGCACTGCGAGGCGGGCCGCCTGCGCCGGCCGGTGCTGCTGTAGCCAGGTGATCGCCGCGGCGAGGTCCTCGGCGAAGCGCGGCAGCGAGGAGAAGGTGTCCGCATCGCTCGCGCCATGGTTGCGGACGTCGAACAGCAGGACATTGAAGCCGGCGCGGGTCAGCGGCAAAGCCAGCGGCAGCATCTGGTCGGCATTGCTGCCCCAGCCGTGCACCATGACGACGGTCGCGGCCGAGTCTGGCGCCGGCAGCAGCCAGCCGGCGAGGGACCGGCCGCGGACGGTGGGGATGCGCACCGCCTCGAAGGCGAGCCCGAGGTCGGCCGGCGAGCGATCCGCGCGCACGCGCGGCGCCCGAAAGCCCAGATGCACGCCCAGCGGCAGCAGGCCGGCCAGCAGAATGCCGCCCAGGATGAGCGCGAGCCAGGGGCTCATGGTCCAACGCGAGCCACGGACGGCCGTCGAAACACTCAGGCTACCCAGAGCGTCTGCTGATTGACGAATTCCCGGATGCCGAGCCGGGAGAGCTCCCGCCCATAGCCCAAATCGCCGATGCCGCCGAAGGGCAGCCTGGGGTCACTCTTGACCATGCCGTTGACGAAGGCGCAGCCGCATTGCATACGCCGGGCGAAGGCCTCGCCACGCGCGGCGTCCCGGGTCCAGACGCTGCCGCCGAGGCCGAAGCGGCTGTCGTTGGCGATGCGCAGGGCCTCCTCCTCGTCGGCGGCGTCGATGACGGCGGCCACCGGGCCGAAGAGCTCGTCGTCGTAGGCGGGCATGCCCGGGGAGACGTGCTCCAGCAGGGTCGGTGCGTAGAAGAAGCCCGGCCGGTCCAACGGCTGACCGCCCATGGCGAGCACGGCGCCGGCATCCATGCTGACCTGGACTTGGGCGTGCAGGTCATCGCGGAGGTCGGCGCGGGCCATGGGTGCGAGGGTGGTCTCGCGGTGCGCCGGGTCGCCGGGCCGCAGTGCCTCGATGCCGGCGCGCAGGCGCTCCATGAAGTCGGCCTCCACCGCATCCAGCACGATGAAGCGCTTGGCGGCGATGCAGCTCTGCCCGGCGTTCATAAACCGCGATGTCACGGCCATGTCGGCGGCGCGGTCCAGATCGGCGTCGTCCAGGACCACGAAGGCGTCCGAGCCGCCGAGCTCCAGCACGGTCTTCTTGAGGTGGGCGCCGGCGGCGGCGGCCACCTTGCGCCCGGCCGCGTCGCTGCCGGTGAGGCTGACGGCCCGTACCGCGGGATGGGCGATGACGGCCTCGACGCGGTCCGCTTCGATGAGCAGGGTCGCGAAGACGCCGTCCGGTGCACCGGCATCGCGCAACAGGCCTTCGACGGCCAGCGCGCAGCCCGGTACGTTGGAGGCGTGCTTCAACAGCACCGGGTTGCCGGCAGCGAGCGCCGGGGCGGCACAGCGGAAGACCTGCCAGAAGGGGAAGTTCCAGGGCATGACGGCGAGCACCGGCCCCAGCGGCCGACAGGCGATGAGGCTCCTGGTGGCATCCGACGCAATGGCCTCGTCGGCGAGATAGGCCGCCGCGTGCTCGGCGTAGTGCTCACAGACCCAGGCGCACTTGTCGATTTCACCCTCGGCCTCGCCGATGAGCTTGCCCATCTCGATGGTGACGAGCCGGGCGAGGTCGTCGCGGCGCTCGCGCAGCAAGGCCGCGACCCGGATCAGTAGGCTGCAGCGCTCGGCGAGGGTGCGCTCCGCCCAGTCGGCGGCGGCCTGCTGTGCGGCATCCAGACGAGCTGCGAGCGCGGCATCGTCCATGGCGTCGAAGCGGCGGACCAGCTCGCCGGTGGCGGGATTGGTATGCGCGATGGGCATTGGGGAGCCTCCGTCGGGGTTGGCGTGACCCAAGGATCAACCTCAAGGCCGCCATCTGTCGACCCGGCCGGGCCGCCTCGGCGTCGCGACCCAGGGAGGGACGGCGGCTGGCGACGGGATGCAGGACCGTCGGCGTCAGTCCTGCCAGTCGCCGAGCTCCCGCAGCAGCGCCGTCGCATAGCTGCCGGCGGGCAGGGTGAAGGCGATGCCCAGCTCGTCGCCGGCGCGGCGATCCAGCCGCAGCGCCTCTGGGTAGAGCACCAGGGAGCGGCGCTCCTGCTTGAGGCCGGCGGCGGCGAGGCCCTGCTGCCACTGGGCGAAGGGCGCGGCGACGGCGGCCTCCAGCGCCGCGACCTCACCGGTGGTCAGCGTCTCGCCCGCGCCGACGAGGGGCCCCGTGGGCTGGGCATCGCCGCTGGCCACACGCTCGCGGATGCGCGCATCGACGCTCTCGGCCAGAAAGTGGGAATGGCTGCCGCGCAGCTGCAGGCGCTCGCCCGCCAGGGCCTGGTGCCAGTCGCCGCGCTCGACGCGTGCAGCGAGTACCTCGTTGAACAGCTGGGAGCGGGCGGCGGAGACATAGAGCCCCTGCAGGTGGCGGTCGGCGCGACGCCCGCGGTCGTCCTCGGCGGGTGCGCCCCGGAACATGGCGTCGGCCCGCACCAGATTGCCCTCGTCGCGGCCGAAGCGCTGCGGGCCGAAATAATTGGGCACGCCTTGCTGGGCGATGGCGTCCACCCGAGCAGCGAGGCCCTCGCTGTCGCCGCTGACCTCGCGCAGCACCAGTTGGAAGGCATTGCCGGCGAGAACACCGCGACGGAGCTTGCGCTTATGGGCGTGGGACTCCAGCACTTCGATGCCGTCGGCGTCGAGCAGGCCCCAGTCGGGCTCTGCACGTTTGCCGAGATGCACCGAGAACCATTGGGTGGTGACGGCATAGCGGTCCTTGAGTCCGGCATAGCCCACGGCCTTGTGCGGTACGCCGGCGAGGCTCGCCAGCCGCCGCGCGACCCAGTCGGTGTTGGCGTTGGTCTTGCGCACCTTGAGCAGTTGGTGCTCGCCGTCGCCGTCCGGGCCGAAGGCGAGGATCTCGTCGACGACGAAGTCCGCCGGCTGGGAGCGGATGCGAAAGCGAATCAGCGGCTCGCCGTGGGCTCGCGGCAGGGCGCGGAAGCTGCGCCAGGGCGGTGGCGCAGCCGGGGCTTGTGCCGCGGCATCCGGGTCGGCAACCAGCTCAGGGACAGTCACGATGCGTCCAGCAGCACCACGGCGAACGCGGCGATGCCTTCGCCGCGGCCGGTGAAGCCCATCCGCTCGGTGGTGGTGGCCTTGACGTTGACCCGGGCCTGCGGGCAGTCCAGGTCCGCGGCCAGGGTTTCGCGCATGGCGGCGATGTGCGCGGCGAGCTTCGGGCGCTGGGCGGCGATGGTGAGGTCCGCGTTGTGCACGGCGAGGTCGCGCTCGCGCAGGGCGTCCATCACCCGCGCCAGCAGGATGCGGCTGTCGATACCGGCGTAGGCGGCGTCGGTGTCCGGAAAGTGGTGGCCAATGTCGCCGAGGCCGGCGGCGCCGAGCAGGGCATCGCAGAGGGCGTGAATGACGACATCGCCGTCGGAGTGCGCGGCGAGCCCGTGATCGTGCGGGATCTCCACCCCGCCCAGCACCAGCGGCCGGCCGGGCTCGAAACGGTGGGCGTCAATGCCTTGGCCGATCAGCATGGGATGGCCCCAAGCCAGAACGCCCGTTCGGCGCTCGCGCAGGGCCGAGGGCCGGCGGCCGCAGGTCCGGACCGGGGCTCTTGATGCCTGCCGCCGGCGGGCCGTGGTCCGGCGCCGGTGGCTTCGTTTGTTGAGTGCATGCTGGCGTCTCTGGTTGAGCGGTGGTCGCGGCTAATACAGGGGAGCCGAATGCCGACGAGCTGCCGTTTACGGCAGTACAACACCAAATTCTAATATTTGGCGCTGAATCTTGCTCGTCGGTGTCATCCTAGCCCGCAAGTCGGGCTGAGGCACGGATCCCGAAACCGCAGCCTGACCGTCGGGCCTCCTGACATCGGCGCCGACCTACGCCTTGCCGCCCCGTCGGGCTGAGGCGCGAAGCCCGACACCGCGCTGTCTGTGACCGCCGCGACCGGATCAGGCCCCTGGCTCTCAGGCCTCTTCTTGCTGCTGCTCTAGATAAAAGGCCGCCAGCGGCAGGTCCTCCGGGCGGGTAATCTTGATGTTGTCCGCTTGGCATTCGATGAGCGCCGGCTGCAGACCCAGCAGCTCCACCGCGCTGGCGTCGTCGGTGACCACCAGGTCCTGGGATTGCGCATACTCCAGGGCCCGGCGCAGCAGGCCGAGGCGAAACGCCTGGGGCGTGTAGGCCCGCCATAGTGCCGTACGCGGCAGGGTCTCGGCCACCTGCCCGGCGTCGGCGCGCTTGACCGTGTCGGCAATGGGCACCGCGAGCAGGGCGCCGACGGGCTCCTCACGCAGGGCGTCCAGCAGGCGGTCCAGGTCCGCCCGGCGCAGGCAGGGGCGCGCGGCGTCGTGCACCAGGACCCAGTCGTCGTCAGTCGCGCGGGCGGCCAGCGCCGTCAAGCCATTGCGCACCGAGTAGCAACGCTCGGCGCCGCCCGGTGCGCGCAGGACGCTCGGGTGGTCGGCATAGGCACTGACATCGGACCACCAGCCGTCGTCGCTGCCGAGCACCACGGCGCAGCCGGCGATGCCCGGATGCTCCACAAAGGCGGCGATGGCGTGGTCGATGACGGGCCGCCCGCCGAGGGAGAGGTATTGCTTGGGCACCTCGGCGCCGAAGCGGCGGCCGACGCCAGCGGCCGGGATCAGCGCCCAATGGCGCACGGCGTGGCCCATGTCGGCGCTCATGCCGGCGGGCCCCACCGGTCCGGATCGGCGCGGTGCCGGACCGCCGGCGTCATTGGCCAACCTCCTCCTCGGGCTTCTCGATGACCTGGAGGAAGACCTCGCCGCGCTGAATCATGCCGAGCTCGCTGCGGGCGCGGTCCTCGATGGCCTCGACGCCGGTGCGCAGGTCCTCCACCTCCGCAGCCAGGGCCAGATTTCGGGCCTCCAGGCGCTCCAGCTCCGCGCGGTGCTCTTCGATCTGCGCACGCAGGGCGTGCAGCTCCTTGATGCTCCCCTCGCCCACCCAGAGCCGGTACTGGAGCAGACCCAAGAGCAGCAGCAGACCCAGGATGACCCAGCGTGTCACGACCCCGGCCTCTGCTGCGTGCCCATGGCGGCTGCGCTGCCTCCGGCTTCAGAGATGCTTGAACGCGGCGCGCCCGGGATAGACGGCGGCGTCGCCGAGCTGATCCTCGATGCGCATGAGCTGGTTGTACTTGGCGACGCGGTCGGAGCGCGAGAGGCTGCCCGTCTTGATCTGCCCGGTGCCGGCGGCGACCACCAAGTCGGCGATGGTGGTGTCTTCGGTCTCACCGGAGCGGTGCGAGACTACGGCGCTGTAGCCGGCGTCCTCCGCCATCTGGATGGCCTCCAGGGTCTCGGTGAGGGTACCGATCTGGTTGACCTTGATGAGGATGGAGTTGGCGATGCCCTTGTCGATGCCTTCCTGCAGGATCTTGGTATTGGTGACGAAGAGATCGTCACCCACCAGCTGCACCTTGGCACCGAGGCGGGCAGTGTGATCCTTCCAGCCGTCCCAGTCACCCTCGGCGAGGCCGTCCTCGATGCTGAGAATGGGATATTTGTCGCACCACTCGATGAGCAGGTCCGTCATGCCGGCGGCGTCGAGCTTGCGGCCCTCGCCCTTGAGGTTGTACATGCCGCCTTCGTAGAACTCCGATGCCGCTACGTCCATGCCGAGGTAGATGTCCTGCCCGGCCTTGAAGCCGGCCTTGTCGATGGCTTCCAGGATCACCTCGATGGCGGCCTCGTTGCTCGGCAGGTCCGGCGCGAAGCCGCCCTCGTCGCCGACGCCGGTGGCGAGCCCGCGGCCGTTCAGCACGGACTTCAGCGCATGGAAGACCTCGGCGCCATAGCGCACCGCCTCGCGGATGCTCGACGCACCCACCGGTAGGATCATGAACTCCTGGAAGTCGACGCTGTTGTCGGCATGCTCGCCGCCGTTGACGATGTTCATCATCGGCACCGGCAGCGTGGCCGCATCCGCACCCAGGTACTGATACAGGGGCAGCGAGCCCTCCTGCGCGGCGGCGTGGGCGGCTGCCATGGAGACGCCGAGGATGGCATTGGCACCGAGGCGGCCCTTGTTGTCGGTGCCGTCGAGGTCGATCATCTTGCGATCGATGGCCTCCTGCTCGCTGGCATCCATGCCCGTCACGGCGTCCTTGAGCTCGCCGTTGACGTTGGCGCAGGCGTTGAGGACGCCCTTGCCGCCGTAGCGGGCCTTGTCGCCGTCGCGCAGCTCCAGGGCCTCGCGGGAGCCGGTGGACGCCCCCGATGGAACGGCGGCACGGCCGATGGCGCCGTCGGCGGTGATAACGTCCACCTCGACGGTCGGGTTGCCGCGGGAGTCGAGCACTTCGCGGGCGCGGACATCGACGATCTCGGACATGGTTCGGTTCTCCAGCTTGGGTCGCGGTTACAGCGGGGCGAATCGCCTATTGGGGAGCCTGTTGGGTCGCAGAGACGATGCGATGAGCGCCCTGGTGGCTGCCGGGTCAGGGTTGGGCGCCGGTGCCGCGACGCCGTCGCGCCAGCGGCCGGTCGGGCCTGGGGCGCCGGTGCGGCATCCGCGGCGCCGGCGTCAGGCCACCTGCTCCGGTGCCGGCGTCTTGCCCACCCGCGCCGCTGCGCCGGTGCGGCGCTGCTGCGCCAACGCGGCCTCCACGAAGCCGCGAAACAGCGGATGGCCGTCGCGCGGCGTGGACGTGAACTCCGGGTGGAACTGGCAGCCCACGAACCAGGGATGATCCGGTATTTCGATGATCTCCACCAGCCTGGAATCCAGCGACCAGCCCGAAAAGCGCAGGCCCGCGTCCTTCATGGCATCGCAGTAGCGGTTGTTGAACTCGTAGCGGTGGCGGTGGCGCTCGCGAATCTGGTGGCGGCCGTAGACCCGGCGCGCGAGGCTGCCGGGCTCCAGCCGGCAGTTCTGCCCGCCCAGGCGCATGGTGCCGCCCTTGTCGGCGTCCGCGCCTCGGGTCTCACGTTGGCCGCTCTCGGTCTGCCACTCGGTGATGAGCGCGATGACCGGGTGCGGCGTCCGGGGGTCGAACTCGGTGCTGTGGGCGCCGGCGAGTCCGGCGACGTTGCGCGCGTACTCGATGACGGCCACCTGCATGCCGAGACAAATGCCCAGGTAGGGTAGGCGTTGCTCGCGGGCGAAGCGCACGGCAGCAATCTTGCCCTCGATGCCGCGCTCGCCGAAGCCGCCGGGCACCAGCACGGCGTCGATGCCCGTCAGGCAGTCGGTGCCGGTGCGCTCGATCTCTTCGGAGTCCAGGTACTGGATGCGCACCCGGGTGCCGGTATGCACGCCGGCGTGGGCGAGGGCCTCCGACAGGGACTTGTAGGCCTCGGTGAGGTCCATGTACTTGCCGACCATGCCGATGGTGACGGTCTCGGTTGGATGCTCGAAGCCCTCGAGCACCCGCTGCCACTCGCCGAGATCCGCCGCCGGCACGTCGAGCCCGAACTGCTCCACCACCAGCGCATCCAGGCCTTGGGCGTGCAGCAGCATGGGGATGCGGTAGATGTTGTCGGCGTCCACGGCGGAAATGACGGCCGCCTCCGGCACATTGGTGAAAAGCGCGATCTTGCGCCGCTCGTCGTCCGGCAGGTCCCGCTCCGCCCGGCACAGCAGCACGTCCGGCTGGATACCGATGGAGCGCAGCTCCTTGACCGAGTGCTGGGTGGGCTTGGTCTTGATCTCGCCGGCGGTCTGGATGTACGGCACCAGGGTCAGATGGATAAACATCGCCGCCTTCGGGCCGAGCTCCACCCGCATCTGGCGGATGGCTTCCAGGAAGGGCAGGGATTCGATGTCGCCGACGGTGCCGCCGATCTCCACCAGGGCCACGTCGGCGTCGTCGGCACCGAGCAGGATGCTGGACTTGATCTCGTCGGTGATGTGGGGGATCACCTGCACGGTGCGGCCGAGATAGTCGCCGCGGCGCTCCTTACGGATGACGCTGTCATAGATCTGGCCGGTGGTGTAGTTGTTGTTGCGGCCCATCCGCGTGCGCAGGAAGCGCTCGTAGTGACCGAGATCCAGGTCGGTCTCCGCGCCGTCGTCGGTGACATAGACCTCGCCATGCTGGAACGGGCTCATGGTGCCCGGGTCCACGTTGATGTAGGGGTCGAGCTTGATCATGGTGACCCGCAGGCCGCGGGCCTCCAACAACGCGCCCAGGGACGCGGACGCGATGCCTTTACCGAGGGACGACACGACGCCGCCGGTGACGAAAATGAGCTTGGTCATGACTTCCTGGAGGCCCGACGACGGCTTTGCCGAGACATTTGCCGAGACAGGGGATGTGCGGCACGAGACAGAGCGGACGTTACCAAATATACCCCCCTCCCTCAATTCGCAGCGAAAACGGTCCCCGGCGCAGGGACCTGCGCTGAATTACCCCAGGAAACCGCTCCCTAGCGCACTTCACAAGCCGAAAACCGACACGTATACTCCGCGCCGTTCGTATCCTACGGACCGCCGGGGCCAGGCAGCGGCGACACCGCTCGGCCCGTCCCGGTCTGCTGAACTCACTAGAATTCTTCAGGAGCGTCAGATCATGCAAAAGCTTGCCAAGATCTTCGGCATCGCCGCCGTGGCCGGTGCAGCCACCTTCTCCATGAGCGCCGCACAGGCCTGGTGGGGCCCGGGCTACGGCGGCCCCGGCTACGGCTCCGGCTGGGGTGACGGCATGGGCGATATGCTGGGCGACATGTTCGGCGACGGCTACGGCGACTTCAACATGAGCATGTCCGGCGGTGGCCGCGGTTACGGCCGGGGCTATGGTCGCGGCTATGGCTATGGCCGCGGCTACGGCTACGGCCATCCCTATGGTGGCTACGGCGGCTATCCGGGCTACGGCTACGGCGGCGGCTATCCGGGCTACGGCTACGGCGCACCGCCCATGCCCTACGGCGCCCCTTACGGCGCCCCGGCAGCCCCGGCAGCCCCGGCGCAGCCCTCCGGCGAAGAAGCCAAGTAAGATCGGGCCAGCACTGCCCTGACGGCCGCCGCCCCCGGCGGCCACACGAGCCGCGCCCTCGGGCGCGGCTTTTGTTTTTCAGCGATAACCGGCCGCGCTTGCGCGCCGGCTGGTCGGCCACGGGCTGACGCTGATCCGGTCGGGCAAGCTCTCGTTCCTAAAGGACCGGAGGCCCAAAGCCACGGCTACAGGTACACAGACGGCGGCCAGGTCGCAGTATCCTAGGCAATAACATCAATAGGGGCGCGTGAAAGCAGCGACATTTACCCTTGATGCATGTCAACCTGGGTTGCACAATGACACCGTCAACCAGCCAGGTACACTGCCTTGACTCAACGAAAAGTTATCTCCTTCGAGACCATCCGGGTCGCCTGCAAAAACTGCACGCTGTCTCAGTTGTGCCTCCCCATGGGCATGTCGCCGGAGGACGTGGACCGGCTGGACAGCATCGTCAAACGCTCGCGCCCGCTGCACCGGGGGGATCACCTCTTTCGCAGCGGAGAGCGCTTCCGATCCTTGTACGTTGTCAAAACGGGCTCGGTGAAGACCTACACGCCGAGCGAGGAAGGCGGCGAGCAAGTGCTGGGCTTCCACCTCCCCGGCGAGATCATCGGCCTCGACGCCATCGACCAGGACTGCCACGCCTGCTCCGCCAAGGTGCTGGAGACCTCCGCTATCTGTGAGGTCCCCTTCCAGCGCTTCGAGGAGCTGGCCGCGTCCATCCCGAGCCTGCAGCACTCCATGTTCCGGCTGCTTAGCAAGGAGATTGGTCATGATGCCGAGATGCTGCTGCTATTGGGCAAGAAGAACGCCGAGGAGCGCCTTGCGGCCTTCCTAGTGAGCATGTCGCAGCGCCTGAGTAAGCGGGGTCTGTCACCAACGGATTTCTACCTCAGCATGTCGCGCCACGAGATCGGCAACTACCTCGGCCTCGCGGTGGAGACCGTCAGCCGACTCTTCACCCGCTTCCAGGACGAAGGGCTGGTCAAGGTCGACCGCAAGCACGTCGAGATCCTGGATCTGGGCACCATCGAGAGCCTCGCGGGCACCGCACAGGCCGCCGGCAGCCGAAAACACTCCAACTAAGCCACCGGTTTATTGGCCATCGCGGGCACAAATCGCATTGAGCCGGGCTGGCTCCCAAAGGGGCGGCCTGCCGGCTCTTTGCCCGCTGGCGCTTTGACAGCCTTAGGCGTCGTATCGCGGAGAGTGCCGGCGGATCCTGGCCCACAGGGAAAGCGCCGATAGCTCGGCGTTTCTCTAAGCGCTGCCCACCGCCGTTGCTGGTCACGCCGCGCGGGCACCCCGGTTGGGGGCCCGCACTGAGGCAAACATCAGCAAATCAGCGTGCGACCGCCTCGGCGTCGGCGGCGCCTTCGGCGAGCCAGACGCAGGCGCCGCTGGCCTTTTGGATGGCGGCTAGCTTGCGCTCGTGGGCAGCGAGCTCGTCGGCATTGGCCCGCACGACACGCAGCTTGCCGCGGGGTACCGCCACATGACGGACCTCTTCTCGCCGCAGGCCTGTCTCCACGTGCTCCTCACCGCCCAGATGCAGGCTCACCTGGCCGCCGGTCATGGCCAGGTAGACGTCGGCCAGGATCTGGGCGTCCAGCAGTGCGCCGTGGAGGTCGCGCTGGGCGTTATCGATGCCGTAGCGCTTGCAGAGTGCGTCCAGGCTGTTGCGCTGACCCGGGTGCAGCCGGCGCGCGAGCACCAGGCTATCGGTCACCGAGCAAAGGGTGTCGATGGCCGGTGCATCCAGGCGCCAAAGCTTCAGCTCGTGGTTCAAGAAGCCGACATCGAAGGGGGCGTTGTGGATCACCAGCTCGGCGCCGCGGCAGTAGTCCATGAGCTCTTCCACCACGTCGGCGAAGCGCGGCTGGCCGGCAAGAAACTCGTTGGTGATGCCGTGCACCGCCGAGGCGCCGGCGTCGACCTCGCGGTCCGGCTGAAGGTAGCGATGATAGTTGTTGCCGGTGGGCCGGCGCTCGATCAGCTCGACACAGCCGATCTCGATGACCCGATGGCCCTCCTCCGGCTCCAGGCCCGTTGTTTCCGTGTCCAGCACGATTTGGCGCATGATGCTTCTTGTTCCTCTTCGACCCCAATCTATCAACAGGTTGCGGGCGCTTGCCTGCGCGCCGACGCTTGGTCCTAGGTCTTAAGTCCTGCCGCCAGCTTACCCAACCCGAGCCCGTCACGACAAAACGCCATTCGACACCATGCCCGATACCCCGCCCAGCATCGACCTCGACCTCCCGCCCCTCGGCGACCACGGGCCGCGGCGCGCCCGCACGCTGATGATCCAGGGCACGGCCTCCGACGTGGGCAAGAGCCTGCTGGTGGCCGGGCTCTGCCGGGCCTATGCCAGGCGCGGGCTCAAGGTGCGGCCTTTCAAAGCGCAGAACATGAGCAATAACGCCGCCGTCACCGAGGATACGGACGCCCGCCCCGGCCCCGACGGCGAGCGCCCGCGCGGCGAGATCGGCAGGGCCCAGGCGCTGCAGGCCCGCGCCTGCGGCGTGCCGCCGTCCATCCACATGAACCCGGTGCTGCTCAAGCCGCAGACCAATGTCGGCTCCCAGGTGGTGCTGCGCGGGCGCGCGCTCGGCAACTGCCCGGCGCGGGTCTACCACCAGATGCGCCAGGGCATGATGCCGGCCATCCTGGACAGCTTCGAGCGCCTGTGCACCGACGCCGACCTGGTGCTGGTGGAGGGCGCCGGCAGTGGTGCCGAGATTTATCTGCGCAACAGCGACATCACCAACATGTACTTCGCCGAGCGCGCCGACGTGCCCGTGGTCTTCGTCGGTGATCTCGATAAAGGCGGCACCATGTCGCACCTGGTGGGCACCTGGCTGCTGCTGGACCCGCCCGACCGGGCGCGCGTCGTCGGCTACATGGTGAACAAGTTCCGCGGCGACTTCTCGCTGTTCGAGCCCGCCTGCGAGACCATCACGGCACACACCGGCTGGCCCTTCCTCGGCGTGGTGCGCTGGTTCGAGGGCGCCTCGCGGCTGCCGGCGGAGGACTCTCTGGCGCTGGAGCGCCCGGCCGAGGACAGCTGGGCCAACACCGGCACGCTCAACATCGCCGTGCCGCGTCTCTCCCGCGTCGCCAACTTCGACGACATGGACCCGCTGGCCGCGGAGCCCGCGGTGAACCTGCGCTGGCTCATGCCCGGACAGGCCCTGCCGGCGGACACCGACGTCGTCATCCTGCCGGGCTCCAAGGCCACCCGGGCGGATCTGGATATCCTGCGCAAAGAAGGCTGGGACATCGACATCCACGCCCACGTGCGCCGCGGCGGGCGGGTGGTGGGACTCTGCGCCGGCTTCCAGATGCTCGGGCGCGTGGTACGCGACCCGCAGGGTATCGAGGGCCCGCCGGGCGACACCCCCGGCTTGGGACTGCTGGACATCGAGACCGAGATCGGCGGCGACAAGCGCCTCATCGAGCTTTCGGCCCAAGACGGCGTCAGCGGCTGCGAGGTCGCGGGCTACGAGATGCACATGGGCCGCACCACCGGCGCCGGGCTAGAGCAGCCCTGGCTGCTGCTGCAAAACGCCGACGGCACCACCAAGCCCGAGGGCGCCGTGAGCCACCACGACCGGGTCATGGGCGGCTACCTGCATGGCATCTTTGCAGGAGACGCTTTCCGCACGCACTGGCTGGAGCAGATGGGCGCCAAGGCCGGGCAGCTCGACTTCGACGCCCGCATCGAGCAGGCGCTGAACGAGCTTGCCGAGCACATCGAGGCGAATCTGGACCTGGATGCATTGCTGGCGCTAGCACGGTGAGCGGGCCGCGAGCCATCGCCCGGCTGCGGCTGTATCGACCACGGCCATACACTCGCTGAGCTCGCCGTCTTGGATCTGAACGACGAATCCAAAGCCCGCAGCACGGCGTGAATGGCGTGTAGACGCTCGGATACCCGCGGCGCGTGGGTTTCGGGGCCGAGCAGGAGGGGCACGCGGCACTGGCGACGCCCTAGGGAGCAACCGCTTTATTGGCCATCTTGGCGAAGACTCGGACGCCCTAAAGACAGCCTAGCGTGGTCGTCACCGCCACGCGATGAAGCGCCG
Source organism: Thiohalocapsa halophila (assembly GCF_016583825.1). GTDB lineage: Bacteria > Pseudomonadota > Gammaproteobacteria > Chromatiales > Chromatiaceae > Thiohalocapsa > Thiohalocapsa halophila. Next base: position 50,756 of record NZ_NRRV01000006.1, on the reverse strand, counting down.
GCGGTCCAAGTCCGCCCTTGGCGGCAGAGACTGCGCCCTTACCTGCTTAGCTTTCGTCACTGTCACGGCTCAGCCCCATCCTCTTGCAGGGTCACGGCCATCCCCCAGCCATGCAACCGAAAGACACCACCAACAACGAGGCTTTCAAGGGCTTCACCAACCATGAATGCCCGTTCCTGCCCTGTCACCCGGGTGTCAAGCGGGAATTCAACTGCCTTTTCTGTTATTGTCCCCTGATCGCGTACGAGTGCCCGGGGCCGTACGAGGTCTTCACCGACGCGAACGGTGTCCGCCGCAAGGACTGCTCGGCCTGCACCCTGCCCCATGACGGCTATCAGGCTTCCTGGGCATTCATCCAAAAATGGCTCGCTAAACCTGTGGTCTGGGATGGCCATGAGCAGAGTCCACGCTATCTTCCGAAGGAGCGGCCCGCCGCAGACGGCACCGCAGCCTCCGAGAACGACGAACGAGCCAGCACTGACCCCAAACCAGAGACTCCGGACAAGAACTGACCCCGGAGCGGATCTGAGCAACGCCCGCCCTGCGCACGGCGCGCCGGTGTGGCAACCCGCCCGCTGACGGGCGTAACGCCAACAAGCTGAAGGACGGAGCCTCGCGCCGTCCGTTCTCTGCACCGGCCCCCGGGCGCCGGCCGGCGTGCGCACGCGTATCCGCTTCCGTCGTCGAGCGACACCAGCCGCCCGAAGGTCAGCCCGCGCATGCTCGACCCTCAGGGGCCGACGCGCGCAACTGACCGGAACCATCTTCAAACGGCAGCCGAGGCCGTCGGCCCGCGCCCAGCAACACGGCAGTAACGCTATGACAGACCGCACCGACCTGCTCCACGAACGACTCGCGAGTCAGATCCTGATCCTCGACGGCGCCATGGGCACCATGATCCAGCGCCGCGACCTCGAGGAGGCCGACTACCGCGGCGAGCGCTTCAAGGACTGGCCGTCCGATCTCAAGGGCAACAACGACCTACTAGTGCTGACGCGGCCGGACCTCATCGTCGACATCCACGGCGAGTATCTGGCCGCCGGCGCCGACATTATCGAGACCAACACCTTCAACGGCACCCGCATCGCCATGGCCGACTACGGCATGGAGGAGCTGGTCTACGAGATCAATCTCACCGCCGCCAAGCTCGCCCGCGAGAGCGCAGACGGCTACAGCACGCCCGAGAAGCCCCGCTTCGTCGCCGGTGTGCTCGGCCCGACCAACCGCACCGCCTCCATCTCCCCGGACGTGAACGACCCGGGCTTTCGCAACATCGACTTCGACACCTTGGTGACGGCCTATGCCGAGGCCACCCGCGCGCTCATCGAGGGCGGCGCGGACATCATTCTGGTGGAGACGGTCTTCGACACCCTGAACGCCAAGGCGGCGCTGTTCGCCGTGTGGCAGGTGTTCGATCAGGACGGCGTCGAGCTGCCGATCATGATCTCGGGCACCATCACGGACCAGTCCGGGCGCACCCTGACGGGCCAGACCACCGAGGCCTTCTACAACAGTCTGCGCCATGCGCAGCCCTTAAGTATCGGGCTCAACTGCGCGCTGGGGCCGCACGAGCTGCGCCCCTACGTGGAGGAGCTCGCGCGCATCGCCGAGTGCCGCGTCTCCACCCACCCCAACGCCGGCCTGCCCAACGAGCTCGGCGGCTACGACCTGGGGCCCGAGGAAATGGCCAAGGAGGTCGCCGACTGGGCCCGCGAGGGCTGGCTCAACATCATCGGTGGCTGCTGCGGCACCGGCCCCGAGCACATCGAGGCCATCGCCAAGGCGGTCGAAGGCATGGCGCCGCGCACAGAGGTCGAGCTGGAGCCGGCCTGCCGTCTGTCGGGCCTCGAGCCCTGCAACATCACCAAGGACAGCTTCTTCGTCAACGTCGGCGAGCGCACCAATGTCACCGGCTCGGCGCGCTTCAAGCGGCTCATCAAGGAGGGCGACTACGACACCGCCTTGTCCGTGGCCGTGGAGCAGGTGGAAAACGGCGCCCAGGTCATCGACGTCAACATGGACGAGGGGCTGCTCGACGCCGTGGAGGCGATGAATCGCTTTCTGAACCTCGCCGCTGCGGAGCCGGACATCTCCCGCGTACCGGTGATGATCGACTCCTCGAAGTGGGAGGTCATCGAGACCGGGCTCAAGTGCGTCCAGGGCAAGTCCATCGTCAACTCCATCTCGCTGAAGGAAGGCGAAGAGAAGTTCATCGAGCAGGCCAGACTGTGTCGCCGCTATGGCGCGGCAGTCATCGTCATGGCGTTCGACGAAGTGGGCCAGGCGGACACCCAAGCGCGCAAGGTCGAGATCTGCACCCGGGCCTACAAGATCCTGACGGAGCAGGTGGGCTACCCGTCCGAGGACATCATCTTCGACCCGAACATCTTCGCGGTGGCCACGGGCATCGAGGAGCACAACAACTACGCCGTGGACTTTATCGAGGCCACGCGCAAAATCAAAGAGACCCTGCCGAATGCCCTGGTCTCCGGCGGCGTCTCCAACGTGTCCTTCTCGTTCCGCGGCAACAACCCGGTACGCGAGGCCATCCATGCCGTGTTCCTGTACCACGCCATCAAAGCGGGTATGGACATGGGTATCGTCAACGCCGGCCAGCTCGCCATCTACGACGACCTGGATGAGGAGCTGCGCGAAGCGGTCGAGGACGTCATCCAGAACCGCCGCGACGACGCCACCGAGCGCCTGCTGGACATCGCGCCCAAGTACAAGGGCGACGGCTCCGGCGCCGAAAAGGCGGAGGACCAGGAGTGGCGCTCCTGGCCGGTGGAGAAGCGGCTCGAGCACTCCCTGGTCAAGGGCATCGCCGACTACATCGACGAGGACACCGAGGCCGCCCGCCAAAACGCCGACAAGCCGCTGGAGGTCATCGAAGGCCCGCTGATGGACGGCATGAACGTCGTCGGCGATCTGTTCGGCGAGGGCAAGATGTTCCTGCCGCAGGTGGTGAAGTCCGCCCGCGTCATGAAGAAGGCGGTCGCCTACCTCTTTCCCTACCTGGAGGCCGAGAAGGAGGCATCGGGCCAGGCGGGCAAGAGCAACGGCAAGTTCCTGATCGCCACGGTCAAGGGCGATGTGCACGACATCGGCAAGAACATCGTCGCCGTGGTGCTCCAGTGCAACGGCTACGAGGTGGTGGACCTGGGCGTCATGGTGCCGGCGGAGACCATCCTGCAGCGCGCCCGGGAGGAGGAGGTCGACATGATCGGCCTGTCGGGCCTGATCACCCCGTCGCTGGACGAAATGGTGCACGTGGCCAAGGAGATGAAGCGCCAGGGGATGGACATGCCGCTGCTGATCGGCGGCGCCACCACATCCAAGCTGCACACGGCAGTAAAGATCGCCCCGCAGCGTGAGGCGCCCACGGTCTATGTCGTGGACGCTTCCCGCGCCGTCGGCGTGGTGAGCAACCTGCTGAGCAAGACCCACCACGACGGCTATGTGGCGGAGATCGCCGCCGAGTACGAGCGCATGCGCGCCGAGCGCGAGGGCCGTGGCACCACCCGCAAGTTCATGCCCATCGACGACGCCCGCGCCAACAAGGTCGCCATCGACTGGGCGGAGTACACGCCGGAGCGCCCGGCCATCCTCGGCGACAAGATCGCCCTGCCCGACGGCCTGGAGCTCGATATCAAGCTGGAGCGCGTCGGTGACGGCGTCATCGCCACCATCGACGACTACCCGTTGGAGGACCTCAAGCACTTCATCGACTGGTCGCCCTTCTTCAACGCCTGGGAGCTCGCCGGCAAGTACCCGGCCATCCTGGACGACGAGGTTGTCGGCGAAGAGGCGCGCAAGCTCTTCGCGGACGCCGTGCCCTTCCTGGAGAAGATGGTCAAAGAGAAGTGGGTCAAGGCGAGCTGCGTCTGCGGCTTCTTCCCGGCCAACGCCATCGGCGACGACGACATCGCCATCTACACCGACGAGACCCGCAGCGAAAAGGCGTATGAGCTGCACATGCTGCGCCAGCAGATGTTCCGCGCCGCCGGCAAGGGCCAGCCGAACATCTCGCTGGCGGACTTCGTGGCGCCTGCGGACAGCGGCAAGCGCGACTGGATCGGCGCCTTCGCGGTCACTGCCGGCATCGGCATCGACGAGCACGTGGCGCGCTTCGAGGCGGACCACGACGACTACAGCTCCATCATGCTGAAGGCGCTGGCGGACCGCCTCGCCGAGGCCTTCGCCGAACGCCTGCACCAGCTGGTGCGCACCAACCTGTGGCGCTACATGCCCAACGAGCAGCTGGACAACAACGACCTCATCGCCGAGAAGTACACCGGCGTCCGCCCGGCCCCCGGCTACCCGGCCTGCCCGGACCACACCGAGAAGGGCACGCTCTGGGAGATCCTCAAGCCCGACGAGCGCATCGGCCTGACGCTGACCGAGTCCTTCGCGATGCTGCCGACGGCGGCCGTCTCCGGCTGGTACTTCTCGCACCCGAGCTCGCGCTACTTCGGCATCGGCCGCATCCAGAAGGACCAGGTGGAGGACTACGCCGCACGCAAGGACATGACCCTGGAGCAGGCGGAGCGCTGGCTGTCGCCGGTGTTGGGCTACGACCCGGACTGAGCCCGCTACCGGCGTCCTCGCTCGCCGGGCTCGCGCCGAGCCCGGCGGCGCCGGGTGTAAGCGATCCTGCGCCGCTGCCCGCCGCCCGCTGCAGCACCGGCCCCAACGCGGTAAGGCGCGACAGGGGCTAGCGCACGGCTAGGGCATGGGGCCGGCGAGTCGCGCTGGCCGCGGTGGCTGCTTGCTGACCGGCCTCCGGCGCCGGATCGCCGGCGTCGTGCTGCGCCGGCGCCGGCGGCACCAAAGCACCGGCAGCCTGCTCGAGCCAGCAGGGGCGCTCCCCCGGCAGGCGCACCTTGAAGGGGTGAATCCTGGCCTCGGTGAAGGTGTCGCCCTGGGCCGTCCAGACGCTCAGCTTGGCGCGGCTCGGGGCATCGCCCGGATCGCCTCTCGGGGCTTCGACACGCTCGTTGCGGGTGTAGTGGCGCATGCCCGCCGGCGGCAGCACGCAATCGAAGGTGGCCACGACCCCTTTCATATCCGGCAGTACGGTGATCTCGTCGGCGGGCTGGTCATTCAACGTCACCATGGTGCCCCGCCATAGCCGTCCGCCCTGGATCACCGCCCTGCCGCGCCGACCCGCCTCGAACGCGGCCACCTCCTGCGGCGGCCGGTGATCGATGTAGGGCACCTTGATGACCTCGAAATCGAACACCTCGGTAATCCGCTCCGTGGTCTCCGGCAGGTCCACGTCGTAGACCACGGTTCCCGCGGGGGCGAATCCGGACTTGTGGCTCTTGCCGTCGCACTGTGCCTCGGCTTGATACGGATCCAGGCTGACGGCGCCATCCAGCCCCCCGTGTCGGCCCCAACACTGGCGGATGGTCAACCGCAGGCTGGTCCACCAGCTCGGCACCGACAGCACCGCGGATAGGCGGTGCGTCGCCGCCTGGTGCGTCGGCCGCACGCGCCCGAGCAGCCCCTGGGGCTCGAAATGGTTCGGCAGCAGGATCCAACCGAAGCTTGCCCGACGCGTGTCATTGCCCACGCTGGCGCCCCCCCGTAGGTGCCCGAAGCCCACCACCGTTGCCCGGGCGCCGATGCGCTCCAGGCGCTCGGCTATGCGTTGTGCGGCCTGCAGCTGCGCCGCGCGCAGCTCCTGCGGGAGGGTCTCCAGCGAGGCGCTCAGCTGACGTGTCTGGCGTACAGCGGTGCGGCCCACCAGGCTCTTGGTGCGCGGCTCTACGGCGTAGACCGTGATCTCGCCCCCGAGCGCGTCCAGGCGCTGCTCCAATGCCAGTGCCGTCATGGTCGTCGCGAAATCCCAGGCCACGCGCTGCTCCAGATTGGACAGCGGCTGGCGGCAATGCGCAACGGCGTCCGCCGCTGAGCTTCCGGCGCCGACTGCATCCATGACCCGATCCCCCGTACACTGGAGCTGATAGATCAATAACTTGCGAAATTGGTCGTCATTGGATCGAAATTCCACGTCCGGCAGCGTGTCGCGCTGCACCTCGAAGTTTTCGGCTGCCCGTAGCGACTCGCGCAGCACGTCCAGACACTTGTCGACATGCCTGCCGAGGCAGAGCTGGTGGGTGGCGGGCAGTAACGCCCGCAGCCATTGGGCCTGCTCACAGCGGGTCTGGTCGCGGGCGTCGCCCGCCTCGCGGCAAACCGCGGCCACCGGCGGGTCGCCGAGCCGATCGAGGGCCTTCGTCAAGCGCTCGCCGAATGCTTCCGCATCCTCCTCGCTCAGCCAGCGGCGGCGATTCACCATCACGTCGCAGGCGCCGGTGCCGCAACCCACCGGTTGTACGGCGAAGAAGCGATCGATGGACGGCGACGGCTGAAAGCCCGGAATGTCGCTGCGCCGCAGGCGGTCGACGAAGAACTCGGCGAACCATTCCTTGAACAGCGCGAGATCGTCCACCGCGTCGCTGGTTCCGGCCTTCACCAGCTCGCACAGCGTCTGTTCGAGCTTCTCGTCCTCCGCACTCAGGCTACAGGTCGAGCTCGTCGGCTTGGGCTCGTTGCCGCCTGGCGCCCTCTGCGCGGCGTTGTCGACGTCTTCGCCATGCCAGCCGTCGTCGCTGCCTGCGGAGGCGTCCCGGCATCGGTATGCGACGTCTTGGTAAGCCAGCAGGCAGGTTTCGTAGAACTGGCGCCCACGCTCGCGTACCTCCTCGCTCGTGCTGCCCTCTGGCAGCATCGGCAGCAACGGCCGATCACCAGCGGCAACCGCCGCCGGTTGGATCAATGTACGATGCATCTCCCGCAGCAAAGCCGCCAGCCGAACCAGCCCATAGAGGTTGATCAGCTGATCCGACTGCACCGCCGGACAGGCGATGGAGTAGCGATGTTTACGGTCCCAGGCCAGGGTCAGAGGACCGCCGCGACAGGCGTTGGCAGTGACGATGCTCGTATACAGCTCGTCCAGCTGCTTGGTGTCGCAGGCGCGGATATTCTCGATACACTCGAGATCACGCTTACTCAGGTCCAGACCGGCCTCGCGCATGGCCAAACCCGGCGTCGGCTGAGTCGCCGAGCGGGGTTTGGTGCCGCCCTGGTCGAGCTTCGCGCTGAGCTGTATCGCCGCCGCGGGCGGCGGCTCGGGTTGCCCGTCCGCACCCGGCGCCGCGTCGCCGGCCTCCGCCGACACGCAATCGGCGCCCTGTCGCCAACCGACGGGTTTGGGGCAGGCCTGTAACGCGACCTCGAGCTCGCTGCGGAAGGCCGCGAGATTGCGCCGACGCAGCTTGTCGCGCACCTGCCCGCCGTAGCGGCGGATCTCCTCGTTGAAGGCGCGCTCCAGGCCCGCGGACAAGTCGCCGGCCAGCAGGGTCCTGGAGCCCGGCAGCCCCAGGCTGCGGCGCAGATGGTCGCGGCGCAGCGCCGCATCGCAGGCCCAGCCGGAGGGATCTCGACGGCAGGATGCGATGCAGGTCTCCGCAGCCTGCGCCGGATCGGTTCCGGCGCCGTTCGTCCTCGCGCCGGCGGCGCAATCCGACCCGGCCAGCAAGCCAAGCCAGAGCTCCATGGTCTTGGCTCTCAGGTACCAGCTGAAGGCCATGCGCTCCTTCGGCACGCCACCGAAGGGGTCGTGACCGCTGTCGATGCGGAACCCGGTGCGATCGCGGTAGACCTTCGACAAGAAGCCTTGCAAATCCCGCTCCCAGGAGCCGAGCAGACCGCGATAGGCCTGGACCCGCTGGGCCAGGCGCGCCTCCTGGGCGATGTCGTAGCAGACGTCATCGCCGCCAACGCAACTGTTCGGCGCGACGTCGATGGCCACCAAACCGAAGCCGCGTGCACCGGGCTTCGGGACCACCGAGACGTCGAAGTTCATCCGGTACAAGGTCGCGCCCGAGAGGTCGTGGCTGTCGTCCAGCAGCGTGTTCAGCATCTCCGAGCGCACCGCGAGCCGGCGCTCGAAGTCGAGATTGAAGGCCTCCAGCTGGTCCAGCGACAGCGATGGGGCCGGCGCCGGCTGCGCCCGCGCGGAGCCCGTCGCCGGCGCTGCGTCATCTGGCTGCCGCCCGCTGCCGAGGTGCACCTGCTGCTCGCTGTCGCTGGCGGACGCCATGCTCGGCGGCCGCTCGGCGACGCTCTCCAGTCCGTTCAAGCGCTGCTCCAGCCAGTTGATCTCGCGGAAGCGGTCATTGACCAGGCGCTCACGCGTATAGAGCTGCGGCGGCTCCACGTAGATACGGGCAGCCGGCCCCGGCCACTCACCGGCGAGGAAATCTTCCAGTGTGCGCGCCCCGCCGCCTTGCAGCAGCACCAGGGCTGCCAACAGCAAAGCGGCGAGCCCGAGCCCGGCGAGCAGGCGCAGGAGCCAGCGCCGACGGCGGCCACCGTGGCCGCCCTTGGCGGCGTCGACGCCGCTCCCCCCGGTCGCATCGATGCGGGCATCCGTCATGTCCGGGCGTCCTCCCCTGCGGCTTCCAGATGGCGCAGCGTCGCCTCCAGCATCTGTTGGACGGACAGGCGGCAATACAGCGTCTCGTCGATGTCGACGCGGCCGCTCTCGAAATACTTATTGCCGGGGGCGCCGCCGCCGCAGAGGTCGAAATAACCGCAGCGCCGGGCACAGCGCCGCCGGCCTGCGTCCACCGCGCGCCGCAACCGCCGAAAGTGCGGGTTACGCAGGATCTGCTCGGGTCCGCCGGCAAGGACATTGCCGAAGACGAAATCCCCGAAGGCGGGCTCCGGCGTGCCGATGAGCTCTGGAGAAAAGGTGCTCAGGGCGCCGTCGGCCCCCACCACGAGGATGCCGAGCGGCTCTACCTGGTGGTTCGCTATCATCGCCGCCCCCCGCACCCTGCCGGCGATGGCGCTGCGCAACTGCGTCAGCGGCCGCAGCGCGAAGGGTTCCCCGGCATCGGCATGACGCCGGAGGAAACGCTCCAAAAAGCGGCGGAAGCGCCCCTCCGCATCCGCTACGGCGAGAGAGCTTTGCGTGTTCGGTCCCTCGATCTCGTCGATGTTGAACCCGACAGAACGCGCACCGAGGGAAGCAAAGAAGTCAAACAGGGCATCCGGCTCATCCAGCGCGGGCGCCGTCAACACGGCGATGACGTCGAAGGGATAATCCGCCGCACGCAGCCGGCTGATCCCTTGCATGGTCTCGCGGTGGGTGCCCTGGCCACGACGGGTGACGCGGTTGGCATCGTGGATGGGCTGGGGTCCGTCGATGCTGACGCCGACGCGAAAGCCGTGGCGCTGGAAGGTCTCGAGCCAGCCGTCGTCGATGAGCATGGCATTGGTCTGCACGTGCTGCACCAACCGCTGGCCGGGCCGCGCTGCGGCCGCGAGGCGGGTGCAGGCGTCTTCGTACCAGGCTCTGGGGACCGCCAGCGGCTCGCCGGCATGCCAGCAGACCGAAAGCTCTGCGCCGGTGAGCCGGCTCGGGATTAGGTTGCGCGCGACGGCGTCCAACACCGCGTCCGGCATGCGCTCGGCCCGATCGCGGCCACGGACATAGCAGTAGCGACAATCGATATTGCAGAAGGACGATGCCTGGAGCACCAGCAGCTGGATGCACGAGCGCTGCGTCTGGCCGAGGCGCATCGCCGCGAGCTCGGCGGTCCGTTAGTAGTTCGGCCAGTTGTTCCAGTTGTCCCAGGGGTTCTGGTTGAGCCATTGGGCCAGCTTGGCCGAGCCGCCGACCCGTTGCGACTCGGCGTCGGCGACGCCGCCGATTCGCTGATCCAGCTCCACCCGCTTCGCGGCGGCGCTCAGACTCGTCCCTGCGAGCACAGCCGCCGCCAGATAACCGAACGTCCGCAGTCTGCTCTTGCGCATGATCCTGCCCTGATCGCCATGGCGCGGCGCGCCGTTGGGTTTGGCCAATGGGAATCAGCCACTTACGTCCGCAGCTTAGGCAGCACCGCAGTCTGGCACCCTAGCGGATAGGCCAAAGTGTACCAATCCCCGGACGAACGGCACCCGCGACGCCCGATCCCTTGCTCGACACCCCGGTCAGGCCGGCCCAAAGACAGGTGCCTAGAGCTGCTGAGATTCCGCTAGGCTGCGCAGCTCCGCCACCAATGCGGCGGGCTCGGATCCGTCGGCGTTGTGGCGTGCCACCATCTCGCGGCCAAGGGCAAGCCAGTGGTCGCGGCCGCGCGCGGCGGCTGCCGCCAGTGGCTCGGTGTCGCCGCCCGCCCGCCAGGCGTCATAGGCGGCCGTCAGCGAGGGAAACAGGTGCTTGCGCATGTTGTTGAGGTTGCCGACGTAGAAATGCAGCGCCGGGGCGTCGGCCTGCTCGGCGAGCCTGGGCAGGGTCACCAGGGCGTCGGCGAGGTGGTCGCGCACGGCGCGAGCGGTGAGCTCCGCCGGGGTGCCGGCGACGTCGGCGACCATGGCGTTCCAGGCGGCGTCGTCCAACAGCTGCCCGGCTTCGTACTCTCCCTGCTCGTGCAGCAGGGCGTTGTCGATCTCGCGGTCGGTAATGGCGTCCAGCGAGCCGTCCAGGTCCGCGTCGAAGTCGTAGCACGCAAAGGCGCGGCCGAGGGCGTTGTCCGGGCGGCTCCAGCGCCAGCTCTCCAGCTTCTCCCAAAGCATGCGCCGCAGGGACTCCCGGCGCAGGAAGATGCTGTTGCCCAGCGTCATCGCCGGCGGTGCGGCGAGGTCGCGGGCGTACTCGCCGGCGGCCACGTAGACGGTGTAGCCGCTGCGACTGAGGCACTGCTCCAGGCGCCCGAGAAAGAAATGCGGCTTGGCGCGATTGCCGAGCCCGCTGCTGTAGACCAGGCCGTCGGCGGCGAGGTACTCGTTGATGGCGTCGGCGTCGAAGGGGTCATAATCCCGCCCCTGGATGCTGAGCGGGCGCAGGTCGGCGTCCTCGAGCCCCTCCCAAAGCTGCTCGCGCGCGGCCAGCCAATCGCCGACGGCATCCTTGGCGAGCGGTGCCCCATAGGGCAGCTTGTGCTCCCAGCGGTAGTATTCGCGCATCTTCATCAAATAGACGCAGAGCGAATAGTCACCGCCGTGCCGGGCGTCGGAGACATGGCAGTTGTACTGCACCGTGTCGGCAAGGGCTTCGAGCTGGTTCGGCTTCATTACGACAACCTCGATGGCTTCCGGCAGCGCGTAGCGGGCGGTGCCGGCCAACCGGCAGCGCCCCGCGCGCAAATCCTGACCAAAATGGTCGGGTAAAATCGCCGCCAGTTCAAGCCCGGCTGGGATAACGGCTGCGCGCCCGCGAATGAGCCGCGTCGGTGGTGGTGCTTTGCGCACTCGCCGCGCGCCCCCAACTGCCCCATCCAAGCCGAAACAAGCCAAAGCGACAAGCAGGAGTCAGCACGACCATGGCGCTTCGCATCAAGAGCCACTGGCAGAACGAAGATATCGAGCGCTCCCTCGACGAGGTCGGCGGCGCGCTGGCCTTTATCGCCTTCCGAATTGCCACCGACAAGGCCATCACCCTGCACTGCGAGCGCTTCGTCTATCGCGACGACGCCCAGCGCATGCGGGTGATCCAGGAGTACGTCATCTTCCTGATCCAGATCGCCGACCGCCTCGCCCACGAGATGCTGGACGACGACCGGCGGCGCGAGCTCATCACCGCGATGGCGCGCAAGGCCGTCGACCACGTGCAGGACAACAGTCAGGACCTGATGGGCCCCGACGACTACGGCACGCCCTTCATCCAGCGGCTCAACGAGCGCTCCGGCGAATACGCAGAGTTTCAGCTGGACGACGAGGGGCCGTCCTACAGCTTTTTGCGCCATCTGGGCTTCGAGATCCAGCAGCTCATGGGGGAGCAGGACGAGAACCGCTGGGTCATCGACCAAGTCATGGACAAGGACGGCTGGGATGCCTACAAGCGCTTCAGCAAGGCCTTCAGGGATCTGTTCGAGTAGTGGTGAGTGCATCGCCGGCGCGCGGCGCCCGCCGCGGCGGGCGCCGGGACCACAGAATGCCCGCCAAAATCAGCACCAGCCCGAACAGGTGCGCGAGGGTCGGCTCCTCGCCGAGGAAGACCACGCCCACCGCCACCGCCCAGAGCGGAATCAAATAGTTCAGCTGCGACGTGAAGGACGGCCCGGCGGTGCGGATGAGCCGGAAGTAGACGATCATGGCCGTCGCGGTGGAGAACAGGCCGAGGAAGAGCACGGCCCCGAGCACCGCCGCCGTGGGCAACGCCGTCGGCGGCTCGGCCATGCCGCCGAGCCAGCCATTCAGCCCCATGGGCACCGCAAGCACCGACGCCAGCCCGATGGTCGCGGCGGCCGTGGTCAGGGCATCGCTCGGCGGGCGCAGCCGGGCCAGGATCGCCGAGGTGCCATAGCAGAGGGCGCCGGCGAGCACCGCCAGCATGGGCAGCAGCGGCCCCCGCTCGCCGCCGATGGCGAGCAGGGCCTGCGGGCCGATCAGCACCACCACGCCGGCGAAGCCCGTCAGGAAGCCCGCCACCCGGTTGCCGGTGAGACGCTCGCCGGGCACGAACAAATGCGCAAGCCCCAGTGTCGCCAGCGGCATGATGGCCATCAGGATGCCGGCGAGGCCGCTGTCGATGGACTGCTGCCCCCAGGTGATCAACGAGAACGGCAGCAGGTTGCCCACGATGGCGATCAGGCCGAAGAAGAGCCAAAGACGCCCACCGCGGGGCACACCGCGCCCGAGCAGCCAGGCCAGCGCCACCAGCACCAGGGCGCCGATGCCGAGCCTGGCCATGACGACCCAGGCTACAGGCAGCGCCGTCACCGCCACCTTGGTGAAGAGAAACGAGGTGCCCCACATGGCCGTCAACGCCAGCAGGCTGACCCACTCAGTCCAGGCATAGCGGTGCGCGACGGCGGCGCCCCTACCGGAAACGCTCATGCGCCCACCGCCGACGGCACGCGATGCCCGGCAAGTCCGGCGCGGCCCTTTGGGCGCCTGCGGCTCACACCAGCACCATGACCAAGGCCGCCGCCAGCAGCAGCCACTGGGCGCCGTTGATCACCACGCTGACGCGATGCAGGCGATTGAAGGTCGCGTCCTCGCCGGCGTCGCGGGCGGCGTTGATCCGGGGCATCAGCACCTGCCGGGCGAGCCAAAAGCCCACCGCCACCAAGGCCGCCAGCAAGGCGCCCAAGGACTCCCCGGCGAACAGCAAAGCCAGGGCCGCCACCACCGAGACCCCGCCGATGGTCAGGTAATACCAAGGGAAGACCTGTCGGATGAAGCCGCCGGCGGTCTCGAACGGCAGCTTGGTGAACACCAACGGCGCCATCACCGCGGAGAAGAAGGTCATACCGCCGAAGGCGAGCGCCAGCGCAAAACCGGCGATGACGTGGAATCCGAGGGAGAGGTTCATGGTGCAGCTCCTGGGCTGGCTTGTGGCGGACGCCGGGACGGTGCGGCGGCTGCGAGCCGACGGTCGCGAGCGGCGCGCGCCCTTATGACGAAATATCGATTATTGGTCTTGCCTTACCAAAACCGGCAAGGCGCTTGAGAACGCGGCTTCCGAGCGCGTTGATTTTCCCCGGTTTAGGCCACAGCAAAAGGCGAGCCGTCCGGTCGCGGACGAAAGCTGCCAATCAATAGGCGTTTGCCTGGTCTTCGATGACAGGCGACATTGGGATCGGTTCACAGCAGGCAACGGCGCCGTAGTGCTGTCGCAGGGCGCGCGGCAGGCCAGGCCCCGCCGGAGCCGCGCCGACCGCTCGCGGCATCCAGGCCATGCCAGCGCCTCAGGCCTGACAGCGCGCACACCAGTAGCTGGAGCGCGGCTGGCGGCCCAGCAGCGCGCGGCGCACCGGTGCTGCGCACCGCCGGCAGGGCAGCTCCGCCCGGCCATAGACCCAGAGTCCGCCGCGACCAGCGGCGCTAAAGCGCGTGGTCCGCGGCCCGCCGCCCAGGTTCTCCCCGAGCAGCGCCGCCGCACGCCGATAGAGCGCAAGCAGGGCGTCGTCGCCGAGGTCCCGCACCCGGCGCAGCGGCGCCCAATGCTCCAGGAACAGCACCTCGGACTTGTAGACGTTGCCGATACCGGCGGCGATGCGCTGGTCCAGCAGCAGGTCTACGAGCAGCGTCTGCGGGTCGCAGAAGCTGTCGATACGCCGCAGCAGCTCCTCGGCAGCGAGGCCGTCGCGAATCAAGTCGGCGCCGAGGCGGGCTGCCTGGTCCGCCCGACGGAAGCCGTGGGAGCGAAGCCACTGGACCTCCTTGGCGTTGAAGCACACGAAGTCCCGCTGGGCGGTGTCTATGACGACGGACGCCTGCCGCCGCGGCTTGCGCCAGACGGCGCCGGCGGGGTAACTGTGCCAAGCACCGTACATACCGAGGTGGCTACGCAGCGCCGTACCGTCCTCGAAGCTGATGAACAGATGCTTGCCTTCGCTGGCGACCCGGGCCACTGTCCGCGCACCCACGGTCGGCCCGAATGCCGGGTGCAGGCGCACGGCCTGGACGCGGCGATCGCGCAAGGCGTCGTCCAGGTAGGCGGCCACCTTGTGGATGGTGTCTCCCTCGGGCATGGGTCGATCTTGACGGGGCGCAGGTGTGCTCAGCCGCTACCGGCGGCCTGTACGCATGAGCGCGCACGATACCCGCGAGCAAGTGTGTCTGCTCGGGCTCAAAGCTTGGGGCTACGGTCGCGGGCTGGGGGCTGGGGGCTGGGGCCGCCCGGCGCTGGGTCTCGGTCGGCGGACGAGGCTAAGCCCAAAAAAAACCCCGCCCAAGGGCGGGGGAACACGACAAGGAGTCAGAGAGCTTCAACGAAGCTCACAAGGTTGGAGCACCGGGTAGGCGGAAAAGTTCGCCGCGCGCCGGGGCCGGAAACCCTGGATTTCCTGAGGTCAAAAAACAGCACCAGCTGTGGCTTGCGAGGCCCGCGCGAGGAAGCCTGCATGAGCGCTGTCGCGGGCGGCCGCCGTGGCCCGTCTGCAAGCGCCAACACCGTTTGAAAACGCGACCGAATGCGCCAAGCCGAACGCCGGGCTCGATAACGCGGCCCTGATCGCGACGCCGTCGAGAAGTTGTGCTATTGTCTGCGCCAAGACAAGATTCGGACGGAAACGCCACCCCGGCGTCCCCCCGCTCGCCGCCCGAACAATTTCGACGAGCCCCCTCCCGCGACCGCCGGCGCTCAGGCGCCTCGCAACCGCGGTTGGGCAAGAAAGCCGTCGACCAGCGCTCTTCGACAGCACCGTCGCCGAGCCGGCAGCTACTGCTGGACGCAGGGCATGAGTCTCGCAGCGTCCCGGCACAGCACCCGCCCGCATCGGCTCATTGCACCGGCCGCAGCTAGCCCCGAGGTTGGTGGGTCCCGGTGAGAGAGGACCGTCGAAGAGCGTCCACTTCCCGTTCAACAAGGGCCTTCGGGCCTGCGCCAGTTGGAACCGATCCCCGTTGCAGACAGGCCATCAGGAGTCGCGGAACGTCCAAGAGCGACCGCCACTGCCCCGAACATCTGAAGTCCGAGGCGTAGCAGGCGGCGGCCCGGTCATGCGCTGCGGCGGCAGCGCCGTCGACGCACGACCTCATATCGCACCTGCCCGAGATGTCTGCCTTGTATCAACGACGCAGCCCACACCTGGGCCCTGCTGGAAATCAGCCACCTGCAACACGGGCCAATCGGCCCGCAAGCCCCGTCCCGGCGTCCGGGACCGCTCTGTACATCACAACGAGGTAGTGAATGAGCGTACGCATCACAGGAGATACGCTTGCCCTGGACCGCAAGCTTGGCCGGCGCATCAACCGCCTCGCGGCGGATCTCACCCAAGCGGCACCGGATCAACAGCTCGACCTGCAAGTCCGCCTCGCCGAGGAGTTCGACCAAGTCAAAGGCCATCGCGTCCGCTGCGAGCTGGTGGCCAACCTTTCCGCGAAGCGCCAGATCGTCGTGCGCGAGGCCCACAAGAAGGCCGAGGAGGCCATCGACACCGCATTCGGCGGACTGCGCACTAAGCTCCGCCGTCTACGCATCCGCAGTCTGGGCAAAGCCGGCGCTGCGGGCGACCTGCGGGCCACCGGCACCTGACGCCGCGCGCGGCCGAGCAGCGCCATCGGGCGGTCGCGCGCCCATACTCGGCGCGCGGCCAGCCACCCCCTGTGGCGCAGGCGTAGGTGAGATCCTGCGCCGCCCCCCCCGTTCGCCCGTTCGCCCGTTCGCCCGTTCGCCCGTTCGCCCGTTCGCCCGTTCGCCCGTCAGGTTGCGTGACGACTCGGCCTGCACGGGCAATGCCGAACCGGCCCGCACAAACCGGTTGACCAGTGTCGACTAGAAGACCCGCACCGAGGACAAGCCGCCGTCCACTTGGATCACTTGACCGGTTACGGCGGGGGCGTCGGCGAGCAGCCACGCGCCGGCGCGTGCGACGTCGCCGGGATCGTTGACACGCTTGAGGGGGTGGCGGTCCATGGCCGCCTGGCGCTTGTCTTCGGAGCCCAGCAAACGCTCGGCGAGCGGGGTGTCGGTGAGTGTCGGCGCAATGGCATTGACCCGAATGGCGGGGGCCCACTCCGCCGCCAGCGAGCGGGTCAGACCTTCCACCGCCCCCTTCGCCGCGGCCACTGCCGCGTGGAAGGGCATTCCGGTCTGCACCGCAACGGTGCTAAACAGCAGCACGGACGCCGTCTCGCTGCGCTTCAAGGCTGGCAGCACGGCCTGCAGGGTGCGCACGGCGCCCATGAGATTCAGCTCCCACTCCTCGTTGAAGTCCTGCTCCTTCAGGCGCTGGAAGGGCTTGAGCCGAATCCCGCCGGGACAGTAGGCGACGCCGTCGAGGCGCTCGGGCAGCGCGTCCACCGGCAAGGGCTCGCTGCGCAGGTCCCAGTGCACACCGGTGATGCCGGGCAAATCCGGCGCGCGCTCCGGCTCTCTCGATAGGTGCGTGACGGTATTGCCGCGGGCCACCAACTGCTCCAGCAACGCAGCGCCGATACCCGAGCTTGCGCCGATGATGAGGAAGTGCTTCGACATGATGGTCATCCTTTTGCAGGCTTGTAGGAGCGAAGCACATGACGCCGGACAAAGCATATACAAGCGCCTGCCATACCGAGCGAAAACATCTTCGAAATCGAGACGTCTTAGGTCGATGGCCTGCACGCGGCTGGACAGACCCTGTCTGAAAAGCCATCTCCGGGGCTGGAATTCGCGCCCAGGTGCCGCACATCCCCGCACAAGCGCAGGGTTGATCCGTCGCCACCGCCGGCACACAGCCCGCGGCCTGGCGGCGCCCAGCCCCTCACCTAACCGAACCACGCAAGGGAGCTCACATGAAGATCGGCATCATCGGCGGCACCGGTTTCGTTGGCAGCTACCTCCTGGACGCCCTGGCGGTCTACGGCCACAGCACACGGGTGCTCGTGCGCCCCGGCAGCGAGGACAAGCTGCCGGCGCTTGCGGACCTGGAGTCCGTGACCGGCGATATCAGCGACGAGGCCGCGGTGCGCACCTGCTTCGAGGGCTGCGACGCGGCCGTGTATCTCATCGGTATCCTGCGCGAGCAGCCGAGCCGCGGCATCACCTTCGACGCGATGCAGCGCCGCGGTGCCGAGCGCGCCATGGCCGTGGCCGAAGAGCTGGGCGTCAAGCGCTTCCTGCTCATGAGCGCCAACGGCATCGACGCCGCCGCGACCCCCTATCAGACCACCAAGCTCGCCGCTGAAGAGGCGCTGAAGGCGTCGTCGCTGGAGTGGACCATCTTCCGGCCGTCGGTGATCTTCGGTCCGCCGCGGGGGCGCATGGAATTCTGCACCCAGCTCAAGGAGGAGCTCATCGACAGCCCCATGCCGGCGCCGCTGTTCTACGAGGGCTGGCTGCCGACGGACGCCGGCGGCTTCGAGCTGGGGCCGGTGCACGTGGAGGACGTGGCCGCGGCCTTCGCCAAGTCCCTGGAGACACCCGAAACCATCGGCCAGACCTTGGAGCTGTGCGGTCCCGACGCCTGGAGCTGGAAGCAGATCCTCTCCGGCATCGCCGCCGCCACCGGCAAGAAAAAGCTGATGCTGCCGGCGCCGGTGATGTTCATCGGGCCGGTGGCCTCGGTCATGGGGCGGTTCGAGTGGTTCCCGGTGACCCGCGATCAGCTCACCATGCTCCTCGGCGGCAACACCTGCGTCGAAGACGGCTTCGCACCTTTGGGGATCACGCCCAGGCCATTCGATCCGGATGCGTTGGCGTACCTTGCGGAATAACCCATCGGGCAGGGTGCGGGATTGCAGCGCCCAGGGCGGGCGGACGCGACGCGGGGGGCGTGGGCCAAACCGCGCGCGCTCCTTGGCGCACGCGACCGCCGCAGCAGCTCGTCGCGCACTCCGCACTACGCACTACGGATCATGATCAGCCCATGCCGAGATGCAACGCCTCTGCGTGAGAGTGCCCCTCAGGCCGCCTGCGTGTCCTTCGGGCGCTGCTGCTCGGGGCGCAGCTTGGGCGTGAAATAGACGTCGGCGTCGTCGAGGTCCACGTCCTGGCCCGCGGCGTCCACCAGGGGCTGCTCGTAGTCCTTCCAGCCCCGCAGCCCGGTCTTCAGCGACGCGACCTTCCCGTAGCCCAGCACCTGCATGGAGTTGGCCGCCAGCACGCTGCGATAGCCGGAGCGGCAGACGACGACGACTTCCCGGTCCCGGGCGCGCACCAGCTCGGGCACCGTCTCCTCGTAGTCCCACTCGCAGGCGGACTCCAGGATGCCGCGGGGGATGTTGATGGAGCCGTCGATGTGCATGGCCGCGAACTCGTCCGGCTCGCGCACGTCCACCACCAGCAGATCCGGATTCTCGGCAAGGCGCTCCTCCAGCTCCCAAGGCATGATCTCGCGCACGTCCGTGAGGCAGTTGCGGATGAGCTCCAGAAAGTTCTTCATGGCGTTCTCCCGAGGCTGTCTTTCGATGACGAGCGTTATACCTGAGCAAGCCCCTGGGCTGCGTCCAAGATTGTCAACGCCGCCATTGTTGAGATGCGGCCCAGGTCAGTCCCGCGCGCAAAGCCCCTGCTCCACCGCCATCACCGCCGCCTCCACCCGCGAGTGCACCGCGAGCTTGCGCAAAATCGCCTTCACGTGCAGCTTGACCGTGCCGTCGGAGATACCGAGCTCCCGGGCAATGGCCTTGTTGCTCTGCCCGGCCGCCAGGTGGCACAGGATCTCCTGCTCCCGCGGCGTCAGCTCCGACACCGCCGGCTGCGGCGCCGCCGCCGGCTCCGGCTCCGGGCGCAACGCCCTGGCCAGGACCCCCGTGAGATCCGGGGCCACGACGGTCTTGCCGGCGACGATATTCTCCAAAGCCGCCCCCAGCTCATCCGGCTCCATGTCCTTCAGCAGATAGCCGTTGGCACCGGCCTGCAAGGAGGCGATGAGGTCCTCCTCTTCGGTGCTGGTGGTGAGCATGGCCACGCGCCGATCGAGACCCTCGGCGCGGATCTGCTTCAGGATCTCGAGCCCGCCGGGGCCGGGCATGCGCAGGTCCAGTAGCACCACGTCCGGCGCACAGTCGCGGGTCAGGCGCAGGCCGACGTCGGAGTCGCCCACGGCATCCACCACCTCGATGCCGCGGCGCTCCAGGAGCTCCAGCAGACCGACCCGGAACAGGGCGTGATCGTCGATGAGCAGCACGCGCATCAGGCGGCCTGCTGCGTGGGTGCGGCGCGCCCCGTGCGCCCGGCGGTGAAGGTGACCTCCACGCGGGTGCCCTCCCCGGGCTCGCTCTCGATCTCCAGCCGCGCGCCGATGCGCCGGGCGCGCTCGTCCAGGATGGACAAGCCGATGTGCTCGCCGGGCCGGCCCGCCGCCTCCCGCCGGGTGCTGAAGCCGACGCCGTCGTCCTCGATCAGCAGGACATACTCGCCATTGGCCTCGCGGGTGAGCAGCACGCGCACGGTCTGGGCATCGGCGTGCTTGCGCACATTGGTCAGGGTTTCCTGGACGATGCGCATCAGCTGCATCTCCTCGGTGGGCGAGACCTCGAAGGGCCGGCAATTGAGCTGCAGCACGGCATGGATACCCGTCTGTTGGCCGAAGCGCCGGATGATGTCCTCCAGGGTGGGAATCAAGCCGCGTCGATCCATGGGGGCGCGGAAGCTGGAGAGCAGCTCGCGCAGCTCGCCATGGGCCTCGTCGATGCCGTTTTTGATGCGGTTCAGGTCGGCCCTGGCCTCGGCGGCCACCTCGGCGTCCTTCAGGGCATCGCCAAGCATGCGCACCTGCAGCCGCAGGCTCGCCAGGGTCTGTGCCAGGGAGTCGTGCAGCTCGTGCGCCAGGGAGGCCCGCTCCTCGACGATGGACAGGCGCCGGGCCTCGGTATCGGAGCGGTGCTTGGCCAGGGCCACGCCGATGTGCTGGCCGATGGTGCTGAGCAGCTCCAGAATGTCCTCGCGCTCGCGCAGCCCGGGCCGGTCCACGAAGATGCTGTAGGCCCCGAGCAGCTCGTCGTGATGCTTCAGCGGCACGGTGACGACTTCCACCGCGTCGCTCGCGAACATCCGCCGGCCGTAGACCCGGGAGCAGTAGCGCTGGTCGTTGTCGCAGACGATCTCGCCGGGGCAGAGCACGGTGCCGCAGAGACAGAGCTCCACCGGCTGCATGTCCTGCTGGCGCACCAGGTCGTCGTCCAGGCCGATGGAGCCCACCAGCCGCATCTCGCCGTCGGCGGCCACCACGCGGACGGTGGCGGCGCGGCCGTTGACCATCTCCTTGAGCACCCGCAAAAAATGCAGCAGCAAGTCCTCCAGGGTGTCGGCGCGGGTGATCTCGGCGGCGACGTCGTAGAGGATCTTCAGCGACGCCGTCTTCTGCGCCAGGCGCTGGGTCTGGCGGGCGACGCGGCTGTCCATGTCCTCATAGAGGTCGGTGAGCTCGGCGTTGAGGCTGCCGATGCCCTGCGCCATGGTCTCCAGCACGCCCACGTTGGCGAGCGCCCGGCTGGCCCCCGGCTCGCCCTGGCAGACACGGGAGACGGATTCCTCCAGATTCACCAGCGGCTGCAGCAGCTGCGTCTTCAGGCGCTGGGCCGTGAGCACTGCCGCCGCGAGCCCCATGGCGAGGAAGCCCAGGCAGACGAGCTTGGGCCAGGCCAGACCGGGTGTCGCCATGTTCACCAGCAGCAAGACCAGCGCGGCCACCAAGGTTACGGCCACGGCGAGCAGCGGCCCCAGCAGCCTTGCGGCGCGCAGGATCTCAAGGATGCGCTGGCGGCGATCTTCGGGTGGCAGACGTGGCTTGAGCGGGGGCTGAACGGGGGGCTGGGCGGTCATGGCAGGGGCTGCTGTACCGCGAACGACGCGGTATGGATCAGCACCTGACTATAGCAGACACGACCGCGCACCGATGGCCGCCGGCCCGCGCCGGGCCGGCGGCGGCTCGCCGCGGCGAGCGGGGAGGACTCAGCGCCGCCGCGCCAAGAGCAGCAGAGGCAGACCGGCGGCGAACAATGCCAGCGGTGCCGGCAGCGGCACCTGAATGTTGTACCAGCTGGTGCTGCCGCTGACCTCATTGGCCACCACCAGACCGAACCGGCCGAAGGGGCTTGCCTCCGGGGTGACGAAGTAGAGCCCCTCGGGGCCGATATCGCCGGCGGCGATGCTGTCGGCGGCGACGGTGAAGTCGCGGTCCAGCAGATAATGCAGGAAGAACGGGCTGGTGGGATCGGTGATGTCGAACACCATGATGCCGCCGATGCGCTCGAGCCCGACGAAGGCCAGGGTGTTGTTGTAGATCTGCCCGATCACCAGCGCCTCGGGCTCGGGCCCCTTGGCGTCGGAGCGGCTGTCGAAGCTGTCGTTGCCGTCGTTGTCGGAGTTGAACACGGGGTTGCCGTCGAGGTCTGTCAGCGACAGATCGGCCGTGAAGCGCTCGAAGAAGTCGCCGCTGTCCCAGACCAGATCGCCGCTGTCGCCGTCCCAGATGCTGAAGGAGCGGGTGCCGAAGCTCATGATCTCGTCGTAGGTCGTCGGCGTCGAGCCGTCGATGTCGACGCTGCTCATCTGCAGCCGCCCGAGCTGGTCTTCGTCCCGGGCGTCTGCCGGAAAGCCTGCGCCCAGGGTCACGTCCTCGACCCGCGTCTCATCGGAGTACACGGTGCCGTTGGAGCCGCTTGGGATCTCGTCGTATTCTCGGCTGTCGCCCTCGTTGGCGGTGACGTAATAGGTCTTGCCGCCGGCGGTGTAGGCGCCGATGGTATCGGGCATCGGCATGCCTTTGACGTTGTCCCAGGTGCGGATATTGACAGCGTCGTCCCGGTCGCTGGCGTCGAGACCGCTGCCGTCGGCGCCGTGATCCTTGAAGCCGAGGGAGCGCACCGCCTCCACCGTCGCCGAGTCGATGTCCACCACGGCGACGGCATTGTTCTCCTGCAGCGTCACATAGGCCTTGCTGCCGTCCTCGGAGACGGCGATGTACTCGGGCTCGATATCCTGGGCCGCGGTGGCCTCGCCGGCGCCGCCGGTGCCGGGGCCGGTGATCCGGACGCCGTCGTTGACGAGGTCGGTCTTGTTGAAGCCCGTGAAGCCCGCGGTGCTCACCGACGCGCCGGCAACCCCGCCGGAGATGTCGACGATGGAGATGCTGCCTTCGGGGTCGGTGCCGTCCTGGCCGTAGAAGTCGGGCTCGCCTTCGTTGGCGACGATGACCTTGGAGCCGTCCGGCGTGAAGGTCACCATGTCCGGCAGCGGGCCGACGGTGGCGTTGCCGGTGCTGGTGCCGCCCGAGCCGATGTCGGTGTCGGCGGCGTCGAAGAACACGACACTCCCGTCGGTCTGCGCGCTGGTGGCGTTCTCCACGGCGACGGCCACGGTGCCGTTCTTCACGGCGACGCTGTTGGGGCCGCCGAAGCTGGAGACATCGAGAGAGCCGAGGAAGTTGCCGTCGGCGGCGTCCAGCACGTCCACCCGGCTCAGGTCGCCGTTGACCACGAAGACCCGCTGTGTAGCCGAGTCATGGGCGACGATCTCGGCGGCGCTCTCATCGAAGACGTCGGTCTGCGGATCGCCTTGAGAGACGGACGCGAAGTGCGTCCAAGCCTTGTCGAAGCTCACGAAGGGTGCGGCCAGGGCCGTGGTTGTCGGTAGGACGCCGGCGGCGACGATGCCGGCGGCGAGCACGCTGCGCGCGAAGGTCTGCATGATGTAATCCCCCGGGGTTTGGATGGAGTGCCGTCAGCAGGCGCCCCACAGGCTACCGGGGGAATAAGACGATTCGATGACGATCACAGTGGGACTTACGACTGCATGCGGGCGGAGCCGGGCCAACGCCGGCGCCCAACAACAGTGGACCCTGCCGATCCCGACGCGCAGCGATGCCGCCTGCACCGCCATACGTTGCCGAACCCGTCGGCGGCGCCGGACAGCGCCGCGCGCCGCCGCGCGCCAGATCAGCGGACTTGGTCCTCGTTGCGGTCCACCACGTAGCCGATGCCGGCACCGACACCAGCACCGATGGGCCCGCCGACGACGCCGCCGATGGCGGCACCCGAGACCATGCGCTGCTCGGCGCTGTTCATGTTGGCGCAGCCGGCGAGCGCCAAGACCAGCACCAGCACCACCATGATGAATGGCACCATCTTCATGCGTTGTGTCCTGTTTATCTTGTAACCTGCGCTTTCGATTACCTAAGAATATCGCGAATGCCCAGCGCACGGAATACGATGCCGGACCCAGCCGCCCCGACGCCCCCTATTCTGCGACCGGCGCGAGCGTCAGCGGCAACCGCTCCAGACATTCCCGATACCGCGCCGTAAGCTCCGCCTCGGAGTCGGCGCCGATGAACAGCGTCGCCAGCTCGTAGCTGTAGCTGTCCTGATCCCGCAGGCCGGACAGCCGCTCCCCGGCGGACACCTCGATTTGAATCCGGGTGCCGGGTACTGCCTGCTCCACCGCCGCGATCTCCGCCGCCGTCGGTACCCGCGTCACCCGCGCGTCCGCGTAGTGGCGCCGCATGAACTTGGCCGCCAGCTTGTAGCGACCGCGGCCCTGCTCGAACGCCGGCGCGCGGCCGAGCCCCAGATCCAGCATGACGCGGTGGTGGTACTGCCCGTCCACTAGCCGAAACAGTGGCGCGTGGGATTTGGACAGCCGGCTGTTGATCTCCAGCAGCGAGAGCCGGTCCGTCTCGGGATCCCAGAAATGCTCGATGTTGAAGGGTGCCATGTCGTAGCCGATTTGGTGCATGACCAGCTGCGTCACCGCCGTCATACGCGCCCGTACCGAGATCGGCAGCTGCGATGGATACTGATAGCGGTCGAAGGACGAGCCCACGGGCCCGCCGCGCAAGGAGTCCACGGTGCCGTAGACGCAGACATCGCCGCCGTAGGCATAGCCCTCCTGGGTCACCTGGTGCCCGTCGGAGATGATGCCCTCGGCGATGCAGTGCCAGCCGTCCACGGCCGCCACCTCGGGGGGCAGCTCTGCATAGCCCAGAATCAGGTTGAAGGGCTCGGCATAGCGGTGGATGTTGGCCCGGATAATGGGCAGGGCCTTGTGCAGATCCTCCTCGCTATCGATGCGAAAGCCAAGATGCGACAGCACCGCTTTCACCGGCTTTAGCCAGAAAGGGAAGTCCAGCGGGCACTGCGCCAGGGGGGTCGTCGGCAAAGGGATCGACGGCACAGAAGGGCGGTACCTGCTCCGGCACAACCTCCGCCTGCTTCAGCCGGCTCCAGTACTTGTGCTCGCATTGCAGCACTGCCTCCAAGCTCGGGCCCGGCAGGCCGACCGCAGCCCGCAGGATGGGCAGCACGGTGCTGACGGGGAAGTCCCAGTACCCGATCACCGCATCCACGCCCTCCGGGAAATCCCGCAGGAGGCGCCGCCCCTCGTCCAGCAGCCGGGCCACGGGGAACCTGTCCTGCTGCTTCACCTCGGCGCGGGTGAACAGCGGGTGGAAGCGGATTTCATCGGCCCCCGGCAACGTCCGCAGTTGCCGCAAATGGAAGTCGTCGAGCCCGACGACGAAGACGTGTCGCATACCAGGCCTCTATGACGCCGCGAGCCATAATCAGACCCTAGACCTCGCCGACGGCACCTGCGCTGAGCATGCGATCGGGGGGGCCAATGCGCCGACTGCTGCGCCCTGGGGAGCCACCACCCTCGCATCGGCGGCTCTGCCGGGGGCAGGGGCGGTGGGCGGAGCCCCGAGCCTCAATCGTCCCAGCGGCCGTGGCCGGGGATGCGCACCCGATGCTCGTTGTAGACGCCGTCGGCGGCGCCGGTATGGCAGGCGTCGCAGTTGCTGAAGCTGCGGACGTCCGGGTTGCCGGTGGCCATCCCTGCCGGGATCTCGTGATGCTCGTTGCGGAAGTAGCGGGTCGCCGTGATGCGCGGCAAGTCGCCGGCGCCGGCGTCGCCGACCGCGAAGGCGCGGGAGCGCGACTTGCGGGACTGCCCGGCGGCGTTGGCGACGAGGTATTCGGCGAGCTCCAGGCGCAGCGGTGGCGCCAGGGAGGCGTCGTCGCCGTAGTGGTCCATCAGCGCGTCGGCGTCCATGACCTGCCGCCAGGCGTCACCGGGTAGCAGTCCGGGCTGATACGCCATATGGCAGGCACCGCACTCCTCAGCATAGGCGACGTTGGCGACGGGCTCGACGTCCTCGCCGGGCTCTACCCACCCGCCGTGGTCCTCGTAGTGATCATCGTCATGGTCGTCATCGTCGCCCAAGGCCAGGCCGGCGATAGCGAGGGCCAGCAGGACGCCGGCCAGAACGCCGGCAATGTGCAGGGATGTCTTCATCAAGGGTCTCCGTCGGAGGTTCGCTTACAGCGCTACTGGGTGCGGATATAGGCCAGGAAGTCCGCCTTCTCGGTCGCCGAGCACTCGCGGCCCAGGGTCCAGCGGCAATTGCGTCTGAGCCACTTCTCCACCTTGGCCGGATCGGTAAGCCGCTCGGGGTGCACCGACGGCGCCAGGGGCTCGATGGGCTTGCCCGTGCGCGCGTGGCGCCCAGGCTGCGTCAGATCCTCGTTATGGCAGCTGGCGCAGCTGCGCGCGGGTGCGCCCTCGGCTTGCGGGTGCTTCTGCACCCAGGCGGCGGCACCGGCAGCGGCGTCGCCCGCCGCGGCGGCGGGGCCCACCCCCGCCGCCGCGAGCAACAGCGCCGGACCGAGGCTGCGCAACGGGCCTGAGATCATCGTCAATGTCATGGTCACTCCCTCAGCTGCGGCGCTTGCGGCCGGTGAACATGGAACCGATCAGGTTCTCGCGGTGGGCGAAGCTCGAGAACAGCACCCCGGCCACGTGCGCGACGATGAAGACCAGCGTCAGATTCGCGAGCACCTCATGGGTCTCCTCCAGCGCCTCGCCGACGGCGGGCGGCGCTGTGCTCATCAGCCCCGCCAGGGGTCCCGACAGCTCCTGGGCGCCATACAGGGCCATGCCGCTCACACCGGTGACGCCCACCAGCACCAGCAGCGCCACCACCATGACACCGCCCAGGGGGTTGTGGCCGAGATGTCGAGGTGCTTGCAGGCGCAGACTCTGGCGCAGATAAGCGAGCACCTGCCGCGGCCCCTGCACGAAGTCGGTGAAGCGGGCGTGGCGGGAGCCGGCGACA
This sequence comes from Thiohalocapsa halophila, assembly GCF_016583825.1. Lineage (GTDB taxonomy): Bacteria > Pseudomonadota > Gammaproteobacteria > Chromatiales > Chromatiaceae > Thiohalocapsa > Thiohalocapsa halophila. Next base: position 24,258 of record NZ_NRRV01000006.1, on the reverse strand, counting down.
CCCCAGACCAGCCGTAAGGCGATCAGGGCAAGGATCAGGTACCCGGCCCACACATGCACGCCGAGGAGGTCGTCCTCGACGACGAAGGCGGTGGCGAAGGCCGCCACCAGCGACCAGTGGAAAACCCGCACCAAGGGGTCCCAAACCCGTACTTGGCCGCTGTCCTCGGCCTGCGGCGAACGCCGTCGCGGCGCCGCATCGGCGGATAATGTTTGTGTCGTCATGGCTCATTGCTCCAGTTGCTGAGACGATGGCTTCAGGATCCCGGCGCCGGCAGGCGGCTGGCGCAGCCGGCATCCACTGGCGGCCAGCCTAAGGCGCCGTCGCTGACCAATGCCTGTAAGCCGTCGTCAGCCTTTTGTCACCCGGGCGCGCGCAGCATGATGGGAACAGCAGGGGTGCTGACGGCGGGCGTGCTGGCAGTGCAGGCAGCGGAGGGCTCCACGGTGCCGGCCGGACAGCCTGGCTCCCACGGCCCGCGCCCCGAGCGCGCCGGCTCAGCGCGCCCCGGCAGCCCCGGGACACGCCCTCTAATGCTTTAAGACAGTCGCCCGACGCCCCGGAGGCTTTACATGTATCCGCCTATGGGCCAAATGCCCCGGCTCGCCAGCACGCGGGCGCTGGTGCTGCTGTTGGCGGCCGCAGGCGGATCGGTGCACGCTGACCCCCACGACCACGACCGCGCCCGTGCGGCGCTGGAGCGCGGGGAGGTGCTGCCGCTCGCCGAGATCCTGGCGAGCGTGACTACGCGGGTGCCGGGCGAGGTAGTGGAAGTCGAGCTGGAGCGCGAGGACGGTACCTGGGTCTATGAGCTCAAGATCATCGCCCCCGACGGCCGCCTGCTGGAGGTGCTGGCGAATGCCGCCACCGGCCGTCTGCTGAAGCAGGAGGAGGAGCACTGATGCGCATTCTGCTGGTGGAGGACGACACACGCCTGGCCCGGGGCATCGCCTCGGCGCTGGAAGCAGCGGGGTTCGTGGTGGTGCACAGCGCGGACGGCGAGCAGGCCTGGTTCCTCGGCGACACCGAGACCTTCGCCGCGGTGATCCTGGACCTAGGATTGCCGGGCATGGACGGGCTCGCCGTGCTGAGGCGCTGGCGCGAGGCCGGGCAGCGCTTCCCGGTGCTCATCCTCACCGCTCGCGGCGACTGGCACGAGCGGGTAGAGGGCATCGACGCCGGCGCCGACGACTATCTGCCAAAGCCCTTCCGCATGGAAGAGCTGCTGGCACGCCTTCGCGCACTGGTGCGCCGCTCCGCCGGGCAGGCATCGCCGGTGCTGCGGGTCGGTGGACTCAGCCTGGACACGCGGCGGATGCAGGTGACTCGTGACGGCGTGCCGGTGCGGCTCTCGCCCACCGAGTACCGGCTCGTGGCCTATCTGATGCAGCACGCCGGCCGGGTCGTGCCGCAGCTGGAGCTCACCGAGCAGCTCTATGCCCAGGACTTCGAGCGCGAGTCCAATGCCGTGGAGGTGCTCGTGGGCCGCGTGCGCCGCAAGCTCGGCGCGGACCTGATCCAGACCCGCCGCGGCTTCGGCTATGTCATCGAGCCCGACCCAACCGCCGAGGCGTCCCGGAACAGACCGTGACCGGCCGCTCCCTGCGCGCCCGTCTCGCCGTCGCCGGGCTTTTGTCCGTCGCACTGGCGCTCTTGGTGGCCGCGTTCAGCCTGGTGGCGCTGTTCGAGCGCCACGTCGAGCGGCGCATCGGCGCCGAGCTCACGAGCCAGCTGAGCCAGCTCGCGGCCGCCGCGCACATCACCGACGACGGCCGCTTGGCCGTCGAGCCGCGCCCGGCGGACCCGCGGTTCGAGGCCCCGCTGTCCGGCCTTTACTGGCAGATCGACGACACCGCCGCAGGCGACAGGGGGATCGGCGCCCTGCGCTCGCGGTCCCTCTGGGACACCGAGCTCGCCCTGCCGCGCGACCGGCTCATGGCCGGGCAAGTGCATGCTCACCTGCTCCCGGGGCCCGGCGGACGCCCGCTGCTGGTCCGCGAGCGCAGCATCAGGCTCTTGACGGACGCCGATGGCCCCGGCGACGGGCCGGGGCGCGAGCTGCGCCTCGCCGTGGGCCAGGACCGCGCCGAGCTCATCGCCGCCCGCAATGCCTTCACCGCCGACATGCTGCCCTACCTCGCCGTCATTGCGCTGCTGCTGGCGGTGGCCACATTGGTGCAAATCCGCATCGGCCTCGCGCCGCTGGAGGCGCTGCGCCAGGGCGTTAACGCCGTGCGCGCGGGCCAGGCCGAGCGTCTGCCGCCCCACTACCCGGCCGAGGTCCGCCCGCTGGTGGCGGAGGTCAACGCCCTACTCACCGCCCGCGAGCAGGCCGTGGCCCAGGCCCGCAGCTGGACGGCCGACCTGGCCCATGGGCTGAAGACGCCCTTGAGCGCACTGGCGGCGGATGCCGAGCGCTTGCGCCAGGAGGGCAACCCGGCGGTGGCCGCCGATCTGGATCAGCTCGCCTGGCACATGCGCCGGCGCGTGGACCGGGAGCTCATCCGGGCCCGGGTGCGCTCCGGTGCCCGCCCGCATCAGGCCCGGGCCAACGTGGGCGATGCGCTGCGCCGCCTCCTCGGCACACTCGAGCGCACCCCCGATGGCGAGCGCATCGATTGGCAGCTCACCGCACCCGACGGCGCCGTCGCCGCGCTGGCCATGGACGATCTACTGGAGCTTTTCGGCAACCTGCTCGAGAACGCAGCCAAGTGGGCCCGCCGGCAGGTGGAGATCCGGGTCAGCACCGGCAACGCGGTGGTGGTGACCATCACCGACGACGGCCCCGGCGTACCAACGGATCAGCTGCACCGCCTCGGTGAGCGCGGCCTCAGGCTCGACGAGCGCAAGGCGGGCTCCGGCCTCGGCCTCGCCATCGCCTGCGACGTCGCCGATGCCTACGGCGGGGCAGTGGAGTTCTCCCAGGCCCCGACCGGCGGCCTCGCGGTCAAGACCCGGCTGCCAGCGGGGTGAGCCGCTCCCGCACTGCCGAAGCCCGCGCCTTACCACAGACTAGGACAGGGAAGCTGACCGCCGACGCCGCGCGACATCGCCATGGAAAGATAAGTATACCGTCCCCCCTAATCAATTAGGGTGACGGTAACTTTAACTCGCTAAAGCGCGCGACCGCCCGTCGGCGCCGCATCCGCAGCGGGGCGCTGCGGCGGCGCCGGACACGGACTCAACACTACGCACCGCGCCGGCCCTTGGAACCAAGTCCGGCGCCCGGCGCCCCGCCACCAGGAGCCAGCTTCAACCCTGCGCCTTGCGCTCGCGGCGGCGGCGGTGCAGGGCGGGCTCGGTGTAGCCGTTCGGCTCTGCGCGCCCCTGGAAGATGAGATCACAGGCGGCCTGGAAGGCGATGCCGTCGAATTCCGGCGCCATGGGCTGGTACGTCGGGTCGCCCGCGTTCTGGCGGTCGACGACCTCCGCCATGCGCTTGAGGGTGGCCATGATCTGGTCCTTGTTCACGATGCCGTGGTGGAGCCAGTTGGCCAGCAGCTGGCTGGCGATGCGCAGCGTGGCGCGGTCTTCCATCAGGCCGGTGTCGGTGATATCCGGCACCTTGGAGCAGCCTATCCCAGCGTCGATCCAGCGCACCACGTAGCCGAGGATGCCTTGGCAGTTGTTGTCCAGCTCCTGCTGGATGTCGGCGGCGCTCCACTCGGCGGAATCGGCGACCGGGATCTCGAGGATGGTGTCTAGCTGCGCGCGCCGACCGGCGGCGGCGAGCTCCGCCTGGCGCGCGGCGACGTCGACGGCGTGGTAGTGCAGTGCATGCAGCGTCGCGCCCGTCGGCGACGGCACCCAGGCGCAGTTGGCGCCGGCCCTTGGATGACCGATCTTGGTGTCCAGCATGGCGCGCATCTCGTCCGGCATGGTCCACATGCCCTTGCCGATCTGCGCATGGCCGCGTAGGCCGCAGGCAAGGCCGACGTCGACGTTCCAGTCCTCGTAGGCCAAGAGCCAGGGTGCGGTCTTCATGGCGCCCTTGCGCAGCATCGGGCCCGCTTCCATGCTGGTATGGATCTCATCCCCGGTGCGGTCCAGGAAGCCTGTGTTGATGAAGATGACCCGCTCCGAGGCGCGGCGGATGCACTCCTTCAGGTTCACCGTCGTGCGCCGCTCCTCGTCCATGATGCCGATCTTGAGGGTGTTGCGCGGCAGGTCCAGTGCGTCCTCGATGCGCGCGAACAGATCCACCGCCAGCTGCACCTCGTCCGGCCCGTGCATCTTGGGCTTGACGATGTAGACGCTGCCGGCGCGGCTGTTGCGCACGGACCCTAAACCTTTGAGGTCGTGCACGGCGGCGAGCACCGTCACCATGCCGTCGAGGAAGCCTTCGGGGACCTCCGCGCCGTCCGCCGTCAGCACGGCGTCGGTGGTCATCAGGTGGCCGACATTGCGCACCAGCATCAGCGAGCGCCCGGGCAGGGTCAGCTCACCGCCCGCCGGCGCGCTGTAGACCCGGTCCGGATTCAGCCGGCGCTCCTGCATCTTGCCGCCCTTGCTGAAGCTCGCGGTGAGGTCGCCGCGCATGAGCCCGAGCCAGTTGCGATAGACGCCGACCTTGTCCTCGGCATCCACGGCGGCGACGGAGTCCTCGCAGTCCTGAATCGCAGTCACCGCGGACTCCAACACCACGTCCTTGACCCCGGCCGGACTCTTGGCGCCGATGGGGTGCTCGCGATCGACGGCGAGCTCCACGTGGAGGCCGTGATTTGCCAGCAGCACGGCCGTCGGCGCCTCGGGCGGGCCCTGCCAGCCCGCGAACTGCGCCGGCTCGGCGAGCGGGGCGTCACCGGCGAGGAGCTGGCCATTCTCGACCCAGTAGCCGGACACGCTGCCGTGGGAGGCACCGCCCGTCAGAGGAAAATGGCTGTCCAGAAAGTCCGCGGCGGCAGCCACCACTCGCTCGCCGCGCACCGGGTTGAAGCTCGCGCCGCGCTCGGCCCCGCCGTCCTCCGGGATGGCATCGGTGCCGTAGAGGGCGTCATAGAGGCTGCCCCAGCGGGCGTTGGCGGCGTTCAGGGCGTAACGGGCGTTGTTGACGGGCACCACCAGCTGCGGGCCGGCGATGGACGCGATCTCCGGGTCGATGTTCGCGGTGGTCACCGCGAAGTCCGCGCCCTCCGGCTCAAGGTAGCCGATGTCCTGAAGAAAGGCCTTATACGCGGCCGCATCCAGTGGCTGTCCACAGCGGGTGCGGTGCCAATCGTCGATCTGCGCCTGCAACGCGTCGCGGCGCTCCAGCAGGCTGCGGTTGCGCGGTCCCAGGTCGGCGACGATGTCGGCAAAGGACGCCCAGAAGGCGTCGGGCTCGATGCCGGTGCCAGGGGCGATCTCGTCGCGGATCAGCTCATACAGCGGCGTGGCGACCTGGAGGCCGCCGACGGTGATGCGGTCGGTCATGGTTCTTGTGCTCCAGCCAGCGGTGGCTCGGCGCGAGGGTCACCGAGTATCTCGCTAGGATTCGCCAGAAACCAAGCCGGACGCAAGATCGACCGGATTAATTATCTCAAGCCAAGCAATATGGTTGGCCAATACTGCCGTCGCGCACCCCTGCACGGCGCCTCAGTCAACGGACTTTGCACTGTTCTTGTTCGCCCAGAAGCCGTGAATCGCCGCCCAAGCGGCCTCGGCGGTCTCGACGAATTGGAACAACTCCCGGTGCGGCGGGTCGATGGTGCCCTCCTCCACCAACGCATCGAAGTCGATGATGCGCTGCCAATATTCGCGCCCGAACAGCAGCACCGGCACTGGATGGACCTTGCCCGTCTGGATGAGCGTCAGGGTCTCGAACAGCTCGTCCAGGGTGCCGTAGCCACCGGGAAAGACCACCAGCGCCCGCGCCCGCAGCACGAAGTGCATCTTGCGCACGGCGAAGTAGTGGAACTGAAAGGACAGCTCCGGCGTGACATAGCGGTTCGGATGCTCCTCGTGGGGCAGCACGATGCTCAAGCCCAGGCTCTTGCCCTCGACGTCCTGGGCGCCGCGGTTGGCGGCCTCCATGATCCCGGGCCCGCCACCGGTGACTACCACATAGTCCCGGTGGCCGTTGCGCTGCGAGACCTGCGTGATCATGGCCGCGAGCCGTCGCGCCTCGTCGTAGTACTTGGCCTTGTCATGGATGCGCCGGGCCACGGCCGCGCGGCGGGCGAGCTCGCGGTCATCCGGGGCCGCCGCGGCGGCATCCTCGGCGGCACGCAGCCGGGCGCGGGCGGCCTCGGGCTCCGGAATGCGGGTGCTGCCGAAGATCACCACCGTGGAATCGATGTGCTCCTCCTGCTGAACCAGCTCCGCCTTCAGGAGCTCCAGCTGCAACCGCACGGGCCGAAGCTCCGCACGGCGCAGGAAGTCGATGTCGGCGTAGGCGAGCCGATAGGAGGCCGAAGCCATCTGCGGGCTCTCGGCAGAGGGCTCCTGGGCGGCTTCCTCGGCGGCACTCGGCCATGGGCTTTGGGGATTGTCAGGCGGGACGGGAGAGGTCATGCAGAGGGCTCACGCAATACGGGGCGGTGTGCCGGGTGTGGTGGTATCCCCGGGCAGCCGGGAAGAAGGAGACGGCAGCGCGGGCGCAGTGACAGCGCCCTGGGCTCGGCGCCCATGGCTGCCAACAGCGCCCGCGGGCGGCGAGCTGGCCGCGGCGGTCAGCCGGCGGTCTGGCTGCGGGCCTCGTCGGAGAGGCGCTCTTGCAGCTCGTCGATCTCGGTGCGGACCTCCTCCGAGACCTGGTCCCGCAGGCCCTTGAGCTTGTCGAGCACGCCCTGTGCCGAGTTGAGGTCGTTCTCGCGCAGATAATCCCGCGCCTCGGTAATCATGGTATCGGCCCGGGCCTGGGCGCTCTGGGTCAGCGCTGCGGTCCGCTCGGACGCGGCCTCGGCGGCTGCCGCAGCCGCAGCGCTCGCCTGGGTACTGGCCTCTTGCAGGCTCGCCGCAGCCTCATCGGCCTTCGCCTGGACCTGATCCATGGCGCTGCCGGCCGCATCCCGGGCGGCGGCGCCAGCCTGCTCACCGGCCGCTTGGAGCTTGGCCATGGCGGCGGCGGCTTGGCTCTTTGCCTGCTCGAGCTGGCTGTCCGTGCCGGCGGTGGTTTCGGCGCCGGTCGCCGGCTCGGTCTGCGCGCTTTCCTCCATCTGCTCGGTCTCATCGCCTTGGCCGCAGCCGCCCAGAGCCGAAGCCAGGGCTAGCATGGCGAGCGCGGTCAGCATGGTCAGTGGTGTGATTCTCATGAGGTGTCCTCCGGTGATCGGTTTGGCGGTGATCGGTTTGGTAGCCGGCGACGCGTCGCGCGCCGAGCCGGGCAGGCTAGCGCACTTTGATGAAGGGCACATGACCGCCGGGAGCCGCCTTGGCGCCGGTCGGTCTGCCCAGCCAGTCTGACCAGCCAGTCTGTCCCATCACTGTGCCCGGCGCCGAGCGCCTGACGCGCCCAGACGCTTGGCGGCCATGGTTGCAATCCGTCTACCCTTTGGCTAGCGTGCAAGACAGTCCTGCTGGGGGTGCCCGCCGTGCGCGGGCTGAGACAGTCCCTTAGAACCTGATCCGGTTGATACCGGCGGAGGGAAGGCGAGGACGCATCACGGCCGCCCCGCCCGTCCCTGCGCCCCGCTCCCCGCCGCAATCGGCCAGCCCCGCGTCAAGGGGCATGAATCGCTGCGAGGAGCCGTCATGAGCGCCATTCCCGAAGACTTCGTCACCACCACCGCGCGGCTGTCCGACGAGGTCACCCGTCCCTTCCCCGCCTCGACCAAGCAGTATGTGACAGGCTCGCGCCCGGACATCCGGGTGCCCATGCGCGAGATCGCGCAGACGCCTACCCCCATCGGCAACGGCGAGGGTGCCGAGGAGAATCCGCCGATCTTCATCTATGACACGTCCGGCCCTTATACGGACCCGAACCTGTCCATCGATTTGCTGCGCGGCCTGCCGGACGTGCGCAGCGCCTGGATCGAGGCACGCGCCGACACCGAGCTGCTCGACGGCCCGACCTCGGACTTCGGCCGCCGCCGCCAGCACGAGCCGGCGCTGGCCCACCTGCGCTTCGAGCACCTGCGCACACCGCGCCGCGCCAAGCCCGGGCACAACGTCAGCCAGATGCATTACGCCCGCCGTGGCGAGATCACGCCCGAGATGGAATACGTCGCCATCCGCGAGAACATGCGCCTCGACGAGCTGCGAGCGGACCCTCGCTACGAGAAGCTCCTGCGCCAGCAGCGCGGCCAATCCTTCGGTGCCGGCCTGCCCGAGACCATCACCGCCGAATTCGTCCGCGACGAGGTGGCCCGGGGACGCGCCATCATCCCGGCCAACATCAACCACCCGGAGCTGGAGCCGATGATCATCGGCCGCAATTTCCGGGTTAAGATCAACACCAACATCGGCAACTCGGCGACGACGTCCAGCATCGAAGAGGAGGTCGAGAAGATGGTCTGGTCCGCCCGCTGGGGCGGCGACACCCTGATGGACCTCTCCACCGGCAAGAACATCCACGAAACGCGGGAATGGATCCTGCGCAACGCGCCTATGCCCATCGGCACCGTGCCCATCTACCAGGCCCTGGAGAAGGTGGACGGCAAGGCGGAAGAGCTGACCTGGGAGATGTTCCGCGACACCCTCGTCGAGCAGGCGGAGCAGGGTGTGGACTACTTCACCATCCACGCCGGGGTGCTGCTGCGCTATATCCCGCTGACCGCGGACCGCGTGACCGGCATCGTCTCCCGCGGCGGGTCGATCCTGGCCAAGTGGTGCCTGGCGCATCACCAGGAGAACTTCCTCTACACCCACTTCGACGAGATCTGCGAGATCATGCGGGCCTACGACGTGTCCTTCTCCCTGGGCGACGGCCTGCGCCCCGGCTCCATCGCCGATGCCAACGACCGCGCCCAGTTCGCCGAGCTGGAGACCCTGGGCGAGCTGACCCAATTCGCCTGGGAGCAAGACGTCCAGGTCATGATCGAGGGCCCGGGCCATGTGCCGCTGCAGATGATCGAAGAGAACGTCACCAAGGAGCTTACGGACTGCTTCGAGGCGCCCTTCTACACCCTGGGCCCGCTGATCACCGACATCGCGCCCGCCTACGACCACATCACCTCGGGCATCGGCGCCGCCAACATCGGCTGGTATGGCACCGCCATGCTCTGCTACGTCACGCCCAAGGAGCACCTGGGCCTGCCCAACAAGCAGGACGTGCGCGACGGCATCGTCACCTACAAGATCGCCGCCCACGGTGCGGATCTGGCCAAGGGCCTGCCCGGCGCCCAGATCCGCGACAACGCGCTCAGCAAGGCCCGCTTCGAGTTCCGCTGGGAGGACCAGTTCAACCTGTCCCTGGACCCGGACCGCGCCCGCGAATTCCATGACCAGACCCTGCCACACGACTCGCACAAGGTCGCTCACTTCTGCTCCATGTGCGGCCCGCACTTCTGTTCCATGAAGATCACCCAGGACGTGCGCGACTACGCCAAGGCCCGCCAGCTGGAGGACGCCGAGCAGGCCCTCGAAGTCGGCATGCAGGAGAAGGCGGAGGAGTTCGTGCGGGACGGGGCGCGGATCTACAAGGAGGTTTGACGCCAGCATGCCGAGCCGCGCCGCCGACTGGCTCGCACAGGCCGAGCCCGGTCTGGACTGGGGGCTGTCGGCGCTGCCGATGCCGGCGGAGATCCAGGTCTATACGGATGCCGAGTGGACGCGAACGGCCTGGGAGCACCGTGGACTTCGCCGAGAGGTCGACAGGGGGCATCTGGCTGACCGGCCGATGAATCCGGGCAACCCTCTGCGCACGCCGGAGGGAGGCTTTGCCGCTGCCACTCAAAACCGCGCTGTGGCAGGTCGGCACCGGCCTGAGTATCCATGCTCCCACATCGGCTAGAATCGTGGGTCAAGCGACGCGAGACGCCCCAACCGCACGCAACGAACCGCCGAGACGGCATGCAGCCGAGCAACCGACGATGGCCGCCACCGCCCAGGACCTGATGCTCCCCCATCGCCACCGATACACGGTGGACGACTACCACCGCATGGCGGACACCGGCATCCTGTCGCCTGACGCGCGTGTCGAGCTGATCGACGGGCAGGTGATGGAAATGCCGCCCATCAGGCCGCCGCATGCGTCCATGGTGACCGAGCTACAGAACCGCCTGATCCGCACCGCAGGCGACTCTGCGGTGGTGCGGGTGCAGAACCCGGTGCGACTTGGGCCCCACGACGAGCCCGAGCCGGACTTGGCGGTGGTGACGCCACCAGCAACACAGTATCGCACCAGGCACCCGGGGCCGGCCGACATCCTGCTGCTGATCGAGGTCGCCGACAGCAGCCTGCCGCTGGACCGGGATGTGAAGCTCAGGCGCTATGCCGCGTGCGGCATTACCGAGGCCTGGCTGGTGGACGCCAACGCCGGCACCGTGCTGCGCTGCCGCGAGCAGGGCGCCGAGGGCTACCGCCACTGCGACGCAATCCAGGGGCAGTGCAGCGTTCCCATCCCTGGGCTCTCGGGCTGCGAGCTGGACCTGCGGCACCTGTACTGATGCTGCACTGACACTGACCATTGTTTTCGTGCCTGTCGGGGCCAGCTCGTCGCACCCGCGTGATTGCACGCCGATGAACCTTCCCACCCGCCGCCAGCCGCTGACCATGAAATTTGCAGAGATCGAAGACACCGGCGCCAACGTCATCGAGGCCTACGGCGACGGGCATGTCCGCATCAACGGACGCGATTACGCCCGCAGCATCGCGGTGTCCGCTGAGCACGTGCAAGCGGACTGGGGCCCGGAGCATGTGGACGCCCTGAGCGTTGCCCATCTGGAAGCGGTGCTTGGGGACGCCACGCAGGTGCTGATCCTGGGCACGGGCACCCGCCAGCGCTTCCCGAGCCCCGAGGTGCACTTTGCGCTGCTGCAGCGGGGCATCGGCGTGGAGGTGATGGACACCGGCGCCGCCTGCCGCACCTACAATATCCTGGTCAGCGAAGGGCGTGATGTGGTCGCGGCGCTGATGCTCGACTGATGGCTCGGCGCGCTGGCTCTCTCGGGCGCAGAGCGTCCGTAGGCCCCTACCCCCGAAGAGCGACCTCACGAGCCCGGAACGAAGGCCGCGACCCAGCTGTCACCCCGCCCGCCTGATCGGCGCACGCAGCGCACCTCGCACCTCGCACCTCGCACCTCGAAGATGGACCGCAAAATCATCCTCTCCACGCTGGCCGCCGCGGCCATGCTCTTCATCGGCATTATGCTGATCCTGTCCATCCTGCCGGATGAGCGCGCAGGCCTGAAGCTCTACCCCTGGGACGTCAGCCGGGACGCCGCCGGCCACACGCGGGTGTTCAACCTGACCATCGGCGAGAGCACCCTGGCCGACGCACGCGCCCTGCTCGGCGACGAAGGCAAGATCAATCTGTTCGAGAGTCCCGACGGGACCCGCACCGTCGAGGTCTACTTCAAGAACATCTTTCTCAGCAATCTGAAGGCGGACTGGATCATCACCCTCGGCGTGCCGGAGGATCAGCTCGCGGCCATGTACGAGCGCGGACTTCGCATCAGCAAGACGAGCAGCGGCAGCCGCAAAGTGAAGCTGGACCCCGTGGACGTGGAGCGGCTCGCGAACGCCCCCATCCGCATCCTGACCTACCTGCCCTGGAAGAGCCTGGAGCCCCGGGACATCGCCGGCCGGTTCGGCGAGCCCGCCGAAAAGCGCACCGAGGAATCCGGCATCGTGCATTGGCTGTATCCGGAGCTTGGCATGGACATCGCCCGCGACGACGACGGCGGCGTGGTCATCCAGTATCTGAATCCGGGGAGCTTCGATCGCGCGGTGGCGCCATTGCCGGCGCGGGAAGAGCCGGCGGCAGCACAGGAGCCGCCGTCGGCGGCAAGCCCGGACGACGTGCCGACGGCCGCCACCGACTGACGGGAACGCCTCCTGCGCGCGGTAGCCCGTCGTCGGACGGGCTGGGCGACTGCGACGTCCGACGCCGGTGCGGTGCCGACCGTGGGCGTCGGGCCTCCTTGCGTCGGCCCGACCTACACGTTAACGATAGGTGTACGAACGGTAGCGCCCCGCCGGGTGCTGCGGGCGAAGCAAAACCTCCGTAGGATCGACACCCACCCGCCGAGCCTCCACCCTGCGAGGCGCGAGAAGAGCCAATGTATCCGGAGATTTCGGGAACAAGGAAAACGGGATCGGAAGCGTTCAAGAGCGAAGGACGGCAACTGCCCTTCGACTTACTGTCTTTCTGGCAGTGGTCGTCGTCCGACTTAGTCGGCAATGCTCTGCGCGGTCTGCTTGCAGAATACATCGTCGCGATTGCCGTAGGCTGTTCGGACCGCACGCGAGTGGAATGGAACCCCTACGACTTGGAAACGCCTGAAGGCGTGAGGATCGAAGTGAAATCCGGCGCCTACATCCAAAGCTGGGCGCAGGCTAGCCTCTCACGGATCACCTTCGACATACGGCCAACTCAGGGTTGGGATGCCTCACGGAACACCTATTCCCACCAAGTAAAACGTCAGTCTGACGTATACGCTTTCTGCCTCCTGGAACACCGGCATCAAGAAACCGTCGACCCGCTCAACCTCGATCAGTGGACGTTTTACGTCATCAGTACCGCCAAGTTGAACCGCTTCGTCGGCGCACAGAAAACGATCTCATTGACGGCTCTTCTGAAGCTCGCGCCAACGGAGGCAAGGTTCAGCGGGATCCGGCCGGCGGTCGCAGAGGCTGCGGTGGACGAGTGACCTGCTTGGCCGTGAAGCCGCTCAGCCAACCACCCGAAACCGCGCATCCAGATCGTACAGATCCACGTCGGCCACGCCGAGCGTGAGGCGCTGATCCAGGGTGAGGTCAGCCTTGGCCCGCAGCTTGGTCTCCAGCGCCAGCTCGGGGATCATGACCGTGTCCTTGCGCTCGCCGAGCTCGACGACGACGCCCTCGCTCTGCCAGGCCTTGTGCCGCTTCAGGTACGAAAGCTTCCAGTGCTGGTTGGACTGGCGCTCGGCGCGGCGCACGGCGATGCCGCCCTGGTCCGCCTCGCCGGCGCGCGCGCTCACCTGCTCCGCGGTCAGCGGCTCGTCACCGCGCAGCGCCGCGCGCACCTGCTGGTGCACCAGCAGGTCCGCATAGCGCCGCAGCGGGCTGGTGGCGCGGGCATAGGCGTCCAGCCCGAGCCCGAAGTGCGGCCCCGGCTCGATGCTGGTGCGGCTCGGCTTGAACTGCCGGCGGTAGGCGTACATGCCCGCCATGCCCGCGGGGTGCTGGATACTGTCCGGCGGCGGCTGGGTGGCGTGGGGGATGGGGATGCCGCGCTCGCCGCACCAGGCCGCGGCGGCCTCGCCGGCCATGAGCATCAGGTCCGTCACCATGGCGCGGGAGCCGTGGCGGTCGATGGGGCGGATGACGATCTCGCCGTCCTGCACCCGCACGCTCACCTCCGGCAGATCGATGCCGGCGGCGCCCGCCGCCTGGCGGCGGGCGCGGTAGCGCTCGGCGGCGGCGTTCAGCGCTGCGAAGGGCGCCTCGGCCAGCCGCGCCTCGGCCTCGGCATAGGTGAGGCGCTGGGCGCGGATCCAGCTGGGGCGGATCTCGATGTCCGCGAGCCGGCCCTCGTCGTCCACCGTGACGCCGAAGGAGAGCGCCGGCGAGGTCTCCTGCAAGCCCAGGCCCAACTGCTCGGTCACCGCGGCGGGCAGCATGTTGACGATGCCCTCCGGCAGATAGAGATTGGCGCCGCGGGCGCGGGCCTCGCGGTCCAGCTCGCCGTCGGGCGCCACCAGCGCGGCCACGTCCGCCACATGCACCCAGATGCGCCCGCCGTCGATGCTGACGGCATCATCCGGGTCCTGGTTGCCCTCGTCGTCGATGGCGAAGGCCGGCAGGTGCGTGAGATCCAGCCGTTCTTCGTCCGCCAGTGCCGGCACCGGCAGGGCCGGATCCGTGACCGCGACGTTGCTGCGCGCCGGATAGGGATTGTGCTCGGGCGGCCAGTAGCCCAGGCTCACCAGCAGGCGATGCGCCGCCTGCGGGGTCTCCGGCAGCTCCAGGGCCTTGAGGATGCGGCTGTGCTCGCCCTGCTGGTTGGCGAGGCGCTCCACCTCGGCGAGCCGGGGGCGGTCGTCGTCGATGATCCGCCCTTCGCCGAGCCGAGCCATGAAGCCCGCCCATTCCTGCTCGGCACGGGCCTTGGCCTCGCGCTCGGCGCGGTCCTGCTCGATGGCCTCCCGGGAGCGGGGCTGGATGGCCTCGGGCGTCCCCTGAAAATACAGCCCCTCGTCCAGCAGCCGCCAGACGGCCCAGGCGCTGGCGGGCGTAAAATCATCGAACATGAGCTCAGCGAGCTCCTTGAGATCCGTCTCGGCGCCCTCCAGCAGCTCCCAGGCCTCTTCCAGCTGCGCCGCACCGGGCTCGTGCAGGTCCGCCAAGCGCTTGAGCGGGCCGGGGTGCAGGGGGGTGACGTCCTTGGGGCGCACGCGCTTGCTCTGCCCGCCCTCCAGCTCGATCTCGATCTTCTCGCCGACACTGACCACGCGGGCGGGGTGGATCTTGTAGAGGACAAGGCTGTCGGCGGCGACTGGCATGGAAGGACGAGCACTACGAGGTTGAATTCGGAGGGGACGGCGGCTCGGGCGGCTGGGGATGCTGCCGCACCGGGCTTGTCCGGCACAGCGAAGCCGAGTGCAGACTCGGTGATCGACGAACAGCGCGCAATCGGCCCCACATGGGACCGCGAGATCCATCGACGGCCATCCGGGCAGCCGCTATCCTCTCAAGCCTGCCCGTTCCCGGCACCATAAGCAAGCGAGACCAGACATCATGAACCAGGACTGGCAAGCCTTCCTCACCGCGCGCGGCGCCGCCGTCGGCGACGACGGCGCGGCGCGTTTCGACACCGCCCCGGCCGATGCGGACTGCGCCCTGACGGACCTCTCGCACCTCGGGCTCATCGCCGTCGGCGGCCCAGAGGCCACCGACTTCCTGCAGGGCCAGGTGAGCAACGACGTCCGCGAGCTCTCGGACACCCACACCCAGCTCAGCAGCCATTGCAGCCCCAAGGGCCGCATGCTGGCCAATTTCCGGCTGCTGCGCCTCGGAGAAAGCCTGTTTCTGCTGCTGCCGCGCAGCCAGATGGAAGGGCTCTTGAAACGCCTGCGCATGTTCATGCTGCGTCGCAATGCCAGCATCGACGACGCCAGCGACGCGCTGGTGTGCTGCGGTGTCATCGGCGCCTGCGCCGACGAGGTCCTGGCGGCCCGGCTCGGCAGCCTGCCCCAGGGCGACAACGACATGGTGCGCGCCGGCGATGCCGCACTCATCCGCGTCGCCGGGCCGGTGCCCCGCTATCTCTTCATCGGGCCGGCCGCCGATGCCCGGGCCCTCTGGGCGGAGGCGACCGCCGCCGGCGCCAGCGAGGCCAACCCGGACCTCTGGGCCCTGCACGATATCCGCGCCGGCATCCCGACCGTGGTGCCGGAGACGGCGGACGCCTTCGTGCCGCAGATGGTCAACATGCAGCTCATCGACGGCGTGAGCTTCCACAAGGGCTGCTACACCGGCCAGGAAGTCGTCGCCCGCATGCAGTACCTGGGCAAGCTCAAGCGGCGCATGTACATCGCCGAGGTGGACACGGACACAGCGCCCAAGCCCGGCGATGTCTTGAGCGCGCCCGGCAGCAAGTCCGAGCAGGGCCCGGGCCGCATCGTGGACGCCCGCGCCAGTGCGCCCGGCCACTGGGAGCTGCTGGTGGTGGCCGAGGTCGCCGCCGCCGAAGGCGACGGGCTCCAGCTCGGCGACGACGGCCCGCTGCTCAGCCTGCGCGCCCCCGCCTATGGCTTCGGCGACGCCGCCTGAGACGCGTCGGCGTCGGCTCGACGCTCGGCCCTCGACGCGGACCGGCATCGGCGCGCACGCGGGCCCCGGTTGCGCCGGCGGAGGATGCCGCGCTGGAGACGCCTGATCCACAGGGGGCGCCGCACCCGCTGCCACAGCGGGCGGATGCGCCCATCGGCGTCTTCGACTCAGGCGTCGGCGGCCTCACGGTGCTCGCCGATATTCGCCGCCTGCTGCCCGCCGAAGACCTGCTCTACGTCGCCGACTCCGGCCATGCCCCCTATGGCGAGCGCCCGAACGACCTGATCCGTGCCCGCGCCGAGCGGGTGACGGGGTTTCTGATTGCGCAGGGCGCCAAGGCCATCGTCATCGCCTGCAACACGGCCACGGGCGCCGCCGCCGCCCACCTGCGCGGGCGCCACAGTCTGCCCATCATCGCCATGGAGCCCGCCGTGAAGCCGGCGGCGGCCGGCACCCGCAGCGGCGTCGTCGGCGTGCTCGCCACCAGCGGCACCCTCAAGAGCGACAAGTTCGAGGCCCTGCGCGGGCGCTTCCACGGCGCGGTGGAGGTGCTCACCCAGCCCTGCCCCGGCCTGGTGGAGCTGATCGAGGCCGGGGACTTCCGCGCCGCGGCGCTGCGGGACTTGCTCACGAAGCTGGTGCTGCCGCTGCTGGACCGCGGCGCGGATACCCTGGTGCTCGGCTGCACCCATTATCCCTTGGTGCGCGGGCTGATCCAGGACATCGCCGGGCCCGGCATCACCGTCACCGACGCCGGTGCCGCCGTCGCCAGGCAGGTGCAGCACCGCCTCGGCGAGGCCGCGCTGCTGCGCACCGGCGAGACGCCGGGCCAAGTGCGCTGCTGGACCAGCGCGGCACCGCCGGAGACCGCCGCCGCGCTCATCCGGCGCATCTGGGGCGAGCCCATCAGGGTCCGGGCACTGCGCGACTGAGGCCCCATAAAACGCCCCAAAAGCGCCCCGAATCACCCCGGTATACTCCGCCCCCTTCCTTGATTGGCCAGGAGACCCATCGCCATGGCTACACGCCTTCACCCTCGCCTGCTGCCGCTCGCTGCCCTGATGCTGGCTGTCCTGTTGCTCGCGCTCGGCGGTGCGCCGGCCGCCGCGGCAGCCGCCGATACCGGCACCGGCAAGGTGTTGGGCGGCAAGATGTCCAGTCACCCGGACTGGTTCAAGGAGAGCTTCCTCGACATCGCCGAGGACGTGGACGAGGCCGCCGACGCCGGCCGCCACGTCATCCTGTTCCTGGAGATGAACGGCTGCCCCTATTGCTTCAAAATGATCGAAGAGAACTTCAAGGGGAGCGACTACAGCGACTGGCTCCGGGAGCGCTTCGACGTTATCGCGCTGAACGTGCGCGGCGACCGGGAGGTGGCCATGGATGCCGAGACCATGCTGTCCGAGAAGGCCCTGGCCGAGGCGCTCGGCGTGCGCTACACGCCCACGGTGATCTTCCTGAGCCAGGCGAACGAGCCGGTGGCGCGGGTCAACGGCTACCGCAACGTGCCGGAATTCAAGCAGGTGTTGGACTATGTCGACGCGCAGGCCTACCAGAGCCAGACCCTCGCCGAGTACCTGGACGCGCAGAAGGCCGAGACGGCGGCGGCCACCGGCGCCTATGCCTTCCGCGAGCACGCGCTGATCCGGGAGGCCACCGACGTCGGTGATCTCAGCGCCATCGACGGCCCGCTGCTGCTGCTCTTCGAGGACACCGCCTGCGTCGCCTGCGACGCCCTGCATGACGGGCACCTGAAGGCACCGGAGGTGGCCGAGGCGCTGGCGCCCTACACCGTGGTCCGCGTGGATGCCCTATCCGATGCCGGGCTCACCGGGCCCGACGGCCAATCCACCACAGGGCGCCAGCTCGCAGAGGCCCTCGGCATCGAGTACCGCCCGGCCCTGGTCCTGATGGACGGCCCCACCGGCGGCAAGGACGAAATCGCGCGCATCGAGAGCATGCTCTACCGCTACCACTTCGTCGGGCTGCTGGAGTACGTGGGGCTCGGCAAGTACCGCGACTTCCCAGACGGGCCCTTCGACTACATCGACGACAAGACCGCGCGGCTGACGGCCGCCGGCGAGGATGTGTCGATTTCGGATGAGTGAGGCCGCCGGCGGGGGCTCTGCTGCCTGGCGGTGCCGACACCGGCTGCCGGGCCTCGCGCGAGACGCCGTGCATGCGCGGGCGGCCCCTGCGCAGTCAGGGCTTCGAGCCCTGACTGTGTCAGGCCAGGATAGCCTGACTACGCCGTCCACGGCTCAGCTGGTCTGAGACCGCGACCGCGCGGCGCTCGGACGCCGGATCGCACGGACTATACTGAGCGCAGACAGTCACTGAGCGCAGACAGTCACCCGGAGCGCCGTTCCAAGCACCTGTCAGGAGCTGTGCAGCATGTCCGTTCAGCCCATCCCGTATCTGACCTTCGAGGATTGGCTCGCGGCCGAGCGCGAGGCCACCGACACCCGCACCGAGCTCGTGGACGGCGAGGTCTTCGCCATGACCGGCGGCTCCGAGGAGCACAACCTCATCGCCACCAACATCGTGCGCGAGCTCGGTAACCAGTTCCGCCGCCGCCCGTGCTACGTCTACGCCGGCGACATGAAGGTGCGTGCGGATGCCGCCAACTTCGGCGCCTATCCCGACATCATGGCCGTCTGCGGCGAGCGCACCTACCACGACCAGCGCCGGGACATCATCACCAACCCGACCCTGATCATCGAGATCCTGTCGGACCCCACAGAAGCCTACGACCGCGGCGACAAGTTCGCCCACTACCGCACCCTGCGCAGCCTGCAAACCTATCTGCTGGTCTCCCAGCACCGCGTCGCCGCCGAGCTCTACGTCCGCCAGGCCGACGGCCGCTGGCTGCTCAGCACCTACGACCGCCTGGCCGACAGCGTGCCGCTGGAGTCAGTCGAAGCAAGCCTGGAACTGGCCGAGGTCTACGACAAAGTCGAGCTCCGGGCCATCAGTGACAGCGCACAGCTTCCGAGCCAAGGTGCACCATGACCCTCTACGACACCGACTTCTACGCCTGGGCAGAACAACAGGCCACGCTCCTCCGTTCGGGACAGCTCGCGCAGGCGGACATCGAGCACATCGCCGAGGAGATCGAGAGCATGGGGCGTCGCGAAAAGCGCGAGCTGTTGAGCCGGCTGGCCATTCTGCTGATGCACCTGCTCAAATGGCAGGCGCAGCCCATGCTGCGGGGCAATTTCTGGCGGACCACGATCAAGGTCCAACGGCGCGACATCGCACGGCACCTGGCGGACAACCCGAGCCTCAAGCCGAAGCTGCCGGAGCTGCTGGCGGACGCCTATGGTGACGCGACGCTGCTCGCATCGCGCGAAACGGGCCTCACCGAAACGAGCTTCCCGGCCGCCTTGACTTGGTCGTTCGAGCAGATCATGGATGACGGATTCTGGCCGGAGGCCGATCAGCCGCCGAATTGAGCTGCCCGAGCGGCGACCTTAAGGCGCGGACCTTGCTCAGGAATTGGGCGCAGCGCATCCGCCACCGGAGGCTGGATGCGCTGTGCCCATCGCGCTTGCGTCTCATGCTGTCGTCGGCAACCGGCGGTCTGCCGGGGCGAAGGACTCGGGCTGGCTGGGATGTCCTGTTGCGCCCCAGTTGCGCCCGGCCATGCCTGCGGCAGTTGTTCAGCTCCTGCTATCGCTCGGCCCCGGATAGAAGTCATCCTGCAGCAACTGCTCAGCCGAGTACGGGCAGTCCGCGGGGAAGGTCTCGGGCGGCAGGCGGCTCTCTTTGCTGGCGAGGTCGGCCGCATCTGGATAGGCGGCGGTGATGGCCTCCCCGACGACCGGCTTGAGCCCGGGTGATTGGCGCAGCAGGACAGCGAGCTGCTTGCGTTGCTCGACGATGGTGTTCCGCCAACTGTCGCCCTTGAATTCGCGCCAACGCTCGGAGAGCGCCTGATATTGATACTCCCATTTCAGCAGATGGGCGATCAGGCTCAGGAGTCGGCTTTCCAGCTCGCGGCGCTCGCTCTTGCTCATGTCCCCCAGCTCGTCCAGCAGATGCTCGATGTCCATTTCCGCGAAGCGCCCGGCGCGCAGCAGCTCCACGTGGCGCCTGGCCCAAGCCGCGTAATCGGTTTGGTAGAGGGTCTCGAGGTCAGTCATCGATCACTCCCCGCTGAGGCCGGTTTCCCATATTGAACAACAGCTGACCCGTACTTGTAGGCCGAGCGGTCTCGATCATCACTCCGACCACCTGGTCCGCCGACTCAGCGCAGCAGCAGCGTCGGCACCTTGGCCGAGCGCAGCAGATCGGCGGTCTTGCTGCCGAAGAGCAGGCTGCGCAGCGGCGAGTGGCCGTAGGCGCCCATGAGCAGCATGTCGATGCCCTGGTCGTGGATGTACTGGGCGATGACGCGCTCGGTGTCGCCGGGGATGAGCGCGGTCTTCACGTCGTAGTCGGCGGCGGCCAGCGTCTGCCGCGCCCAATCCAATTGCTTCTCGGCGTCGCGCCGCGGCTTGCCGGACATGACTACATCCACCGGCAGGCCGTGGAAGAGCGCTGTGCGCGCCAGCAGCTCCACCCCGCGGCGGGTCATGGCGCCGCCGTCGAAGGCGATCATCACCCGCTCGGGCTCGGTGAAGTCGTCGGTGACCGCGAGGATGGGCTTGTCCAGCGCGCGCACCATGCGCTCCACGTTGCGCCCCAAGTCGCGCTGGGTGGTCTCGGCGGACTCGCCGCGGCGGCCGAGCACGAAGAGCTGGACGGCGCTCTGCGCGTCCACGAGCGTCTCTTCGAGCTCGCCATAGCGCAGGCGCACGTCCGGGCCGTCCACGCCGCGGCTGATGGCGCGCTCGCGCAGCCGGTTGAGGAAGACCCGACCCTCCTCGCGGGCCGCTTTGCTGCGGGCCTCGTCCTCGTCGGAGAGCTCCTCCAGCAGCGCCTGCTGGGCGTTCACACCAATGGCGCCGCTGTGGTCGGACCCGCTCACCACCCGCGCCTCGCGGTCCAGGATGTGCAGCAGCTCCAGCGGCGCGTGCAGGCGCCGGGCGGCCCAGGCGGCGGTGTCCGTCACCATGTCCGCAAAGTGGGACTGGTCCACACAGGCCAGTATTTTCTGCTCGTCTTGCATCGGCGGTGTCCTGTGTCAGCAGCTCCGAGTTTTAATGTCCCATCAGGTCGGCAACGGCCTCGGGCTTGTCGTGCACCGCGAAGCGGTCGACCATGGTGCGGCTCGCCTCATTGAGGCCGACGACGTTCACCTCCGTACCCTCACGGCGGAACTTGAGCACCACCTTGTCCAGCGCCGTGACGGCGGTAATGTCCCAGAAGTGCGCGCGGCTCACGTCGATGGTCACCTGCTCGATGACCTCCTTATAGTCGAAGGACGCAATGAACTGGTCGGCGGAGGAGAAGAACACCTGGCCGACGACGTGGTAGACGCGCTCGCGCCCCTCCCGCGCCGGGCTGGAGCCGACGTAAAGCACCCGGCTCACCTTCTGCGCGAAGAAGAACCCGGACAGCAGCACGCCCACCAGCACGCCCTGGGCGAGGTCATGGGTGAGTACGGTCACCGCCACGGTGGCGATCATGACCACGTTGGCGTCGAAGGGATGCTCGCGCAGGTTGCGGAAGGAGGCCCAGTTGAAGGTGCCGATGGAGACCATGATCATCACGGCCACCAGCGCCGCCATCGGAATCTGCGCCACCCACTCGTTGGCGAACACCACCAGGATCAGCAGGAAGACGCCGGCGACGAGGGTGGAGAGCCGTCCGCGGCCGCCGGACTTCACGTTGATGACGGTCTGGCCGATCATGGCGCAGCCGGCCATGCCGCCGAGGAAGCCGGTGGCGACATTGGCCGCGCCTTGGCCCACGCACTCGCGGTTCTTGTTGCTCTTGGAATCGGTGAGGTCGTCGACGATGGTGGCCGTCATCATGGACTCCAGCAGCCCCACCACCGCCAGCGTGGCCGACACCGGCAGGATGATCTGCAGCGTCTCCAGATTCAGCGGGATGTCCGGCAGCAGAAACACCGGCAGGCTGTCCGGCATCTGCCCCATATCGCCGACAGTGCGGATGTCGAGCCCCAGGTACAGCGCCACCCCCGTCAACACGACGATGGCCACCAGCGGCGAGGGCACGGCCTTGGTCAGCATGGGCAGGAGATAGATGATGGCAAGCCCCGCCGCCAGCACCGCGTAGACCTCGAGCGTCAGCTGCTCGCCGGTGATCTCCGGCAGCTGTGCCATGAAGATCAGGATGGCCAGCGCGTTGACGAAGCCCGTGATCACCGAGCGCGAGACGAAGCGCATCAGGTTGCCGAGCCGCAGCCAGCCGGCTATCACCTGGAGCACACCGGTCAGCACCGTCGCCGCCAGCAGATACTGGAGGCCATGATCGGCCACCAGATCCACCATGAGCACGGCCATGGCCGCGGTGGCCGCGGAGATCATACCCGGGCGCCCGCCGACGAAGGCGGTGATCACGGCGATACTGAAGGATGCATAGAGCCCGACCTTGGGGTCGACGCCGGCGATGATGGAGAAGGCGATGGCCTCCGGAATCAGCGCCAGCGCGACCACCAGGCCGGCGAGCAGGTCGTTGCGGATATTGGAGAACCAGTCCTGGCGAATGGATTTCATGAGGGTCCAAGTACTGCGTGGCGCGGACGGATTGGCCCGCGAGGAAACGACTTTTGCAGGCTGTGAGTGCGCTCGCGACCAGGGCCGAAGCGAGGTTGAGCGAGCCGTCGACGAAGTTTCGTTGTCGCAGTCCTCAGGTCGAGGGAAAGGACAACGCGAAAGCGCGTACCGCGCCGGCCATCCTGCATGGATTCGCCGTTGCCGACGCAGACGCAGGCGTCAGTCCTCCGGGCGCATGTGCGGAAACAGCAGCACGTCGCGAATGGACGCCGAGTCGGTGAACAGCATCACCAGCCGGTCGATGCCGATGCCCTCGCCCGCCGTCGGCGGCATGCCGTGCTCCAGCGCCCGGATGTAGTCGGCGTCGAAGTGCATGGCCTCCAGATCGCCGGCGTCCTTGTCCGCCACCTGCCGGCGGAAGCGCTCGGCCTGATCCTCGGCGTCGTTGAGCTCCGAGAAGCCGTTGGCGATCTCACGGCCGCCGACGAAGAGCTCGAAGCGGTCCGTGACGAAGGGGTCGGCATCGTTGAGCCGGGCCAGCGGTGAGGTCTCCGTCGGATAGGCCGTGATGAAGGTGGGCGCCATGAGCCGGTGCTCGACGGTCTTCTCGAAGATCTCCACCTGCACCTTACCCAGGCCATAGCCGGGCTTGAGGTGGATATCCAAGCGCTCGGCGACGGCGCGGGCGCGCTCCAGGTCGTCGATGTCGGCGGGATCCAGGTCCGGATTGAAGTGCAGGATGGACTCGCGCACCGACATGCGCGCAAAGGGCCGGGCGAGGTCATAGGTCTCGCCCTGGTAGTCGAGCTGCCGGCTGCCGAGCACCGCCTGCGCCATGTCCCGCAGCATCACCTCGGTGAGGTCCATCAGGTCGGCGTAGTCCGCGTAGGCCTGGTAGAGCTCCAGCATCGTGAACTCGGGGTTGTGACGCGTGGACAGCCCTTCGTTTCTGAAGTTGCGGTTGATCTCGTAGACCCGCTCGAAGCCGCCCACCACCAGGCGCTTCAGGTACAGCTCCGGAGCGATGCGCAGGAAAAGCTGCATGTCCAGGGCATTGTGATGCGTGACGAAGGGCCGGGCCACGGCGCCGCCCGGGATGGCCTGCATCATCGGCGTCTCGACTTCCAGGAAGTCGCGGGCGTTCAGAAAGTCCCGGATGAATTGGACGATGCGGGTGCGGGTGCGGAAGGTCTCGCGCGCCGCCTCGTTCATGATCAGATCCAGATAGCGCTGGCGGTAGCGACTCTCCTGGTCCGACAGGCCGTGCCACTTCTCCGGCAGCGGGCGCAGAGACTTGGTCAGCAGCTGGAGCCGGTCCACCTTGAGGGACAGCTCCCCGGTCTTGGTCTTGAAGAGCTGCCCCGAGGCGCCGACGATGTCGCCGATGTCCAGCTCCTTCTTGAACCAGGCGTAGTCGTCGGTGCCGAGCATATCCCGCTGCACGAAGAGCTGAAGCCGCCCGGACATATCCTGAAGGTGCGCGAAGCTCGCCTTGCCCATGACGCGGCGGGACATCAACCGCCCGGCCACCTTGGCGCGCACGTTGCGGGTCTCCAGCTCCGCCCCGTCCATCTCGCCGTACTCGGCGTGCAGCTCGCCGGCGACGACGTTGCGGCGGAAGTCGTTGGGGAAGGCGACGCCCTGCTCGCGGATGGCCTTCAGCTTCTCGCGCCGCTGGGCGATGAGCTTGTGCTCGTCCTGATCCGGCCCCGGCTGCGGCTGCGGCTGCGCGGACGGGTTATTGCCGTTCGTTGGCTGTGGGTCAGTCATGGGGCTAGGGGCTGGGTGCTGGGTG
>NZ_NRRV01000005.1 GCF_016583825.1 Thiohalocapsa halophila | reverse complement strand
CCGAGCCTACATCCAGCACCAGGAACGTGAAGATCAACGACTCGATCAGCTGAGACTGTGGAGCTGCTGATCCGCCGCCTTTAGGCGGCTCATGAACCGGGGCCGCGTTAGCGTCCCCTCCGCCGCTTTGAGCGGCTCACGCATTCAAAGCCCCCGGCTTTGCCGGGGGATGGTTACTTAAGTATACCGTCCCTGTAATTGGCGCTGGCGTGCGACGAGGGCCAGGGCCTCGACGGGGCGGTCGCCCTCATGGCGGAGCACGACTCGATCGAGCTGCTCGACGACGAGTCCCACGCCGGCGAGCACATCGGCCAGATAGCGTCGGCTGTGGCGATACCGGCCCGAGGGCTGGAGCTCCCAGGTCCCGGCATCGGCCTCCTCGCTGGTCGCGATGAACAGGCCATCCGCCCGCAGGGCACCGGCGACAGCCGCAGCCAGCGGCTGGATGTCGCCGAGATAGATCAGGACATCGGCGGCGATTACGACATCCCAGCGAGGCTCTTCGGCGCTCAGGTAGGCTTCGGCATCGGCCTCGTGCAGCGCGTCGTAGACGTTGCGCTCGGCGGCGCGCGCGAGCATGGCCGGCGACAGATCCAGGCCCTCCAGGCGCTGGACCAGCCCACGCACCGCCGGCCCGACCAGGCCCGTGCCACAGCCGATATCCAGCAGGGTTTCGGCGCCATGGGGGCGGGCCGAGCGCAAGCCCTGCGTGACGATTTGCGGGCCGTGATAGCCGAGCGTGTCGAGACGCTCGTCGAAGCTCTCGGCGAAAGCGTCGAAGGTCGCGCGCACATAGGGCGCGCTGGCGCGCTGCGGCGGCGGGGCGTCCAACAGCGCCGGCGCCAGGTGCTGCGCGGTGGCGCTTGCGGGGTGGTCGCGCAGCCAGGCGGCTGCCTCCTGTCGGGCTTGCTCGGCGTAGCCGGCGGCGCGCAGCGCATACAGCGTCTGCCCGTGCACCGTATGAACGGTCTCGGCATCGGGCTCGAGCGCCAGCGCACGCCGGCCTTCTTGGAGTGCGGTCTCGAGTGCGCCGGCATCCTGCCCGGCCTCGATCAGCCCGATGCGCGGGGTTGGGTCCGCTGGGGACACCTCGGCGGCTGCGCGAAACGCCGCCAGTGCTTCCTCTGGTCGTTTGAGCCGGCGCAGCGCATTGCCGAGCATCAGATGCGGCTGGGCCAGCTGCGGCGCCTGCGCGATGGCCTCGCGTGCGGCCTGGGCTGCTTCATCGTCGCGCCCCTTGCGCCAGAGCGCCGCCGAGAGCCCGCTCAGCGAAGGGGCGTGATCGGGGCGCTGGGTCAGTGCGCGGCGATGCAGGTCTTCGGCCTCATCCAGACGGCCGGCCTCGCGCAGGGCATGGCCGCAAGCGCTCAGCACCGCGGGGGAGTCGGGTGCCAGATCGGCTGCCTGCTCCAGCGCCGACAGGGCTTCGTCATGCCGACCCTGCGCCTTGAGCACGGTGGCCAGATTGGCGAGGATATGCGCGTTGTTCGGGGCCATGGCGAGGGCGTCGCGATAGGCCTGCTCGGCGGCGACGGGCTGGCCTAGATCCTTGAGCGCTAGTCCGAGATGGCGATGGATGTCCGGGTTGCCGGCATCGCCCTTGAGCGCTGCGCGGAAATGGCGCACGGCCTCTTTGGGCCGGCGGCGCTGATGCACGGCGATGCCCAGGCAGTAGAGCGCGCGGGCGTCGTTCGGCCGGCGGCGCAGGATGCGCCGGTAGGCCTTCTCCGCCTGCTCGAGCTTCCCGGCCTGATGCAGGCCGGCCGCCTCGCTCAGCGCCTTGTCCGGGCCGCGCGAGGCCGCGCCCGAGCCGATTCGCCGCGCCATGACAGCTCTCCGGGATTGCCGGTGATCACGCCCAAATTGTGTTGCGCGCCGCGGCGAGACGTCAACGCTCGCCGGCTCTGCCGGCCTCAGCCGTCCTCACCCAGCAGCAGCCCGGCGATGAGCCGCTCCACCGGGGCGTAGTCGTCGGTGAGCAGCGGAATCTCCCTGGGCGGCGTGCCATAGGCCATGATGTCTTCGGTCATGCGGCTCCAGGCGCGCTCGAAGCCGCGGCGGGCGGGGATGGTCCTAGGCAGCCGCGGGCCGTTGTTGGCGCTGACGATGAAGGTCACGCGTGGGTCTTCCGGCGCTTGCTCCATCCAGATGTCCACGTGGCGGAATTGGGTCTCCAGGGTCTTGGCGATGGCCTTGATGAGCCGCGGGTCGGGGAAGGTGTCGACGACGTTCATCAGGTAGAGCCCGTCCGGGGCGAGGCGCTCACGCACCAGGGCCGCGAATTCCCGGGTCACCAGGTGGTAGGGGATGGCCACGTCGTGGAAGACGTCGCCGACGATGACGTCGAAGGTCTCGTCGCTGTCCGCCAGGGCGAGGCGGGCGTCGCGATGCTCGATGGTCATGCCGGCGGGCCGGAGGCCCAGGGACTCGGCGGCGGTCAGCGTCACCATGGGGTCCAGCTCGGCGACGGTGACGCTGGAGGCCGGGCTCAGCGCCTGCACGGCCCGGGGCTGGCTGTAGGCGCCGCCGCCGGCGAAGAACCAGTCGAGGCCGTCGTCGTAGGCGCTGAGGAAATGCGCATAGGCCAGCTCGTCCAGCCCGTGCACATAGGGCGCGATGAGCAGGTCCGGCTCGGCCAGGTGGTTGATGCCGTGCAGCAGGTGGTCCAGCACCAGCCCGCGCGCCATGCCGGGCGGCGCGAGGTCCGGGCGCTCCACGACCCGGATGCAGAAGTAGGCGCTCTCGCGGTCGCAGGACGACACCAGCCCGTCGCGCAGCACCGCCAGCAGCCCCGCCGCGAGCACGCCCACCAGCAGCAGTGCCTGCGCCGGCCGGGCGCTGCCGCGCAGGAAGGGCGCACCCAGCGCCAGCAGCGCGAGCCCGCTGCCGAGCACCACCGCCCGGGTGCCGAAGCTCTGCACCAGCCAATAGCCGGCGGCGAAGGTGCCGGCGATGCTGCCGATGGCGGCGAGCGCATGCATGCGGCCCACCACATGGCCGGCGCGGGGGTCGAGCCGCAGCGCGAGCGTGGTCAAAAGCGGGGTGACGATGCCGATGAGCGCCGCCGGCACGAAGAAGAGCACGGCGGCAAAGGTGAAGCTCGCGCTCAAGAGCGTCAGCCCTTGGGACTGCACCGCCGCGCCCAGCGGATTCAGGATGGCCAGGCTCAGCAGGCAGTAGAGTCCGCCGGCGGCGAGCACCCAGCCCACGCTGCGCGAATCCGCACCCTTGTCCGCCCAGACACCGCCGAGCCAGTTGCCGAGCGATAAGCCCGCTAAGATCACGCCGATGATAGAGGTCCAGGTGTACAGGGACACGCCCACATAGGGCGCGACGAGCCGCCCGGCGACGATCTCCAGCACCAGCAGCACCGCGGAGCTTGCGAAGACGGTGGCGCCATAGCCGGCGAGCACGCCCCGGCGGGCAGGGTGGGATGCGGCCGGTGACGCGGCGGTGGTGGGCGAGGTGTCGATGTTGTCGGTCATTCTCGTACAAGTGGCGGGCGGAAATCACAGCGGATGGTGGAATCCCCGAGCCACCCGGGCGGCGGTGGGCGCTATTGCGCCATGGAAGGGCGCACAATACCGGGATAGGGTGCACCATGGGCACCCGTCCTGTCCGGCCGGGCCACATCATCAGCCCGCGATTGCACCGATGGCGCCGCATGCTCGAGCGATTCTGCTGCTGACTCTTGCACTGGCATTGCTCGCCACGGCGGGTGCCGTGCCGATGAGCGACACCGCCGTCGCCGGCGCGGCGGGCCCTCGGGCAACGGTGCGCGTGCAGTTGCAATGGCGCCACCAGTGGCAGTTTGCCGGTTTCTATGCGGCATTGGCCCAAGGCTACTACCGCGACGCCGGGCTCGAAGTCACGCTGCTGGAGGGCGGGCCCGACATCGACCCTCTCGAGGTCGTGCGCCAGGGACAGGCAGACTTCGCCACCGCACCCGCGGACCGCCTGCTGGCGGCCCAGGCCTCCGGTACGCCGCTCAAGCTCTTGGCCAGTTGGCTCCGGCGCTCCCCACTGGTGCTGGTAGCGGCGCCGCAGATCGTGCTGCCGCGCCAGCTCGCGGGCAAACGCCTGATGCTGTCACCGCGGCAACTGGCCAGCCCGAACATGCAGCGCCTCTTCGCGCGCGCCGGCATTACGCCCGACGCGCTCGACTTGGCTCCCTACGCGGGCGGCATCGAGACCTTCGTGCGCGGCGACGTGGACGCCATGTCCGCCTACCGCAGCAACGAGGTTTACGAGCTCTACCGCCGCGGCGTCCCCTTCAACATCATCGATCCGGCCGACTACGGCGTGCCGGTGCCGGATCTGAACCTCTTTGCCGCCGCCGAGACGGTGCGCGCCGACCCGGAAACCGCCGCGGCCCTGGCCGCTGCCACCAACCGCGGCTGGGCCTATGCGCTGGATCACCCGGACGAGCTGGTGGCGCTGATCCGCGCGCGCTGGAACACCCAGGACAAGAGCGCGGATTATCTGCGCTTCGAGGCTCACCAGACCCACAGCGCCATGCTGCCGGAGGTCCGACCCGTCGGCAGGCCGGAGCCGGCCGCGCTGGCGGCGGTGCTGGAGCTGCTGCGGGAGACGGGTCAGGCAGCGGCTGGCGCCGTCGATCTGAACGACTTCCTGTTCAGAGCGCCGGCGCCAAAGCTCGAGCTGACGCCCGCCGAGCGAGCCTTTCTGGAGCGCAGTCCGCGGCTGCGGGTCCGCTTCGCGCCGCTGCCGCCCTTCGCCGACTGGAGCGAGCGCGGACCGTCTGGTTATTCGGTGGAATTGCTGGAGCTGATCTCGCAGCGCGCCGGCTTTACCCTCAGCTGGCGGGCCGCGGATCCGGCCCGGGTGCAGAGCCATCTGCGCAACGCCACCGCGGACCTCACCATCAATGTCGGCGCGACGCCGGGGCGCCGGGACTACCTGATCTTTAGCGAGCGCGCCTTCACGGTGCAGCAGGTCATCGTAGCCCGACGGGATCGTAGCGACATCCGTGGCCCGTCCTCGCTGCGGGGCAAGACCCTCGCCGACAACCCGGGCTGGGCCGGCAGTGAGCTGCTGCTTCGATGCTGTGATGACGTGGAGCGCCTGCGGGTGGCGAGTGCCACGGAAGCCCTGCACGCGGTAGCCACCGGGCGTGCCGATGCGACGGTGCTGCCGCGCCAGGTGGCCCTGCATCTGTTCGAGTCTGAGCGCCTGGCGGACCTCGCTGTCGTCGGCGAGCTGCCCCCGGCCGCGGACGGGCAACCCTGGCAGGGGCATCCGTTTGCGGTGCGCCGCGACCTGCCACAGGCGGCCGCCATTCTCGACAAGGCCTATGCGGCGCTGACACCCGCTGAGCTGCAGGCGCTGTGGACGCGCTGGTTCGGCGATGCCCAGGCGTTGGCGGATCTACGCCCCGGGGCCACGCTGCAGCTGGACGAGGATGAGCAGGCTTGGCTGGCACAAGGCTCGACGCTGCGCCTGGCGTTCAGCGAGATCCCGCCCTTCGCGATGACCTGGGACGGCGAGGTCTCGGGCTTCACGGTGGGTCTGATGCGTGAGGCCGCCGCGCTGCTGGACTTGGAGCTCGACTTCACGGCGATGCCCACCGCCAAGGCCGTTGCGGCCGTGGAGCAGGGGGACGCGGACTTGGCACTGAACCTCGTGCACAACCCGGAGCGCCGTCGGACGCTTCGCTTCGGCAACCTCTCCGGCGAGGTCGAGGTGCGTATCTTCCAGCGTGCGGGCGGCGCCGCGGTATCCCTGGCCGACTTGGCCGGTCGCCGCGTAGCGGTCTGGCCCGGCAGCACCGCCGAGACGCTGGCCGCGCGCGTGGAGCCGCCGGCAGTGCCCGTGAGGGTGGACGATCACGCAGACGCGCTGCGCGCCGTGGCCAGCGGCGATGCCGACGCCACGCTGATGGACGAGCGCTACGGGCGCTGGCTGTTGGCGCGCTACGGCATCACCGGGGTGGAGGAGGGGCCGAGCAGCCGCGCCGGCGGCTTGCCCACGCAGCGCGCGAGCTTTTTCGCCGTACGCCGCGACCGCGAGCTGCTCGCATCGGTGTTGGACAAGGCGGTGGCGGCGGTCCCGCAGACGCGCATGGAGCAGCTGTATGCGCAGTTCCTGGGCGGCGAGGACGCCAGGCGCATGGCGGCGCCGGTGGTGCGCCTAACGCCGGCCGAGCGCGCCTTTCTGGATGCCCATCCGGACATTCGCTTCGGTGTCGGCGCCGACTGGGCGCCCTTCGCCTATTACGATGCCGAAGGCCGTATCGCGGGCATCGATGCCGATACCCTGACGGCCGTCAACGAGCTCCTGGGCACCGATTTCCGACTGGTGCTGGGCGACTGGTCCAGCTTGGTGCAGCAGGCCATGGACTATGAGATCGCCGGGCTGTCCATGTCCCGCCCGCACCCCGAGCGCGCCGAGCGCCTGGCGTTCTCGGCGCCTTATGCACGGTTTACCAACGGGGTCTTTGTGCGCGCCGGCAATCCCCTCGGCATCGAGGGCCCGGACGACCTCGCCGGCCGGCGCATCGGCTATGGCGAGGGCTCGCTGATCAGCAAGAAGTACATTGCCGGTATCCCGGGTGCCACCGCCATCAGCCACGGCTCGGTGCCGGCAGTGCTGAACGCCCTGCTCGCTGGTGAGATTGACGCGGTGGTCGGCAGTACCGAGGTGCTGCGCTTTCTGGTGGCTGATGCTGCGGCGGCGCCGGTGGCGATCGCCTACCGGATTGCCGAGTCCCAAGCGCTGGTCTTCTCCGTGCGCAAGGATTGGCCGCTGCTGGTGAGTGCCATCGACAAGGCGCTCGCGGCGCTGCCGGCGACGCGGCGCGCGGCCATCCGTGAGCAGCATCTCGGCCCGCGCCCGCCACCGCCGTCGGGCCACGTGGTGCTCAGCTTCGTCGAGCGCGAATACCTTGCCGGCAAGGGGGGCAAGCTGCGCTATTGCTTCAGCCCGGTGTGGTTCCCCTATGATTATCTGGAAGACGGCGCGCACAAGGGCCTGTTCCGGGATTACCTGTCGCTGTTCGCGCAGAAGCTGGGCGTGGACATCGTGCCGGTGCCCACCGCCACCTGGGCCGAGGCGCTGGAGCAGGTGCAGGAGCGCCGCTGCGACCTGTTATCGGGCGCGGTGCGCACCGATACGCGCGGGGCCTATCTGGATTTCACCGAGCCCTACTTCGACGTGAGCCATGTGTTGGTGGCGCCGCGAGACCGGCCTTTCGTGCATGAGATTGCGGCCCTGGCAGGCGAGCCCATCGCGGTGCCGGAGGCGAGCGCCATCGAGGCAACCCTGCGCGCGGAGCATCCTGAGCTCCGGCTGGTGCCGTCGCAATCCGCCGACAATCTGCAGCAGGCCTTCGGCACCGGGCGCATCAGCGCGGCGGTGAAGACGCTGGAGCACGCGGCAGAGTTCGTGGACGCCAGCGCCGGCGAGCTTCGCATCATCGGGCAGCTGGACAATCGCTACCCGATCGCCGTCGCCACCCGCAGCGACGAGCCGCTGCTGCACCTGATCATGGACAAGGCGGTGGCCGCTGTGACACCGGCCGAGCGCGACGCCATCGAGCTCAAGCAGACGCAGTTCACCATCGAGCAGCGTATGGACCTGACGCTGCTCTGGCAGGTGCTGGCGGTGGTGGCCTTGGTGGGCTTGCTGTTGCTCCATCGCCAGCGTGAGCTCAAGCGCTTGAATCGCGACTTGACGGCTGCGCGCGATGCCGCCCGGGTGGCGGCGGCGGCCAAGAGCCAGTTCCTCGCCAACATGAGCCATGAGATCCGCACGCCCATGAACGCCATCATGGGCATGGCGCGGCTGTGCCTTGACACCGACCTGGACGCCGGCCAGCGCGGCTGGTTGGAGCGTCTGCACAGCGCGTCCAAGTCCTTGCTCGGACTCATCAACGATGTGCTGGACCTCTCGCGCATCGATGCCGGCGGCAGCATGCTCAAGCCGGCCCCCTTCGCCTTGGACGACGTGCTCGATAACGTCCAGGCCATGGCCGATGTCGAGGCGCGGCAGGGGGGCTTGTTGCTGTGGCTCGATGTGGACCCCGATATCCCCGCGCGGCTCCGCGGCGACGCACTGCGCCTGGAGCAGGTGCTGCTGAATCTCACGTCCAATGCGGTCAAATTCACGCGCCGCGGCGAAGTCTGCGTCCAGGTGCGCCAGCTCGGCAGTGACGACACGGCTGCGGATGCGATGGCACGCCTGTGCTTCGCGGTCAGCGACACCGGCATTGGCATCGAGGCCGCAGACCTGGAGCAGTTGTTCGAGCCCTTCCACCAGGCCGATGCCTCGCCCACCCGCCGTTATCAGGGCTCCGGGCTGGGTCTCAGCATCAGCCGCGAGCTGGTGCGGCTGATGGGCGGCGATATCGAGGTGACCAGCACGCCTGGGCGCGGCAGTCGGTTCGCGTTCACGCTGGAGCTGCCGCTGGCGGCGGGCGGGGCGCCGCAGTGGCATTTGGGGCGAGCCGTCCATGCGCCGGTGCTGCTGTGGGATGGGCATGCCCGCCGCTCGGCGGCGCTCGTGCGCCAGCTCCAGGCCTTCGGGCTCGCGGTCACGGTGGTGGACTCGCCGGCGGCTGCCCTGGCGCGCTTGTCCAGCAGCCGCGACGGCGATTGGTCCTTGGTGCTGGCCCTGCCGGGCGCCGACGCAGCGCCGGCCGATTGCAGCGCCATTGCGCAAGCAGCAGCGGCGCAGGGCATTGTGCTACTGCTCTATGCGCGGGACTGCGATCCGTTGATGCCGAGCCTGCCGGCCTCGCGCGCACGACTGCATGCCCACCTGGAGCATGCCCTCGCCGGCGACGCATCAGAGGCGGAGACAGACTTCCAGCCGACCGGCGACAGCTGTGTCCAACCTGTGGCGCTGTGCGGGCGCCGTGTGCTGCTCGCCGACGACAATGAGACCAATCGCGTGTATGTGCGCGCGCTACTCGAGCGCGAAGGCTGCCGGGTGGTCACCGCCGTAAACGGTCGTGCCGCGGTCAGGCGCACCCTCACCGAGCCCCTCGATGCCATCCTGATGGACATCCAGATGCCGGAGCTGGACGGCGATGCGGCGATCCGCGAGATTCGGGCAGAGCTGGGTCAGGCCGCCCCGCCCGTCATCGCCCTCACCGCCCACGCCCACTGGGAGGACCAGGACCCTGCCCGGCCTATCGGCAGGATCGAGCATCTGGTCAAGCCCGTCGCTCCCGAGGCGCTGCGCAGCGTGCTGGCACGGGTCCTTGCGAGCGGTCCGGGTGGCGGCGATGGCGCCGTCGCTCGGGATTCTCCGCAGACACTCGGCAGCGCCGGGGTATTGGGCGCGGGCGGAACGGCCGATGCCGTCACGGCGCCGGCCGGCCAAGGCCCGGTCATCGATTTCGATGCAGGTCTGGCTGGAGCCGGCGGCGACGCAGCGCTCTACCAACGCATGCTGGCTGCCTTCCATGCCGAGCATCAGCGCGATAGCAACCTACTGGCGCAGGCGCTGGCAGGCGGTGACGCGGTCGCAGCCAGGCGTGTCGCTCACGCATTGAAGGGGGTCGCCGGCCCGATCGGGGCCCCGGTGCTGCAGCAACACGCCGTCACGGCCTTGGCGGCGCTCGACGACGGTGGGGATTGGCGGCCTGCGCTACACGCTATGCTGTTGGCGTTGGAGCAGGTCTTGGCGACACTAATGCCTCTGGTGTCGGTCCCGCCCGCCGCTGCGGTGGGCAGTCCCTCCGCGCCGGAAGAGTCCCCTGGGGAGACGGATATCCTGGTTGGGCAGCAGAGTCCAGCTGGCTAGCTTTCCTAGCGCGATTGTGCAAAATTCGCGTACAAGGTCAGCGCGCTGGTTGGCGTAGACTGAAAAGTTTTCTAATTATTGACGTAAGCCGAGCGCGCTGACCCTTGCCGCCCGGAGCCCTCGAACTGGCCACCGGACCGCTTTATAGCCGTGACAGATCCTGTCTCCCAAGCCGAGATCCTGGTGGTCGAAGACGACGCGGCCACCCGGGTCTATGTCGCTGGCCTCCTGCAACAGCAGGGCTATCGCGTGGTGGCCGCCGGCTCCGGGGCGGACGCCCTGGTCGCGGCAAGGCGAGGGCAGCCGGACCTGATCCTGCTGGACGTGATGCTGCCGGACGCCGACGGCTTCGAGATCTGTCGTCAGCTGCAGGCGCATGAGCTCACGCGCCGAATTCCGGTGATCTTTCTCACCGCCAAGGGCGATGAGCCGGAGATTGTCCGCGGCTTCGAGTGCGGCGGCGTCGACTACATCGTCAAGCCCTTCGCCGTGGCGGTGTTGCTGGCCCGCGTCGGCACCCACGCGACGCTCTCCCAACTCTCCCGCGGCCTGCACACGGCCCTGGATGAGCGCAGCGAGCGGCTGGAGCAGGCGAACCGTCGGCTGCGCGCGCTGAATGTGGAGATGGCGACGCTGGAGGAGCGCCAGCGTCGCCAGCTGGCGCAGCAGCTGCACGACACAACCATTCAGGAATTGGTGCTGGCGCGCATTCTGGTGGAAGGCGATCAGGACTTGGCAAAGCGTCGCGACCAGGTGGTGGCGCTGCTGGCCCGTGCCACGAAGCATCTGCGCTCTCTGGTGTTCGAGCTGAGCCCGCCGCTGCTGCGCGAGGGCGGGCTGTATCAGGCGTTGGCGTGGCTGACCGAGCATGTGCGCGCGCAATGGGGGCTGGAAGTCGCTTACGAGCCGAGCGGGGAGCCGCCGGCGCTCGCCGATGCGCAGGCCGTGACCTTGTTCCAAGGCGCCCGGGAGCTCCTGATCAACGTCGCCAAGCATGCCGAGGCGACACGCGCGCTCTTGCAGGTGGACTGGGACGGCGAGGTGCTCCGGATCAGTGTCAGCGACGACGGACGGGGTTTTGACCCCAACGGTCCCGCCCCCGCAGAAGCTATGGCCGCGCTCGGCGTCGACGGCCTTAGCGGCGGCTTCGGGCTTTACAGCTTGCGCTCGCGTCTCGAGCTGCTCGGCGGTTGGCTAGAGGTGGGCAACGCTCGGCAGCGCGGTGCCGAGGCGCGTATCGGCATTCGCGTCGGCGCTGGGGCGACGCAGGCCGACGATCGCTGAGCCCCGGGCCTGGATAAAGCGCGCGCCGGGTGTCGCGGAGGGACCGGCACAGCACAGGCGGTGCGGTCGATGGCGAAGAAGCCCGAGCCTTGCTGGACGCGCCCGAGGCTGTCCGGGACGTCCTGCGGCCGCCGCCGCAACGGCGTGTCGGATTGCGTGCTGCAGATGGGCCCCATGGGCATCAGGGCTCAGCCAGCGTCCGCAACCAGCATCGGCAAGGCGCCGATCAGGGTGTCGAACCGCAGCGGCGTCTGCAATTGCACGCGCTCGCCGTCCAGCAGGGCGGTGGTGCGCAGGGGGCGCGATGTGTGGATGTGTGCGCGCTCGCAGACGCGGTGGAACACCCGTGGCTCCCGCGGCCAGGTGCCGGCAAGCAGCGTGAGCGCCAGCCGCGGCAGATCATACAGCGGGCCTTCGCGCACCCCGTAGACACCGAGGCGGCCGGTGTTCAGGGCGGTGCGCACCGGGTGCAGGCCGGCCTGGGGCTGCAGCGGGTTGTTGGAGACCATCAGCGCGCGGGTGCGCAACGTCGCCGGTGCGTCATCGAGGCGCAGGCGCACGCTATGGAAGGGATAACGCTTCAGTATCCAATAGGCCTTGCGCAGCATGCGCGGCAGCATGCGCCAGGTGCCGATGCCGCGCGCCGCCTCGCGGGCGCGCGCCAGGTCGGTGGCCATACCGAAGAGCGCTGCGCACAGGAAAGGCTCGCCGTTACAGCGGGCGACATCGATGTGGTGCACACGCGTGCTGGCTTGTACTGCCGCGGCTTGCGTCGGTGCCAGCGGCAGACCCGGGTCCCGGGCGAGCAGGTTGGCGGTGCCGAGGGGTACAATCCCGATCGGCACGGGCCGGCCGAGCAGCAGCCGCGCGATGGTGCGCACGGTGCCGTCACCGCCCAGGACGACCACCCGCCGCGCGCCGGCATCCAGGTGCGAGAAGAGGGCCGCGCGCTGCTCGGGGTCGGTTGCCACCGCCGGAAAGGGCAAAGCGATGCTGGCGAGTCCGGCGGCCTGCAAATGCTGCGTCAGCTGGACCGCTAGGGAGTCGCCGTGGCGCTCGGCCTGGCCGGCACGGGCGTTGGCAATAATGATGGCCGCGGCGGTCACGACGGACGTGGCCGGCGTCAGCGAGCCGGCACAGTGCGCCGGCCGTGCGGCACAGTTTTCAGCACAGGGGCTGGGGTTGGCTGCCGGATTGGCCCGGCGGCTGCCGGCCCCCGCGGATGGAGGTTAGAGCGCATGGTGGAAGTCGGCGGCTTTTTTGGGCTGCTACTGCTGATCCTGATGGTGTATGCCATTGTCAAGACAGTGCAGAGTGATGCGAGCACCACGGGCAAGGTCATTTGGGTGGTGCTGCTTCTGCTGCTGCCGCTGCTCGGCTTCATCCTGTGGCTGATTTTCGGGCCCAAGGGCTAGACGCCGGGGCTAGACGGAGACCCTGATTACGACGATCCGGGGCTGCCCGCTTGCCGGACTCCGCTTCGCTCAGCGCCGACCTACGGCGCTGCGGCGCGTAGGCCGGTGCCGACGCCGGGAGGCCCGACGCCGCGCCCGAGTCCGTGTCGGGCTTCGCTCCGCTCAGCGCCGACCTACGGCGCTCCGGCGCGTAGGTCGGTGCCGACGTCAGGAGGCCCGACAGCGGCCGTCAATACATGTGCTGGCCGCCGTTGACCGACACCGTGGCCCCGGTGATGAAGTCCGCGGTGTCCGCCACCAAGAAGACCACGGTACGGGCGATGTCCTCGGGCTTGCCTAGGCGGCCCATGGGAATACGCTTGATGATCTTCTCCAGCACCTCCGGCGGCACCGCACGCACCATCTCGGTATCCACATAGCCCGGTGCGACGGCATTCACCGTGATGCCCTTGCCGGCGCCTTCTTGTGCGAGCGCCTTGGTGAAGCCGTGGATGCCGGACTTGGCGGCGGCGTAGTTGACTTGCCCGTACTGGCCCGCCTGGCCGTTGATGGAGCCGATGTTGACGATGCGGCCGAAGCTGCGCTCGCGCATGCCTTCGATGACCGCCCGGCAGCAGTTGAAGCAAGAGCCCAGGTTGGTGTCGATGACCGCCTGCCATTTGTCGTGGGTCATCTTGTGCAGGGTGCCGTCGCGCGTGATGCCGGCGTTGTTCACCAGCACCTCGACCGGCCCGACATCCTGCTC
Organism: Thiohalocapsa halophila; assembly: GCF_016583825.1. Classification (GTDB taxonomy): domain Bacteria; phylum Pseudomonadota; class Gammaproteobacteria; order Chromatiales; family Chromatiaceae; genus Thiohalocapsa; species Thiohalocapsa halophila. The sequence goes on along the minus strand of NZ_NRRV01000005.1, from coordinate 123,385 downwards.
GATGGCCTGAATGCCGGCGGTGACGGCGTCGAAGTCGGAGACGTCGAACTTGTAGGCAGGGATGCCGGTGCGTGCCGTAAATTCCTGTGCCGCCTGATCGTTGCCGCCGTAGTTGGCGGCGACGTTGTAGCCGGCGTCTTTCAAGGCGACGCTGATGGCCTCGCCAATGCCGCGGGTGCCGCCGGTAACCAGTGCTGTTCTCGCCATAGTATCCTCGCTTCGGATGGTGTTGGTGTTGTGGGCCGCCCTGCGCGAACGGGCGAGCGCGCGTGGGCGGGTGGTGGTGCACGGTGCGATGGTAACTCAGGCTCAGGGCTGGGCGCAGGCTGAAGCCCTTGCGACGCGCGCAGGTTTGGCAGCTGTAATCCCGCTGTCATAGCAGCATCGCCGCCGAAGGCTGCGAATTGGTTAGACTAGCAGCGTGGGGTAACGCAGGGTCGCAGCACCGCGGTAAGGCGTGGAGCATCTCGCAAGCCCCGCCAGAGATAAAGAACAATACCACCCGGCGGTGGCACGGCGCCGAACCGGGAACGCCACAAGTGCCCGCCCCAAGGGGCGTGGCAGGGGGTTGGAGGACCCGTTCACATGCCTTTCAAAGAGCGGTTAACGGCCGTTATTACGACGCTGTTCGTCTGGAGCCTTGCCGGCGCCCTGTTCGGCGGGCTCTTCATTGGCCTCTACGAGGTGCTGCAGGTACTGGACCTTGGTCCCTGGCAGGCGGTGGTGGTCGCGGCTCTGGCGGCGGCGATGACCACGGCGGCCTTCTACAGCGCTATGCCCGTGGCCCTGATGGGCGCCATGGCGGGCGTGGTGGCGTCCATCGGCTATCTCATCATCGGCGGTCCGCGACTGGAGCTCGGCATCATCGCCTTGGTGGCGGCGGGGCTGGGCGTGCTCGGCGGCGCCTTCGTCGCCTGGACTTCGGAGGCGGGCTCACGTCCGCTTGCGGAGACGCTCACGGGGCTGCTCGCGGGCCTTGGCGCAGGCTTCATCCTGGTGGTGGTGCTGACCCTGTACAGCCGCCCCGTCGGTGCCTTCGTCATGGCCGCCGGCGTCGTGGCGCTGGTGGGCTCGCTGTTTCAGCTGAACGAGCATTGGATCGTCAAGGGCGTGCACGGCTGGCTGCCGGACACCTTGGCCGCGCCCCTGGTTGCGGCCTTGGTGGCTGCGGTGGTGGGCGCGAGCATCTGGATGGTCGCCGGCACCACGGCGGCGGCCCTGGACCCGGCGGCGAAGGACGCCGTAGAGCGGGTGTTGGCGGAGATGCCGTCGGGATTCCTTGGCGGTCTGCTGGGCGGCGCGGTCACCGGCCTTCTGTTGGAGGTGTTGGGCTTTCGGCTCGAGGAGCACGAGTCCGCTTGAGCACTGCTGCGGCGCAGCAGGTCTGATCGGGGCGGCTGCGCTGTTGGCGGTGCACTGGCGCGGTGCCGGGGGAATCGCTGACAGCGCCCTGGGCAGGCAGCGGATGGCAAGGTCCGTGGCGAGCCTGGGCGCAGTGCGGGGAAGCGCCGATGGCGGCACGGGGTCCCGAGCACCTATGCTCAGGGTTAGGAGTCGGAGGCACGCGGTGCAAGTGCACGCGGGATATGCACCCAAGAGGAGGCAATGATGGGCTTACCGGCGGCCGTGGACACCGACAAGGCCAGCGCCCAGTTCGAGCCAGCGCCCGGTTCGAAGCTGGTGTGCTGGTGGTCTCCCTGCCGAAGATCACCAAAACGTCGCGTAAGCGTGTCGAGATTGCTTGACCCCGGAAGCGGCAGCGACAATTGGATCACGCCGCCCGCCGATGAAGCCAATGTCGGTCTTGATGAAGGTCAGTGTGGGCCGCAACGTCCCCTTGGGGCCGAGGAAGGGAGATGAGCTTCGCTTCAGCCACGTGGGTGGGGCGGCGCCCCAGCGCGCTGCGGCGTCGTCCATTCGGCCGGCGTCGGCGCCCCCAATTGCAGGCCAGCGGCTGGGTAGACTGGCGGTGCTCGCCAGCAAAAGCCTGACTTTCCAGGGATTCATTCATCGATTCTCGGCGCCGACACTCACTCATCTGTCATAATCTCACGAGCCTGGGGCTGCCTCGCGGCTGAGGCGTGGGTCCGCAAGCTCGGCCCTTCTGTACGCGGGGCCGCTTTCGGGAACCTCTAAAGCTCGATAAGCAAATGCTCATGAGCGGGGGCGTCATGCCTGCTGACTCGACTGCACATGCCCGCTCGGCCGGTTTGGCGACTTCGGGCACCGCCCTTGCGGGCTCCGACATGCAAGGGCACAGACGCGCGCGCCTGCTGCTCGATGCGGTGCCAATCGGCATGCTGCTGACCGACCGCAATGGCCGCTGCCTCGACGCCAACCCGGCGGCGCTGTCCCTGCTTGAGCTCTCCTATGATCTAGCCATAGGTCGGCCCATCTCGGAGCACCTCCCGGGTGCGGCCGAGCTCATGTTGGAAGGGGCGACAGAGCACGCCGAGGGCATCAATGCCGGTGAGCTCCGAATCCGGCGTCCCAGCGGCTCGGAATTGATCATCGAGCTGTCCGCGTCCCGGGTGGATTGCGCCCGCGAGCCCGCTGTTGTCTATTTCTTTCGCGAGATCAGCGACGAGGTAGCCCTCGCCGAGCAGCTCCGCGAGACGGCCATGACCGACGCCCTCACCGGGCTGCCCAACCGCGACGCCCTGGAGCAACAGGTCGAGCTTGCGCTTCGCAACATCGGCCGTGGCGCACCGGACGGTGTTCTATGCTTCATCGATCTCGACAACTTCAAGCTGGTCAACGATACCTGTGGCCACGCTGCCGGCGATGCCATGCTGCGAATGGTCGCCGAGGCCTTTCGGCAACGCGCGCGCGCCACCGACACCATCGGGCGTATCGGCGGCGACGAGTTTGGAGTCTTGCTCAATGCCTGCCATGTCGAGGATGCCATCGCCTATATCGCCGAGCTGCGTGACAGGATCATCAACCTGGACTTCGCGTGGGACGAGAGGCCCTTTCAAATCGGCTTGAGCGCTGGCCTGGCGCGGCTGACCCGCAGTACGCACTCGGTTGCCCAAGCGCTCGCCGAGGCCGACATGGCCTGCTTTGCCGCCAAGTCCGCGGGTCGTTGCGAAACCCGGGTGTTCACCGAACGCGTGCGCGCGGCGGGTGCGGCGCTGAGCGCCGATGCAGATATCGCCCACCGGCTTCGCGATGCGCTGAACCGGGATGTCATCGCGCTCAGCGCGCAAGGATTGCGGTGCCTTTCCACGACGGCCGGCGTGCCGCCCGTGAGCGAGGTCCTGCTGCGCTTGACCGACGCCAGCGGCCAGCTGATCCCGCCGACGGCGTTGCTGCCCATCGCCTCGCGCTTCGGTCTCGCCCAGGAGCTGGATCGCTGGGTGCTGAAGCGGCTGGCGGCGTGGCTCGAGGCAGGAGGGCCGCAGCGTCGGCGCCGGCGCTTCCATGTCAATATCACGACGTCATCGTTGGTGGACGAATCCTTCGTGTCTTTCGTCGCGGACCAATTGACCGAGCGGACGACGCCGGCGCTGGGCATCGAGATCCCGGAGCGGGACATCCTGCTGCATCCCGAGGCGGCGGCACGGACGGTGCGGGGCCTGGCTGGCATCGGGTGTGCGGTGTCGATCGACCGTATCAGCGGCCGCGCCGATGCGATCGAGCCCATTGCCGGGCTGCCGGTGGATTTGCTCAAGCTCGGCCCCGAGTTCGCGTGCATGACGGGCGCGCACGACCTCGCCTATGTGCACGCCGAGGCGATGGCGCGGATCGCCGATCGCCTATCCATACCCGTGGCCGTCACCGGCATCGAGACGGAGCAGGCTCTGCGCTGCGCGCAGGAGATCGGTGCAGACTTGGCGCAAGGCGTCGCCATTGCACCTGCCGTCACACTGATACCGCCAGCATGATTCGACCACGAGCACCAACGGCGCAATCTGCCCTCCATCTGCGTATGAAGCGCTTCTTTGACCCCTCTGCGTCGGCCTGGACCCAAAGCGCAGGCGAAGGCGGCGGTTGCCATGTTTGATGTCCTGATAGTCGATGATCAGGCCACCGGACTCAGAATCTTGGAGCGTCTGGTCAGCCAAACCGCGCCCGATGCGAATCTCCACTGCTTCCGGGACCCGACCGAGGCCCTCAGCTGGGCCAAGACCTCTCGTTGCGACTTGCTGATCACCGATTTGCGCATGCCGACGCTCCCGGGAAGCGCGTTGATCCGCTGGTTTCGCGCGCTACCTCACTGCGCCGATGTGCCCGTCATGGTCGTCACCGTCGCCGAAGACCGCAACAGCCGGCATGCTGCGCTGCGGGCCGGCGCCACGGATTTTCTGACCAAGCCCGTGGACGCCATCGAGTTCGAAGCGCGGTGCAAGAACCTATTGCGCTTCCGCGAGCACCATCTGCTGCTGACGGACCGGGCGCTCTGGCTGGAGAAGCGCGTCAAACAATCGGTGAGCGAGATCGAGCAGCGCGAGCAGGACACACTGCTGCGCCTGGCGCGAGTCGGCGAGCTGCGTGACCACTACACCGGCCAGCACGTCAAGCGTATCGGACAGTACGCCGCACTGCTCGCCCGCGAGCTCGGTCAGGACGACGAATTCTGTCGGCTGATCGAATATGCGGCTCCACTGCACGACATTGGCAAGATCGGCATACCCGACGCGATTTTGCGCAAGCACACCGGTCTGAGCGATGCAGAATGGGAGGTCATGAAGACGCACCCGCAGCTCGGGCACGACCTGCTCGTGGACAGCCCGGCACCGGCGATGCAGCTCGGGGCCACCATTGCGCTGAGCCACCACGAGCGGTTCGACGGCAGCGGTTATCCGGCCGGACTGAGCGGCGACGATATCCCGCTGGCGGCCCGCATCGTGACCGTCGTCGACGTCTTCGACGCACTGATGTCGGAGCGCCCTTACAAACCAGCCTGGCCATTGTCACAGGTGCTGGCCGAGCTCCATCGCCTGTCCGGCTCGATGTTGGACCCCGAATGCTTGCGGGCATTCCTGTCCATCCTGGACGGTGCTGTGGCCATCCACGATAAGCTGCGTGACCCGCCGACCGACGCAAGCCCCATCAGCAATGGTGACCGCCGCGCTTGAGCGGGCCGCAATCCGCCGGATCTCTATTCATCGACTATGCGGCCTTGCCGCGCTGGCAGCGGGTCGCGGTCATCCCCGGCCATTTGGTCGCCGCTGCGCCGGCGCAGGTGGTGCCCGGCATCACCCGCGTGCTGGCCGTCCCGGATGCGCTCGACCCCCAGCTGCAGCGCTACCTGCAACATCATCATCGCTGCTTCCTGGGGCGGTGGACGGCTCGATCTCGAGACGCCTGAGCGCGGGCAAGCCTTGGGTCTCGGCCCGGTTACGGCCTGTCGGCGACGGTCCAACGGGCCTGAGGACGCTCAGGGCCCGCCCTCAGTTGGGTGTCGGCACCGCGGCGATGCCGCCGGGTGTCCCCAGCTCCGTCGCGAGGCCCAGCGCCAAGGCCTCGTCGGCATCCAGCCAATCGATGCTGTCGGTAGGCATGGCGGCGGCGCGCTCGGCGACGGCTTGGGCCTGCGGGATGTCGAGGCCGAGCAGGTAGCCCGTTTGCCTCACGACGGCGCCGCGGGTGCCGCCGTCGCCGCCCATGAGCGGCAGGGGCTGCAGGCCGAGGCGAGCCTGCGGCGCGATGAAGCGCAGCACGCCGCCGGCAAAGGCGTGGAGACAGGCCAGGGCGCAGTCGCCGGTGACCGCGGTGTGGAGGCCGCGCTCGCGGATCCATTGGCCGAGCCTCTCGGCTTCGGCGAGGTTCCCGCCATTGGATTCGATGACGAGTCCAGTAGCGCCGACGGCGCGGACGATCTCCATCACCGCCTTGGCCCAGCCGGCGCCGATGTCGCCGCTGACGACGGTCCAGTGGGCCGCGGCCTGTCCGCGCAGGGGCGTATCGTCGCGGCAGTGGAAGCCGACGGCGCCGATGGCATCCCGCGCGCCCGTCAGTTGCACCCGGAGCTCATGGTCGCCGACGCTGACGCTCGCCGCGCTGCCCTCTTTGAGGGCGGAGAGGGCGTGCTCGGACAGGCGCACGCGCTGACCGGCGGACTGCTCGCCGACGGCGACCAGCTCGCCATCGACAGCGGCCCGCACTTCGCCCCAGGGCACCCGCACCGTGCGCTGGCGGGCGAGCCGGCCGATGATCAGCTCGGGCTTGCAGGTGTCATCGTAGCGCACGAGGACACGCAGGCCGTCGGGGCCTGCGGTCGAGCGGGCACCGCGGGGATCGGGCGCCCATTGCGCCTGAGCAGCGGCGGCCAGGAGGATGCTCAAGAGCGCCGACAACGCGCAGAGCGCGCGAGCGCTGCCGCTGGCTCGACACGGGCTTGGCTTGGACCGACTGAGGGCCATGGCGGTTTGTCGGGCCGCGGCCGATGCAGTGTGCGCCCACGCTCGGCGCAGAGGCACAAAAGTGCGTGCGCGGCTGCGGGCGATCGAGACGGCGCCCATGGCACGCCGGCCGGTGCGTCGCGAGGCGCTCAGCAACCGGCGCGGCGGCGGGCGGGCGCGCCTGCCCTCACCGCCAGGGCGATGCCGGGCTGGCGGTGCTCAGGGACAGTGCAAAGGACGGCGGCTGCCTAGTGTCTCCGCGGCGGGCTCAGGAGCCGTTGCCGGAGGCCGCGCCCGATGGCACGGAGACACCGACGGCGACTGTGGACGGGGCGTTCGCGGCCACGCGCACTTCGCCAACGGGGGCGATGCGGGCCACCCGCTCGGTGGTGGTATCCGTGTTGCGATGCGCGGCCGGCTCCAGGATCAGCAGGGAGGCGAGACCGACCAACAGACCGATGGCGATGAGCCGGATGCCGGATGCCTCGACATCCAGCCGGGCAAGGCCGCTGCGCAGATGGTAGAGGCGCCCGCCGAGGGCGGGATTGGAGCAGGTGGCGATAGCGTCGGTCATGGTGGTTTCCTCATCCTCCGCGGAGCGGTTTCGTCGTCGTTGTCGTTTCTGGCGGCGGCTGCTGGCGCAGCCGCATTGCAGGATTCAAGCACGCCGCAATGACATCGCGCAAGCTCCGGCGGTTTCCGTCTCGAGCCAGGTACGAGCCTTGGCAAACGCTGATGCGGGCGGCGCCGGCCGAGCGCCAGCGGATGCGCCCGATCTCAGCTTTCTGGCTGATATGCAGGAGGCATGCGCCCGCGCCGATCAAGTCGGCAGCCGGATCGGGTCCTTCAGCTCCGGGTTGGCGCGGTACAGCACGGCGACATTGCCGATGCGCTGCACCAGTGCGGCACCGGTCTCTTCGGCGATGGTGCCGACTTGGGCGTCGCGGATGTCGCGGTCGCCGCCGTTAACACGCACCTTGATCAGCACGTGGTGGTCCAGTGCCAGCTCGATCTCGGCGAGCACGGCCTCCGTCAGGCCGGCGGCGCCGAGCAGCACCACGGGCTTCAGGTGATGGGCGCGCTGCTTCAGCGCCCGGCGTTGGTGATTCTCCAGCGGTTGCGTCATTGGTGTCGGCAATTCAGGCAATAGCGCGTTGTGACCGCCGCGCCCGTGGGAGCGGCATCCTTGCCGCGATGGGCGCCGGCGGCTGCAGTGATTCTCGACCCCGTCTCCGGCGCGCGGCACAGGCCCTTCGCATCCTCGCGGCAAGAGCGCTCAACCGGCCGCCGTCGGCTTCACCAGTATCCGCCCATGCGTGCCTCCGGCGAGCATGCGCTCGAAGACCTCCGGCAGCGCGTCCAGCGTGATCTCAGCGCCGAGCAGCCGCTCCGGCTCATCCACCCGCCAATCCGTGGCCAAATGCTGCCAGAGCTCACCGCGCAGGGGCTGGGCGATGTGCACCGACTCGCAGCCGAGCAGCCCCACGCCGCGCAGGATGAAGGGCATGACGGTCGTGTGCAGGTCCGTGCCGCCGGCGAGGCCGATGCTGGCGATGTTGCCGTAGGGCGCCACGGTGCGGGTGATCTGCCCCAGCATGTCGCCGCCGACGTTGTCCACGGCGCCGCCCCAGACGGCCTTCTCCAGCGGGCGGTCGCCGCCGGGGAGCTCGTTGCGGCCCAGGATCTGCGCCGCGCCCAGCTCTTTGAGCCAGGGCTGCAGCTGCGGCTTGCCGGACACGGCAGCCACCTCAAAGCAGAGCTTGGCGAGGATGGCTATCGCAATGGCGCCGACGCCGCCGCTGGCGCCCGTGACCAGGATCGGGCCCATCTCCGGGCGCTGGTCGTTGCGCAGCAGCCGGTGCACCGCCAGCGCCGCGGTGAAGCCGGCGGTGCCGAGCAGCATGGTCGTGCGGGTATCCAGCCCGTCCGGCAGCTTCACCAGCCAGTCGCCGGGCACGCATAGATGTTCCGCATAGCCGCCGTCGTGGTCGAAGGCCATGCCGTGGCCGGTGGCGACGACGGCATCGCCCGGCGCGAAGTCCGCATGCTCGGAGCGCTCCACGACGCCGGCGGCGTCGATGCCGCCGGTGAGCGGAAAGCGCTTGATGACCTTGCCCTTGCCGGTGCCGCCGAGGGCGTCCTTGTAGTTGACGCTGGCGTAGTCGATACGCAGCAGCACCTCACCGGCCGCGGGCTCGGGGACATCGATGGTCTCGACGCCGGCGCGATAGCCGGTGTCGTCGTTGTGGATGCGAAAGGCGCGTTGGGTCGGCATGGGCTCCCCCTGCTGATTGGCGCAGCCGGCGGTGGAACCGGCGGGGTCGGCAGTATGCCGCATCGGCGCGGGCCATGCTGGTGCTGACGGGTATTGCGACGCGGCATAAGCCCGCACCGCGCTCGACCCCCGCTGCCACACCGGCGACAGGTACGCTCGTGACACCGCTCCCGCGGTGTCACGCTTCGCCAGGCGCTCTGCGCCCTGAAGCACGCGTGCATATCCTAGGCTAAGCTCCATCCCAGTCGAGCACGGAAGGAGTATCGCCATGGCCCGCAGTCGCTATCGCTTCGCCGAGCACGACCGTCCGCACTTCCTCACCGCCACGGTGGTGGAATGGCTCCCGGTGTTCACCCGACCGCAGGCGGCGCAGGTGCTGTTCGATGCCTGGGCGCACCAGCAACAGCATGCCGGCCTGCGGTTGTATGGCTTCGTGGTGCTGGAGAACCATCTGCATGCCGTCGCGCAGGCACCGGACCTGCCGAAGACCTGGGGCGCCTTCAAGTCGTTCACCGCGCGCCGGCTCATCGACCTGCTGCGCAGGCACGGCGCGACGCGGCTGCTGGACCGCATGGCCTTCGCCCACAAAGCGGGCCGGGATGATCGGGCGCATCAGTTCTGGCAGGAGGGCTCGCATCCCCAAGGGATCGAGGGGGAAGCAATGCTGTGGCAAAAGCTGGAGTACATCCACAACAACCCGGTCAAGCGCGGCTTCGTGGACAGGCCGGAGGATTGGCGGTGGTCGAGTGCGCGGAGCTATCAGGGCCGCGAGGGGGTGGTGGAGGTGTTCACGGGCTGGTGAGGCGTCTGGGCGCGGAGCGCCCGGCGGCGCGTGACACCGCGGGAGCGGTGTCACGAGACAGAGAGCATCGCGTCTCGTGGCATCGCTCTGCGGTGCCAGGCGTCGTGCGCCGCTCTGCGGTGAGGGGCGGAGCGGGCGTCGGCGCTACTCGACGGCCACCGGGATTTTGCCGATCCGCGAGCGCCACTCCGCGGGGCCTGTCTGATGCACCGACTGGCCGCGGCTGTCCACGGCGACGGTGACCGGCATGTCCTCGATCTCGAATTCGCGGACGGCCTCCATACCGAGGTCCTCGAACGCGACCAGCCGCGACGACTTGATGGCCTTGGCCACCAGGTAAGCCGCGCCGCCGATGGCCATCAGATACACGGCGCCGTGGCGCTTGATGGCCTCGATGGCGGCTGGTCCGCGCTCGGCCTTCCCGATCATGCCGATGAGGCCGGTCTGCGCCAGGATCTGCTCGGTGAACTTGTCCATGCGCGTGGCCGTGGTAGGGCCGGCGGGGCCCACCACCTCGTCGCGCACCGGGTCCACGGGGCCGACGTAGTAGATGAAGCGGTTGGTGAGGTCGACGCCCTCCGGCAGGGGCTCGCCGCGATCCAGCAGATCCTTCAGGCGCTTGTGGGCGGCATCGCGGCCCGTCAGCAGCTTGCCGGACAGGAGCAGGCGCTCGCCGGGCTCCCAGGCGGCGACGTCGTCGCGGGTGACGCTGTCGAGGTCCACGCGGCGGGCGCCGGCGGTGGGGTCGTAGTCGAGCGCCGGCCAGTCTTCGAGCTTTGGCGGTGTCAGCTCCGCGGGGCCGGTGCCGTCGAGCTGGAAATGGATGTGCCGGGTGGCGGCGCAGTTGGGGATGATGGCCACTGGCAGGGACGCGGCGTGGGTCGGGAAGGTGTTGACCTTCACGTCCAGTACCGTCGTCAGCCCGCCGAGCCCCTGGGCGCCGATGCCGAGGGCATTGACCTTCTCGAACAGCTCCAGCCGCAGCTCATCGACGGCGCTCTCGGGGCCGCGGGCCTTCAGCTCGTGGATGTCGATGTCCTCCAGCAGCGCCTCCTTGGCCAACAGCATGGCCTTCTCGGCGGAGCCGCCGATGCCGATGCCGAGCATGCCGGGCGGACACCAGCCGGCGCCCATGGTCGGGAGGGTCTTGAGCACCCAGTCCACCAGGCTGTCGCTCGGGTTCAGGATGGTGAACCGGGACTTGTTCTCGGAGCCGCCGCCCTTGGCCGCGAGCCGCACGTCGAGCTGGTCGCCCGGCACCAGCTCCACGTGCACCATGGCCGGGGTGTTGTCGCCGGTGTTCTTGCGGGCGCCGAAGGGCGGGCTCACCATGGAGGCCCGCAGCACGTTGTCCGGGTGGGTGTAGGCGCGGTGCACGCCCTCGTCCACCAGCTGCTGAAGCCCCGCATTGGCGTCCCAGTCTGCGTCCCAGCGCAGGTCCATGCCCACCTTGACATAGCCCACCACCAACCCGGTGTCTTGGCAGATGGGACGATGGCCCTCGGCGCACATGCGCGAGTTGACCAGGATCTGGGCCATGGCGTCCTTGGCGGCCGCCGACTCCTCCGCCTCGTAGGCATGGTCGAGGGCGCGGATGTAGTCCGGCGGGTGGTAGTAGCTGATGTATTGCAGGGCGTCGGCGACGCTCTGGATCAGGTCCGATTGGCGGATGGTGGTCATGGGTCGAGCTCGCTGAGTGTCTCGAAATCGATATCGTTGTAGGTATAGGTATCGGTATCCCACTCGGCAATGCCATCCGAGGCGACACCAACAGACGCCATCGACGCTCAGGCACCGTCCCGATCCCCCGTCTGCGCCCGCAGTCGGGCCAGCTCGGCCTCGGCCTCCCGGGCACGGCGCTCGGCCTCAGCGCGGGCCTCGGCTTCGGCATCGGCGCGGTTGGTCTCGGCCTCGGCGCGCTCGGCCTCGGCCGCCGCCCGCTGGGCTTCAGCTTCGGCCCGCTGCGCTTCGGCCTCCGCCCGCTCGCGGTCCTCGCGCCACTTGGGCAGCACGAAGTCCGCATACACCGGGTCATCGCGCAGTGCCTCATCCTCGGGCTGCTCGACGAGGTCGGAAAGCCGGAACTGGAAGCCGGGCAGCACCCGGGAGGCGAGGACGCCGTCCTGCGGCTCGATGGGCGCATAGATGCCCGCGTCGTTCAGGCGGTAGAAGCGCTGGTACTTGGGCTCCCTGTGCAGGATGAAGTACTCGGGCACGCCGGCCGCAGCGTACTCCGCCTTCTTGGTGAGGGTGTCGCGCTCGATGCTGCGCCGGTCCTGATCCGACAGTCCTTCCAGGCAGATGTCGAAAATGCCGTGGTAGCTCCTGTCGTGGAAGAGCAGGGGCTGCAGGTTGTCGTTGTGCACAATGCCGAGGTCCGGCTTGCGGATGACCACGCGGTCGCGCAGGCGCATCCGAAAGCCCATCTCCAGCCCGACATGCCTGGCGATGGGCCGCGTCTTCAGGAAATGGCTCAGCAGTAGCAGGAGCCAGTGGCAGACGCAATAGGTCGCGTAGTCGGACACCGGCTTCTCCTCCAGGCGGCCGTCGTTCCATTCGTAGTGGATGTCGGACTCGAAGTAGTAGTCGCGCCAGTAGGTGTCCTCGGAGACGAGGCGACCCGCTTCCGACTCCGGTGTCGGCGGTGGGTCGTCGGGTCCGGCGATGCGGGGATCGGCGACGGCGGTGCTCGACATGGACTTGATCTCCCATTGCAGGGGCCTGGCCGAGCCTAGCACGGGTCGGCGTGCGATGAGCAGCCTTGGGTGACAGTCACTTGGCGTCGCTGGCCCAAAGCCGGCGGCCTCGCGGCTTGCCTCAGCCCTGATCGCTCGCCGCACAGGGCCCGCGGAACTGCTCCGGCACGTCCGCCGGGCACTCGCCGCAGGCCTCGTTGCCGGGCACGGCGAAGTCGATCTTGCGCGGGTAGGGCAGGTCGAGCCCGTCCATCAGCGCCACGAAGTCTTCCTTGCCGCGGCCGCCGCCCAAGCGCGGGTTGCGCGCCTTCTCCTGGGCGATGCTGGAGACGAAGCGGTGCTCGTAGTCGTGGCCCGGGTAGACCAGGGTCTCGTCCGGCAGCGAGAACAGCTTGTTGTGGATGCTGTTGTAGAGATCCCCCGCGCTGCCGGACTGGAAGTCCGTGCGCCCACAGGCCTCGATGAGCAGCGCATCGCCGGTGAAGACGAACTTCTGAATCGGCGTGTCGATGAGATAGGCGTGGTGGTGATCGGTGTGGCCCGGCGTGAATAGCGGATGCAGGCTCACCGAGCCGACCGCGAAGGTCTCGCCCTCCTGCACGCCGATGTCCTGGCAGGGCAGGCCGAGCATCTTCGGATAGGCCGTCTTGCAGCCGGTGCGGCCCTTCAGGCGCTTGGCGCTGGTGAGGTGGTCCGCGTGGACATGGGTCTCCAGCGTGGCGGTCAGGGTCAGGCCCAGGTCCTTCAGCACCTGCAGGTCGCGCTCCACGGTGTCCAGCACCGGATCGATGAGGATGGCCTGGCGGGTGTCCTCGCAGCCGATGAGATAGGTGTAGGTGGAGGAGTCTGCCTCCAGGAGCTGTTTGAAGATCATGGTCACTGTGCCTCTGCATGGGTTTTTCAATGGATCGGGCCGATTGTCGGGGGCGGCCCGCTGTGGCACAACCGCGGCCAAACCGTCCTTGGGAATGTTCGATGCCAGACACAGGCCCCGCCGGTAGATCTGATGTCCCGCGCTCGCGTCGCCGGTGCTTGCCGGCCTGCGCCCTCGCCGCTGCGCTGCTGGCCGGTGGCAGCAGCGCGCCCGCCGGGCCGCCGCAGCCGCCGCTGTTCGACGCCCACCTGCACTACACCGGCATCGATGTTGCCGCGCTGCCGCCGACGGAGATCATCGCCATCTTCGATGCCGGCGGCGTCACTCGCGCCGTGGTCTCCGGGATGCCCACCAGCGCCGTGGAGCGCCTGCACGCGGCAGCCCCCGAGCGGATCATCCCCTTTCTGAATGTCTACAACGCACCGGGCGCTAAGCGCGACTGGATGCACGATAAGACCCTGCCGGAGCGGGTCGCCGAGCTGCTGGACGCGGCGGGCGGCATCTACCGCGGCATCGGCGAGCTGCACATCTTCGCCGAGGATGCGCAGAGCCCGGTGCTGATGGCGCTGGCCGACATGGCCGCCGAGCGGGGGCTGATGCTGCAGATCCACGGCGATGCTGAAGTTATCGATGCCGTCTTCGCGCGCCGGCCCAGGGTTACCGTACTCTGGGCACACTTGGGCACCAAGCCGAGACCGCAGGCCATCGCACCTGTGCTGGCCCGACACCCAAACCTATACGCGGATACCTCGGTGCGCGATGGGCGCTTCGTGGACGAGCAGGGGCGGCTCAAGCCCGAATGGCGGGCGTTCTTCACGGAGCACGCCGATCGCGTGCTGGTGGGTGTCGACACCTTCTGGACCCGCCGCTGGCGGCGGTTCGACGAAGTCGCTGCGGAGATCCGCGGCTGGCTTGGACAGCTGCCGCCGGCGGTGGCCGACAAGCTCGCGCACGGCAATGCCGAGCGGCTGTTCGACGACGGGGCACAGCCTGGGCCGCTCCGCTGAAGCCCTGCTGCCGCCGCGGGTTGCGCGTCAGTCGCCCTGCGCGTCGTCGAGCCGGGCACGCAGGCGGGCGAGGGCCGCCTCGGCGTCGCGGGCGCGGGCTTCCGCGTCGGCCCGCGCCGCGCCCTCGGCCTCGGCGCGGGCAGCTTCGGCCTCGGCCCGCTCGCGGTCCGCTCGCCAGCCCGGCAACACGAAGTCGGCATACACCGGATCATCGCGCAGCGCCTCGTCGTCGGGCTGCGCGGTCAGGTCTGAGCCGCGGAACCGGAAGCCCGGCAGCACCTGCGAGTGGATGACGCCGTCGGCGGGCTCGATGGGGACGTACAGGCCCGACTCGGTGCGGGTGAAGAAAGCCTGGTGCTCGGGGTCGGCATGCAGGATGTAGTACTCGGGCACGCCGGCGGCGGCGTATTCGCCCTTCTTGGTGACGGCATCGCGCTCGATGTCGCGCCGCTTGAGCTCGGGCAGGGCCTCGACGCAGAGGTCGAACACGCCGTGGTAGCTCGCGTCGTGGGGCAGCAGCGGCTGCGGATTGTCGTGACGGACCACCCCGAAGTCCGGCTTGCGGACCACCACCCGGCCGGGCAGCCGCAGGCGAAAGCCCATGTTCAGCGTCACGTAGGTGGCGATGGGCCGGGCCTTCAGGTAATGCCTGAGCAGCGCCATCAGCCATTGGTAGACCAGGATGGTCGCGTAGTCGGACACCGGCTTCTCCTCCACGCGGCCATTATTCCATTCGTATTGGATGTCGGACTCGAAGTAGTAGTCTTCCCAGTAGGTCTGCTCGGAGACGTATCGGCCGTCTTCGGAGCCCGGCGTGAGTGTCCGGTCGGTGTCTTCCACAAAGTCCGGAGGGTCGGCCAGGTCGGCGCCGGCGCGGCGCTCGGTGGCAGCATGGGCGGCGTTGTCTGCGGCGGTTGTGGGCATGGTGGGGCGTGATTCCCGACGGCCGGCTTGAGTCGAGACTAGCATGCGCCGGATCGGATCGTGCAGGACAGGGCGCCTGTCGCGACGCGCCTCGGAGAGCTCCCCAGGACGCAGTCCTGCCTCACGGGGGATACGCTTCGCTTATCCACCCGATGCGTGACACCGCGGAGCGGTGTCACGAGAGAGCGCGAGCCTAGCGGCTCAGGCGCTGGCCCATGGCTGGCGTGAAGCGTGGGCGCCCTGGGGGTGCCGAGCTTCACTCGGCCGCCCGCCGCAGGCGGGCTCGTGCACAGGCTGCACATCGCCGCCGGCGGGGACTTCCTCAATCCGGCAGCAACAGATTGCGAAAGGGCTCGCGCTGCTTCCAGCGGTAGGCCCGGGAGTCGCGCCGATCCGTGCTCAGGATGCGGCCGTCGCCGAGGTGCTCGGCGAGCAGCACGGCGGAGGCGTCGGCCAAGTCCATGGGCAGTGCGGCGTAGCGGCGCATCAGCAGTGCCGCCCGCGCCGGCGCATCCGGCGGCAGGTCCCAGACCTGGAAGGCGCGTCCGGCGCGCTCCAGCAGCGCAGGCGCGGCATCGGGGCTGACGCGCCGTGCGAGCAGATGGCTGGTCTCGGTGAGGATGGGCCAGGTGGTGATGAGCTGGCCCCGGAAGCGCTCATAGGCTTCGGCGGCAAGCGCATGGTGGCTGTCGCGCCGGAACAGCAGCGCGACCCAGAAGCCGGTGTCGGCGATGATCATCCGGCGGCGCGGCTAGTTTGGCCGTCATCGCCGCTGTCCGGTGCCGAGTCGTCGGCCCAGAGGTAACGCTTGTAGTCCGCGGACAGATCGGTGGGGGCGTCAGCGCTGCCATCGAAGGCGCCCACCAGCGCGTCCAGGCCCGCGGCGTCGCGCTCGGCCCGGTGGCGGACCTCGGCGTAGTAGTGCTCGATGGATTCCCGCACCACGTCAGATAGGCTAAGGCCGGTCTGCTGCTGGAGATAGTCGAGCTTGTCCGCCGCGTTGTTGTCGAGACGGGCGTTGATGCGCATGTTCGGACACCGGTCGGCTGCGACATACGCTGTATGCTAGCCTGATGCTGCAATAGGTGCAAGACGGCCAGGGGGCGGATCATGCGATCATGCCCATACCGTTGCGTGGATGCGCCGGGCCGGGTTATAGTGCGCAGCTTGCAGGCGCGTAGCTCAGCTGGTTAGAGCACCACCTTGACATGGTGGGGGTCGGTGGTTCGAGTCCACTCGCGCCTACCACACTCGGGCCGCCGGCCTCCTGGGCTTGGCGGCCTTCCTTTTTCTACCAAGGCCCCGGATGCAGTGTCGCGCTCGTCGCCTTCATCGGCGGCCCGAGGCGATGGGGGCGAAGCCGAATCACGCGATCCCTCGTATCGATCGCCACTGAACGCAGTCGAGGCAGCAGCCATGCCCCAGATCACCCTCCCCGACGGCTCCGTGCGGAGCTTCGAGCACCCCGTGACGGTGCAGGATATCGCCGCGAGTATCGGCCCCGGGCTCGCCAAGGCCACCCTTGCCGGGCGCGTTGACGGCAGGCTGGTGGATGCGAGCTTTGTGGTGGATGACGACGCCGAGGTGGCCATCGTCACCAGCCGCGACGAGGACGCCCTGGAACTGCTGCGCCACGACGCCGCGCATGTGATGGCCCAGGCGGTGCAGGAGCTCTACCCCGGCACCCAGGTCACCATCGGCCCCGCCATCGAGAACGGCTTCTACTACGACTTCGCCCGCGACGAGCCCTTCACGCTGGAGGACCTGGAAGCCATCGAGCAGCGGATGCACGAGATCGTCAAGCGCGACCTACCGATTCAGCGCGAGGTCTGGGACCGCGAGGAGGCTAAGCGCGTCTTCGGCGAGTTGGGCGAGGCGTATAAGGTCCAGATCATCGACGAGAACATCCCCGAGGGCGAAGACGTCTCGGTCTACCGCCAGGGCGAGTGGTTTGACGTCTGCCGCGGCCCGCACCTGCCGAGCACCGGCAAGCTGGGGCAGGGCTTCAAGCTGATGAAGCTGGCCGGCGCCTACTGGCGCGGCGATGCCGGCAACGAGATGCTCCAGCGCATCTACGGCACCGCCTGGCGCGACAAGAAGGAGCTCAAGGCCTATCTGCACCGCCTGGAAGAGGCCGAGAAGCGCGACCACCGCAAGCTCGGCAAGCAGCTGGACCTGTTCCACTTCCAGGATGAAGCCCCCGGCATGGCCTTCTGGCACCACAAGGGTCGGGTCATCTACCGCGAAGTCGAGCGCTACATGCGCAGCAAGCTGGACGAGTACGACTACCAGGAGATCGAGACGCCGCAGGTGCTGGACCGCTCGCTGTGGGAGCGCTCGGGCCACTGGGAGAAGTTCGCGGACGACATGTTCACGACGCAGCTGGACGACCACGACTTCGCCATCAAGCCCATGAACTGCCCCGGGCACATCCAGATCTTCAACCAGGGTCTGAAGAGCCACCACGACCTGCCGCTGCGCCTGGCGGAGTTCGGCGTCGTGCACCGCAACGAGCCCTCGGGCACCCTGCACGGGCTCATGCGCGCGCGCCGCTTCACCCAGGACGACGCCCATGTCTTCTGCACCGAAGATCAGCTCCAGGCGGAGGTGGCGACTCTCATCGACATGGTCTTCGAGACCTACCGGGACTTCGGCTTCGATAGCATCGAGCTGGCGCTGTCCCTGCGCCCCGATAAGCGTGTCGGCAGCGACGAGCTCTGGGACAAGGGCGAGGCGGCGCTGGACCAGGCGCTGCGCGACAAGGGTCTGGATTTCAAGGTGCAGCCGGGGGAAGGCGCCTTCTATGGGCCCAAGATCGAGTTCACGCTGCACGACAGCATCGGCCGCGCCTGGCAGTGCGGCACCATCCAGGTGGACTTCTCCATGCCGGGGCGGCTCGGGGCCGAGTATGTCGCCGAAGACAACACCCGCCAGGTGCCGGTGATGATCCACCGCGCGATCCTCGGCTCCATGGAGCGTTTCATCGGCATCCTCATCGAGCACTATGCGGGCGTCATGCCGGTTTGGCTGGCGCCGGTGCAGGCCGTGGTCATGAACATCACCGACCGCCAGGCCGATTACGTGCGCGAGGTCACTAAGACGCTGCATGACAAGGGATTCCGCGTGGAGCTCGACTTGAGGAATGAGAAGATCGGCTATAAAATCCGCGCCCACACGCTGCAACGGGTACCCTACCTGCTGGTGGTCGGTGACCGCGAGGTGGAGCAGGGCGAGGTGGCCGTCAGAGATCGCAAGGGGCGGGACCATGGCGCGATGCCGGTGACGGCCTGCATCGACATCCTGAGCGCCGCCGTCGCCGAGCGGACCTGAGCGCATCGCCCCCGGCCCGGGGGCTATTCGGCGACGGCCGGGTGACTATCGCGCCCCGTTCGCTTGCTTGTTTCGAGTTCCGTAAGGAGGAGCCTGCTATCGCTGCACCAAAACGCAATCGCGTCAACGACGAGATCACGGCCCAGGAGGTCCGCCTGATCGGCGCGGACGGGAATCAGGTCGGGGTTGTGGACCTCGGCACCGCCAAAGAAAAGGCCACAGAGGCCAGTCTCGATTTGGTGGAGATCGTGCCGAATGCCGAGCCGCCGGTCTGTCGGCTCATGGATTTCGGACGCTTCCTGTTCGACCAGAAAAAGAAGAAGTCCGAGGCGCGCAAAAAGCAGAAGCAGGTACAGGTCAAGGAGGTCAAGTTCCGTCCCGGAACCGACATCGGCGACTACCAGGTCAAGCTGCGCAATCTGCAGCGCTTCCTGAGCGAAGGGGACAAGGCCAAGGTGACCATGCGCTTTCGCGGTCGCGAGCACGCCCACCGCGAGCTGGGGCTCGAGCTCCTGCGTCGCGTGGAGAGCGACCTCGCGGACATCAGCACCGTGGAGCAGCAGCCCCAGATGGAAGGGCGGCAAATGGTCATGGTGCTGGGGCCGCGCAAGAAATAGCGCCGGCGCATCGCGCCGGTCGCGCCGGTGCGCCAAGCGCGCCGGCAGCAAAGGCTCGCAGGTAGCGCGAGCCCACAACCAGCGGCCCCGGGCCAGGGCTTCCGGCAAGCCGCATCCAAAACCCGATAAGCCGAAAACCGAGCGGCAGCCCGGTTTTGGCTTAATAGACGGAGAATCCAAATGCCCAAACGCAAGACCAACCGCGGCGCGGCGAAGCGATTCGCCCGCACCGCCTCCGGCGCCTTCAAGCGCATCGCCTCGCACCGCCGGCACATCCTCACCAAGAAGAGCAGCAAGCGCAAACGCCATCTGCGCAAATCGCACCTGCTCGACCAGGCCGATGTGCGCGCGGCGCGTCGCATGATCCCTTACTGCTAGCCGGAGGTCCGTCCCATGCCAAGAGTCAAACGCGGCGTCACCGCTCACGCCCGCCACAAGAAGGTCCTGAAGGAGGCCAAGGGTTATTACGGTGCCCGCAGCAAGGTCTACCGGGTCGCCAAGCAGGCCGTCATCAAGGCCGGGCAGTACGCCTATCGCGACCGCCGCCAGCGCAAGCGCGACTTCCGCTCCCTGTGGATCCAGCGCATCAATGCTGCCGCGCGCATGAACGGCCTGTCCTACAGCCGCTTCATGAACGGCCTGCAGAAAGCCGGCATCGACATGGACCGCAAAGTGCTCGCCGATATCGCCTATCACGACGAAGCCGCCTTCTCGGCCATCGCCGAGCAGGCCAAGGCGGCGCTCGGCTAGCGCGATCCTGCGGGGCCCGCGCTCGGCAAGCAGGTGCAGCGCGCCGCACTGGCCCGGCGCTCGGCCTGGGTTGGCCGCGCGCTGCCGGCCCTCACTGACACGGGCTCGACGGCCGGCGAGGCACGCTCCCGGCAGTACCTGCGGCGTTGTACCGGCGTCGCTCGAGGGGGTGGCGTTTGCGCCTGCCCTAGAGCCAAACTCCAGAGCAGTCCCAGCGCCTACTTTTCCAGCGCTACGAATCAGGACCTATGAGCGACGGCAACGCCACCGACCTCGATGCCCTGCATCGCGCCGCTCTCGCGGCCATTGCGGCCGCCGGCGACCTGACAGCGCTGGATAGCGTTCGGGTCGAATACCTCGGCAAGCAGGGCCGCCTGACCGCGCAGCTCAAGTCGCTCGGCACCCTCCCGAAAACGGAGCGACCGGCCGCCGGGCAGGCCATCAACCGGGTCAAGGCGGAGCTTCAAGCGGCGGTGGAGGCCCGCAAAGCCGAGCTGGAGCAGGCGGGGCTGACGGCGCGGCTCGCCACCGAGCGCATCGACGTCACCCTGCCGGGCCGCGGTCAGCGCATCGGCGCCGCCCACCCGGTGACCCGCACGCTGGAGCGCATCGACCAGCTGTTCGCCAACGCCGGCTTCAGCGTCGAGGAGGGCCCGGAGGTCGAGGACGATTACCACAACTTCGAGGCCCTCAACATCCCGGCGCATCACCCCGCCCGGGCGATGCACGACACCTTCTATTTTCCGGACGGCCGGCTGCTGCGCACCCACACCTCGCCGGTGCAGATCCGGGTCATGGAGCATCGGGAGCCGCCGTTTCGGGTCATCGCGCCGGGGCGGGTCTACCGTTGCGACTCGGATCTGACCCACACGCCCATGTTCCATCAAGTGGAAGGCTTCCTGGTGGACGAACAGGCGACTTTCGCCGACTTGAAGGGCGTGCTCTACGATTTCCTGCGCAACTTCTTCGAGGACGACGCGCTGAAGCTGCGCTTTCGGCCCTCGTATTTTCCGTTTACGGAGCCCTCGGCCGAGGTGGACGTGCAGTGCGTCAAATGCGGCGGCAGCGGCTGCCGGGTCTGCAAACAAAGCGGCTGGCTGGAGGTGCTGGGCTGCGGCATGATCCATCCGGCGGTGCTCGGCCACGTGGACATCGACGCCGAGCGCTGGCTCGGCTATGCCTTCGGCATGGGCGTCGAGCGTCTGGCGATGCT
This sequence comes from Thiohalocapsa halophila, assembly GCF_016583825.1. Lineage (GTDB taxonomy): Bacteria > Pseudomonadota > Gammaproteobacteria > Chromatiales > Chromatiaceae > Thiohalocapsa > Thiohalocapsa halophila. The sequence goes on along the minus strand of NZ_NRRV01000005.1, from coordinate 102,550 downwards.
GCGCTACGGCATCGACGACATCCGTTTGTATTTCGAGAACGACCTGCGTTTCCTGCGGCAGTTCGCGTAATCGGGCCGGACAGCGGCGTCGCACGCGTCAGCGAGCCGCGGGTGAGTATCGTCATCGTTGTCGATGATCGGGCTCCCTGACACGGACGCTTGCGCCGACGACGACGAAGCGCCGGCAGTTCCAATTGCAGCCGTGCGGAGTCAGGCGCCCAGCGCCCAGCGCCCGCGGTGGAGCGGGCTTCGCCCCCTTAATAGAGCTGCGGCGCCGCGCAGAGCCGCTTGCCTCAGTGGAGATGTGATCCATGCGCTTCAGCGAAGCCTGGCTGCGGGAATGGGTCGACCCGCCGCTCGACACCCAAGCCCTCGCCGATCAGCTGAGCCTTTCCGGACTGGAAGTGGATGCCCTGGAGCCGGCGGCCCCGGCCTTCAGCGGTGTTGTCGTCGGCCATGTGCAGGCCGTGGAGCCGCATCCGGACGCGGCCAAGCTGCGCGTCTGTCAGGTGGACACCGGCGACGGCGAGCTGCTCGGCATCGTCTGCGGTGCGGCCAATGTCGCCGCCGGCCAGCGCGTGCCCGTGGCCACCGTCGGCGCGCGGCTACCGCGGGACTTCAAGATCAAGCGCGCCAAGCTGCGGGGTGTAGAGTCCCACGGCATGATCTGCTCGGCGGCGGAGCTCGGCCTCGCTGAGAGCGCCGAGGGCATCATGGTGCTGCCCGGCGATGCCCCTGTCGGCGAAGACCTGCGCGCCTGGATGGCGCTGGACGACCAATGCATCGAGCTGGACCTGACGCCGGATCGGGCGGACTGCCTGAGCGTCGCCGGCGTCGCCCGGGACGTGGGCGTGCTGAACCGCGTGGACGTGCGCGCACCGCGCATGGCGCCGGTGCCGCCGGCCATCGACGCTGCCGTGCCCGTCGAGCTGACGGCGCCCTCGGCCTGCCCGCGCTACCTGTGCCGGGTGGTGCGCGGCGTGGACCTGCGTGCGCCGACGTCGCTGTGGATGCAGGAGCGCCTGCGCCGCAGCGGCCTGCGCCCGCTCGGCATCGCCGTGGACGTGACCAACTATGTCCTGCTGGAGCTGGGGCAGCCCATGCACGCCTTCGACCTCGCGCGAGTCGACGGCGGCATCACGGTGCGCCTGGCCCGGGACGGGGAGACGCTGGCTCTATTGAACGGCGAGACGGCGACCCTGCGGGCGGACACCCTGGTGATCGCCGACCGCGCCAAGGCGCTGGCGCTCGCCGGCATCATGGGCGGTGCCGACAGTTCCGTCGGCCCGGGCACCTGCGACATCCTGCTGGAGAGCGCCTTCTTCGCCCCCGCCGCCATCGCCGGCAAGGCGCGCAGCTACGGACTGCACACGGACTCTTCTCATCGCTTCGAGCGTGGTGTGGACCCCACCGGCTGCGCCCGCGCCATGGAGCGCGCCACGGCGCTGCTGCTGGCGGCCGGCGGCGGCGAGCCCGGCCCCGTGGTGGCGGCGGCCGCCGCCGATCAGCTGCCCGAGCCGCCGGCGATCGCGCTGCGCCGCCGCCGCATCGAGCAGGTGCTGGGCTTGGGCTTCGAGGACGCGGCGGTGACGGACATCCTCGGGCGACTCGGCATGCAGCTGACGGCCACCGATGACGGCTGGCAGGCCGTGCCGCCGGCGAGCCGCTTCGATATCCAGCTGGAAGTGGACGTCATCGCCGAACTCGGGCGGGTGCACGGCTATGACCGCATCCCGGTCACCCATGCCCGCTCCGCTGCGGTGACCCGGGCGCCGCTGGAGATGGCCTATGACCCGGCGCGCTCGCGGCGGCTGCTGCTGGATCGCGGCTGGTTCGAGGCCGTCACCTACAGCTTCGTGAGCCCGGAGCTGATGCGGCTCGTCGATCCGGATCAGACCCCCTTGGCGCTCGCCAACCCACTATCCGCGGAGCTGTCGGTGATGCGCACCAGCCTCTGGCCCGGATTGCTGCAGGCGCTGCGCCAGAACCTGGCCCGGCAGCAGTCACGGGTGCGGCTGTTCGAGGCCGGGCTGCGCTTTCGCCCGGACGGCGAGGACCTGCACCAGGAGCCCATGCTGGCCGGGGCGGCGGTGGGGCCTGTGCTGCCGGAGCAATGGGGCGCACCGGGGCGCGAGACGGACTTCTTCGACGTCAAGGCGGACGTGGAGGCGCTGCTGGCTGTGGCGGGCTGTGCCGAGGCGGTGCGCTTCGAGCACGCCGAGCATCCGGCACTGCACCCCGGGCAGTGCGCGCGCCTGGAGCGCAACGGCGACGCCTTGGGCTGGGTCGGCGCCATTCACCCGTCCCTGGCCGCGCAGCTCGACCTGCCGGCGACGGTGCAGCTGTTCGAGCTCGCCACGGCGGGGCTCGGCGGCGGACCGCGGCCGGCGTTCGACGCGTTGTCCAAGTTCCCGTCCATCCGCCGGGACCTCGCCATTGTCGTCGACGCCAACGTCACCTTCGAGACTTTGCGCCATGTTGTACAAGCCGCCGCCGGCGATTTGCTGCGCGAAGTGGTGCTGTTTGATGTGTACGTTGGCGAAAAGGTCGATTCAAGTCGAAAAAGCATGGCGTTGGGATTGATTTTACAAGACGTTTCTCAGACACTTACGGATGATGACGTGGCCGCGGTCGTCAAGCGGGTGTTAGCGGCCCTGCGCCGCGACACCGGGGCCGAGCTGCGGGCCTGACGCAGCCGTCGCGGCCCGGCCGCGATGCCCCTGGGCTTGCTGGCTCCGACCCGCGCGCTGCCAGCTCAGCCACGCCACCGCCGCAGGCAGCATTGCAACGAGACGCTCTATGGCATTGACGAAGGCAGACATGGCCGAGTACCTCTACGAGGAGCTCGGCCTCAACAAGCGCGAGGCGAAAGAGGTCGTCGAATCCTTCTTCGAAGAGATCCGTACGGCGCTGGAGGGCGGTGAGCAAGTCAAGCTCTCGGGCTTCGGCAACTTCGATCTGCGGCAGAAGAAGCAGCGCCCCGGGCGTAATCCCAAAACCGGCGAGGAGATCCCCATCACGGCCCGCCGCGTGGTGACCTTCCGACCCGGCCAAAAGCTCAAGTCGCGGGTCGAAGCCTATGCCGGACTCGACCGATAGCGTCGACGATCTTCCGCCGATCCCCGGCAAGCGCTATTTCACCATCGGTGAGGTCAGCGAGCTGTGCGACGTCAAGCCGCACGTGCTGCGCTACTGGGAGCAGGAGTTCCCGCAGCTGAAGCCCGTCAAGCGCCGCGGCAACCGCCGTTATTACCAGCGCCATGACGTGGTCACGGTGCGCCAAATCCGCTCGTTGCTCTACGAGCAGGGCTTCACCATCGGCGGCGCGCGCCAACAGCTCTCCGGGGAGAACGCCAAGCACGACAGCTCACAAAGCCACCAGATCATCCGCCAGATGCGCCTGGAGCTCGAAGACCTGCTGCACGACTTGAAGCGGCGGCAGCACTAGCAGGCCGCGTCCGCGCAAGCGGGCTTTCGCAATATTGCAGATGCCGGGGCTGCTTGCGTATACTGGGCGGCTTCCGGGCGTAGCGCAGTCTGGTAGCGCACCACAATGGGGTTGTGGGGGTCGCAGGTTCGAATCCTGCCGCCCGGACCAAACAAGAACGCGGCCTTGGCTGGCGCCAAGGCCGCGTTTTTTGTGCGCGCCTGCGGCGCTCCGAGGGCCTCGATCACAGCTCCGACCATTCGGGCAGGTGCAGGGCTTAGGTCGTAGGGCGTAGGGTGGACAAGCGCAGCTCCGTCCACCAGTGGCCCGGGGTGGACTTCGCTGTCGCTCGTCCACCCTACCGGTCGCGCTGACGACCAAGCCCCGCGGGCGCACCCTGCGTAGCCGGGGCTTTCAACCTTGATTGTGGCAGGCCAGTATGGCCTGACTACGCAGTCAGCGCCCAAGGCGGTCGGAGTTATGATCAAGGCCGCTGCGAGAGCTTCTCTTAAGCCTGGTAAGAGCAGTTCACCACGAAGCACACGCAGATCACGAAGAGCTCCTGCGATATCGAGTCCGGGAATCATCAGCGCAGCGCGCTGGTCCATAGCGACATGGCGAAGACACCAGCACCGCAGGGCGAGTCCGCATCCGACGACGCGGGCGCGCTGATCCGCGTGCGCGGACTGGTGCAGGGCGTCGGCTTCCGGCCCACAGTCTGGCGCTTGGCCCGGGCGCTCGGGCTCGCCGGCAGCGTGCGCAATGACGGCGACGGTGTGCTGATCCGTGCGGCGGGCTCCGCGCCCGCCATCGACGCCCTGTGCCGGCGGCTGCGGGCGGAACAGCCGCCGCTCGCGCGCATCGACAGCATCGAGCGGAGCGTCTGGGGCGGAGCCGGCGCGGTCGGGGCCGACTTCGTCATCGAGCACAGCGCCGCCACCGGCGTGCACACCGGCGTGGTGCCGGACGCCGCCACCTGCCCGGCCTGCCGGGCGGAGATCGCCGACCCCGCCGATCGCCGCCATCGCTATCCCTTCACCAACTGCACCCACTGCGGCCCCCGGCTGTCCATCGTCCGCGCCATCCCCTACGACCGCGCCAACACCAGCATGGCCGTGTTCCCCATGTGCCCGGCCTGCCAGCGCGAATACGAGGACCCGGCAGATCGGCGCTTCCATGCCCAGCCCAACGCCTGCCCGGTGTGCGGACCCAGGGTCTGGCTGGAGGATGCCGCGGGTAACGCGCTGGACCCGACCGCCGCGGGTGCCGCGGACGCGCTCGCCGCCGCGAGCGCGATGCTGGCGGCAGGCCGCATCCTGGCCATCAAAGGCATCGGCGGCTTCCACCTCGCCTGCGACGCCGCCAATGCCGAGGCGGTCGCCGAGCTGCGCCGCCGCAAGGGCCGCTATGCCAAGCCCTTTGCGCTGATGGCCCGCGACCTGGATGTCATCGCCGGCTACGCCGAGCTGGAGCCGGGCTCGGCAGAGCTGCTCGCGCAGCCGGCGGCGCCCATCGTGCTGCTGCCGGCGCGGGCGCCGGCCGGTCTCGCTCCGGGGGTGGCGCCGACGCAGACGACGCTCGGCTTCATGCTGCCCTACAGCCCGCTCCACCACCTGCTGCTGGCGGACTGGGATCGGCCCGTGGTGATGACCAGCGGCAACCGCAGCGACGAGCCCCAGTGCATCGACAACGCCGACGCCCGCCGACGCCTCGGGGGCATTGCCGATGTGCTCGTGCTGCACGACCGCGACATCGTCAACCGCGTGGACGACTCGGTGGCGCGCATCATGGACGGCGCCCCGCGGCTGCTGCGCCGCGCCCGCGGCTTTGCGCCGGCGCCCCTGACTCTGCCGAAGGCCATGGCGGCGCTGCCGCCGGTGCTCGCCATGGGCGGCGAGCTCAAGAACACTCTCTGCCTGCTCCAGGACGGCCAGGCCGTGCTCTCCCAGCACTTGGGCGATCTCCATGACGCCGCCACGGCGCGGGAGTTCGAGCACACCATCGAGCTCTATCGCCGGCTCTACGAGCACAAGCCCGCCGCGGTGGCCGTGGACGCACACCCGAGCTATCACGCCTCCCGGGTGGGCCGGGGTCTGGGCGCGGAGCTTGGTGTGCCCGTCCTCGAGCTCCAGCACCACCGCGCCCACATCGCCGCCGTGCTCGCGGACAACCAATGGCCGGCGGACGGTCCGCCTGTGCTCGGCGTCGCGCTCGACGGCTCCGGCTACGGCGACGACGGCAGCGTCTGGGGCGGGGAGTGGCTCGTCGGCGGGTATACGAACCTGCTCCGGGTCGCGCATCTGCGACAAGTGCCGCTGCCGGGGGGCAGCAAGGCCATCCTGGAGCCCTGGCGGATGCTCTTCGCCCATCTGGACGCCGCCTTCGGCTGGGATACCTTCGTGCTCGAGCATGCGGACCTGCCTTTGGCACAGGACTTGGCCGCACGCCCGGTCGGGCTGCTCCGACGCATGCTGGCGGGCGACATCAACGCCCCGCTGACATCGTCCTGCGGGCGGCTCTTTGATGCGGTCGCGGCGGCAGTGGGCATCTGCACGGACGCCATCGCCTACGAGGGCCAGGCGGCCATCGAGTTGGAGACCCATTGCGGCCCCCTGGAAGAAGCCACCGGCTATCCGTTCGCATTCACGGATCAGGCCGGTGCACGCGTACTGGACCCGGCGCCCATGTGGCGGGCCCTGTGCGACGACCTCGCCGCCGGCGCCGATGCGAGGCAGGTGGCGACGCGCTTCCACGGGGGCCTCGCCGATGCACTGACCGAGCTGTCGGTAGAGCTGGCGGCGGCCCATGGCGTAGCGACCGTCGCCTTGTCCGGCGGCGTGCTACAGAACCGCACCCTGTTCGAAGCGCTGTGCGCACGGCTGCGGGCAGCGGGTCTGGACGTGCTCACCCACCACCGCGTGCCGAGCAACGACGGCGGGCTCGCCTTGGGCCAGGCCGTCGCCGCTGCACTCCTGATGCACTAGAACGACGGGCCGTGGCCTTGCTGCTGGTCAAGTCGGGCGTTTGTGCATACACTCGGGCTCACGGATATCGACTTCGCGTGGTACGAGATCAAGCGCCAGGCGAATCGGCGCAAGCACGGAGTCGACTTCGCGGATGCGGTGGAAGTCTTCTACGACGACCTGTCCTGCTCAATGCGGGACCCTGACCACCACGCGGAGCAGCGCTTCCTGATCACCGGTACGGACGCCTTCGGCCGCGTGCTGCTGGTGGTCTACGCCCAACCCGACCACCAGATCATCCGCCTCATCTCCGCGCGCCCGGCAACGCCTGCCGAGCGCCGGCACTACGAGCAAGGCTGAACCCATGCGCGACGAGTACGACTTCACCGACAGCCAGCGCGGCGCCATCGTCAAGAGCAACAAGGAGCGGATCACCATCCGTCTCGATCCGGACATCATCGAGTGGTTCCGCGGACGGGTTCGCGGCGGCGGCAACTACCAGAGCCTCATCAATGAGGCCTTGCGCGAGCACATCGAGCGCAAGAGCGGCGCCGACCTCGAGACAACGCTACGTCGCGTCCTGCGCGAGGAGCTGACCGCCGCCAATCTCTGACGCACTCCGTCAGTCAAGCGTCGACCCTGGCGGTCAGCCTATGGCCGGGCTCGCCTCGCGGAAGCGCTCCGCCGCCGACCCCTGCTGTGCTGCCGCCGGCGCTATTGCCCGCCGCCGAGCACCTGGTCGAGCGTCAGCTCGATGGCGTCGAAGGGCGGGATGCGGACGCGGCGGCGGTTCGGCTCCTTGAGCGTGGCGATGACCTGGTAGCTAACGACGGGCTGAACCAAGATTGTTAAAGCGACAAGGGGCAATTTGCCGCGAGAATCCGTATCAGGGGTCCGAGCCCGGCACCGGGGCGATGTCGGTCTGGGAGAAATCTTGGCCTTTGAACAGAAGGGGCAGGCCACGCACCTTGGCCAGAGCGTAGCTGAAGATGTCGCCGAAATTGAGCCTGGCTGGGTGCCCGCTGCCTTTGCCGTAGGCAATGGATGCGGCGAACGCGGCATCCGCTTCCGGCGGTCCGGGCGGAACGATCTCGAAGTCTGGCAGCCGCAGAAGATCGTTCAGCAGCACGACCGCGGGCTCGCCGCTTCGACCGTGTACGACCATGCGGGTCTCCACGGCCGATACGCTGGTGAGCAGGACCTTGTCGGCCTCCTGGATGGCCCTGAGAAAGGCATGGCGGTCGGGCTCGGCAAAGACAATCGCCACCAGCGCTGAGATATCGGCGACGATCACGCCAGCGGCGCTCACTGGGGCAGACCGTGACTATCCCAATCCAACGGATCGAAGGCGTCGGCGCGGTCGGGGAGGCGGTCGATCTGCTGAAGAAGGGCTGCCATCTGGGCGGCCGAATTTGCCGGAGCGACGGTCTCGGCGAGCAACTGGTCGACGGCCCGCTCGACGGCGGCTGTCTTTGACAGGCCGGTTAGCTTCGCTAACTGCTCCACCCTCGTCAAGCAGCGCAACCTAACCTAGCCACCGCTCCGGCCGCGGCCGATACCGATCCGGAATCAGCAGCGTCGGGCTCAGCTGGGTCGCGTCCGGCAGCGGGTGATCCAGGGTGTAGTGCAGGCCGCGGCTCTCGCGGCGGCGCTGGGCGGATTGGACGATGAGGTCGGCGACTTCCACCAGATTGCGCAGCTCCAGCAGGTCGGTGTCGACGCGGAAGTCGCTGTAGTTCTCGATGATCTCCTGGCGCAGCAGGTCGATGCGGCGCTTGGCGCGCATCAGGCGCTTGTTGGTGCGCACGATGCCGACGTAGTCCCACATGAAGCGCCGCAGCTCCTCCCAGTTGTGGGAGATGACGACTTCTTCGTCCGGCACGGTGACGCGGCTGGCATCCCAGGGCGGGGCCGCCGGGGGCTCGGGCCAGCCGTCGGCAAGGGATTCGATGTCCTGCGCCGCCAGCTCGCCGAACACCAGGCACTCCAGCAGCGAGTTGCTGGCCATGCGGTTGGCGCCGTGCAGGCCGGTGTAGCCGGCCTCGCCGATGACGTAGAGCCCGGGGCGGTCGGCGCGGGCGCGCGCGTCGGTGACGATGCCGCCGCAAGTGTAGTGCGCCGCCGGCACCACCGGCAGGGGCTCGGTGGTCATGTCGATGCCGAGCTCTAGGCAGCGGGCGTGGATGGTGGGGAAGTGCTCGCGGATGAATTCTGGCTCGCGGTGGCTGATGTCCAGCAGCACGTACTTGCTGCCGATGCGCTTCATCTCGTGGTCGATGGCGCGGGCGACGACGTCGCGCGGCGCCAGCTCGGCCCGCTCATCGAAGCGCGGCATGAACCGATCACCGTTCGGCAGCAGCAGCCGCGCGCCTTCGCCGCGCAGGGCCTCGGTGATGAGAAAGGACTTGGCCTTGGGGTGGTAGAGACAGGTCGGGTGGAACTGGATGAACTCCATGTTGGCGGTGCGGCAGCCGGCCCGCCAGGCCATGGCGATGCCGTCACCGGTGGCCACGTCCGGGTTGCTGGTGTAGAGGTAAGCCTTGCTGGCGCCGCCGGTGGCGATGACCACGAAGCGCGCGAGGAAGGTCTCCACCTCACCACTGACGCTGTTGAGGCAGTAGGCGCCGATGCAGCGGTGCTCGTCGGCGCCGACGCGCAGGGCGTCGATGAGATCGATGGCGGTATAGTGCTCGAACAGATCCACGTTGGACCGTGCCCGCACCTGCCCTTCGAGGGTGTCTTCGACGGCGCGTCCGGTGGCATCGGCGGCGTGCACGACCCGGCGGTGGGAGTGGCCACCCTCGCGCGTCAGGTGATAGCCCTCGGCGTCTCGGTATTGCTCGCCACGGGTAAATTGCACCCCTTCGCCCAGCAGCCAGCGGATATTTTGCGGGCCCTGCTCGACCACGAGGCGCACCATGGTCTCGTCGCAGAGTCCGGCGCCCGCGCTCAGTGTGTCCTGCACGTGCGACTCCACCGAATCCGCGGCGTCCAGCACGGCCGAGATACCGCCTTGGGCGTAGAGCGTGTTGCCTTCGCGCAGCTCGCGCTTGGATAGAACAGCGACGTTGAGCTCGGGGTGGAGCCTGAGTGCCAGGCTCAAACCGGCGGCACCGCTGCCGATGATGAGCACGTCGTGGCGGTGGGGTGTCGTCATGGGCGGGTCCGAGGATGGGGTTACGGCGATCATCGCACGACAGGGCGCAGCATCGGCAGCCGGGGCCGCACGGTGGGCAGGCGGCTCGTCCTGAGCCGGGGTGCGCGCGGCACAAGCTAGCGTAACTGCTGGCGGCCCGTGGATCGGTCAAGGTCGCGAGGCCTGGCGGCTCAGCCTTTGTTTGGCGGCTCGAGTACTGCGTCTGGTTTCTGGGTAGACAAAGTTTTGACATGTTTCGATATAGCATGGTCAAAGCCTGAAAAACCGCAAGAGACCCATTTTGATGCAATGGTTTGCCCGCATGTAGCTGAGCATCAACTCGGGTGGCGCGCGTCGCTGACGGTGCGCGAGCCTACACGCGACGGGGCGCTGGCTTTGCGCTGTGTCAGTCTGGATGCGGCGGCGTGCGAACTTAACTGTGCTGGTGAGTGTCAATGGCAACATGCAACAGGCGCGGTCCGGCTCGCCGCTCATGCGGTGCCGGGAGGCGCCATGAGTGAGCGGGAAGCGGACCAGGCGCTGGTGGAGCGGGCGCAACGCGGCGATGGGCGTGCCTTCGACTTGTTGGTGCTCAAGTACCAGCAGCGTGTGTCGGCGCTGATCGCCCGCTACTTGCGCGACAGCAACGAAGTCATGGACGTGACACAGGAGGCCTTCCTGAAGGCCTACCGTGCGCTGCCGGGCTTTCGGGGCGAAAGTGCGTTCTACACCTGGATCTACCGCATCGCCATCAACACGGTGAAAAATTATATGGTCGCCCAGGGTCGGCGGCCGCCGGGCGATGACGTCGAGGCCGAGGTGGCGGAGCAGATGGATGTTGGCATCCGTCTGCGCGAGCAAGCGACGCCGGAGCGCGAGCTGCTCACCGACGAGATCGCCGAGAACGTGCAGGCCGCGCTGGACGGCCTGCCGGAGGACCTGCGCACGGCCATCGTCCTGCGCGAGCTCGAAGGCATGAGCTACGAGGAAATCGCGACGGCCATGTCCTGCCCCATCGGCACGGTGCGCTCACGCATCTTTCGGGCGCGGGAGGCGATCGACAAGCGGCTGCGGCCCCTGCTGATGTCCTGAGACGGGGCTGCGCCGGATCAACGCAAATGCAGAGGCCGCCCGCCCGACGCGGCCGGTCCTTGAAGGTCCGAGCGCAGTCGGCATGATGTGCAGCCGACGCAGAAGACCATCGTCACACAACTGAAAGCCTTTTCCGGGGGTTCGATATGAGCACGGAGCAGCAGCGGCAGCGTGTCTCGGCCCTAATGGATGGTGAGGTCGGTCGGTTTGAGGCCGCCGCCGCCGTCAACGATTTGATGCGCTCGCCGGATCTGGCCGGGCGTTGGGAGCGCTGGCACGTGATCGGTCGCGCGCTGCGCCACGAGCCGAACGACATCGCCGCACGGGAGACGGCCGCACGGGTGCGGGCGTCCATTGATGACGACAGTCGGGTACCGGCGGTGTCGTCGACGACGCGCGCCGCCAACTGGATGCGGCGGCCGGTGGTGGGAGCCGTCGCCGCAGGGCTGTTGGTGCTGGGCCTCGCCGTCGTGCTGAGGAGCCCGTTGCTGCCGTATCTGGATACGCCCCGTCTCGCGGCAGCCGATACGGCGGAGCGCTGGCAGCAGCCCGATCCCGCCGTGCGCGCCAGACTCGACCGGCTGTTGGTGACGCACCAAGAGCAAGCCGCAGGAATCGGCCGCTCGGGCGTCGCCGCTTACGCCGCGGTCATCGGCTACGAGCGTCGGCCCTAATGCGGCGAGCGACCATGCCGACGGTCCGAGCACGCGTTGGCGCGCCGATGCGGCTCTGGTGTCGCGTGCGGCGCGAGCTGCGACCCCTGCCACTAGCCGCCCTGGCCTCGCTCTGGCTGCTGTGGACGGCAAGCGCCCATGCCGGCGGCGACCCGCGCCTGTTGCTCGAGCGCATGAATCAGGCGCTGGAGCAGGTCCAGTTCGAAGGCACGCTGGTTTACCTCCACGGCGGGGACCTGGCGGCTTTGCGTGTGAGTCACCGCCTGAACAACGGAATGCCGGGTGACAGCCTGTTGTCGCTGACAGGGCCGGTGCGCGCACTCTCCCGCCATGCGCAGGGGGTCACCTGCATGCTGCCGGACGCCGCGCCGCTCACGGTCCGCAAAGGCCACGGGCACAGCCGCTTCCTGCGCAGTGTGCCCTTGGACTTCCCGCAGCTGCGCAGACACTATCGGATCGAGTCCCTGGGGCGTTTTCGCATCGCCGGTCGCGACACCAGGGTAGTGGGTGTGCACGCGAAGGACGACTATCGCTACGGCTACCGCTTCTACATCGACGAAGCGAGCGGCCTGCCGCTGAAAGTGGACCTGCTCACCGGCGACGGCCAAGCGATCCAGCAGATCATGTTTACGGACATCGATATCGACCTCGACGCTGCCGGCGGCCAGCGAGCCTTTGCGCCCCCGGTGGATGCGCCGTCGCAAGCACCGGCAGCGATGACCGGGTCGGAGGCTGAGGCGCCGCAGCAAGCGGGCGTCGTGGCGACGCAGCTGCCGCCGGGCTTTCGCATCATCTCCCGCGATCGGTTGGTGCGGGACGACGGCAAGGACATCCACCAGCGCGTGGCCAGCGACGGCCTGGCGTCCTTCTCCATCTACGTGGAGCCCCCGATGCACGGCGCTTTGATGGGACAATCCCGGCTCGGCGCCGTCACCGCTGCTGGCGGGCGGGTCGGCGGCCATCAAGTCACCGTGGTGGGGGAGGTGCCACCGGCGACTGCGCAGATGGTGTTGGAGCATATCGAGGTTGCGGATTCTCCGTGAGCGAGGCGTATCCTGCGCTCGGGCGTTGCGCCCGGGTGTTGCGCCCGCCTGGCGCGGTGCCGTCGCCGGCGGCTGATTGCTGCGCATTGCGCGCGCCGCCGCGCCGACCTATCCTGCTGCCATACCTGCTGCCATAGAAGAAGCCCGCCGGGATGAATCGCCCTTGATCGAAGAACAAGCTACAGTCGTGCGCGCGACCCACGGCACTGCATGGGTCGAGGCGGTGCGCAGCAGCACCTGCGGCAGCTGCAGTGCCGCCGCGGGCTGCGGCACGTCGCTGCTGGATCGCTTCCTGGGCCGGCGCCCGCTGCGATTGGAAGTCGCCAACAGTCTCGACGTGGCCACCGGGGATCAGGTCATCGTCGGCGTGCCCGAAGGGGCCATGCTGCGGGCTGCTGCAGCGGCCTATCTCGCCCCGCTGCTCGGCTTGATTCTGGGGGCCGTCCTCGGACGCCATCTGCCGCTGCTGTGGGCAGCGCCCCCGACGCCCGGCGGTCCGGAGTGGCTGAGCCTGCTGGGCGGAGGCCTCGGCTTCTGGATGGCGCTGCGGTGGGTCGCGCGCTACAGCCGCTCGCTGGCGCAAGACCGGCGCTTTCGCCCCGTGCTGTTGCGACGCGCGCCGCCGGCTGCCGTCAGCGTCTCCTTCGGCTGAGCCGCCAGCCGGTCGCGGGGCCGGCATTCGGGGCATCAGCACCCGCCTGATCAAGCCCCAGCGCCAATACCGGGCCGAGCACCAGGCCGAGCACCAGGCCGAGCACCAAACCGAGCACTGGCCCAAGGCAGGGTCGGGGTGCCGGCTCGCCATCCTCGGTCCGCTGTCCAAGCCCGCCGCTCGACCCCGCTGCCGGGCCGGACTGCGGCGCTCGGCGTCCCGCCGCCCCTACGCTCTGTTATCTTTGTCGGTCCGCTCGGGCAATGACCGCCGAGCGGTCATGTCGCTTCCTCATCGCCAGCTCAAGCGAGTGCCAGAGATGCCTCGATGTCCATCGTGATCCGCTCACTGCTGTGTTTGTTGTTGCTCGCGCCCGCCATGCAAGGAGCTGCGTCGGACGAGCCCGGCGTGCCGGCGGTGCGCTTCGGCTTGCCGGACTTCACCGTGTTGGTGGAACGCTATGGACCGGCGGTGGTGAACATCAGCACCAAGCAGAGCGCCCTTTACGGCCCGCAGGACTTCGGCAAGGAAGAGGGACTCGGCGAGGACAGCCCGCTCTATGACTTCTTTCGCCGCTTCTTCGGCGAGGAGGGACCGCTGCCGGAGGACGGCGAGAACGGCCGCTCCCTGGGCTCGGGCTTCATCCTGTCGCCGGACGGCTATGTGCTGACCAATGCTCATGTCATCGAGGCCGCCGATGAGATCATCGTGCGCACCAGCGATCGGCGCGAGCTCATCGGCAAGGTGATCGGCGCCGACGAGCGCAGCGATATGGCGCTGCTCAAGGTGGACGGCACCGATTTGCCCGCGGTGGAGATCGGCTCGGCGTCGGACCTGAAGGTGGGGGAGTGGGTGCTGGCCATCGGCTCGCCCTTCGGCTTCGAGCATTCGGCCACCGCCGGCATCGTGAGTGCCAAGGGCCGCTCCCTGCCCACCGAGGACTATGTGCCCTTCATCCAGACCGACGTGGCCATCAACCCGGGCAACTCCGGCGGGCCCCTGTTTGACCTCGACGGCAAAGTGGTGGGGGTCAACTCGCAGATCTACAGCCGCACGGGCGGCTTCATGGGGCTGTCTTTCGCCATTCCCATCGATGTGGCCATGGACGTGGTGGCGCAGCTCAAGGACAAGGGCCGCGTCAGCCGCGGCTGGCTCGGTATTCTGATTCAGGACGTCACCCGCGAGCTCGCTGAGACCTTCGGCATGCGCCATCCCAGTGGTGCGCTGGTGGCGCAGGTGCTGCCGGACAGCCCCGCCGCGGCCGCCGGCCTGCGCGCCGGCGACATCGTGCTCGCCTTCAACGGCAAGCAGGTCGCCACTTCCAGCAACCTGCCGCCCATGGTGGGCGCCGCCAAGGTCGGCACCGAGGCCGTGCTGACGGTGCTGCGCGACGGCGAAACCCTGGAGCTGCCGGTGCTGCTCTCGGAGCTGCCGGAGGAAGATGCCTTCACCGTCGTCTCCGGGCAGGTGGAGCAGGCGGCGGCGGACCGGTTGGGGCTGGTGGTGGCGGACCTGAGCGCGGACGAGCGCGAGCGCATGGGCCTCGGAGACCGGGGCGTCATTGTCGAGAGCGTCGAGAGCGGCCCGGCACAGCGAGGCGGCATCCGGGCCGGCGACGTCATCATCAGCTTCGACGGCGAGCCGGTGCCGGACACCCGCCGCTTTCGCGAGCTCCTGGACGCCGTCAAGCCGGGGAATGCCGTCGCCGTACTGGTGCAGCGCGGGGATGGTCGCATGTTCTATCCCATCCGCATCCCCGCGGACTGACGCGGGCGCCCAGCACCATCCGCCCAGCACCCTCCGCCCAGCAGCATCCGCCCAGCAGCACCCATCGCCGAGCGGCCCTCGGGCGCCGCGCCAACCAGGACCGAATCCAACCCATGCCGGACCAGAAACATATCCGCAACTTCTCGATCATCGCCCATATCGACCATGGCAAGTCGACGCTGGCGGATCGCTTCATCCAGCACTGTGGCAGCCTCACGGCCCGCGAGATGTCGGACCAGGTGCTGGACTCAATGGACCTGGAGCGCGAGCGCGGTATCACCATCAAGGCGCAGAGCGTCACCCTGGACTATCCGGCGGCGGATGGCGAGCTCTATGAGCTGAACTTCATCGACACCCCCGGCCACGTGGATTTCTCCTACGAGGTCTCGCGCTCGCTGGCGGCCTGCGAAGGGGCGCTGCTGGTGGTGGATGCGGCCCAGGGCGTGGAGGCGCAGAGCGTTGCCAACTGCTACACGGCCATCGACCTGGGGCTCGAGGTGCTGCCGGTGCTGAACAAGATCGATCTGCCCTCGGCGGAGCCGGAGCGGGTGATCAACGAGATCGAAGAGATCATCGGCCTGGAGGCCACCGACGCCCTGCGGGTGAGCGCCAAGACGGGGCAGGGCATCCCGGAGCTGCTGGAGATGCTGGTCAAGCATGTGCCGCCGCCGGCCGGGGATGCCGATGCGCCGCTGCAGGCGCTCATCGTCGACTCCTGGTTCGATCCCTATGTCGGCGTCGTGTCCCTGATCCGGGTGGTCAACGGCACCCTCGGCAAGAAAGACCGCATCCAGGTCATGTCCACGCAGCGGGTGCATCAGGTGGACCGGGTGGGCGTGTTCACGCCCAAGAAGACCGAGCGCCCGACCCTGGGCGTCGGCGAGGTCGGCTTTCTCATCGCCGGCATCAAGGACATCGACGGTGCGCCCGTGGGCGACACCATCACCAGTGCCGAGCGACCGGCGGCGGGGCGCGTGCCCGGCTTCCGCCAGATCCAGCCGCGGGTCTTCGCCGGGCTGTACCCGGTGTCTTCGGACGACTACGAGGACCTGCGCGATGCGCTCGGCAAGATCCGCCTGAACGACTCGTCGCTGTTCTACGAGCCCGAGACCTCCCAGGCGCTCGGCTTCGGCTTCCGCTGCGGCTTTCTCGGCATGCTGCACATGGAGATCCTGCAAGAGCGCCTGGAGCGCGAGTATGACCTGGAGCTGATCACCACCGCACCCACGGTGGTCTATGAGGTGGTCAAGCAGGACGGCGAGATCCTCAGCGTCGACAATCCGGCGAACCTGCCGGAGGTCGGTGCCATCGCCGAGATCCGCGAGCCCATCATCGAGGCCCACATCCTGGTGCCCCAGGCGCTGCTCGGCGGCGTCATGAGCCTGTGCATCGAAAAGCGCGGTGTGCAGAAGCAGCTCCAGTACCTGGGCGGGCAGGTGCAGGCCGCCTTCGAGCTGCCGCTGAACGAAGTGGTGCTGGACTTCTTCGACCGCCTCAAGTCCGTGAGCCGGGGCTATGCCTCCTTCGAGTACGAGCTCAAGCGTTTCCAGGCGGCAGATCTCGTGAAGCTCGACATCCTGATCAACGGCGAGCGCGTGGATGCCCTGTCGCTGATCGTCCACCGCAACAATGCCCAGTTCCGCGGTCGCGAGCTCACCGAGCGCATGAAGGAGCTGATCCCGCGGCAGATGTACGAGGTGGCCATCCAGGCGGCCATCGGCAGCAAGATCATCGCCCGCAGCAGCGTCAAGGCGCTGCGCAAGAACGTCACCGCTAAGTGCTATGGCGGCGATGTCACCCGCAAGCGCAAGCTGCTGGAGAAGCAGAAGGCGGGCAAGAAGCGCATGAAGCAGGTGGGTCGGATCGAGATCCCGCAGGAAGCATTTCTTGCCGTCTTGCAAGCCGGGAAGGATAATTAGGGGTTTTTGCGAGCCGATGAGTCGGCGCGAGCCTGCGTCGCGCTAGCGCCCGCAGGCACTGCGCGGCCGCACAGCCCTCTGCGCCCATGGCGTGAGGCGCCAGCGGGCAGCGCGCCCGCGCTGCCCCGCGCGGCAGCGACCGGTGCCCGGCAGCGCCCTGCGTCATCTCAGCACTCGTCCCGTCCACAGCGATCCGCCGAAACAGCATGAGCTTCGACTTCCCGACCTTTCTCGTCGCCGCGACGGCGCTCACCGGCGGCATCTGGCTGGTGGACGCGCTGGCATTCGCCCCCCGTCGCCGGCGTCTTGCGGCCGAGCAGGCCGCCGGCGGCGGTACCGAGGCCGCGGGCGGGATGGGTGCTCCGGCCGGGCAAGCCGAGGCTGCCCGGCGGCGCTATCGCGAGCCTGTGATCGTTGAGTACGCCCGCTCCTTCTTTCCGGTGATCCTGGCGGTGCTGTTGCTGCGCTCCTTCTTGGTGGAGCCCTTTCGGATCCCATCCGGGTCCATGATGCCGACGCTGCTGGTGGGTGATTTCATCCTGGTGAACAAGTTCGCCTACGGCCTGCGCTTGCCGGTGCTCAATACCAAATTCGTGGATCTGGGCGAGCCGGAGCGCGGCGATGTGGTGGTGTTCCGCTTCCCGCAGGACGAGTCCATCGACTACATCAAGCGCGTCGTCGCGGTGCCCGGCGACCAGGTCTACTATCGCAACAAGACGCTTTATCTGAACGGCGAGCCGGCGGAGCAGGTGCCGTTGCCGCCCTATGTGGGCGAGGGCTCGGGGCAGGGCCACACCGGTGCACTGCGTGCAGTAGAAGCCATCGACGGCATGGAGCACGAGATCCTGATCAATCCGCGCGCCCGTGATCTGCCCCCGGGCTGCACGGTCTTGGCGGACGGCCCGGTGACGGTGCCCGACGAAGCCTATTTCGTCATGGGCGACAACCGCGACAACAGCAACGACAGCCGCTGCTGGGGCTTCGTGCCGGACGGCAACCTGGTGGGCAAGGCGTTTGCCATCTGGATGCACTGGGACGGCGGGCGCGATGGCTTCCCGGTGGCCTTCGACCGCCTCGGCGATGTCATCCATTGAGCGCCGGTGCCGGAGCGCGTCGCTATGATCCGGGCCCGTGCGCATCCTGCGCCGTATCGCCAACGCGGCATGGGCTTGGGCGCGGTGCTGATCGTCATCGTTCTGGTGGTGTTCTTCGTGCGGGTCGCCATTGCCATGGTGCCCGCCTATGCCGGCTACTGGCAGGTGCGCTCCATCATGGACCGGATGCCGGAGAAGCCCGAGGTCATTGCCAAGGGCCCGCGGTCCATCCTGCAGAGCCTGGGCATGCAGCTCAACATCAACAACGTCGGCAACATCAGCCGCAAAGACTTCAAGCTCGAGCGCGTCGACGACGGGCTGAATCTGATGCTGAGCTACCAGGTGCGCGAGCACCTGATCGCCAATGTCGACGTCGTCATGACCTTCGACCACGAGGTACTGCTCGAGACGCCATGAGCGCGAACCCAAGCCTGCTCGTGCGGGCATTGCTCGGTGACGACACCCCTCTACGTACGGATTTGCTGGCCCTGGCTCTGACTCATCGCAGCGCCGGGCGGGCCAACAATGAGCGGCTCGAATTCCTGGGCGACGCCGCCCTCGGACTGGTGATGGCCGAAGCCCTGTGGTCGCGCTTTCCGGACGCCGACGAAGGCGAGCTGAGCCGGCGTCGGGCGGCATTGGTCAACAAGGACAGCCTGGCCGCAGTGGCCCGGGAGCTGCGCCTCGGCGATTATTTGCGTCTCGGGCCCGGCGAGCTGCGCACGGGCGGCCATGCCCGGGACTCCATTCTCGCCGATGCCCTGGAGGCCCTGATCGGCGCTGTCTACCTGGACTGCGGTCTGGAGCGCGTGCGCGACATGGTCCTGCGGCTGTTCGCCGAGCGCTTGGCCCGGGTTGCCGGTGAGGACGCCGTCAAGGACCCCAAGACGCGCCTCCAGGAATGGCTCCAGGGCCGGCGGCGTCCGGTGCCCGAGTACAGCGTCGTCGACGTCTCCGGTGCGGCCCACGATCAGCAGTTCGCGGTCACCTGCCGCCTGGCGGACACCGGCGCCGAGAGCCGGGGGCTGGGCAGCAGCCGCCGGCGCGCCGAGCAGGACGCCGCAGGCCGGATGCTCGCCGAGCTGCAGGCAGGCAGCCATGACTGACCGCTGCGGCACCGTCGCCATTCTCGGCCGGCCCAATGTCGGCAAGTCGACGCTGCTCAATCGTCTGCTGGGGCAGAAGCTCGCCATCACCTCGCACAAGGCCCAGACCACCCGGCACGCCCTGCTGGGCGTGAAGAGCCGCGACGACGGCCAGATCCTGTACGTGGACACGCCGGGGATGCACCAGCGCGGCGGCAGCGCGCTGAACCGCCTGCTGAACCGCACGGCGCGGGCGGCGCTCGCCGACGTGGATGTCATTCTGCTCGTGGTGGAGGCGCTGCGCTTCACCGATGAGGACGCGCTGGCACTGGAAGCCGCGGCCGCCGCCGGGCCGCCGGTGCTGGTCGCAGTGAACAAGGTCGACCGGGTGAAGGACAAGTCGGCGCTGCTGCCCTACCTGCAACAGCTCGGCGAGCGCCATGACTTCATCGAGATCGTGCCCCTGTCGGCCCGCACCGGTGATCAAGTCACGCTGCTGGAGGACCGTATCCTCGCGCGGCTGCCGTCAGGGCCGCGGCTGTTCCCGGACGACCAGCTCACCGACCGCTCCGAGCGCTTCTTCGCTGCCGAGCTCCTGCGCGAGCAGCTGACCCGCCGCTATGCCCAGGAGCTGCCCTATGCGGTCACCGTCGAGATCGAGCGCTTCGAAGAGCACGACGGGCGCTACCTGATCCATGCCATCGTCTGGGTGGAGCGCGAGGGACAGAAGGCAATCATCATCGGCCGCGGCGGCGACGCGCTCAAGGCGACGGCCACACAGGCGCGCCGGCAGATGCAACAGATGTTCGCCTGCCCGGTGCACCTGGAGGTCTGGGTCAAGGTCAAGGCGAGCTGGAGCAGCGACGACGCGGCGCTGGTGAGCCTGGGTTACGGCGACTAGCGCGCTCGCGGGCGCCGAGCGCTGGCCGATGAGCCCGATGCGTCGATCCGAGCCCGTCCTGCGATGAGTCGCGATCAGCTGCAAGCGGCCTATGTGCTGCATCGTCGGGACTACGGCGACACCAGCCTGCTGCTGGAGGTCTTCACGGCGGCCCGGGGCCGGCTGCCGCTGGTGGCCAAGGGCGCTCGCCGCGGGCGCCGGGCCGGCGGCAGCCAGGCGGCGCTGCTGCAGCCCTTCACACCGCTGCTCATCGCCTGGCGCGGGCGGGGCGAGGTCTGCACCCTCACCCATGCCGAGCCCGCCGACCGTGCCGCGGCGCTGGCGGGTGAGGCGATCTATTGTGGCTTCTATGTCAACGAGCTGCTGCTGCGGCTCCTGGGTCGGGATGAGGCCGACGAAGTGCTGTTCGGTGCCTACCAACGCGCCCTGGCGGAGCTGGCGGGCCCCGACGGCGCCGACACGCCGCTGCGGCGCTTCGAGCTCAGCCTGCTGGAGCAGCTGGGCTATCGGCCTCCGCTGGATCGCGACGCCGACAGCGGCGCCGCGGTGCAGCCGCAACTGCGCTATGTTTGCGAGCCTGAGCGCGGCCCCGTGCGGGCGGCCCGAGCAGACGACCCGAGCGCCGTCAGCGGCGCGACCCTGCTGGCGCTGCACCACGGGCATTCCCTGGTTGGCGCCGGCGCTCGCGAGGCCCGGGACCTGTTGCGTCGGCTCTTGGCGCCGCACCTGGGCGAGAAGCCGCTGCGCAGCCGCGCCCTGTTCACCGCGCGCCGCCGGCGCGCCTGAGCGCGTGCGGCTGCCCGCGCCCCGGTCGCCCGACATCCGGGCTGCCAGCCGGGCTGACAACCAACACCCAATGCAAGGAGCCGACGAATCATGTCCGCATCCGACGACGGCGCACCCATCCTGCTCGGCGTCAACATCGACCATGTGGCGACGCTGCGCGAGGCCCGCGGCACCCGCTACCCGGAGCCGATCCAGGCCGCCCTGGTGGCCGAGCAGGCGGGGGCGGACGCCATCACCCTGCACCTGCGCGAAGACCGCCGCCACATCCAGGACCGGGATGTGGAGCTGCTGCGGGACATCCTGCACTCGCGCATGAACCTGGAAATGGCCGCGACCGCGGAAATGGGCCGTGTTGCGAGCCGGCTGCGCCCGGCAGAGTGCTGCCTGGTGCCGGAGCGCCGGGCCGAGCTCACCACCGAGGGCGGACTCGACGTCGCCGACCACCGCAGCGAGCTGAGCGATTTCTGCGCCATGCTCGCGGAGGCGGGCGTGCGCGTGTCGCTGTTCATCGACCCGGATCCGACGCAGCTCGACGCCGCGGCCGAGGTGGGCGCACCCGTGGTGGAGATCCACACCGGGCGCTATGCCGACGCCGAGACGCCGACGGCCCGCGCCGGCGAGCTCGCGCGCATCGCCGGTGCCGTGGAGCACGGCCTGAGCCTCGGCCTGCAGGTGAATGCCGGACACGGGCTGGATTATCACAACACCGCGGCCATCGCGGCGCTTTCCGGTGTGCGTGAGCTCAACATCGGCCACGCCATCATCGCCCGGGCGGTCTTCTCGGGCCTCGCCGCCGCCGTCGCGGACATGAAGGCCGTCATGCTGCGGGCGGCGGCGACCCGCGCCTGAGCGCGCATCCGCGCGCGGCTACGGCGCGGCAGCGCCCGCATGCCGCCGCGATCCCCGCCGGCGACTCCCCGCCGGCGACTCCTGGCATCGAGCCTCGGTACAGCACAGCGGTTTGCGCTACCCCCATGGAGGAAAGCCACAGGCTGCGTTTCTGCGCCGCCTGGCTATGCTGTTTCGCCAAGCAGACATCGCCGGCGGCCGGTGAGCCGCGGCCAGCGTTGTTTTCGCCCCAGCTTTCGCCCCAGCTCTTGCCCCAGTCCTTGCCCAAGCATCGCGCATGACGCACCGATAGGGTGCAGTGCACGCCCCGGTGCTACGGGTGCATTGCGGGGCCAGCAGCGTCTTTGTTGAGAGCGGCGCGTGACGAAAGTGGCGGCACGAATCTTGCGCTTATCAGTTGGACACTTTCGGCAACCGCAATCTTCAGCGGAGAATCCCATGAGCCAGTCCGATACAACGCCGACGACCGCAGGCTCGGAGCCGGCCGAGGCGCCGGCCAAGCCCGTGGTGCTGGTGATCCTGGACGGCGTCGGCGTCAATCCCAGCAAGCTCAACAATGCCGTGGCCCAGGCGCAGACGCCGCGCTTGGACGAATACTTCTATCGCTACCCCTTCACCATGCTCAACGCCTCCGGCGGCGGCGTGGGTCTGCCGGACGGGCAGATGGGCAACTCCGAGGTGGGCCACATGACCCTGGGCAGCGGCTGTACCGTGCGCCAGGATCTGGTGCTCATCGACGACGCCATCGCCGACGAGCGCTTCTTCGACAACGCCGCGCTCATCGCGGCCGCCGATGCCGCCAAGGCCGCGCGCCGGCCGCTGCACCTGCTCGGGCTGGTGTCCGAGGGGGGCGTCCACTCCCATGTGCGCCATCTCATGGCCCTCATCGAGCTGTGCCGGCGCCGCGGCGCGAAGCCCCTGCTGCATATGATCACCGACGGCCGCGACACGCCGCCCAAATCCGCCCTCAACGAGCTGGGCGAGCTGGAGCAGGCGCTGGCGAGCGCGCGCGGCGGCTTCGCCACCGTCAGCGGGCGCTACTACGCCATGGACCGCGACCGCCGCTGGGAGCGCACCGAGCGCGCTTGGCGCGCCATCGTGCTCGGCAAAGGCCGCGGTGCCGCCGATGCCCGAAGCGCCATCAATGCCGCCTATGCTGCCGGCGAGACCGACGAGTTCATCCACCCGAGCGTCATCAACGGCTACGACGGCATGGAGCCCGATGATCCGCTGGTGCTCTTCAACTTCCGCAAGGACAGACCGCGGCAGATCGCGGCGGCCCTGGCGTTGGCGGACTTCGACGGCTTTGACCGCGGCAGCGCGCCGAAAGCGGCCATCACCTGCATGATGGACTACGACAAGACCCTGGGCCTGCCCTTTGCCTTCTCGCCGGAGGTGCCGGCGGTGGCCCTGAACCGTTATCTGAGCGAGTGCGATATCCGCCAGCTCCACTGCGCCGAGACCGAGAAGTACGCCCATGTGACCTTCTTCTTCAACGGCGGCATCGAGGCGCCGGCGGCGGGCGAGTCGCACCAGCTGATTCCGTCCCCGTCGGTGCGCACCTATGACATGAAGCCCGAGATGAGCGCACCACAGGTGGCGGACACCGTGGTCGAGGCCATCGCCGGCGGTGACTATGGCTTTGTCGTGGTCAACTTCGCCAATGGCGACATGGTGGGCCACACCGGCGACATGACCGCCGCCGTGCGCGCCATGGAAGCGGTGGACACCCAGGTCGGGCGGGTGCTCGACGCTGCCGTGGCCGGCGGTTATGCGGTGCTGCTCACCGCCGACCACGGCAATTGCGACATGATGACGGACCCCGAGACCGACGAGCCGCACACCCAGCACACCACGCATCCGGTGCCCTTGCTGGTGGTCGACCAGCAGCGCTGGCTGCTGGCGCCGAGCGGTACACTGGCGGATGTGGCGCCATCGGTGCTGACCCTGATGGGGCTCCCGGTGCCCGAGGGGATGACCGGGCGCTCGCTACTGCTGCACCCGCTGCCCTCCCAGCCGACGGCAGTCATGGAAGAGCGGCGGCTGGCCAAGGCCGGGTGAGTCGGGCCATGCCTCGCGCCCCGGATGTGATCCGACAGCCGCAACCCCAACGGAGACTGCCCATGCTCTCGCCCGAGCGCCCGCATCGGCAGCGCCAGAGTGCCAACCGGCGCCGCCGGCACGGGCTGTCCACGCTACTGCACCGCCTCGCGCTGCTGCTGACATTGGCCGTCGGCGGCGGTGCTTTGGTCTACAATGCCGTCAGCATCGTCAGCGGGGCGGGCGGCCTGGTAGGTCTGTGATCGATTGTCGATCCCGGCCCGGATGACGGACGGCCCCGTCGCCGCGGCCGAGGCGACAGCGCCGCAGCCAAGCCGCCGCGGCCCGCTGCTCGGCATCGCCCACGGCGGGCAGTCGGGCCGCTCTCGCCCGACATGTCCGATCCTGGCACCGGCCTCGACCGGGCCGACGCCTTGCACGCCTGCGCGCGACCCCCTTCAGCGAGCATCATGCCCAGCGCCACCCTGACCTTCATTTTCGCCATTGAGCGCGGTGCCCCCGCACCGCTGACCCAGCAGCGCACCAAGGCGGCAGTGCCCTTCGCCGGGAAATACCGGGTCATCGACTTCACGCTGGCCAATTGCCTGCATTCCGGGCTGCGTCAGGTCCTGGTGCTGACTCAATACAAGTCGCATTCGCTGCAAAAGCACCTGCGCGACGCCTGGTCTCTGTTCAATGCGGAGCTCGGCGAGTTCATCACCGCGGTACCGCCGCAGATGCGCACCGGCGGCGACTGGTATGGCGGCGTACTGGATGCACTGCGGCAGAATCGGTATCTGATCGAGCGCTCTCGCGCCGAGCAGGTGCTGTTGCTCGACGGCGGGCTGGTCTATCGCATGGATTATGCGGAGCTGATCCGCGCCCACCGTGAGCAAGCGGCCGGGGTGACCTGCGCCGTACGCCCGGCGGGCGCGGCCGCGGCGGACGGCGTGGTGGCGCTGCACTGCGATGACGGCGAGCGCCTTCAGGGACTGACCCATCGGCCGACCCTGGATGCGGACACTCCCTTCGATGCGCCCATGGGCGTCTACGTGGTGGACAAGGCGTTACTGCTGCGCGAGCTGGATGCCCTGGCCGCCGCCGAGGCGGAAGCTGCATCCGCCGCCGACCCCGCGAGCCCGCCCGGCGCCGGGGCGGACCTTGCCACCCATCTGCTGCCGCCCCTGCTGGAGCGCGAGACGGTCCATGCCTATCGCTTCGGCGGCGAGCGCGGGCGGGTGACGCCGGACCGCTACTGGAGCGACCTCGGCTCCACCGATGCCTATTTCCGCGCCAACATGGCCTTGCTGGAGGCCGAGCCGCCGCTGGATCTGTATCAGCCGGACTGGAATATCCTCACCTACCAGGGTCAGTACCCGCCAGCGCGCACCGTGCCCGGGGCTCGGTCGGGCAACGAGGGCATCTTCGTCAACTCCATGCTGGCCGCCGGCAGCGTCATCCGCGGCGGCGGCGTCAGCCACTCGGTGCTCTTTCCGCTGGTGGAGGTGGAAGACGGCGCCATTGTCGACGAGACCATTTTGTTCGAAGGGGTCAAGGTCGGCGAGGGCGCGCAGATTCGCCACTGTATCTGCGATAAGGACGTCATCGTTCGCCCCGGCGCGCGCATCGGCTTCGACCGCGCCGCCGACGAAGCGCGCTTCGATGTCTCGCCCGAGGGCATCGTGGTGGTGCCGAAGGGGGAGCAAGTCTGAGGATGCCGCGCCGCAGGACCACCCGCCGCTGTCCCCGGCCGTTCGCTGCCGGCCCGAGCGCCGGTTGATGCCGTCTCGATGACCGTCGAAGGTCCGACGGCGCCGTCGGCTGCTCGCGGCGACGGCGACGGCGCGGACGAGACTCTGCGACGGGTGTTCGAGCGCCTGCTCGCGGCGCATGGCCCCCAGGGCTGGTGGCCCGCCGAGACGCCCTTCGAGGTCATGCTGGGTGCCATCCTCACGCAAAATACTGCCTGGACCAATGTCGAGAAGGCCCTGGGCCATCTCGCCGCCCGCATCCCCTTGACGCCGGAGGCCGTGCTGGCGGTCCCGGAGGCCGAGCTCGCCGCGCTGCTGCGCCCGGTGGGCTATTTCAACGTCAAGGCGGCGCGCCTGCGGGCCTTCTGCAGTGCCTTGCTCGCCGCCGGCGGCGAGGCGGCGCTGGCCGCCGAAGACACCGCCAGCCTGCGCCGCCGCCTCCTCGCCATGCATGGGGTGGGTCCGGAGACGGCGGACGATATTCTGCTCTACGCCTTCGCCCGGCCGGTCTTCGTCGTCGACGCCTACACCCGCCGGCTCTTCGGCCGCTTGGGTCTCCTCGACGGCGGCGAGGGCTACGAGGTCATCCGCGCCCTGTTCGAGCAAGCTCTGGGAGCGGACACTGCGCTGTTCAACGAATACCACGCCCTCATCGTCCGCCACGCCAAGGACATCTGTCGGGCGCGGCGGCCGCTGTGCGCTGACTGCCTCCTCCGCGACGCCTGTCCCAGTGCGGCTTGATCCGCCAGCGCCGGAACCTCGGAAGCGGGTTACAGCCTCGTCGTTGGCGTTATCGGCTATTGGGATGGTGACTATTGGCTGGGCGCTCTTGTGGCGAGGCTGAGGCGCCTATAACCTGCTGCGCTGCACAAAAACTGCGAGGCCGTTGTTGCGGGGGCCGTGGCGGCGTTGCGCTAAGCACAGACCAGCGCCCAGAGACCAGTCCCTAGAGATCAGCCCCCAGAGACCAGCGAACAGAGACCGGATAAACTGCCCGGACTTCGGTTGCCACGGGCACGAAAACGAACCGCGCGCGGCGCGGTCACACCACCTGTAGATGGTCGCGCCGGCGGCCGTCTTACTGCCGAGGAGACAATGACAACACATCGACCTGTCTTTCTGGAGCTGTGGCGCATCCGCCTGCCGATCCCGGCGGTGGTGTCCATCCTGCACCGTGTCAGCGGCGTACTGATGGTGCTGTCCATCCCGGTCTTTGCCTGGCTGTTCGCGCAGGCGCTGGCGAGCCCGGCGGGGTTCGCGGCGTCGGCGGCTTTCCTCGGCCACCCGCTGGTGCAGCTGGTCCTGGTGGTGATGGCCTGGGCATTGCTGCACCACCTGATCGCTGGTGTCCGCTATCTGGTCATCGATTTGGGCCTGGGCGTGGATCGCCCGACGGCCCGGGGCACCGCCTGGACGGCACTGGCGGCGGCGCTGGTGCTGACGCTGGTCGTCGCCGGGGGGATGGTGCTATGAGCCGGCGTGCATCCGGACTCAAGGCCTGGTTTCTGCAACGGACGACGGCGGTCTATCTCGGCCTCTTCGGCAGCTACCTGGCGCTGTATTTCATGCTCTCGGCGCCAGCGAGCCATGCCGAGCTGGTCGCCTGGGCGGCGAGCCCCTGGGTAGCGCTGGGGCTGCTGCTGTTCATCCCGATTCTGCTGGCGCACGCCTGGGTCGGCATCCGGGACGTGCTCATGGACTACATGAAGCCCATTGGGCCCAGGGCGACTGCCATGACGCTGGTGGGCTTCGTGCTCCTGGCCTCCGGTCTCTGGGCGGCGCAGGCCATCATCGCCGCCCGCGCATTCCAATAACCACGGCTGGAGGTCCGCATGCCCATCCCTCATCGCCCAATTCCGCATCGCAGGTTCGATGCATTGATTATCGGCGCCGGCGGCGCCGGGCTGAACGCGGCGCTGCGCCTGGCCAGCGCCGACCTGCGCGTCGCCGTGGTGTCCAAGGTGTTCCCGACCCGCTCGCATACGGTGGCAGCCCAAGGCGGCGTGAATGCGGCGCTCGCTAATGTGCTGCCGGACGACTGGCACTGGCACATGTTCGACACCGTCAAGGGCTCCGACTACCTGGGCGACCAGGACGCCATCGAGTACATGTGTCGTGAGGCCATCCCGACGGTCTACGAGCTGGAGCACGCCGGCGTGCCCTTCTCCCGCATCGACGACGGGCGCATCTACCAGCGCGCCTTCGGCGGGCAAAGCCAGGATTTCGGCGGCGACCAGGCGGCGCGCACCTGTGCGGCGGCCGACCGCACCGGCCATGCCATCCTGCACACGCTGTATCAGCAGAACGTGCGCGCCCGCACGCACTTCTTCGATGAATACTTCGCCATCGATCTGATCCGGGACGAGGAGGGCGTCGTACTCGGCGCCCTGGCGCTGGAGATCGAGACCGGCGAGACCTTGGTCATCGAGGCCAAGGCGACCCTGCTGGCCACCGGCGGCCACGGCCAGGTGTTCCGCACCACCACCAACGCCTTCATCAACACCGGCGACGGCATGGCCATGGCGCTGCGCGCCGGCGTGCCGCTGATGGACATGGAGTTCTACCAGTTCCACCCCACCGGCGTCGCCGGCAAGGGGATGCTCATCACCGAAGGCGCCCGCGGCGAGGGCGGCTACCTGATCAACGGCGACGGCGAGCGCTTCATGGAGCGCTATGCCCCGCGGGCGCTGGACCTGGCGAGCCGCGACGTGGTCGCCCGCTCCATGGTGACGGAGATCCGCGAGGGCCGCGGCTGCGGGCCGAGCAAAGACCACGTGATGCTGCGCCTGGACCACCTCGGCGCCGACGTGGTCCACCACCGCCTGCCGGGCATCACGGACATCTGCCGGGTATTTCTCGGCCTCGACCCCGCCGAGCAAGGCATCCCAGTGTTTCCGACTGCGCATTATGCGATGGGCGGCATCCCAACGGACCGCTATGCCCGGGTTGTCGCCCCGGCGAGGCACGGACCGGAAGAGGTGGTCCCCGGGCTCTACGCCGCCGGCGAGTGCGCCTGTGTCTCGGTGCACGGCGCCAACCGCCTCGGCGGCAACTCGCTGCTGGACATCCTGGTGTTCGGCCGCGCCGCCGGCACGGATATCCTGGACTACGTCGCCGAGAACCCCAACCACAGGCCCATGCGGGAGGCCGACATCGAGCCGGCGCTGACCCGCCTCGGGCGCTGGGACCGCACCGGCGAGGGCGAGTCCGTGGCAGCGGTGAAGGCCGATCTGCGCAAGCTCATGGAAGACCACTGCGGGGTCTTCCGCGAGGACGCCACCATGGCCGAAGGGGTCGAGAAGCTCAAAGCCCTGCGCGAGCGGGTCGAGCGCGTGCGCCTGCAGGATCAGAGCCGGATCTTCAACACCGCCCGCATCGAGGCGCTGGAGCTCGACAACTTGGTGGACGTGGGCATGGCGACCCTGATGTCGGCCTATCACCGCCAGGAAAGCCGCGGCGCCCATTCCCGTGTGGATTATCCGGAGCGCGAAGACGAGCAGTGGATGAAGCACAGCCTCTACGCCCGCGACGGCGATCGCATGGACTACAAGCCCGTGCGCACCAAGCCGCTGACGGTGGAGAGCTTTCCGCCGAAGGCGAGGGTCTATTAAAGGCAGGGCTGAGGGCTGAGGGCTGAGGGAGGGCGCCGCCTGTCTTTCGCCGCCGCCCCTCAGCCCCGGGCCCTCAGCCCTTTTCGCGCCAGGCCGGCGCCGGACAGACGCGCTTCACCGATCCGCTTAATGACGCGAAAGCCAATCGAGAACAACGATGCAGATCAGCATTTACCGTTACCACCCCGAGCAGGACCAAAAGCCTCGCATGCAGACCTACGAGGTCGAGGAGCAGCCGGGCATGATGCTGCGCGAGGCCCTGCTCGCCATCAAGGAGCAGGACGAGACCTTCGCCTTTCGCCACTCCTGCGGCGAGGGCGTGTGCGGCTCCGACGGCATGAACGTCAACGGCACCAACAAGCTCGCCTGCGTCACGCCGGTGTCGGAGCTGAAGCGCCCGATCCAGGTGCGCCCGATGCCGGGCCGCCCGGTGATCCGGGACCTGGTGGTCGACATGACCCAGTTCTACGAGCAGTACCGCAATGTCCAGCCTTATCTCATCCGCAAGGAGCCGCTGCCGGAGCAGGAGATTCGCCAGTCGCCGGAGGACCGGGAGAAGCTGGACGGCCTCTACGAGTGCATCATGTGCGGCGCCTGCTCCACGGCCTGCCCGTCGTTCTGGTGGAATCCGGAGAAGTTTCACGGGCCGCAGGCCCTGCTGGCGTCCTGGCGTTTTCTCGCCGACAGCCGCGACCAGGCCACCGAGGAGCGCCTGGATGCACTGGAGGGGCCCTACAAGCTCTTCCGCTGCCACACCATCATGAACTGCGTCGAGGTCTGTCCGAAGGGCCTGAACCCCACCCGGGCCATCGGCAAGATCAAGGACCTGATGCTCGAGAAGTCCATCTGAGCCCGCGCCGGCACGCTGTCATGGATCCAACCGATGCCGCCACCGCCGAGATCACGACGCATACCGCACGTCTGCGCTGGCAATGCCGGCGCGGGATGTTGGAGCTGGACCTGCTGCTGAGCCGGTTTCTGGAGGTGGGCTTCCCGGCGCTGGACGCTGCCGGCCGCGCAGACTTCGTGCGTCTGCTGGGCTATCAGGATCAAATCCTGCACGACTGGCTCATGGGCCAGGCGGTGCCGGCGGATGCGGCCATGCGGCGGCTAGTCGGGCAGATCCGGGCCGCGATGCGCGACGATGCGGCGGTGTTGTAGCAGGCGGCGCGTCGCAATGGGCGCCGGGCACGCCCGCCGTCAACCCACCTGTGGCGGCAGACGGGATACCAGCTCGTCCCAGCGGATGCTCACCTCGGGCAGCGCCGCTACGGGCGTCTCGCCGGCCAGCTCCTGCACGTCGGGCTTGCCGTAGCCCGCAGGCCCGAGCCGGTAGACGGTGACCATACGGTCGCCCGGGTGCACCAGCCAGTATTCGCGTACACCGGCGCGCTCGTAGACGCGGCGCTTTTTCACATGGTCGTGGCTGGCCGTACTGGGGGAGAGGACCTCCACCACCAGATCCGGGCCGCCGCGCACGCCGCGGCGATCGAGCTTGTGCTCTTCGCACACCACCAGCACGTCCGGCTGCACGACGGTGTCGATGAGCTCGTCCGCCTCGTCCCCCTTCGGCAGGCGCACGTCCACCGGGGCGATGTAGACGCGGCAGGGTTTGTCGTCCAGCGCTAAACGCAGCTGCAGATACAGCTCTCCGGCGATGTCCTGATGCTCCAGCGTCGGCGCCGGCGCCATCAGGTAGGCGACGCCGTCGATGAGCTCATAGCGCACGTCCTCGGGCCAGGTGACGTAATCGCCGTAGGTGTGGTGCTCGGTATCGCGTTGCGGCAGTCCCATGGGTCGCCTCCGTGGTGTCTGTCGGGCCGGCGCAGGGCAGCGGCGGGTGCAGTAGGATTGGGGCGCTGTGCGCCGGTCGTCCGCGCTCGCGGGTCATCTTAGTGCCTCGCCCCATCGGTCAACAATGCACCTGATCGACACCCACTGCCACCTAGACGTCGCCGATTTCGATGCCGACCGCGATCGTGTGCTCGCGCAGTGCCGGGTGCAGGGCGTGGGCGATATCGTGGTGCCGGCCATCGAGCGCGCCGGCTGGCCGAAGCTGCTGGCGCTCTGTGCCGAGCATGGCGAGCTGCACCCGGCACTCGGTCTGCACCCGGTGTTTATGGACCGCCACGGCGATGCCGACCTGCCGGCGCTGGAGGCCGCACTGGCCGAGCAGCCGCCGCTGGCCGTCGGCGAGATCGGCCTCGATTTCGCGCTGGAGCAGGACGCCGGCGCCCGCGAGCGCCAGCGTGAGCTCTGCGCGGCGCAGCTCGCTATTGCCGCCAACGCCGGACTGCCGGTGCTGCTGCACGTGCGCAAGGCCCATGACACCATGCTCGGGCTGCTGCGCCGGGCCGGTGTCCAGGGCGGCATTGCGCACGCCTTCAACGGCAGCCTGGAGCAGGCGCGAGCCTATCTGGACCTCGGCTTCAAGCTCGGCTTCGGCGGCATGCTCACCTTCGAGCGCTCCGCCAAGCTGCGGCGGCTGGCGGCGGCGCTGCCCCTGGACGCCCTGGTGCTGGAGACGGACGCGCCGGACCTCACGGTCGCCTCCCACCGCTACCAGCGCAACAGCCCCGAGTACTTGCCCGAGGTGCTGACGGCACTCGCCGAGGTGCGTCAATCCGAGCCCGCGGAGGTCGCGGCGGCCACCACCGCCAACGCCCGGGCCGTGCTCGCCCTGCCGGCGCCCGCGGCCGCGTGAGCCCGGATAATCCCCTCTGCGAGCGCACGGCGATCCTCATCGGCGCCGCTGGCTGCGAGCGCCTGGCGGCGGCCCATGTGCTGCTGGCCGGGCTCGGCGGCGTCGGCTCCTTCGCCGCGGAGGGCCTGGCGCGCGCCGGCATCGGGCGGCTCACCATCGCTGACTTCGATGCGGTGGCGCCGTCCAACCTCAACCGCCAGCTCTGCGCCCTGCGTAGCACCCTCGGGGCCAAGAAGGCCGAGGTCGTCGCCGCACGCATCGCCGACATCAATCCGGACTGCCGGCTGAGCATTCGCGATGATTTTCTGAGCGTCGATGCCATGCCGGCGCTGGTGGGCGAGGGCGCGTTCGATCACGTTGCCGATGCCATCGACAGCCTGAGCAGCAAGGTGGCCCTGCTGGCCGCGGCGCTCGAGGCCGGTGTCCCGGTCGCCGCCAGCATGGGCGCCGGCGGCCGTCTGGACCCTACGCGCCTGCATGTGACGGACCTGATGGACACCCGCGAGTGCGCGCTCGCGCGCGCAGTGCGCAAGCGCCTGCGCCGGCAGGGTCACGATCGCGGCGTGCTGGCCGTTTGGTCCGATGAGCCGCCGCTGGCGCCATTGCCGCCGGCCCCTTCGGTCCGCGGGCGCGACCGCGCCGTCAACGGCACCATCAGCTACATGCCTGCGCTGTTCGGACTCACGCTCGCGGGAACGGTCGTGCGGCGGCTACTCGAATAGCCGCGGGTAACCGCCTGCTCGCGGCCCGGCTGTGACGCTCTTCTGCCCAACCCAGCCGTCGCATCAGCTTGGCGTAGGCGCCGGCGAGGGTCTCGTCAATCACGGTGGCCTTGCCGTGGGGTTGCGTGGTCCCGTGGGATGGAGGATCATCACGCGCCGTATAGGGGGATCACCCTAGGGGCCTTGGGGGCTTCTTGGCAGGGGGGTGCCCAAAGCGGGCGACAAGCTCGCACCACGGCATAGGCGAGATCATCATGTCTCAACGGGCTCGTGCGGTTGTCGTCGCCCTTTGGCGGCTGTCCCTGGCTCCCCTCCTGGCTCCCCCCGGGGCTCCCTCCGGGACTCCCCTGACACCGCGGGTAGAGGCCCCCTCCCTCGCCGAGCCGCCGCTCCCCGCCCGACCGAGACCACACCGTCTTTGGCTCTTCGGCCTGCTGTGGGTGCTCTCCGGCGCCGCTGCGGCCACCACCACCATCAACCATGGGTTCAGCCCGGCGACCATAGACCAGGGCGACGCCTCCAGTTATCGCATCACCGTCGCCAACGACGCCCAGGTCGCGCTGACCGACGCTGCGGTGACGGTACTGTTGCCGTCGGCCATCGTCATCGCCGACCCGCAGTCGATCGGCACCAACAGCTGCGGCTTCACGGTGAGCGCCGCCGCGCCGGGCACAAGCCGGGTCTATCTCACCGCCGGCACCATCCCGGCCAGCACCGGCGCCGTCGACGGTATTTGCGAGTTCGAGCTGGGCGTGCGCTCGGTCACGCCGGGCAATCACGTCGCCAACATCCCGGCCAATAGCACGCCGGATGCGAGCACCGCCGGTTACCGGGCGCTGGAGAGCGGCACGCCGGTGTTCAACAGCACCGACGCCAACGCGACGCTGTCGGTCAGCGGCTTGCAGCCGCCCACGGGCGGCAAGTCCTTCACGCCGTCCCCGGCCATCGCCGGCGATGCGACCCGGCTGAGCATCACGCTGAGCAACCCAAACCCGGGCGCGAGCATCCCGCTCACCAGCTTTACCGACACCTTGCCCACCGGCATGGTGATCGCCGACCCGGCTGACGCCAGCAGCAGTTGCAGCGGCCCCGGCGCGGTGGACGGCAGTCTTGCAGCCGGCGTCGGCGGTGACAGCATCACGCTCACCGGCGGCACCATCGGCGAAGGAGGCAGCTGCACCATCGGCGTCGATATTGTCGCCGAGGCCGTCGGCAGCTTGACCAACAGCCTGGCCGAGGGCGCCATCGGTAATACCCGCGGCCTCACGAGCCCGGCCTTCTCCGCCGACCTGACGGCGACAACGCCCATCGGTGTCAGCAAGTCCTTAGGTGCAGACCTGATTCCGGCCGGACAGCCGGTGCCGATGACCATCGGCATCGCCAACAACAGCCTGACCGCGCCGCTCGACATCACCAGCTTCACCGATGACCTGACCGGCACCACGCTGCTGATCCGCGACACCCTGAGCAGCCCGGCGGCGCCCGCCAACCCGACGGTCACCTGTACCGGGTCCGGGGCGGTCAACGGCAGCCTGGGCTACATGGCGGATACCGAAGACACGGCCCTGACGCTCACCGGCGCCATCGCCGGCCCCGGCGGTACTTGCACCATCAGCGCCTATGTCACCTCACTGGTCGACGGCGAGCACACCAACGCCATCCCGGCAGATGCGGTCCAGAATCCCGGCAACTTGCCGAGCCCCGCCGCCAGCGCCAGTGTCACCGTCAATGCAGAGTTGACGGTGGACAAGTCGGTCTCGCTCAGCAATGTCGCCCCGGGGCAGTGGACGCGCTTCACGGTGACCATCCGCAACTGGTCCAGCGGGCCCGTCGACAATGTCAGCTTCGTGGACGACCTGCCGGCCGATGGCGGCAACCAGATGGTGCTGCGCGGGAGCAATCCCGTCAGCAGTGTCGGCTGCCAGGGCGGCACCTTCACCGGCGCGGACGGCGAAACCCAGCTCAGTTGGTCCGGCGGCACTATCGTCGCCGGTAGCGGCCTCGATCCGGGGGTCTGCACCGTCGTCTTCGATGCACGCCTGCCGGCGGATGCACCGAACGGGCTGACTTTCACCAACCAGATCCCGCAGGGCGGCATCTGCGGGGAGGATGTCGACGGGGAGCAGATCTGCAACACCGGCCCAAGCCCGGCCGTCAATACCCTCAGTGTCAATTCCGTCGCCGTCAATAAGTCCTTCAGCCCGGCCAGCATCCCGCAGGGGGGACAGTC
Organism: Thiohalocapsa halophila; assembly: GCF_016583825.1. GTDB lineage: Bacteria > Pseudomonadota > Gammaproteobacteria > Chromatiales > Chromatiaceae > Thiohalocapsa > Thiohalocapsa halophila. The sequence goes on along the minus strand of NZ_NRRV01000005.1, from coordinate 68,104 downwards.
CACCCTCACCATCCGCATCCGTAATCGGGTGGTGGAGCAGCTCACGGATGTGGACCTCACCGATACCCTGCCGGCAGGGGTCACGCTGGCCGCGAATCCGGCCGTCACCAACACCTGCGGCGGGACGCTCCAAGCCTTTCCGAATACGGGTGAGCTGATCCTGACCGGGGGCAGCGTTGCGCCGCGGCCGGATGCGCAGGAGTCCAGCGACTGTGCGATCACGGCGCAGGTCACCGGTACCCTGGTGGGCAACTACCAAAACGTCATCACGCCGAGCGATTTCAGCTCGTCAGCGGGCTCGATCCCGGCGAATGTGACAGCGACCCTCGGTATCGACACCGGTCTGTCCGGGACCAAGGGCTTCACCCCGACTGCGGTGGTGCCCGGCGGTAAGGCGCGGGTCAAGGTCACGCTGCTCAACGGCTTCAATGGCGTGCTCACCAATGTCTCGGTGACCGATCCGCTCGACGCCGGACTGACCGTTGCCAACCCGGCCAACGCCAGCACCAACTGCGCCGGCTCGCCGAGCCTGGTCGCCAATCCCGGCGCTGCCAGTGCCGAATTGCTCGGGGCGACCCTGCCGGCCGGCGGCAGTTGCGATTTCTTCTTCGATGTTCGCACCAGCGGCACCGGACCCTGGAGCAACACCATCCCCGCCGGCAACATCACGAGTGCCGAGGGGCCGGTCAGCACGAGTGCCATAAGCGCAACGTTGGCGCAGGCGACGGCAGAGCTGAGCGTCAACAAATCCTTTGACCCGGTCATCGTCACCGGCGGTGTGCCCTCGCTGCTGCGCATCGACCTGATCAACCCCTCGGCCATTACCATGGAGGGGGTGGGCCTCACCGATACCTTCCCGTTCGGCATCGAGGTCTACTCGGTGCCCGATGCCAGCACCAACTGCCCGGGCGGACAGGTCACGGCGATCCCGGGCGACAACAAGGTGGTCCTGTCCGGCGCCCGAATTCCGCCGGACGCAACCTGCCAGGTCTTCGTGACCACCACCTCGGTGAGCTTCCTCAACCTGACCAACAGCATCGCCGCCGGTGCCGTTGTCACGGATCAGGGCTACACCAACCCGGAAGGCACGGTGGCCACGCTGTCCACCCTGCAGGGCCTCGGCGTCACCAAGGGCTTTTCGCCGGATGTGATCGGTACCGGGCAGACAGCGCGGCTGCGCATCCGCCTCATCAGCACCCTGGACCCGAACTCCGCCACCCCGCGTGAGCTGACGGGTGTGAGCTTCACCGACGAATTGCCCGACGGCCTGTTCATCGCCGCTGCGGCGAATCCCGCCACCACCTGCGCCGGCAGTGGGCCCGGAAGTGCTCCGGTCATCGATACTTCCAACGCTGCCGAGCACGGCGTGATCACGGTCTCCCAAGCGACTGTTCCGCCCGGCAGCAATTGCCTGATCGAGCTGGATGTCCGGGCAGACGCCCTCGGCGCCTACACCAACATCATTCCGGAGCGGGGTGTCGTCAGCGATCAGGGCGTGCTCAATGAGTCGCCGACGCAATCGACCCTCAACGTTGTCGAGAGTCCGACCATCGCCAAGGCCTTCGCTGCGGCGTTCCGCAACCCCGGCGAGCCGAACCGCCTCACCGTCACCATCAACAACAACGACCCCACGCTGGCCCTCACCGGCGTGGCGCTGACCGACACGCTGCCGGCGGGCCTGGCCATTGCCAGCCCAACGAATGCGGCCACGACCTGTAGCAATGGTCAGATCGTTGCCAGCCCCGGAGAGGCCACGCTGGAGCTGATCGACGCCACCCTGGCAACAGAGAGCAGCTGCACCTTCTCGGCCGACGTCGTGGGCAATGACCCGGGCGAGTACACCAACTTCATCGACGCCGCGACGCTCCTGAGCGACCAGGGTCTGACCAATACCGGCACCGCGCAGGCAACCATGGGGGTCGGCGCACCGCCCGCCATTGCCAAGGCCTTTGCGCCGGTCGGCATCGCACCGGACGCGACCGCTACCCTCACCATCACCCTGACCAACCCCAACGCCGCGGCCATCAGTCTCACCGAGCCGCTGATCGATGCGCTGCCCGGCAACCTGTTCGTCGCCGCCCAGCCGAACGCCGGCACCAACTGCGGCAACGGGGCGGTCACCGCCGCCGCCGGCGGCATCAGCGTGACCCTGGACACCGGCGCGGAGATCCCGGCCGGGGGCAGCTGCACCGTCACCGTCGACGTCACGGCCAGCGAGGAAGGGCTGTACGAGAATGTCATCGCCGCCGGCCAATTGCAGACCACCACCGGTAGCAACCAGGCCCCGGTGACCGCCAGCCTGGCGGTCTCGCAGACCGATCCGTTGGTGCCGCCGACGGTGGGCAAGTCCTTCAGCCCGGGGACCATCGCGGCCGCTGACACGGCCACGCTCACCCTGAGCCTGGGCAACCCGAACGCCAGCCCGCTGACGCTCATCGCGGACTTCATCGACACCCTGCCGAGCGGCGTCGCCGTTGCCGATCCGGCCGACATCGGCGGCAGTTGCTCGGGCAGCGTCACGGCGCCCGTCGGCGGCGACAGCATCACCTACGCCAGCGGTGCGCAGATCCCGGCCGGTGGCTGCACCATTACCGTCGCGGTGACGTCCGATACCGGCGGCAGCTACACGAACACCATCCCCGCCGGCGCCCTGGACACCGACGGCGGCGCCAACGGCGACCCCGCCAGCGCCGGGCTCGTGGTGACCACACCGACGCCGCCGACGGTGGAGAAGGCCTTCGCGCCCAATACCATCAACCCCGGTGATGTCGCCCGCCTGACCATCGGCCTCGGCAACGCCAACAACGCCGCGATGACGCTAAGCGCGGACTTCGTCGACACCCTGCCGGCCGGTGTCACTGTCGCCGACCCGGTCGACCTCGGCGGCACCTGCACCCTGAGCAGCGTCACGGCGAGCGCCGGCAGCAGCACCATTACGTACGCCAACGGGGCGGAGATCCCGTCCGGCGGCTGCACCATCGCCCTGGATGTCACGGCGAGCGACAGCACCGCCTCCCCCTACGTCAACACCATCGCGGCCGGTGACCTCCAGACCAGCGTCGGCAACAACGGCGCCGAGGCCACGGCCAGCCTGTTCGTTAATCCGCCGCAGCCGCCGAGCCTCAGCAAGTACTTTTCGCCGTCCGGCATCGTCGTCGGCGGCACCTCCACCCTGACTCTGTCCTTCGGCAACGGCAATCTGGCCGGCACCACGCTGACGGCGGACCTGGTGGACACGCTGCCGTCCGGCGTTGTGGTTGCGGATAACCCCAACATCCAGGCGACCACCGGCTGCAGCGCCGGCTCGGTGTCGGCGAGCGCGGGCGGCAGCACCGTCACCGTCCAGTCCGGCGCGCCCATCCCGGCCGGCGGCTGCTCCATCTCGGTGGACGTGACCTCGAGCGCGCCCTCGGAGAGCGGGCACCTGAACAGCATCGAGGCCGGCGCGCTGCAGACCGGCTTCGGCAACAACGCCGTCGCCACCAGCGCAAGGCTCAAGGTCAGCCCCCTCGGCATCGCCAAGGCGGTGGACAGCGGCACCGGGCCCTACGCCATCGGCGATGAGGTGACCTACACCGTCAGCATCACGGTGCCGGCCGGGATCGACACCCTGAACCCGTTCGTCGTGCAGGACCTGACGCTGACCGATGCGCTGCCGGATGGGCTGGAGTATCTGACCGGCAGCTATGTGCTGACCCAGAGCCCGGACCTGGACTATGCCGGCCCCTTGCCGTCGGACTTCATCGTCGATGGCAGCAACCTGACGGCGAACCTGGGCACGGTCACCAATGCCAGCGGCGAGGCGCAGACCTTCACCATCGGCTACAGGCTGCGGGTCGAGGACATCCCGGGCAACGTCGCGGGCACCGACCTGACCAACACGGCCACCGTCGGAAGCGCCGATACCACGAGCACCTGGGACGACGACGCCACCGTCACGGTGGGCGAGCCGGCGCTCGGCATCGTCAAGGCGATCTCGCCCGACACCGACCTGACGGCGGGCGATGAGGTCACCATCACCCTGACCGTCACCAACAGTGGCAATGTCCCGGCCTTCGATGTCGTGGTCGCGGACATCCTGAACGACGGCACCGACAACGACCTGTTCGACCTCGCCGCGGCCGGCATCAGCGACACCAGCACCGGCACCGGCGCCGACGACTTCGACTTCGCCTATGTCGAGGGTACCGGCACCGTCACCTACACCGCCAAGGACGGCGTGAGCCTGGCCGCGAACGGCGGCCAGGTCATCTTCACCTTCACCGCGACAGTCGGCCCGGACATCCGCACCGGCTGGACCTACAGCAACGCGGCGAGCGCCGTCGGCAACAGCCAGGACGGCGGCACCAACGGGCGGGAGACGCCCCAGGCCGACTCCAACACCGCGACCGTCAGTACCGGCGTCGGCGCTGTCTCTAAGGTGATCGACACCAGCTCCGAGAGCTGGACGACGGGCTCCCAGCTCGCCATCGGCGAGGTCGTCACCTATCGCCTGAGCTATACCGTCCCGGTCGGCGAGATCGTGAGCCCCCTCGACGCCGCGATCTTCGCCGACGCCCTGCCGGCCGGGCAGCAGTTCCTGACCGGCACGGCGAGCATCCAGGCCTCCGCCGACGGTGTTGTCACCGCCGACTTCGGCGCGGTGCCGACCAGCCCGACCGCGGTCGCCCCATCGGTCGCCGGCCAGGATCTGGGCTTCGATGTCGGCACGGTGTCGAACACCGGCACGGCGCCGGCACAGGTGGTCATTCTCTTCGATGCCCTGGTGCTGAACACGTCGGACAACAACCACAACGACAGCAAAACCAACACCGCGACGCTCAACTACGTCAATCGCGACGACACGACTCAGTCGCAGACAGACACCCAGCAGACGACCGTCGTCGAGCCGCTGCCCGCGACCACCAAGTCCGCCTCCCCGACCACCGCCAGCGGCGGCGATACCGTCACCTTCACCGTGGTGGCCAGCGCCGCGACCGGCAGCAATCGCACCCGTCTGTGGGATGCCGTGGTCACCGATACCCTGCCGGCGCGTTATCAGAGCCCCATGCTCACGGACGCGGAGCTGAGCCGCGGCAATGTCGATGTCACGAGCTGCGGCGGCTTCGTCGGCCAGACGCTGACCCTGACCATGGACTGCCTAGCCGCCGACCAGCGCTACCTCGGGCCGGGCGAGAACATCACGCTGACCTATACCGCGACCCTCGACCCGGCCATCGACTTCGAGGAAACGGTCACCAACACCGCCGAGCTGCAAGGCACCAGCCTGCCGGGCAGCAACGGCACCGGCGATGCGACCCCGGGCGCCCCGGACAGCGACACCGGCGAGCGCACCGGCTCCGGCCAGAACAACACCAGCGGCCAGGCGGTCAACGACCTCAGCGCCACCGACAACGCGACCCTGACCGCGAACCGCCCGAGCGTCACCAAGACCGTCGGCCAGGATGCGCTACAGATCGGCGCCACCACCACCCAGACCATCACCGTCTCGGTGCCGGTGGGGCAGACCGACAACTTCGTCATCACCGACGAGCTGCCCGACGGGCTGCGCTACACCGGCACGCCGATCACGATCGATCTGCCAGCGAGCGATTTCTCGACCACCAACAGCCCGCCGACGGAGCCGGGTGCGGACACCGATCCGCTGGTGTTCAACTTCGGCACCGTGCAGAACAGCGCGGCCACCAGCCAAGACATCGTGATCAGCTACGAGGTCGAGGTCGAGAACGTCATCGGCAACCAGCGCAACGCCCAGCTGGTCAACACCGCGACCCTGATCTACAGCGGCGCAAGCCAGCCCTTCCCGGCGGACGATGCGACCATCACGGTACGCGAGCCGGCGCTGGCGCTCAGCAAAACCATCACCGACGGTACGCCGGCGGTCGCGGGCGACGAGGTCAGTTATCAGCTCACCGTCAGCAACACCGACGGCTTTGCGACCGCATACCAGACGGACCTGACCGATGTGCTCCCGGCCGACCTGCTGGGGGCCAACGGCGGCGCTGGTCCGTACTTCGCCAATGTTGCTGTGGACAACGACAGCGACGCCGTCGTCAAGAGCGATGGCGGAGATCCGCTGACGGCCGCCGATGCCGATCAGACGACGGCGAGCGATACCCTGGCCTGGCCGCTCTTCGACCTGCCGCCGAATACGACCCTGACCATCACCTATACCGCCACCGTCGTCGATGGCGCGGTGACCGGCGCGATCCTGACCAACAATGTCGAAGCCGCTTACAACAGCCTCCCGTTCGGCAGCGACGGCCGCAACGGCAGCGATGTGCTGGACGACACCGACGACACCCAGCTCAACAACTACGGCCAAACCACCAGCCGCGACCTGACGCTGGATGCCAACATCGCGCTGCAAAAGACCCTGACCACGGGCCAGCCGGATGCCAACTTCGCCATCGGCGAAGAGGTGCTGTTCGATGTGAAGGTCTCGCTGCTGGCGGGCGTGACCAACAACGTCGTGGTCACCGATACGCTCCCGGACGGTCTTCAGTTCCTCGAGCTGGTCGGCATCAATGCCGAGTCGGGCATCAGCTACGACGGCGCCGGCACGGCGGTGGAGAACCCCACCGGCACCGTGACCGTGGATCTCGGCAACGTGACCATCGCGCCCGCGGTGGCTGACAAGTCCCTGACCCTCCAGCTCAGGGCACGGGTCGACAACATTGCGTCCAACCAGAACGGCGTGGACCTCACCAACGGCGCCGAGGTCACCAGCGACATCGGCACCGCGTCCGATTCCCTGGATGTCACCGTCGCCGAGCCGGTGCTGCAAGTCACCAAGACGCCGGATACCACCGTGCCGGCCCTCGGCAACCAGGTCACCTACACCGTCGAGGTCAGCCACACGGCGGCGAGCACCGCCGACGCCTACCAGGTCGAGCTGACCGACCTGATCCCGACCGGCTTGACCTACCAGACCGGCTCGACGACGGGTCAGGCGAGCGTCGATGAGAGCGATCCCGCCGCACCGGTCTTCACCCTCGGCCAGCTCGCGAACGGCGACACCAAGACCTTCAGCTACCGCGCCGAGGTCGATCTCGACGCCGTGGTCGGCAGTGCGCTGCAGAATGTCATCGACGGCACCTTCGCCAGCACCGCGGACGCCACCGGCGCGCCGGATAGCGGCCGCACCGGCAACGACGGCGCGGGCGGGCTCAACGACTACGTCTTCGACACCACCGCCGACGTAACACCGGCGACCACCGCCTTCCTGTACCCGGTCAAGACCGTGGCCTTGGTCGTCGACGGCGGCACCAGCGGGCAGGTCGACCCCGGCGACACGCTGGAATACACCATCGCGCTGAGCAACGAGGGCGCCGACGCCACTGGCGTGGTCTTCACCGACCCGATGCCGGCGAACACCACCTATGTCGCCAACAGCGCGACGCTGGACGGGAGTCCGGCCGGGACCTTCGCGAGCAACACGCTGACCATTGACATCGGCGACCTCGCCGCCGGCGCCACGGCCACCATCACCTTCCAGGTCACCGTCGACGTCGGTACCCCGGATGGGACCGTGCTCAGCAACCAGGGCTCGGTGGACTCCGAGCAGACCGTGCCGACGCCCACCGATGCGGACGGCGTGCGCGACAACGGCTTCGAGCCCACCGACATCCCGGTGGGCGGGCAGCCGGCGGTGCAGAGCCCGCTCTACGCCGAGAAGCGTGTCGTCCTGCTCACCGACGTGGCGGGCAATGGCGTTGTCAATCCCGGCGACACCCTGCGCTACACCCTGGTGCTGACCAACAACGGCGATGAGTCGCTGACCAACGTCTCGCTGACCGACACCATCCCGACCGGCCTGACCTATGTCGCCGGCACTGCCAGTGCGACCGCCGGCAGCGCCGACATCAGCGGCCAGTCGCTGGACTGGACGCTGTCGCCGCTGGCCGCCGGGGATTTCGAATTCCTGGTCTTCAACGTTGCGGTGGACAGCCCGCTGCCCGGCGGCGTGACCGACTACACCTTCGAAAACCAAGGCGCCACCGACTCCGACCAGACCCAGCCGGGCGACACCGACGGCAACGGCGACCCGAGCGACGGCTTCCAGTCCACCGAGATCGACGCCACCACCGGCAGCGGCGCACCGCTGCTCGACGTGCAGAAGCGCTGGAGCCTGGCCGAGGACGGCAATGGCAACGGCCTCGCCAACCCCGGCGACACCATCGGCTATGTCATCAGCGTGATCAACAGCGGCTCGGCGGCAACCGTCGATGCGCGCTTGAGCGATGTCATCCCGGCTAATACCGCCATCGTGCCCGGCTCCGTGACCACCGACATCGGCGTGGTCACCGGCACCGACCCCATCGCCATCAACCTCGGCAGCCTGCTGCCCGGCGAAGTGGCAACGGTACGCTTCCAGGTCACCATCGACGGCGGTGTCGCCGGCGGCACCCTCATCGAGAACCAAGGCACCGTCAGCGGCGCCAACTTCGCTGACGTCCTGAGTGACGACAACGGCAACCCCGCCGACGGACGCAACCCGACCCAGACCCCGGTGGTGGACGGCGACCCGAGTGTCGGTACCCCCGGCGGTCTGACCAAGACCCTGGACGAGACCTCCGAGGCCGCCAGCACCGGCACCGATGTGCTCATCGGCGAGGTGGTGACCTACCAGGTGGGCGTGCAGGTGCCGCCCGGCACCCTGCGCGAGGCCCAGATCGAAGACGTCCTACCCGCCGGCCTGGGCTACCTGCCCGGCAGCGCCAAGCTCAGCCGCACCTTCACGACCGGCCTCAACGCGGCGCAGAACCCCGGCGACATCAACGCCGCCGCCAGCGACGTGTTCGTGGATCTGATCGACGGCAGCGAACTGCAACAGGACGGCCAGACCCTGAGCCTGCTGCTCGGCGATGTCATCAACTCCGACGCCACGGCCGCCACCTACACGCTGCAATATCAGGCCGTCGTGCTCAACGCCGACGCCAACGTCGCCGGCACCACACTGGCGAACGCCGCCACGCTGCGCTGGCTGACGGCCTTGAATCAACCGGCCAGCCTGACGCCGGTGACTCAGACCCTGACGGTGCTGGAGCCGGGGCTCGTCATCGCCAAGACCGCCGATCCTAGTGTGATCGTGCCCGAGGGTACGACCACCTTCACGCTGACCCTGACGCATCCGAGCGGCGGCAATCGTGCCACCGCCTACGACGTCCAGCTGACCGACCTGTTCGATAACTGGGACAGCATCGACCCGAGCAGTATCACCACCGCACCCAGCGGCGGTGTGAGCGCTGTCGACACCAGCGCCAGCACCACCAGCGAGCTGAACGTCAGCGTCGGCACCTTCCCGGTGGACGGCCAGCTCGTCATCACGGTGGAGGCCACCGACAACGGTGTGCGTGACGACTTCGTCGACAACACCGCCAACCTCACCTGGACCAGCCTGCCGGGCGATCAAGGCACCAACGACGCCACCCCGGGCGCCCCGGGCGAGGCCGACGGCGAGCGCACAGGCAGTGGCGTTGCCCCCAACAACTACGCCGACAGCGCCACCGAGCGGGTGCGAGTCGTGGACGTGAACTTCGTCAAGGACCTGGACAACGCCCAGACGCGCTATGCCATCGGCGACGAGGTCGAGTACCGCGTCACCGTCACGCTGCCGCCGGACCTGGATGACTTGGACAAAGTGGTCCTGGAGAACAGCGTTGTCACCGACGTGCTCGACGCCGGGCTGGTGTATGTGACCGGCTCCCTGGACGCGACGCTTCAGGATAGCGACATCACCGCGGACCCGGCGCTGCCGACGGACTTCACGGTATCCGCGGATACGCCGGAGCCCGGGGAGACGACCCTGACGCTCGACGCCGGCACGCTGACCAACACCAACACCACCGAGGCCCGCACCCTGGTGCTGACCTACCGCGCGCGCGTCGCCGACGTGCCGGGCAACATCGCCAATCACACACTCGACAACGCCGCGACGTTCGACTTCCAGGTGCAGGGCAATCCGAGCGCCGAGCAACTGAGCGACGCCGAGCAGGTGCAGGTGGGCGAGCCGGACATCACGCTGGTCAAGACCATCACCAGCCCGACCACCAATCTGGACGCGGGCTCGACGGTGAGCTTCCAGGTGGTCGCCAGCAACGGCGGCACCACCGTCGCCTACGACACGGTGCTCGGCGACACGCTGCCGACGGGGCTGCGCGACATTGTCAACCTGCAGGTGACGGCGACCAGCGGCGGGGCGGCCACGCCGACCTTCAGCACCTTCACCGAGGGCGACCAATCGTTCGCCAGCGACGCCTTCGACCTGCCGGTGGGCGGCTCGGTGACCATCACCTTCGACGCCACCCTGACCGACGACGTGCAGCAGGGCCAGACCATCCAGAACCAGGTGCTGGCCGCCTACGACAGTCGCACTGGCGATGACCCGAACCAGCGCACCTACAGCGCCGACGACCTCTCGCCGGTGATCACCGTCAACGCGGAGGTGACGCTCGACAAGGCCTTCCATCCCGACGCGGGAACGACCGAATACACCATCGGCGAAGAATTCGAGTACCGCCTGACGCTGGGCATCATCGAGGGCGTGACCCGCGCGGTCAGCGTCGTCGACACGCTGCCGGACGGGGTGACCTACCTGAGCGCCTCGGTCGGCCTCGGCAACACCGGCATCATCATCGGCAACCCGGCCAGTCAGCCGACGGACGTCACTGGCCAGGTGCTGACCTTCAGCCTCGGCGACATCACCAACCCGACCAACGGCGTCGCCGACGACGACGTCATCACCATCGACATCCGCGTGCGGGTGGACAACATCGCCGCGAACGTCTCCGGCACCGTCCTGGGCAACAACGCCCATGTCGACTACACCGACGGCCAGGACGACGCGCAGCGGGTGGACTTCGACGCCGATGCCGGCACACCCGGTATCCAGCCGCTGGACGCGACCCTGGTCGAGCCTGCGCTCGAGCTCCAGAAGACCGCCGATCGCGCCAGCGTGGCGCTGGGCACCGAGGTGCTGTTCACGCTGAGCATCGACCACACCGTGGATAGCGGTGCGGATGCCTTTGAGCTGGTGGCGGTGGACAGTCTGCCGGCGGGCCTGACCTATGTGGACGGCTCCGCGAGTACGGCCCCAAGCAGCGTCACCGGCGACAGCAGCACCGGGCAGGAGCTCACCTTCGAGCTCGGCAGCCTGACCGAGGCCGCCGGCCAAACCGAGGTGACCTTCCGGGCGCTTGCCGAGCGGGACTTGGTCATCGACCAAGCCGTGACCAACGCCGCGAGCCTGACCTGGGCCAGCCAGTCTGGGGCCACTGGGGCGGCGGACAGCGGGCGCACCGGGCCGCTGGACGGCAGCGATACGCTGAACGACTACGAGAGCACCAGCCAGACCAACGTCACGCCGACCACTCCTGCCTTCCTGTACCCGGTCAAGACCGTGGCCTTGGTCGTCGACGGCGGCACCAGCGGGCAGGTCGACCCCGGCGACACGCTGGAATACACCATCGAGCTGACCAACGAGGGCGCCGACGCCACGGGCGTAGTCTTCACCGACCCGGTCCCCGCCAACACCACCTATGTCGGCGGCTCGCTGACCAGCGATGTCGGCACCGCGGACGACTCAGGCGCGCCGAATCTGCAAGTGGACATCGGCGACCTCGCTGCCGGCGCCACGGCCACCATCACCTTCCAGGTCACCGTCGACAGCGGTACCCCGGATGGGACCGTGATCAGCAACCAGGGCTCGGTGGACTCCGAGCAGACCGTACCGACCCCGACCGACGCCGACGGCGTGCGTGATAACGGATTCGAGCCCACCGACATCCCGGTGGGCGGGCAGCCGGCGGTGCAGAGCCCGCTCTACGCCGAGAAGCGTGTCGTCCTGCTCACCGACGTGGCGGGCAACGGCGTCGTCAATCCCGGCGACACCCTGCGCTACACCCTGGTGCTGACCAACAACGGCGATCAGGACCTGACCAACGTCTTGCTCACCGACACGATCCCGACCGGCTTGAGCTATGCCGGTGGCAGCGCCAACGCGACCGCCGGCACGCCCACCGTCAACGGTCAGTCGCTGAGCTGGTCCGTGCCTACACTCGCTGCCGGCGACTTCGAGATCCTCGTCTTCAACGTCGAGGTCGATGACCCGCTGCCCGGCGGCGTGACCGACTACACCTTCGAAAACCAAGGCGCTACCGATTCCGACCAGACCCAGCCGGGCGACACCGACGGCAACGGCGACCCGAGCGACGGCTTCCAGCCCACCGAGATCGACGCCACCACCGGCAGCGGCGCACCGCTGCTCGACGTGCAGAAGCGCTGGAGCCTGGCCGAGGACGGCAATGGCAACGGCCTCGCCAACCCCGGCGACACCATCGGCTATGTCATCAGCGTGATCAACAGCGGCTCGGCGGCAACCGTCGATGCGCGCTTGAGCGATGTCATTCCGACCAATACCGCCATCGTGCCCGGCTCCGTGACCACCGACATTGGCGTGGTCACCGGCACCGACCCCATCGCCATCAACCTCGGCAGCCTGCTGCCCGGCGAAGTGGCAACGGTACGCTTCCAGGTGAGCATCGACGGCGGCGTCGCCGGCGGCACCCTCATCGAGAACCAGGGCACCGTCAGCGGCGACAACTTCGCTGACGTCCTGAGTGACGACAACGGCAACCCCGCCGACGGACGCAACCCGACCCAGACCCCGGTGGTGGACGGCGACCCGAGCGTCGGCACCCCCGGCGGTCTGACCAAGTCCCTGGTCGAGACCTCCGAGGCCGCCAGCACCGGCACCGATGTGCTCATCGGCGAGGTGGTCACCTACCAGGTGGGCGTGCAGGTGCCGCCCGGCACCCTGCGCGAGGCCCAGATCGAAGACGTCCTACCCGCCGGCCTGGGCTATCTGCCCGGCAGCGCCAAGCTGAGCCGCAGCTTCAGCACCGGCTTGAACGCCGCGCAGAACCCCGGCGACATCAACGCCGCCGCCAGCGACGTCTTCGTCGATCTGATCGACGGCAGCGAACTGCAACAGGACGGCCAGACCCTGAGCCTGCTGCTCGGCGACGTCATCAACTCCGACGGCGCCGCGGCGACCTACACGCTGCAATACCAGGCGGTCGTGCTGAACGCGGCCGACAATCTTGTCGGAACGACACTGACGAACCAGGGCACGCTGCGCTGGCTGACGGCCGTGAATCAACCGGCCAGCCTGACGCCGGTGAACCAGACCCTGACGGTGCTGGAGCCGGGGCTCGTCATCGCCAAGACCGTCGATCCCGACGTGATCCTGCCGGACGGCGAGACCACCTTCACGCTGACCATCACCCATCCGGACAACGGCAATGGCGCTCCGGCCTACGATGTGGTGCTGACCGACCTGTTCGACGAATGGGACAGCATTGACGCGGCCGGCATTGCGCTGACCCCGAGCGGCGGCGTCCTGAACGCCGACAGCAGCACCAGCACGGACAATAAGCTGAACGTCACCGTCGGCACCTTCCCGGTGGGCGGGGAGCTGATCGTCACCGTCATCGCCACCGGCGACGGTGTGGAGGGCGAATACTTCAACAACACCGCCAACCTCACCTGGACCAGCCTGCCAGGCGAGCAGGGCACCAACGACGCGACCCCGGGCCAGCCCGGCGAAGGCGACGGCGAGCGCACCGGCAGCGGCGGCACCAACAGCTATGCCGACAGCGACACAGCGCAGGTGCGCGCCGTGGCCGTGGCCTTCGACAAGGACCTCGACAACGCCCAGGCACGCTATGCCATCGGCGATCTGGTCGAGTACCGCGTGATCGTCACCTTGCCGCCGGACGTGGATGACCTCGGCAAGGTGGTCCTGGAGAACAGCGTCGTCACCGATGTACTCGACGCCGGGCTGGTTTATCTGCCGAGCTCCTTCAGCGCGACCCTGCAGGACAGCGATATCACCTCCACCGAGCCCCTGACCGGCTTCACTGTCGAGGACGACACGCCGTCCGCCGGCCAGACGACCCTGACCCTCGACGCCGGCACGCTGACCAACGCCAACACCACCGAGGCCCGCACCCTGGTGCTGACCTACCAGGCGCGCGTCGCCGACGTCGCCGGCAACGAGAACAACCAGGTTCTCGACAACGCGGCTCAGTTCGACTTCAAGCTGCGCGACAACCCCAACAACGAGCAGCTGACCGACGCCGAGCAGGTGCAGGTGGGCGAGCCGGACATCGACCTCGCCAAGACCATCACCAGCCCGACCACGAACCTGGACGCCGGCTCCGTGGTGGACTTCCAGGTGGTCGCGACCAACAACGGCACCACCGTCGCCTACGACACGGTGCTGAGCGACACGCTGCCGACGGGCTTGCGGGACATCACGAGCCTGGAGGTGAGCAACACCAGCGGCGGGGCGCCGACGCCGACCTTCGCGGGCTTCACCGACGGGGACCAAGCCTTCACCAGCGACCCGTTCGACCTGCCGGTGGGTGGCTCGGTGACGCTCACCTTCAGCGCGACGCTCACCAACGACGTGCAGCAGGGCCAGACCATCCAGAACCAGGTGCTGGCGGACTACGACAGCCGCAGCGGCGATGACCCGAACCAGCGCAGCTACAGCGCCGATGACCTGTCGCCGATCATCCCCGTGGATGTGCCGGTGACGCTGGACAAGGCCTTCCACCCCGATCCGGCGCAGACCGAGTACACCATCGGCGAGGAATTCGAGTACCGCTTGACGCTCGGCATCATCGAGGGCGTGACCCGTGCCGTCAGCATCGTCGACGAGCTGCCGGCCGGCGTCAGCTTCCTGGAGGCGACGGTCGGCCTCGGCAACACGGGCATGAGCACCGAGAACCCCATCGGTGTGAGCGATCAGCCGACCACGGTGGACGGGACCAACCTGACCGGCGAAACGCTGACCTTCGACCTCGGCGACGTCACCAATCCGACCAACGGCGTCGGCGATGACGATGTCATCACCGTCGATATCCGCGTGCGGGTGGACAACCTGGCCGCCAACCAGAACGGCGACACACTCGGCAACTTCACCCACGTCAACTACACCGACGCCGACGACCAGTCGCAGCGGGTGGACTTCGACGCCGATGCCGGCGAAACCGATATCCAGCCGCTGGAGGCGACGGTGGTCGAGCCGGCGCTGGAGCTGACCAAGACCCCGGACCGCACCAGCGTGGCCCTGGGCACCGAGGTGGTGTTCACGCTGAGCATCGCCCACACCGGCGCCAGCGCCTCCGATGCCTTCGACCTGGTGGTGGCGGACACCCTGCCGGCGGGCCTGACCTATGTGGACGGCTCCGCGAGCCCGGCCCCGAGCAGCGTCAGCGGCGACAGCAGCACCGGGCAGGAGCTCACCTTCGCGCTGGGCAGCCTGACCACGGCCGCAGGACAGACGCAGGTAACCTTCCGGGCGCTTGCCGAGCGTGACCTGGTCATCGACCAGGCCGTGACCAACACCGCGAGCCTCACCTGGGCCAGCCTGGCCGACGCCACCGGGGCAGAGGACAGCGGGCGCACGGGGCCGCTGGACGGCAGCGACACGCTGAACGACTACCAGAGCACCAGTGAGTCCGACGTGACCCCGAGCACCGACGCCTTCATCGATCCGGTGAAGACGGTGACCTTGTCCAACGACTTGGAGAGCAACGGCCAGGTCGATCCCGGCGACACCCTGTCCTACAGCATCGTGCTGGAGAGCCAGAGCCCGGACGTGACCGCGACGAACGTGGTCTTCACCGACCCGATCCCGGTCAACACCACCTATGTCGGCGGCAGCCTGAGCACGACCCAGGGCAGCCCCGACGACAGCGGTGATCCGCTGGTGGTTAACGTCGGCGACATGATACCCGGCGCGACCGTCACCATCGGCTTCGACGTGACGGTGAACAGCGGCGTCGCCGACGGCACCATCATTGCCAACCAGGGCTCGGTGGTCTCGGACCAGACGGTGCCGACGCCCACCGACGACGACGGCGTGCGCGAGCCCAGCCCGTCGCCCACCGAGATCCCGGTCGGGCCGGCCACGGCCAATGCGCTCTACGTCACCAAGACGGCGACCCTGACCAACGACACCGTCGCGCCCACCGGCACCATCAACGAGGGCGACGAGGTCACCTATCAGATCGTGCTGCGCAACACCGGCGCCAGCGACCTGACCAACCTGAGCTTCAGCGATACGGTCCCGAGTGGTCCGAGCCCGACGGGCATGAACGTCACTGCCATCACGACGACCCAGGGCACGGCGCCGAGCGCGACCAACAGCATCGTCATCGACGACATCGGCACCCTGGCGCCGAACGGGACGGTAGTCATCACCATCGTCGGCACCGCCAACGGCACCGGCACCGTGAGCAACCAGGCATCCACCGAGGCCAGCGAGCTAGACGAGCCGGTCCTGAGCGATGGCGATGACGACCCGACCAACGGCGAGCAGCCCACCGACTTCCCGGTGCTGGCCGCCGGCGACAGCGGCGAGCCGGTGCTGGCACTGGACAAACGCGCGGAGCTGATCGGCGACACCAACGGCGACGGCTATGCCAACCCCGGCGAAACCCTGCGCTTCGTGGTGACCCTGCGCAACACGGGCAGCATCGCGGCGACGGATGTGCAGTTCAGCGACGACCTGGACGCCACGCGCGGCACCTTCCTGCCGGACAGCCTGGCCATCAGCCAGGGCGTGCTGCTGGACCTCGGCCCGCCGCTGCGGATCAACATCGGCACCCTGGCACCCGGCGCGATCGAGACCGTCTCCTACCTGGTGACCGTGGATTCCCTCGGCGGCAGCCTGGGCCTGCTGATGCAGAACATCGCGACCATCCAGGACATCGACGATCGCGAGGCCGAGGCCTCGGCCCAGGTGCCGATCCTGGTGCCCCAGGCACCGATCTCAGACCCGGCGCGCAACACCGTCATCGGCAACCGCGTCTGGCTGGACGAGAACGGCGACGGCGTGCAGGACGCCGGCGAGGCCGGCATCGCCAATGCCCTGGTGGAGCTGTATGAGGCGGGCCAGACCCCCGGCGTCGATACCCCCATCGCAACCATGTTGACCGACGCCGACGGCGGCTACCTCTTCGAAGTTGACCCCGGCAGCTACCTGGTGGCCGTCGTGCCGCCGGCCGGCCTCGACCCGACCTTCGACGAGGACGGCACCGCCACGCCGGACCAGATCGACAACATCACGGTGGATGCCGGCGATGAGCACCTCACCGCGGACTTCGGCTACAACTGGGTGCCGCCCACCGACAGCACCAATCCGCCGCAGGGCGCGACCGGTGCCATCGGCGACCGCATCTGGAACGATGCCGACGGCGACGGCGTGCAGGACCCAGGCGAGGCCGGCATCGGCGGCGTCTCGGTGACCATCCTGTACGATCCGGACGGCGACGGCGTCTACGACACGCCCTACACCGCGGCCACCGACGCCGATGGCAACACCATCACAACGGGCACCACGACCACCGATGCGAGCGGCAACTACATCTTCGACAACCTGCCGTCCGCCGGCTATGTCATCGAGGTGGTGCCGCCGGCGGGCTTCGACCCGGCGCCGACCGGCGATCCGGACAACGACGGCGACAACACCAGCCTGCCGATCCCGCTGGCGCCCGGCGATGTCTTCGTCAACGCCGACTTCGGCTATCAGTTGACCGGCGGCGGCAGCGCCATCGGTGATCGCATCTGGCTCGATGTCGACGGTGACGGCCTGCAGGACGGCGACGAGCCCGGCATCGCGGGCGTGACGGTGTCGCTAGTTGATCCCGACCTGGGTCAGGTGATCGCGACCACGACCACGGACGAGAACGGCGAGTACCTGTTCCCGGGGCTGGCGGACGACACCTATCAGGTGTTCGTCGATGACATCGCCAATGTCCTCGGCGAGCAGGCCCAGACCGCTGATCCGGACGGCACACTGGACCGCCGCAGTACGGTGACTTTGACCGGCAGCGACAACCTGGATCAGGACTTCGGCTTTGCCCCGAACGGTGCGGCGCCGGGTGTTGGCTACATCGGCGACACCATCTTCCTGGACACCGGCGACGGTGCCGGCGGCCCGCCGGATGGACAGTATCAGCCGGGCGAGGGGCTGGAGGGCGTGCGCGTCGACCTCTACGACGGCAGCGGCCTGGTGATCCGGGCCACCACCTACACTGACGAGAACGGCTTCTACGGCTTCGGCGACCTGGATGCGGACGCCACCTACCAGGTCCGGGTGGACACCGACACCCTGCCCGGTGCCGGAGCGGACCTGACCAACACCGTGGATCCGGACGGCAATGGCGACAGCCGGTCGGTGCGGGATCTGGCGCTGATCGGTCCGGTCGACCGCGCCGCCGACTTCGGCTATCAGCCGGCGGTAGCGAACCGGATCGAAGGCACCATCTGGGCGGACAATAATGCCGACGGCCTGCTCACCGACGGTGCCGGGGATACCCCGGACGAGACCGGCAACGGCTTCGACGGGGTTACCGTGGTGCTCCACAGCGACCTGAACGGCGACGGTGTCATCGACGGTAACGACCCCATCGTCGCCCAGACCACGACCGACGCCGACGGCAGCTACAGCTTCCCGAACCTGCCGAACGGCGACTACCTGGTCCAGGTCACCGACAATGACGGGCTGCTGTCCGGCTATTGGCACTCCACTGGGCCGACCCCCGGCGCGAATGACAACAGCCAGGCGACGCCCTACGCCGTCTCGCTCAGCGGCGGGCAGGTCAATGACACCGCAGACTTCGGCTACTACCGCACCCTGGCCGCCGTGGGCAACCGCGTCTGGCTGGACATGAACGACAACGGCATCCAGGACCCGGGCGAGCCCGACGCCGACGACGTGCCGGTGGAGCTGACCTTGACCTACCCGAACGGCGATGTCGTCAGCGTCTTCACCCGCACCGACGAGAACGGCTTCTATTCCTTTGCAAACCTGCTCGCCGACGAGCAGTTCAACGGACTCGGAACAGCCGGCGCCGGCGGCGATACACCGCTGCATGAGATCAGCATCATCCCGCCCTTCGGCTATGAGCCGAGCCCGATCGGGCAGGGCACCGATCCGTTGCTGGACTCCAACGACCCCGCCGGCACCGAGGCCATCGTCTTCCAGGGCGAGGACGACGTGACCGCCCAGCCCGATCCCGCGGACGAGACGCCATACGCCGGCTACGACTTCGGCTTCTTTGCGACCTGCACCGCCATCTGCGATGTGAGCGACGATGCGGCGGTGAACCGGATGGATCTGATGCTGATCTTCCGCCAGCGCGGACAGCGTGTGACACCGCCTGGCCTGCCCAACAGCGGCGATTGCAACCGCGACGGTATAGTCAGTATCAACGACGTGCGCGCCTGCCTGCGCTTCCAGACGCCGTGATCTGGTGTCACCGCCCGGTCCGCGTGCTTCGCTGCGAAGCTCCGGGCCGGGCCAGGCGCCTGCCGGCTGGAATCACGGCCCGACAGCCCGGCTGCGCTGGACCGGGTGGCCGGGCCGGGTGCTCGTGCCGACACCTCGACCATCACCCTCGAACATCAATCCTTCGGTGAGCCCCCTATGTCCCTCTTCCCCCTGCTGAAGCGTCCGCTGCTGGCGCTGTTGCTGCTGCTGCCCTGGTCCGCCGGCGCCGTCGTCAAGCTCGAGCTGGCGCCGCCCGCCTACAAGTTTGGCGATCTCGAAGGCGGCGGCACCGCGCAGGCCGCATTCGACGTGCAGATATCCGGACTCGACAACGGCACGCCGGGCGACACCTCGGACGACATCGCCGTCGCGGCCTATGACTTCGGGCTGATCTATGACCGCTCCATCATGACGCTGGCGAGCTTCGGGGGGTTCACGGATCGGCTGGGTGATCCGACCGCACTCTTCGAAGTGGAGAACGCCGACCCCCTCGAATACGACTCCGGACCGCCCGAAACTGGTAACAGTCTCTGGGATTACCGGGCCGACCATCCCAGCCCCAGCCTTGGCGCCTATGAAGGGCCTGTGCTGGGCGTTCCGGATATCACGCCTGGCGGCACAATCAACGAAGGCTCGCTGCGTTTCTCGCAGGCCTCGTTCCTGTTCCGCGACGAGCTGCTTGCGCTCCAAGAGCCTGACGTCAACAACACCCTGGTCCTGTTCTCACTGATCTTCGACGTCGACACCAGGGAGCAGAACCACAAGCGCAGCACGCCGCTGCGGTTCGTCGATGATCGGGACTATGCCGATTGGACGGGCGACCCGAACACCGGGCTGCTGGATGTCAAGCTGAGCACGGAAGACGACCTGGATGCTCTGGATTCGCGTTACCTCGACCGTTCCAATGCGACCGTGTCGGTTCCTGTGCCCGGCGCGATGTGGCTAGTGGGACTGGGGCTTGGCGTGCTCGGCGCCTGTCGCCTAAGGCGGCGCAGCCACGGGCTCTGAAGCCACCATGGTCCGATTGGCCCTGGTATTGCTCGGTGTCTTGCTGACAGGCACCGCCGGCGCCGCGGACGAGGCCCTCGCCGCCGCCAAGCAGGCCTGGCGCTACGGCGATGTCCAGGCCGCCACCGAGCGCCTGCGGTCCGTGCTGCAGGATGCCCCGGACGATGCCGAGGCTCGCCTGCTGCTGGCCCGCGTGCTGCTCGACGACGGCCGCAACGAGTCGGCAGCGGCGCTGTTGCGCGACCGCGACGACCCCAAGGCCCGTGCCGTGCTGGCGGCAGCGCGGCTGGAGCAGGGCGACACCGAGGCCGTGCTGCGCCTCACCGAGACCGTCCCGGCCGGCGCCGATGCCCGCGTGCGTGCCTGGCTGCTGACGTCTCGCGGTCAGGCCCTGACGGCGCTCGGTACCCTCGAGGCCGCCGAGCGTGCCTTGCAGGATGCGACCGCGGCCGACCCGGACAGCGCCCGCCCCCTGGTGGGCCTCGCCGAGCTGGCGCGGCGCCGCGGCGAGCCGGATGCGGCGGCGGCGCTCCTGCAGCAGGCAACCGAGGCCCGCAGCGACTTGGCACAGGCCTGGTCCGCGCTCGGCGACGATGCCTGGCGGCAGGGCGACTTCGCCGCCGCACAGCGCGCTTACAGTGCCGCGCTGACCTGGGCCCGAAGTACCTGGGCCCTGCGCTATCGCCGTGCCCTGGCCGCGCTGGAGCTCGGCGATGCGGCGTCGGCGCAACAGGATATCGAGTCAGTCCGGCGCGACGTCCCCGGCTTTGCCGGTATCGACTACGTGGTCGGGCGTCTGCGCCTCGCCGCCGGGGCGCCGGCCGAGGCCTTGCGGCACTTGCGCGCCTTCCTGGAGCAGCAGCCGGCCGCGGCCAGTGCCCTCTACTATGCGGCGGTCGCCAACTGGCAGCTCGGGCAGGACGCTGCCGCCGAGAGCCTGCTCGCCGGCCTGCGCAAAGCGCGGCCGCAGGACCCCCAGGTGGCGGCCCTGCTGGCGGAGCTGTGGCTGGCACGCGGTGATCATGCCGCGGTGGAGCAACTGCTTGCGCCGTTCGTGGTCGAGCCGACGCCCGCGCCGGAGCTGTTGACACTGTATACACAGGCAAGGCACGCCCAGGGCCGGGCGCTCGGGGGCGCGCTCGCGGCAGGTGACGGTGACGAGGGTGCAGCCGCACCCATGGCGGCGGACGCCGTCATCGCCGAGGCCTTGCTCCGCGCACGTCGGCTGCAGGCCGAGGGCCGAAGCGAGGCGGCCGTCGCTGCGGTGCGAGATCTCATCGAGCAATACCCCCAGGCTGCCCGGGCCCGGACGCGGCTCGTGGAGCTGCTGCTCAAGGCTGGTGATCTGGAGGCCGCCGAGGCCGCCGCGCAGGACTTCGTGACGGCGCTGCCCGAGGCGCCGTTGGCCTATGCGGTCCGCGCCGTTGTGCAGGCGGCGCAGGGCAACACCGACGGCGCCCGGCTCGATCTCGGCGGGGCGCTCGACCTCGCCCCCGATTACGCGGACGCCGCGCTCGGCCTGGCCGTGCTGCACGCAGGCGCAGAGCGGCTCGGGGCGGCGCGCCAGACCCTGGAGGAGCTGCTGCAGCGCGACCCGTCCAACGCCGCTGCGCTGTTGCTGCTGGCCAAGCTCGAAGGGGCCGAGGCGGGCGATGCCGCCGCCCTCGAGCGGCTGCGCGCCGGCGTTGCCGCCAGTCCGCAGACCCTGGCGATCCGCGCCCTGCTGGCGCGCGCCCTGCTGGCCCGAGGCCAGCCCAGCGAGGCCCTACTCTTGATTCAGGAGGCGCCACCCGAGACACCGCAGCCGGGCCGGCTACTCTTGGAGGCGGAGGCATTGCTGGCCTTGGACCGAGCGCTGCCGGCGGTGGCGAGCCTGCGCAAAGTCGCCGAGCTGGTGCCGGACTCCGCGGCCGTGCGCTTTGCACTGGCCGGCGCGCGTGTCCAGGTCGGTCAGCTGGATGAGGCGCGCGGGGCGCTGCTCACCGGCCTTGGCCTGCCCGGCGCCGAGCGCCTGACGGTGGCGCAGCTCGATGCCATGCTGGCGCGGCTGGGCAGTGACACCGAGCGCCAGCGCTGGCTCACGGATGCCGCTGCCACCGCGCCAGAGCACCCGGCCGTGCTGGAGGCGGCGGCGCGCTTTGCGCTCTACCGCGGTGAGCCCGGCGCGGCAGCAGCCGCCTACGAGCGCCTGGTGCAGTCACAGCCGCAGCGGGCAGGCTATCTGGTCGGGCTCGCGCGGGCCCGGCACGCCGAGGGCCGGCGCGACGAGGCGCTTGCCATCCTGGAGGATGCAGCCGCCGCGGGCAGCGCCGACACCGAGACCTATCTGCTGCTGGGTGCGCTGGCCCTCGGGCGCCAGGATGGTGCCGCGGCCATTGCGGCCTATCGCGAGGCGCTCGCCCGCACGCCGGGGCAGCCGTTGGCCGCCAACAACCTGGCGGTCCTCCTGGTGGAAGACGACCCGCGCGAGGCGCTGCGCTTGGCCAAGCTCGCCGAGCGCGCAAGCCCGCATGATCCGGAAATTCAGGACACCCTGGGCGTGGCACTCCTCGCCGTGGGCGAGGCGAAGGCGGCGCGGCGGGTGCTGGCGCGTGCCGCACAGGCGTCGCCCAACCCGACCATTGCCTATCACTACGCCCGTGCCCTCGTGGCGGTCGCCGAGCCGGAGGCCGCCGCCAGGCGCCTGCTGCCGTTGTTGGGGCAGGACTTCCCGGAGGCCGCGCAGGCCCGGCGACTGCACGCCAAGCTGACCGCAGCACCCTGACCGGCCAGCGGGCACTTGTCAGCCAGTGCATGGGGTCTCCCGTCCTGGCAAGGCAGACACCGGCATCCGGGCGCTAAGCCATGCGCCGGGGGCGGATGGGGGCGCCATGCCCCACTGACGCTGTCGGCCTTTTCTGACGGATCTCCCGGTATTAATCCCGAATCGCGCACGCGTCGCGAACGTAGATTGGGCGCATGCGCACAACGGTCGTCCCCCGGTATCGGGCGGCTGTGCTGCGCTTACCAGCAGCTCAGCGACGGGGTAGAGATCATGACAACGCACGTGAAGGTGGCGGTGATCGGTGCGGGACACGCCGGTTTGAACGCGATCAAAGAGATTCGCAAGGTCACGGACGATTGGGTGCTCATCAACGGCGGGCCCCTCGGCACCACCTGTGCCCGCATCGGCTGCATGCCGTCCAAGGTGGCCATCCACCTGGCGGACACCTACAAACAGCGTGACAAGCTGGAGCGCTATGGCGTCAGCGGGGGCGACGCGCTCGCGCTGGATCGCCCGGCGGCGCTGGAGCACGTGCGGGATCTGCGCGATACCTTCGTGGACTTGGTACTCGCCAACACCACCGACGAGATGGACGCGGATCACCTCATCGAGGGCTATGCCGAACTGCTCGATCCCCAGCGGCTGCGCGTCGGCGACCGCGAGATCACCGCGGATGCCGTAATCGTCGCCACCGGTGCGCGCTCTGTGGTCCCGCCGGCCTGGACCGCCGACTTTGGCGACGGCATCCTCACCGTCGACAACGTCTTCGAGCAGACCGAGCTGCCGGCGAGCGCTTGACGCCCGCAGCAGGGCCGGGAGCCGGGGGCTGGGAGGCAGAGGCCGGTGAGTCTGCGTGTCCTCAGCTCCGCCGTCGGCCTGGGCTCGACCCCGCTCGACCGCGTTGGCGCGGTGCAGGAACACACAGGACGCGGAGCTCGCCGGGCCTGAGCCCGTCCAGGCGCCAGTCGCCGACGGCCACCCGCACCAGCCGCAGCGTCGGCAGGCCGACCGCGGCGGTCATGCGGCGCACCTGGCGGTTGCGGCCTTCGCAGATGGCGACCTCGAGCCACGCGTCCGGGACGCTCTTGCGATGGCGCACGGGCGGGTCCCTGGGCCAGAGATCCGGCGGGTCGATGCGCCGCACACGCGCTGGTCTGGTTCTGCCGTCTTTCAGCTCGACGCCTTTGCGCAGCAGCGACAGCTGCGCCTCCGTAGGCGCCCCCTCCACCTGCACCTGATAGTGCTTCCATTGCTTGTGCGCCGGATGCGTGATGCGGTGTTGCAGCGCACCGTCGTCCGTCAGCAGCAGCAGGCCTTCACTGTCCTTGTCCAGACGTCCGGCGGGGTAGACGCCCGGCTGTTGGATGTAGCGGGCCAGGGTAGGCGGTGCGCTTGCCGGCGCGGCGCCCGGCTGGGCACCCGGCACCGTGAACTGGCTCAGCACCCCATAGGGCTTGTTGAACAGAATCAGGCGGGCCATCGCGGCGGCGGCATCCGGCGCACGGGTGTTAACATCGCAGTCATTCCGCTGGTTTCCATCCTTGCGCTTCCCAACCAACACCGCCGCCGCCGGTGGCGCCCTTTCCGAGGACTTGCAGCATGGCCTATCAACACATCCAGATCCCCGCGGATGGCGAGCGCATCGGCGTCGGTGCCGACAACCGCCTCCAGGTGCCCAACCGCCCCATCATCCCCTACATCGAGGGCGACGGCATCGGTATCGATATCACCCCGGTGATGAAGGACGTGCTCGACGCCGCGGTCGCCAAGGCCTACGGCGGTGAGCGCAGCATCGCCTGGATGGAGGTCTATGCCGGCGAGAAGTCCACCCGGGTCTATGGCGAGGATGTCTGGCTGCCGGACGAGACGCTGGAGGCGGTGAAGGAGCTCGTGGTCTCCATCAAAGGCCCGCTCACCACGCCCGTGGGCGGCGGCATCCGCTCGCTCAACGTCACGCTGCGCCAGCAGCTGGACCTCTATGTGTGTCTGCGGCCGGTGCGCTACTTCGCCGGCACACCGAGCCCGCTGGTGCACCCGGAAGAGACCGACATGGTGATCTTCCGCGAGAACTCCGAAGACATCTACGCCGGCATCGAGTGGCAGAGCGGCTCGCCGGAGGCGGAGAAGGTCATCGAGTTCCTGCAACAAGAGATGGGCGTCACCAAGATCCGCTTCCCGGAGACCTCGGGCATCGGCGTCAAGCCCGTCTCCAGCGAGGGCACCAAGCGCCTGGTGCGCAAGGCCATCCAGTACGCCATCGACAACGATCGGCCGTCAGTGACCCTGGTGCACAAGGGCAACATCATGAAATTCACCGAAGGCGCCTTCAAGGCCTGGGGCTATGAGCTCGCCAAGGAAGAATTCGGCGCCGAGGAGATCGGCGGCGGCCCTTGGTGCAGCTTCAAGAATCCGAGCACCGGCACCGAGATCACGGTCAAGGACGTCATCGCCGACGCCTTCCTGCAGCAGATCCTGCTGCGCCCGAAGGAGTATGACGTTATCGCCACCCTGAACCTGAACGGCGACTACATCTCCGATGCGCTGGCGGCCCAGGTGGGCGGCATCGGCATGGCGCCGGGGGCCAACATCTCCGACACCGTCGCCATGTTCGAGGCCACCCATGGCACGGCGCCCAAGTATGCGGGCAAGGATCAGGTGAACCCGAGCTCGCTGCTGCTCTCCGGGGAGATGCTGCTGCGCCACTTGGGCTGGACCGAGGCCGCGGATCTGGTGATCAAGGGCATCGAGGGGGCGATCTACTCCAAGACCGTCACCTACGACCTGGAGCGGCTGCTGGAGGGCGCCACCAAAGTGAGCTGCTCGGGCTTCGGCGAGGCGGTGGTCAGCCAGATGTAAGGCGACGGCGGCGGGCTGCGCCGTTCGCGGCGCGATGAACTGCCGGGGAGGGGAGCCGGGCGCCGGCGGTGCCGGCGTCCGGGTTGGCGATCAGTAGGCGCGCTGCACCTTGGCGGCGTGCAGACCCTTGGGGCCCTGGTTCACCTCGAACTCCACTTTCTGGCCCTCCTTGAGCGTCTTGTACCCCTCCATCTCGATGGACGAGAAGTGGACGAAGACGTCCTCGTCACGGTTATCCGGCTTCACAAAACCATATCCCTTGGCGTTGTTAAACCACTTAACGACACCTGTCATCATGGCGGCAACTCCTCCAGTGCTTTTGACCGCTGTGGCGCGGTACTCTCGTGGGTGGCAGTCGGTCGTTGTTGTCGGCGCCGTCGACCCCTTATCGGGCCGCTCGCCGCCGGGTGCAGACAGGCTGGCGGGCGCCACCGGTCGGTCACCATAACGCCGAAGTATAGTCTGCTGATTCACATGGTCAATCGAAGTGATTGCCGAGGCATCGGCGGCGCGGGCGGTGCGGCAGAAGGGGCTGCGGATGAGCCCGATGTTCTCGCAGGCGCGGGCATAGACGCAGGCGGTCGGGGGCTGTATTTTTCACCCTGAAGCCCTCACTAAAGGAGCAGACGCGGCGACGGCACGGCACATTGCATGCCACCGCAAAAAGCAGTGAGCACATGGCCGGGTCGACCCATAAAAGCCGGTTGCGGGGCACGGCGATACGGCAGGCGCCCGCGGCGCCAAAACCGTCTCCAAAGCGCTGTCGCTGCCGCCCTGGGGAGACACCGACGGCTGCCGCTGCGTGGCCGGCATCGGCACGGAGCCAGAAGGCGCGGTGCCCCTGCTCCTAGATTTGGAGCGGCTTGCGCCGCTCAAAACAGCGGGGCATCCTGCCCTGCATCGGCAGCGTCAATCAGTCGGCGTTGCCCGAGGGCTGGGCGCAGGGCAGCCAAGCCATCACTTCCACCCAACCTTTGTACCCAGACCCAGTCGCGCCAAACCGAAGCCATGAGCGAGTGGAATCCAAACGAAGACCAGGACTCGGGTCTCGTCGTCCAGGAGTCCAAGCCGGCGCTGAAGCGCCCGCCCTTGTTCAAGGTCCTGCTGGTCAACGACGACTACACGCCGATGGAGTTCGTCGTGCACGTACTGGAGACCTTTTTCCGCATGAACCGCGAGAAGGCCACCCAGGTGATGCTCCATGTGCACACCCGGGGGGTTGGCGTCTGCGGCGTCTTCACCCGTGACATAGCCGAGACCAAAGTGAACCAGGTCAACGACTTCAGTCGCGAGAACCACCATCCGCTGCTGTGCACCATGGAGGAAGCGTGAGCGCCGGCTGTCGAAGCGCCCGCTTGGTCGCCGTCGCCTCGGCGCTCGGCCTCAGCGCAGTCACGCGCCACAGCAGACGCACGCATCCGATCCCCGTCGTATCTGCTGCAAGCTGCATCGCCGGGCTTCCTGCACCCCTTTCTTGCACCCAACGCTATCCAGGGTCCAGAACATGCTGAGTAAAGAGCTCGAATTCACCCTGAACCACGCCTTCAAGGAAGCGCGCGAGAAGCGGCACGAGTACATGACCGTCGAGCATCTGCTGCTCTGCCTGCTGGACAACCCGACGGCGGCCAAGGTCCTGCGGGCCTGCGGCGCGGATGCCGATAAGCTGCGCAAGGACATCGCCACCTTCATCGACGAGACCACGCCCCTGATCGCCGAAGGCGACGCGCGCGAGACCCAGCCGACGCTGGGCTTCCAGCGCGTGCTCCAGCGCGCCGTCTTCCACGTGCAGTCCGCCGGCAAGAAAGAGGTCACCGGCGCCAACGTGCTGGTGGCACTATTCAGCGAGCAAGACAGCCAGGCGGTCTACCTGCTGAACCAGCAGGATGTCTCCCGGCTCGATGTTGTCAACTACATCTCCCACGGTATCTCGAAGGTGCCGGGCGAAGAGCAGGACGACGAGTCCCAGCCCGAAGCCGAAGAGCCGCGGCCCGAGGAGAAAGAATCCTCCAGCGCGTTGGAGAACTTCGCGAGCAACCTGAACGAGCTCGCGCGCCAAGGCCGGATCGACCCGCTCATCGGGCGCAGCGGCGAGGTGGAGCGCACTGCGCAGATCCTCTGCCGGCGGCGCAAGAACAACCCACTGCTGGTGGGTGAGGCCGGCGTGGGCAAAACCGCCATCGCGGAAGGGCTCGCCAAGAAGGTCATCGACGGCGACGTGCCCGACGTGCTCGGCGATGCCGTCATCTACGCGCTGGACCTAGGCTCTCTGGTGGCGGGCACCAAGTACCGCGGTGACTTCGAGAAACGCCTCAAGGCCGTGCTCGCCGAGCTGAAGCGCCGGCCCAGCGCGATCCTGTTCATCGATGAGATCCACACCATCATCGGTGCCGGCGCCGCATCCGGCGGGGTCATGGACGCATCCAACCTGATCAAGCCCGTGCTCGCGTCCGGTGAGCTGCGCTGCATCGGCTCCACCACCTACCAGGAGTTCCGCGGCATCTTCGAGAAGGATCGGGCGCTGACCCGCCGCTTCCAGAAGATCGACGTGCATGAGCCGACAGTGGAGGAGACCTTCGAGATCCTGAAGGGCCTCAAGAAGCGCTTCGAGGAGCACCACCAGGTCAGCTATACCAACCCCGCGCTGCGGGCCGCGGCGGAGCTCTCGGCGAAGTACATCAATGACCGCCACTTGCCGGACAAGGCCATCGACGTCATCGACGAGGCCGGCGCCAATGTACAGCTGCGCCCGGCGGCCAAGCGCAAGAAGCGCATCGACGTGGCTGACGTCGAGGCCATCGTCGCCAAGATCGCGCGCATCCCGCCGAAGAAGGTGTCCATGTCCGACACCGAGTCCCTCAGGAACCTCGACCGGGATCTGAAGATGGTCGTCTACGGTCAGGGCGAGGCCATCGATGCGCTCACCTCGGCCATCCGCATGAACCGCTCCGGGCTCGGCAACGAGGAGAAGCCCATCGGCTCCTTCCTGTTCACGGGTCCCACCGGCGTCGGTAAGACCGAGGTGACGCGCCAGCTTGCGCGCATCCTGAGCATGGAGCTGATTCGCTTCGACATGTCCGAGTACATGGAGCGGCATACGGTCTCGCGCCTCATCGGCGCGCCTCCAGGGTATGTCGGCTTCGACCAGGGCGGCCTGCTGACGGAAGAGGTCACCAAGCATCCGCACTCGGTGCTGCTGCTCGACGAGATCGAAAAGGCCCACCCGGACGTGTTCAACCTGCTGCTGCAGGTGATGGACCACGGCTCGCTGACGGACAACAACGGCCGCAAGGCGGACTTCCGCAACGTGGTGCTGGTGATGACCACCAATGCCGGCGCCGAGGAGACCAGCCGCCGCTCCATTGGCTTCACCGAGCAGGATCATTCCACGGATGCCATGGAGGCGCTGAAGAAATACTTCACGCCGGAGTTCCGCAACCGCCTGGACGCCGTGGTGCAGTTTGGCGCCCTGGACCAGACCACCATCGCCAGCGTCGTCGACAAGTTCGTCTTCGAGCTGGAGCAGCAGCTGGCCGAGAAGAAGGTGGCCCTGGTGGTGGAGCCGGATGCCAAGGCCTGGCTGGCCGAGAAGGGCTACGACCCGAAAATGGGCGCCCGGCCCATGGCGCGTATCATCCAGAACCACATCAAGAAGCCGCTCGCCAACGAGCTGCTGTTCGGCGAGCTCGCCGACGGCGGTACCGTCACCGTCAAGCTCGGCCCGGACGATGAGCTGACCTTCACGTTCGACGCCGAGAAGGCGACGGCTTAGAAGAAGGGTCGAGGGGCGAGTGTCTAGGGGCTAGGGACTGGCCCCGCTGATGATCGAGACCGCCGTGACTGGCGGTCTTTTCGTGTCAGCCCCAGCGTGTCGCAACGTCCGCTGTGCACACCGGCGCGCGGGCCAGGGTTGACGCCGGCGCGGGGCGCTCGACCCAGCCAGGGTCGCTGCTGCCGCCGGTAAGCGCACGCACACGTCTGAATGGCTGCCAAACCACCGTCACGGTGATCGCGACGCTTGGATCGACCGGCCTTGGAACCTGGGAGCGGCCTCGGACAGGCCGAGGACTCAACGGCTCACGCGAGCGCCGAAATCTGCTTCGGTGGCTCTGAACGACGACATCCGGTGTGGACCGGTCGCGCGCCTCAACGTGCGCGGTAGGTGATCCGGCCCTTGCTCAGGTCGTAGGGCGTCAGCTCCACGGTGACCTTGTCGCCGGTGAGGATACGGATGTAGTGCTTGCGCATCTTGCCGGAGATGTGGGCCGTGACGATATGACCGTTCTCCAGCTCTACGCGAAACATGGTATTGGGCAGGGTCTCCATGACCACGCCGTCCATCGTGATAACGTCTTCTTTTGCCATGGATTTGGGTTAGTACTTCGGTTCCGGCGCCGCAGCCGCGTCGCCACCACTCGATCTGAAAAAAGTTGGGGATCGGCGCCGGGACCATCACGGCCACCGCCTCGCAAGCCCACCATGATAGCACAGCCGGCTGCGCGAGCCGCCGTCGATGCCAATGTTCGAGGGTGCTGCACCGCCCAGGCATTGCGCAGACCGACGCGGCCGTCCAGCCCGCGGCGGCGCCAGCCGCCGCGGGGCTAGAAGCGGATGGTCTCGCCCTTGCCGTAGCGCCGCCACTCGCGGCCGTCCCAGGCCTCGATGGGTCGGAAGCCGTCCTTGTAAGCCATCTTGCGGCTCTCGCCGATCCAGTAGCCCAGGTACACATAGTCGAGGCCCAGGCGGCGGGCCTCGCGAATCTGCGCGAGCACCGCATAGGTGCCTGGGGCGCGGTGGGATTCTGCGGGGTCGAAGAAGGTGTAGACCGCCGAGAGGCCGTCGCTGAAGAAGTCGGTGACGGCGACGCCGATCAGGCGGCTCTCGCCGTCCAGCTCGCGGCGCAGCTCCAGGAAGCGCGTGTGTCCGCCCCAAGGCGCGAGCAGGAAGCGGGCGTAGGTCTCCACCGAAACGTCGTCGGCCATGTCGCCGTCGCCGTGGCGGTGCAGCAGATAGCGCTCGTAGAGCTGATAGTGCTCCGCCACCAGGGTGGCCGGGCGGGCGACGACGCTGAGCTCGGCGTCGTTGCGGGCGGCGTTGCGGCGCTGGGAGCGGTTCGGCCTGAAGGCGTCCACCGGTACCCGCACCGGCACGCAGCGCTGGCAGCCGCGGCAGGCAGGGCGATAGAAATGCTGGCCGCTGCGGCGGAAGCCGATCTGCTGCAGCCACTCGGCGCGGGCGGCGTCGATGTGGGCTAGAGGATCGACGAACAAGGTGCGCGCGCGCAGGCCGTCGATGTAAGAGCACTCGTGCTCGCCGGTGAGATAGAGCTGCAGGTCCCCGCGGGCGGGGCGGTCATCGCGCATGCCGGACCTCCGTTACCGTACCGGCCGGCGCCGGGGCCTCCGGGAAGGTGACGGCGCCGTCATCCCAGGAGCCGCGCGGTGTCGGCTGGTCGCGGTATTGCTCCACCAGGCGCACGAAGCGGGCGCGGGGCAGCAGCTCGGCGCCCATACGCAGCAGGTGCCCGGTGAGGACCTGGCAGTCGATGAGCGCAAAGCCTTGCGTGTCCAGGAAGCGACAGAGATGCACCAGGGCCACCTTGGAGGCGTTGTCGACGCGGGTGAACATGGATTCGCCGAAAAAGATACCGCCGATGGCAACGCCGTACAGCCCGCCGGCGAGTGTGCCATCCTGCCAGACCTCGACGGAATGGGCGACTCCGTGCACATGCAGCGCCCGATAGGCGCTGATCATCTCCGACACCAGCCAGGTGCCGCCGCCGTCGGCGCGGGGCGCTGAGCAGGCATTGATGACCGCCGGGAAGTCCCGGTCCATGGTGACGCCGAAGCTGCGGCGCTTGAGGACCTTACGCAGACTGCGAGAGATCCGCAGGGCGGGCGGGCGCAGCACCGTGCGCGGGTCCGGTGACCACCAGAGGATCGGGTCGCCCTCGCTGAACCACGGGAAGATGCCGTGGCGGTAGGCGTTGACGAGCCGCGCGACGCTGAGATCGCCGCCCACCGCGAGCAGCCCGTCCGGGTCCGCCAGCGCCTCGCCGACGTCCGGAAAGCTGGCGCTCGGGTCGTTGGGCGCCAACAGGTAGGGCAGATGGCGACTCGTTCGGTTCAAGCCTGCGCCGGGCGGTTGCCGTTGGGTTGCGGGTCGGCGGCCTTGTAGGGGCTGTGGGTGCTCATCTCGTCGATGTAGTCCTCCACGGCGTCGATCTCGTGCTCTAGGAAGGCGCCGATGGGCTGGCGAAAGCGCGGGTCGGCAATCCAATGCGCCGACCAAGTGCGCGCGGGCAGAAAGCCGCGGGCCACCTTGTGCTCGCCCTGGGCGCCGGGCTCGAAGCGGGTGAGCCCGTGCTCGATGCAGTGCTCCAGCCCCTGATAGTAGCAAGCCTCGAAATGCAGGCTGTGATAGTCCTTGAAACAGCCCCAGTGCCGCCCGTACAGGCTGTCCGCCCCCATCAGGCAGAAGGCGGCGGCGACGATGCGCGCGCCCGCCGGGTTGGTCTCTTCGGCGAGCACCAGCAGCAGGTTCTCGCCCATGGTGCGCCCGATCTCCTCGAAGAACGCCAGGCTGAGGGTCGGCAGGCCGCCGCGCTTGTCGAAGGTGTCTTCATAGAGCTGATGGAAGGTTCGCCATTCTGCCGGGGTCACGGCGTCGCCGCGCACCCGCCGGATGTGGATGCCGGATTCTGCGACCCGGCGCCGCTCGCGCTTGACCTTCTTGCGCTTCTCCGCCGAGAAGGTGGCGATGAAGTCGTCGAAGCTCCCATAGCCCGCATTATGCCAATGGAACTGACAGCCGAGGCGCGGCATCAGGCCCTGCTCACGGGCCCAGTCGATCTCGGTATCGCTGGTGAAGAGCCAGTGCAGACCGGACACTCCCAAGCGCTCGGCCACCTGCACCGAGCCCTTGATCAGCGCCGCCGCCAGCGCCGGGCGCTCCGGGGTGTCGCCGGTGAGGATGCGCAGGCCGGTGGCCGGCGTATAGGGAGAGGCCACCACCAGCTTGGGGTAGTAGCGCTCGCCGGCACGGCGGTAGGCATCGGCCCAAGCCCAGTCGAAGACGAACTCCCCGTAAGAGTTGAACTTGAGATAGCAGGGCGCGGCGGCCACGGCGCGGTCTTGGTCGTCGCGCAGCACCAAGTGCCGCGGCAGCCAGCCGAAGCGCTCGCCGACGCAGCCGTGGTGCTCCATGGCGGCCAGGAACTCGTGCCGCAGGTGGGGTAGGTCGTCGCCCGCCAGAGCGTTCCAATCCGCGGCTGGGACCTCGTCGATGGCGGTAAGGGTGGTGAGTCGATACATCCGGTGCCGGTCTCAGCTGCCCGGCCAGGCTTGCCTAGAAAGCCCCGAGGGTATGGGCAGGCAGCGGGATCGGAAAGGCGTCGCCAGCCGCTGGTGTCGGTGTCGGCAATGTGTCAGCCAGGCCAGTAGGCGAGCAGGTTGGCGCCGAAGCTCAGCGCCAGCAGCAGGCTCGCGGCCAGCCGCAGCACGGC
Source organism: Thiohalocapsa halophila (assembly GCF_016583825.1). Lineage (GTDB taxonomy): Bacteria > Pseudomonadota > Gammaproteobacteria > Chromatiales > Chromatiaceae > Thiohalocapsa > Thiohalocapsa halophila. Next base: position 34,627 of record NZ_NRRV01000005.1, on the reverse strand, counting down.
ACCGCGCGGGCGCGGGCGCTCGCGCACCATGGCGATGCCGAAGTAGGCGCCGACTGCGTTGATGATCAGGCCAAGCTCGCTGACCAGCAGCAGAGCCAGCAGCGGCACGCGCGTCTCGACGGGCGTCGGGCCGCCGCCAAAGACGACGATCAGCAACAGGGGTACCGACACCGCCAGCGCAATGGTCGGAAAATTGCGGCGGTTCATACGGGTGGTGCCGTGCACAGCGCGGGCGGAGCCTTTGAGTGCGCTCCGCCCCGCGGGCTCATGCCTTTTGGGCCACCAGGTCCAGGTACTTCTCGGCATCCAGCGCCGCCATGCAGCCGGTACCGGCGGAGGTCACGGCTTGGCGGTAGACATGGTCCATGACGTCGCCGGCGGCGAACACGCCGGGTATGGAGGTCGCGGTGGCATTGCCTTCGGTGCCGCTGTTGACCTTGATGTACCCGCCTGCCATGTCGAGCTGGCCTTCGAAGATCTGGGTGTTCGGCTGGTGGCCGATGGCGATGAACACGCCGTGCAGCTCCAGCTCTTCGGTGGTGTCGTCCTGGACGTTCTTGATGCGGATGCCGGTGACCCCGGACTGGTCGCCGAGCACCTCGTCCAGCACCTGATTCCAGGCTAGACGCACGTTGCCGTTCTCGGCCTTGTCGAACAGCTTCTGCTGCAGGATCTTCTCGGCACGCAGCGCATCGCGGCGGTGCACCAGGGTCACTTCGGAGGCGATGTTCGACAGGTACAGCGCCTCTTCCACAGCGGTGTTGCCGCCGCCGATGACGGCCACCTTTTGGCCGCGGTAGAAGAAGCCGTCGCAGGTCGCACAGGCGGACACGCCGCGGCCCATAAAGGCCTGCTCCGATTGCAGGCCCAGGTATTTGGCGCTGGCGCCGGTGGCGATGATCAGCGCATCGCAGGTGTAGGTGGCGCTGTCGCCGGTGAGCTCGAAGGGGCGCTTGGCGAGGTCGACGGCGCTGATCTGATCCAGGATCAGCTCGGTCTCGAAGCGCTCCGCATGCTTGCGCATGCGCTCCATCAGGTCCGGGCCCAGCACGCCGTCCGCATCGCCGGGCCAATTGTCCACATCGGTGGTGGTCATCAGCTGGCCGCCCTGCTCCAGGCCGGTGACCAGCACCGGGCTCAGGTTGGCACGGGCCGCATACACGGCGGCGGAATAGCCGGCGGGGCCGGAGCCGAGGATCAGCAATCGGCAGTGTTTGGTCTCGCTCATGATCTGTCTCCAGGCGGGGATCGCTTGGCTGTCCGACACCGACAGCACGACAGCCCCGCAGTGAAAAACCAAGATGCTACGCGCCGCCGGGGGGCCGGTAAAGCCGCCCGCGGCCAGCCCCGCGGCGAGCCTGAGGACACTGCGCGGCCGGCGTCTGCGACTCTCCTGCGGTGATTGCGCCTGAGCAACCTGCCCGACGCCGGTATACTGCGCCGTCGCGCCGGGGGCGTGCCGACGCTTGCGCCCCGGCGGCCTTGGCTCCGTCTCTTGCTGCCCGTCAACCTGCTACCCGCCGTCATGTCCAGAAAGCGCGCCTGGCTCGGCAGCCTGGGCCTGCTGCTCGCCGCCTTGGTGACGGCGCTGCTGCTGGCCGAGGGGCTGCTGCGCGCCGCCGGTCAGTCCTATTATTGGGCTGTCGCCAAGCGCCCGGACCCGGTGCTCGGCTGGCGGCCGCCGCCGCAGGTGCAGGCCTGGCAGCGCTTCGAGGGCGAGGCACTGGTGCGCACCAACGCGCTCGGCTTTCGTGATGACGACCACGCCCCGCCCAAGCCGGCGGGCACCCTGCGCATCGCCGTGCTCGGTGACTCCTTCACCGAAGCGGTGCAGGTGCCCCTCGCGCAGACCTGGTGGCGGGTGATGGCCGCCCGCCTTGGGGCCGGGGCCGAAGACTGCGCACTCACGCCGCCGGTGGCGGCGCTCAACTTCGCCGTGAGCGGCTACAGCACGGCGCAGTCGCTGCTGACGTGGCGCGCCCATGCCCGGCGCTTCGATCCGGATGTGGTGGTGCTCGCCTTTTTCATCGGCAATGACCTGAGTGAGAATCACCCGGCATTGGATGCGGAGCCGCTGCGCCCCTATTTTCGGCCGCCCGCAGCAGAGGGCGGCGAGCTGGTGCTGGACGACGGCTTTCGGCGCAACCCCGCTTACCAGGCGGCGACCTCGGCCCTCGGGCAGACCCGGCAATGGCTGCTGGAGCGCTCGCGCGTCGCCCAGCTGGTGGTGCAGGCACGCGACGCCGGGCGCTTGCGCGCCCTGACCGCTGCGCCCGTCGCGGCGGATCGCGCAGCCCCGAGCGAGGACGCGGCGACCGCCCCGCAGGAGCCGGGCGTCGACAACGCCATCTACGGCCCCCCGGATAGCAGCGCCTGGCGCGAGGCCTGGCAGGCCACCGAGGCCATGCTCGCGGCCTTCGCCAAGGAGGTCCGGGCCGCCGGCGCAACCCCGCTGCTCATGCTCATCGGCACCGGAGTGCAGGTGCATCCGGACCCTCGTGTGCCGGCACGCTTCGCCGCCGCGCTCGGCGTGGCGGACCTGGGCTATCCGGTGCGCCGACTGCTGGACGCGGCCGCGCGGCACGAGCTGGCCGTGCTGAACCTGCCGGCGCTGCTGTCGGCGCGGGCCGAGCGCGACGGCGTCCTGTTGCACGGCTTTCCCGGCGGCCGGCCCGGGCTGGGCCATTGGAATGCGGACGGTCACCGCGCCGCGGGCGAGGCGGCAGCCGAGCACTTGTGCACAATGGCAGCCGAGGCGCTCGGCGCCGGCGGCGAGAGCGTGCAAGCGCGGGATTGATGCTCGAGCGGCGAGGTCTTTGATGCCTGATCGTCGCGCGTCGAGTGCGCTGTGCGGGAAACCACGCGAAGAAGCCACGATAAGGATATAATCACCCTAATCATTTTGTCACAGAGGTGTGTTTCGTGAGCCAGGCTACTCGCGCAGGCCAACTGACGCTCGCAGACTATCTGGACCGCGCTTGGCGCGAGGGCGCCATGTGGACCCTGATCTGTGCGGCCTTGTATCTGGTGGTAGCCCTGGCGAGCTATTCCCCGCAGGACCCGGGCTGGTCCTTCGTCGGCGCCAGCGAGACGGTGACCAATGCCGGCGGGCGCTTCGGCGCCATCTTCGCGGACCTCGCGCTTTTCCTGTTCGGTGTGTTGGCGTATCTGCTGCCCTTGATGGTGGCCTGGAGCGCCTACCTCGTCTTCCGCCAGCGCGCGCCGGAGCCCGAAACCAAGCTCTATTGGCTCGTGCTGCGCTGGGTGGGCTTTCTGCTGCTGCTCACGGCGGGCGCCGCACTGGCGAGTATCTACGGCTCGCACCTGATGGCGGAGCTACCGAACGGCATCGGCGGCGGCTTGGGGCTGTTGGTCAGGGATTACGCCATGCTGGCTTTCGGCTCCGCCGGCAGCCCCTTGGCGCTGACTGCGGTGTTCCTGGTCGGCTTTCTGCTCACCACCGGCATCAGTCCGCTACAGGTTGTGGATGCCGTGGGGGCTTTGACGCTGGCACTGTTCCGGCTGCCGGTGCAGGGGTTGCGCGCCCTCTGGGGTCTGCGCCTGTCGCTGCCGCGCCTGCACAGAGCGCAGGCGCCGCTGGATGAGGCCGACGCGGACGCCGGCGCGTACGCCGCCGATGCCGAGCCGCCAGCGGCGGGTGCGGCGCCGCCGCAGGCGCCACCGGCACCGGCGCGAGCCGCGCAGACACCGCGGCCGGCGCCCGAGTCCGAGCTGGACGAAGACGCCTTGACCGACCTGTCCAGGTTTTACGGTGACGCACCGGAGCCGGCACCCACGCCGGCTGGGGCCGCGCAGGTGGCCCCATTTGCCCCGGTCGAGCCGCCGGCGGACCCGCCCGCCCCGGCGAAGCGCAAGCGCAGCAAGCCCACTGCCGACGAGCGCCAGCTGCCCCTGCCGCGGCTCGCCGGGAGTGCGGGGGATCAGCCGCCGCTGGAGCTGCTGGAGCCCCCGCGCAAGAGTCAGCGCGCCGTCAGCCCCGAGCAGCTGGAGACCATGTCCCGGGACCTGGAGGCGCGGCTCGCGGAGTTCGGCGTCGTCGCCGAGGTGGTGGCCGTGCATCCGGGCCCGGTGGTGGCGCTGTTCGAGCTGGAGCTGGCCCCGGGCGTGAAGGTGAGCAAGATCACCGGCCTCGCCAAAGACATCGCCCGGGCGCTGTCGAAGGTGAGCGTGCGGGTGGTGGAGGTCATCCCGGGCAAGTCCGTCATCGGGCTGGAGGTGCCGAACGACCAGCGCGAGATGGTGTATCTCAGCGAGACCCTCGGCTCCCGGGCGTACCGGGACGCCAAGTCGCCGCTGACCATCGGCATGGGCACGGACATCGCCGGTGCGCCGGTGGTGGCGGACCTCGCGCGCATGCCGCATGCGCTCATCGCCGGCACCACGGGCTCGGGCAAGTCGGTCGCCATCAACGCCATGATCCTGAGCCTGGTCTACAAGTCGAGCGCCGAGGACGTGCGCCTCATCATGGTGGACCCGAAGATGCTGGAGCTCTCCGTCTACGAGGGCATCCCGCACTTGCTCACCCCGGTCGTGACGGACATGAAAGAAGCCGCCAACGCGCTGCGCTGGTGCGTCGGCGAGATGGAGCGGCGCTACAAGCTCATGGCGGCGCTGGGCGTGCGCAACATCGCCGGCTACAACCGCAAGGTGGAGGACGCTATCGACGCCGGCACGCCCATCCTGGACCCGCTCTACAAGCTCGCCGACGACGAGCAGGCCAGCTTCGACGCGCACGGCCAGCCCGAGATTCCGACGCTCACCAAGCTGCCCTACATCGTCGTCATCATCGACGAGCTCGCCGATATGATGATGGTGGTGGGCAAGAAGGTGGAGGAGCTCATCGCCCGGCTGGCGCAGAAGGCGCGCGCCTCCGGCGTCCACCTGCTGCTGGCCACCCAGCGCCCGTCGGTGGACGTGCTGACGGGCCTGATCAAGGCCAACATCCCCACGCGCATGGCCTTCAAGGTGTCCGCAAGGGTCGACTCGCGGACAGTGCTGGACCAGATGGGCGCGGAGCACCTGCTCGGGCACGGCGACATGCTCTACCTGCCGCCCGGCGGCAGTATTCCGCAGCGCGTGCATGGCGCGTTCGTGGACGACCACGAGGTGCACCGGGTGGTGGATTTCCTGAAGCAGCAGGGCGAGCCGGAGTATATTGACACCATTCTGCAGGAGCCCGGCGAGCATTTGCCCGGCATCGACCCGGAGCCAAAGGGCGGCGGCGATGTCGAAGACCAGGACCCGCTGTTCGACGAGGCGGTGCAGTACGTCGTCGAGAGCCGCCGTGCATCCATCTCCGGCGTGCAGCGCAAGCTCAAGATCGGTTACAACCGGGCGGCACGGATGGTCGAAGAGATGGAGCGTATCGGTATCGTCGCCCCGGCGGAGACCAATGGTAACCGCGAAGTCCTAGCACCCGCGCCCGTGGAGGGCTGATCATTTGTCGTCATTCATGCTGTACCCGATCTCGCACTGGCGCCGGCGCGCCGGCGCGCTGTTGAGCCACGCCTTGTTGCTCACCGCCTTCGCCGCTGCACCGGCCGCCGGCGCCGTTGCCGACGGTGTCGAGGAGGTCACCGACTACCTGCGCGGCCTGAACAGCCTGCAAGCGGATTTCCGGCAGATCACCATTCCGGCGGACGGCGGTGCCGCGCTGGAGGCCACCGGCACCTTCTACCTGCTGCGGCCGAACCGCTTTCTGTGGGAGTACGAGGATCCGAGCACCCAGCGCATCGTCGCCGACGGCAAGCGCGTCTATATGCACGACACGGAGCTGAATCAGGTCACCCACCGCAGCCAGAAGCAGATCCTGGACGGCACCCCGGCGCAGCTGCTGGCGAGCCGTGAGCCGCCGGAGAAGTACTTCGACATCAGCAATCTGGAGCGTGACGACCGCCGCACCTGGGCGGAGCTGATCCCCAAGACCCAGGACACGGACGTGGTCAAGCTGCAGATCGGCTTCGTCGACGGCGAGCTGGATACGCTGCTGATGGAAGACCGCTTCGGGCAGCTGACCCGGTTCATTTTCACGGACGTGGACCGCAACCCGCAGCTCCAGTACTCCATGTTCCGCTTCGAGCGCCCGGCGGGCGCCGATTTTCTGCAGGTCGATTGACGCTCGAACGCGCACCGCGCCTGCCAGCCAACGCCATCCCGGCTTATACCAAGGCCTCGCCTATCCATGTTCACAGGTCTCATCCAAGCCGTCGGCGAGATCGAGCGCATCGCCCCCGCAGGCGGCGACATGCGCCTCAGCGTACGCGCCGGCAAGCTCGACCTGGGTCGGGTGAGTCCGGGCGACAGCATCGCCGTCAACGGCGTCTGCCTGACGGCGGTGGAGCGCAACGGCGATCGCTTCGCCGCCGACGTCTCGCGCGAGACCCTGGACCACACTACCCTGGGCGGTCTCGGCAGCGGCGCCCGCGTCAACCTCGAGACCGCGCTGACGCTGGCCACGCCGCTGGGCGGCCACCTCGTCAGCGGCCATGTGGACGGCGTGGGGCAGGTGCTGGATCTGCGCGAAGACGCCCGTTCCTGGCGGCTTCAGATCCATGCGCCGGGGGAATTGGCGCGGTACATCGCCCACAAGGGCTCCATCTGCGTGGACGGCATCAGCCTGACGGTCAATCGGGTGGTCGGCGCCGTGTTCGACTTGAACATCGTGCCCCATACGTATCAGGAGACCATCATCGGCGATTACCGTGTCGGTACACGGGTGAATCTGGAGGTGGACCTCCTCGCGCGCTACCTGGAGCGGCTGCTGCTCGGCGACCACGCGGCCGAGGCCGGCACCGAATCCATCACCATGGACTTCCTGCGCCGCCACGGCTTCGCCAACTGACTGAAATCCTGTTTCCAGGATGACCATTTCGCCAAGTGACGGCCCCCGACCGCTATGTTAAGTTGTAGGGCTGTTTCGCAGTTCCCCGCCAACGTGCGCCCACTCGCCTAGAGATGTCCCCCACCGCGACCCCGCTGAACTCCACCGAAGAGATCATCAGTGACCTGCGTGCGGGCCGGATGGTGGTCATCATGGATGACGAGGACCGCGAGAACGAGGGCGACTTGCTCATCGCCGCGGACTGCATCACCCCCGAGTCCATCAACTTCATGGCCAAGTACGGCCGGGGGCTGATTTGCCTGACCCTCACCAAGGCCAGGTGCGAGCGCCTGCACTTGCCGCTGATGGTGAACGCCAACAACGCGCCGCACTCCACGGCCTTTACCGTGTCCATCGAGGCTGCGCGCGGCGTCACCACGGGTATCTCCGCCGCCGACCGGGCGCAGACCATTCGCGCCGCGGTGGCACCGGACGCCAAGGCCACGGACCTGGTGCAGCCGGGTCATGTCTTTCCGCTGATGGCGCAGCCGGGCGGGGTGCTGGTGCGCGCCGGCCACACCGAGGCGGGCTGCGACCTGGCGCGGCTCGCCGGCTTCGAGCCCGCGGCGGTGATCGTCGAGGTGCTGAACGAGGACGGGACCATGGCGCGGCGGGCCGACCTCGAGGCGTTCGCTGCCGACCATGGGCTGAAGATCGGCACCATCGCGGATTTGATCCACTACCGCGTCGCCAACGAAAAGGCCGTGGTGCGCGAGGAGCGCTGCGATCTGCCCACGGAGCTGGGCAACTTCCGCGTTACCGCCTACCGTGACACCATCGAGGGCGAGGTGCACCTGGCGTTGGCGCTGGGTGAGGTCTCGCCGGAGCGCCCGACGCTGGTCCGCGTGCATCTCCAGAACACCTTGTGCGACCTCTTCGGGGCCTATCATCCCGCCTGCGGTTGGCCGCTGCGGGATGTGATGCAGCAGATCTCCGAGGCAGGCGAGGGCGTCATCGTCGTGCTGCGCAACCGCGACCGCTCGGACGACGTGCTGAGCAAGGTGCGCCAGCTCTGTAATTTGGAGCAGGAAGACCAGGCACCCCGACTGCGCACGGATCGCAGCGAGCTTCGCACCTACGGCATCGGTGCGCAGATCCTCGCCGACCTGGGGGTGCGCAAGATGCGGGTGATGAGCGCCCCCAAGGCGATGCATGGCATCTCCGGCTTCGACCTGGAAGTCGTCGAGTACGTCGGCAGCTGACGCCCCTGGAGCGGCCTCTCGCCGCGACGGACCAGCATCCGGCCGTGGGAGCGGTGTCCCGCCGCGATCCGCAAGCGGAACCGTGGGGCCGCCGTCCCCATCGCGCCAAACAGCAATCAATTTCGGTGACAAACCATGATCAAGACCGTCGAAGGCGTGCTCCGCGCAGACCAGGGCCGCTTTTGCCTGGTGGTATCGCGCTGGAACAGCTATATCGTCGAGAGCCTGGAGAAGGGCGCCATCGACACCCTGATCCGCCACGGCGCCGATGAGGCCAACCTGCGCATCGTGCGCGTCCCCGGCGCCTTCGAGATGCCGGTGACAATCGAGCGCATCGCCGCCAAGGGCGGCTATGACGCCATCATCGCCTTGGGCGCGGTCATCCGCGGCGGTACGCCGCACTTCGAGCACGTCGCCGGCGAATGCGTCAAAGGCATCGCCCAGGTGAGCCTCAAGCACGCGGTGCCCGTCGCCTTCGGCGTGCTCACGGTGGACACCATCGAGCAGGCCATCGAGCGCGCCGGCACCAAGGCCGGCAACAAGGGCGCCGAAGCGGCCATGTCGGCGCTGGAAATGGCCGATCTGCTGCGGCAGCTCGACTGATGGCCGGACCCCGCAGCGAAGCCCGGCGCTACGCGCTGCTGGCACTCTACCAGTGGCAGCTGAGCGCGCAGGCCCCGGCCGAAGTGGTGCGCTACTTCCTGGATGATCCCGCCTGGGCCGCCGCCGTCGCCGAGGACCTGCTCGGCGAGCCCGTCGACGCCGATGCCGACACCCTGACCCCGGTGCGCTACAACCCCCAGCTCTTCAGCGAGCTGGTGCGCGGCGCCGCCGAGCACGCGGACGCCATCGACGACGCCCTGCGCCCGTATCTGGATCGCTCCGTCACCAGCCTCGACCCGGTGGAGCGCAACATTCTGCGCATCGGCGCCTTCGAGCTGCTGTACTCGCCGCAGCTGCCGGTGGGCGTGATCATCAACGAGGCCGTGAACCTGGCCAAGGAGTTCGGGGCCACAGAGGGCCACCGCTACGTCAACGGCGTGCTCGACAAGCTCGCTCGCCAAGCGCGCAGCCAGGCGCCTGCCGCCGGCGGGCGGTGAGCGCTCGGTACCAGCGAGCATCAGCACCGTCCCCGCGGGAGCCAGCCCCATCGTGTCCGAATTCGATCTGATCCGCCGCCATCTCACCGGCCTCGGCGCGGGCCGCGACGACGTGCTCCTGGATGTCGGTGATGACTGCGCGGTGTTGCACGTGCCGGCGGGCCGCGAGCTGGCCGTTGGCATCGACACCCTGGTGGCCGGTGTCCACTTCCTGCCGGACTGCGACCCGGCCGCCCTGGGCTGGAAGGCCCTGGCCGTGAACCTGAGCGACCTCGCCGCCGTCGGTGCGGAGCCGGCCTGGGCGACACTGGCAATCACCTTGCCGGATGCGGACGAGGCCTGGCTCGCCGCCTTCGCCCGCGGCTTCGGCGAGCTGGCGGCGGCGGAGGACGTGCGCCTGGTGGGCGGCGACGTCACCCGCGGGCCGCTCACCGTCACGGTGCAGGCCCATGGGCTGGTGCCCAGCGAGCACATGCTGCGCCGCAGCGGTGCGAGGCCCTCGGATCTCATCTGCGTCAGCGGCGCCATCGGCGATGCCGGTCTGGCGCTGAAGCACTTGTTGGCGGGCGAGCCGGTCGACGACTATCTGCGCCGCCGGCTGGAGCGCCCGACGCCGCGGGTCGCCCTCGGCGAGGTCCTGCGGGATCTGGCGACATCGGCCATCGACCTCTCGGACGGCCTACTGGCGGATCTCGGGCATGTGCTGGCGGCGAGTGGCTGTGCCGCCCGCGTCGAGCTGGAGCGCCTGCCGCTGGCGGATCAAGTCGCGGCGGCGGTGGCCGAGCACGGCGACTGGTCCCTGCCGCTCAGCTCGGGCGACGACTACGAGCTGTGCTTCACCCTGCCGCGCACGGCCGCCGGGCAGCTGCCGGTGCTGGCGGCGGCGGCCGGCTGTCCGCTCACCACCATCGGCGAGATCGAGGCCGGCAGCGGCCTGCGCTGTGTGCGCGCCGACGGCAGCGTCTGGACGGGGCCCGACCAAGGCTACGACCACTTCAGCTAGCCGGGAACCGTGGGAGCGGCCTCCGGCCGTGACGGCTTCCTGTGGAAGCGGCCTCTGGCCGCGACGGCTTCCAGAGCGCAGATGGTCGCAGTGCGCGCCAAGATCGTCGAGCACAGCTACAAGCAATTGTTTAATCGGACCTTTTCGGCTATGGCCCGTTGCAGAAAGCGCGAAGCGCACTGCCTCTTCTCAAAACCGACAGAAGTGCGAAGCCCTCGCCCGGCGATGTACAGCGCAAGCACTGTGCTGCTGTGCGACAATCACCGACCTAACGAATCTTTTTCTTGATCCTGATCATTGATGTCGGATAAGGAGTCTTAGATGAGCACATCCGCCGAAGCCACTGCACCGAACATGAACCCCTCCGATCCCAAGCACCTACTCGCCTTCGCCGGCGGCGCCGGGCTTGCGCCCAAAGCGCCGGGCACCGTCGGCACCCTGGTGGGCGTGGTGCTCTATCTCGTGCTGTCCATGCTGCCGGTGGCGGTCTATGTGCTCGTGGTCGCCGGCCTGTTCGCGGCGGGCCTCTGGGCCGTGGGCACGGTGGCCGACGAGCTGGGCGCCGATGATCCATCCGCCATCGTCTGGGACGAAGTCGTGGGCTTCCTGGTCGCGATGATCGCCGCCCCGGCCGGCATCATGTGGGTCATCGCCGGGTTCGCGCTCTTCCGTGCCTTCGACATCTACAAGCCCTGGCCCACCGAGGCTATTTCCAGCCGCTTCCAGGGCGGCGCCGGCATCATGGTGGACGACTTGGTCGCCGGCGCCTACACCTGGCTGATTCTCCACGTCATGTGGATGATGGTGGAGGCATCACTGCGCGGCGCCGGCGCCCACTGACCGAGGCACCCCGGGCGGCTCCCCTCCGAAACTTGGGTCAGAGCAGCGCACACTGGCTATTGCTACCGCCGTGTGCAAAGAGACGTTGATCACGACGCCCCCCACTCGGCCGGCCGAATCTGTAGGGTGGACAAGCGAAGCGCAGTCCACCAAGGGGGCCCCGGGCCATGGGCGCATTTCGATACGAATCGACCATCCCGCCGCTTGAGCCCATGATCCAAGCCAGGAAAGCAAAGCCTACGCCGGCCGAGCCCACTCTCCATCCGGCCAACAGGCCACCGCAGCATCCCGGTCGACCCCCGGCCGGCCAAGCTAGGCGCACATGAGCGACCTCACCACACCCAATCCGGAGGGGCTGGAGCGCCTGCCGCTGCACCTCTTCAGCGAGCGCGCGTACCTGGACTATTCCATGTACGTCATCCTCGACCGTGCGCTGCCGCATGTCGGGGACGGGCTGAAGCCGGTGCAGCGGCGCATCCTCTACGCCATGTCCGATCTCGGCCTGTCCGCGACGGCCAAATTCAAGAAATCCGCGCGCACCGTCGGCGACGTGCTGGGCAAGTTCCACCCGCACGGGGACTCGGCCTGCTACGAAGCCATGGTGCTGATGGCCCAGTCCTTCAGCTACCGCTATCCGCTGATCGACGGTCAGGGCAACTGGGGCTCCGCGGACGACCCCAAGTCCTTCGCGGCCATGCGCTACACCGAAGCGCGGCTGGCCCGTTACTCCGAGGTCCTGTTGGCGGAGGTAGGGCAGGGCACCGTCGACTGGCAGCCCAACTTCGACGGCACCCTGGATGAGCCCAAGCTCCTGCCGGCGCGGCTGCCGAACCTGCTGCTGAACGGCGCCGCCGGCATCGCCGTCGGCATGGCCACCGACATCCCGTCGCACAACCTGCGCGAAGTGGCCCGGGCCTGCGTCCATCTGCTGCGGCATCCGGATGCCGATATCGCGGACCTGATGCGTCACGTGCCCGGCCCCGACCTGCCTACCGCCGGGGAGATCATCACCCCGGCACAGGAGCTCAAGCGCCTCTACGAGACGGGCCAGGGTGGCATCAAGCAGCGTGCCCACTGGACCCTGGAGCAGGGCGAGATCGTCATTACGGCGCTGCCGTATCAGGTGTCCGGCAATCGGATCATGGAGCAGATCGCGGCACAGATGCAGGCCAAGAAGCTGCCGATGATCGAGGACCTGCGCGATGAGTCGGACCACGAGTGCCCGACGCGCTTCGTCATCGTGCCGCGCTCCAACCGCGTCGACGTGCCGCGGCTCATGTCCCACCTGTTCGCCACCACGGACCTGGAGAAGGGCTACCGGGTGAACCTCAACATGATCGCCATGGACGGGCGCCCGCGGGTCATGAACCTGCGGGAGATCCTGAGCGAATGGCTGGACTACCGGCGCGCCACCGTCCGCCGGCGTCTCCAGCACCGCCTGGACAAGGTGCTGGAGCGCTTGCACCTGTTGGAAGGCCTGCTCATCGCCTTCCTCAACATCGACGAGGTCATCCGCATCATCCGCACCGAGGACGAGCCCAAGCCGGTGCTGATGGAGCGCTTCGAGCTGTCCGACGCCCAGGCCGAATACGTGCTGAACACCCGGCTGCGCCAGCTCGCGCGGCTGGAAGAGATCAAGATCCGCGGCGAGCAGGAATCCCTGCTGGCGGAGCGCGACGAGCTACAGGCTACCCTCGGCGACGCCGACAAGCTGCGCGATCTCATCATCGAGGAGATCGAACAGGACGCCGAGACCTACGGCGACGACCGCCGCTCGCCCCTGGTGGAGCGCGCAGGCGCCCAGGCCCTGAACGACACCGAGCTGAGCCCGAGCGAGCCGGTTACCGTCATCCTCTCGACAAAGGGCTGGGTGCGCCAAGCCAAGGGTCATGACATCGACCCCACCGCGCTTGCGTACAAGTCCGGCGACGCCTTCCTGAGCGCCGCGAAACTGCGCAGCAATCAGCTCGCGGTCTTTCTGGACTCCACCGGCCGCGCCTACTCGCTGCCGGCGCATACCCTGCCATCCGCCCGGGGGCAGGGCGAGCCACTCACCGGCCGCCTGGAGCCGCCATCAGGCGCCAGCTTCGTCGCCGTCCTCGGCGGCGAGCCGGACGATCGCTGGCTGCTGGCATCCGACGCCGGCTATGGCTTCATTTGTACCCTCTCTGATCTGTTCGCCAAGCCCAAGAGCGGCAAGGCGGTGCTGACATTGCCCGCAAGCGCAAGGGTACTCACACCCGTCCCCGTGCCCGGCAGCGTCGCCGATCTCGTGGTTGCGGCAACCAGCAACGGGCACCTGCTGGCTTTTCCTGTCAGCGATCTGCCTCAGCTCGCCCGCGGTAAAGGCAACAAGATCATCGGCATCCCGTCAGCGCGGGTGCAAGCGCAGGAGGAACGGCTTACGGCTGTGGTTGTGCTGCCAGATGAAGCGAACCTGTGCGTGCTTGCGGGCAGGAGGACACTGACCCTTAAGGTCCATGATCTGCATCGTTATTTAGGAGATCGCGGCCGCCGGGGTGCTTTGCTGCCGCGAGGCTTCCAGAATGTGGACGCTCTGCGCATCGGTTAATTCGATTTCCACTGACTTTCCTTTGTCTGCCGTCGCCGTGCGCTCGAGTGCGCACCGCTGCTTCGTGCCAACCCACTCCTCGGCCTTGGGACTTCTTGGGGCTAACGACAGAGCACCAAAACCTCGATCACGACCTCAGGCGGCAGTCGACCGCACGCTTGATTGCTGCCCCATAAAAGTCTCAATCGACAATGTCCTCCCACTGTGGCAGCATCTTGCAAGGGATCAGTTCTAACGGTTACGGCGAGCGTTACGGCTGGCAAGCTATGCCGTCGCATCTTGGACATGAGGTACTGCTCTCAACCACGCTTCCGACTCAGCCCGCGATACCCATTCGGCAAATCAATCAAAAATGACTGCAAAGTCGTCGTCCGTTAATCACGCCGCGTGTTGCTATTGCTGAGCCAGGGGCTATGCCGACTCGTGCTCTTTGCCTCGCGCTATGTATCACAAAGCAACAGGGACGCGCAAAAGCGGCCAATAGCGATCCTGCTACAGGGGCATATCCCACAGCACTTGCGCGAGGTCTTTTTGAGATGAGCCAAAGGTCAACAATCGGTGGCCACCATGAACATTAACATATTCCAGCCTGAGCTCCGTGATGAAGAATTGGCCGCAGTGCGCGAGGTGTTCCTGTCCAACTGGATTGGCAAGGGGCCAAAAACAGATGCATTCGAGGAAGCTTTCGCAAAGCATCTGGATGTGCCACATGGACAAGTAAGAAGCATCAACAGCTGTACAGAAGGCTTATTCAGTGCGATGCAGTTGCTGGAGGTTGGACCTGGCGACGAAGTGATCATGCCCAGCATTAGCTTCGTCGGCGCAGGAAACGCAGTCCGTGCAGCTGGTGCAGAGATCGCTTTCTGCGACGTCGATCCTCGGACCTTGAATGCCACGGCGGCCACCATCGAGCGAAAAATAACGCCCCGCACCAAAGCAGTCGTTATCATCCATTATGGCGGGTATCCTGCCGATATGGACGGTATTCTGACTCTCCTGAGTGACCAAGGAGTAGCATTAATCGAGGATAGTGCCTGCAGTGTTGCGTCCCGGTACCGAGGTCGAGCGTGCGGCACCTTCGGCGATATCGGCATCTGGTCCTTCGATGCAATGAAGATTCTTGTGACCGGTGACGGAGGGATGCTCTATCTTCGAGACCGTGAGCTTGCCGAGCGGGCTGCGTCCATCAACTATCTTGGCCTCACATCCGGGAGCGGCTTTTCGAGCGGCGTTGATCGACGGTGGTGGGAGTTCGATGTCGAAGTCTTCGGCCGACGGTCGATCACTAATGACGTCGCATCAGCCATTGGCCTAGTGCAGTTGGAAAAACTGCCCCGCTTCCTGGAGCGGCGTGAGGAGGTTCACAAGGCGTATGACGAAGCCTTAGGGCACTTGCCATGGCTGACCTTGCCGCCGGCATTACCTGACGACTGTACGTCGTCGTACTATTTCTACTGGATACAAATGGAGCCAGCCACCCGAGACGCCTTGGCGCGATTTCTTCGCGAACGCTCGATCTACACGACGTTTCGATACTTCCCTCTGCACTGGGTGAAAGCTTACGGGTCGACAAACGAGACCTTGCCCGGCTGTGAAGCGGCAGCGCAGCAGACACTCTGTTTGCCCATCCATCAGGGACTGACGGACAACGACATCGAACGGGTCGTTGAGAGTGTGCGGGCGTTCGGGGAAGGGTGACGCTCGCGGCCGGTAGCGGCGGTAGCCGGCGCGTCGCAGAGCGGTAATGATCGCGAGTCCGGGCACTATTGCAGACGCAGGCTTCACGGTACAGATTGGACGAGCGGAACGCAGCACACTGAATGCGGCGCGAGCCTCTCGGGACTGAGCTCGACTTCTTCCGCGCTGGTCCCGTTCCCGACCCGAGGGCCGTGGAGCAGACAAGGGCGAAAAGAGGACGAGCGGCTTCTAGCCAGCAGACTCTGTTTAAGGTCTAGCTTGTGATGGGGGCTTCTCCCGTTAGCTGGCTCCCAGCGGCGAAGGTGGCGCAAGCTCCCGCGTCTAGTTGCGCGCCAACACTGGCCGCGGCTTCCAACATTTTGCCCGTTTGGGTGTTTCTCTTCACTGCACCGGAGACCTCGTCTTGCAAGAGCCACTGCCCCTACCACTACGTGTCGGCTTGCGTCTCGAGCGGGTGCTACCTTGGCGTCTCTCGCAGGATCTGGACAGCCGGAACACCGCATCGCTACGGGCCCACTATGATCGCCTGAGCCGGCAGACAAAACCTCTTCCTGCCGGAGGCTCACCGCTGGACTTCGAGGTCCACTGCCTGCTCGGCGCCCGCCATATCGGGATGGCTTTGTGGTCGGTAAAGAGTTTGCTGTACCAACTCGGCTTCCCCGTGAATGTAGTGCTTCATGACGACGGTTCACTATCAAAAGGAGACCAAGACGAGCTTCGCGCGCACCTTCCGGGTGTGCGAATCCTGGGGCGCGATGAAGCAGATCGCATGATCCGTCCCAAGCTGGATGGCTTGGCGGGCGCGATGGAATACCGTTTCACTGAGGTTCCCACGTCAGACCATCGAGGCAACAGTTATAATATGTTTCTTTGGTCTTTGATCCTACTGGATTTTCACTTGCTGGCGCAGGCGAGCAAAGTGATGATCCTCGATGTGGACGTGTTGTTCTTCAAGCCTCCAACGCTGATCGCGGACTGGATTGGCGACACCAATGACGCTCGCGCTCTATACAGCGTAGAGGCTTTTCGCCCATTGGGTAGATCGGGCGGTGTCACCGACTATGGATCAAAACCGCGTGAAACGCTCAACTCAGGTCTGCTGTGCTTTCCGCGCGACTTGATCGACCTTCAAAAGATCGACAATTGGATCCTGGACAATCCCGATTTGATGTACACATCCCCGGTGTTTGAGCAATTGTGCTACAGCCACATCGTGCGCGGAGATCCAAGGAGCGTGAAGCTGCCAGGGCACCTGTATAGTTTCAACTACACAGACAGTAATTGCATTAGTACACATTTCGGCGTAAAGCGTGGCTTTTTTGATAACCTTCCCCGTGTAGCCCCGCTGCTGATGGAAGGCGAAACGGCCTGACCGGACAACCATGATCTACATCGTTCGCCGCCAATCTCCCGATTGGCATGAGCTCGCGACCACGTTTTCGCGCGACGGGACGTTCGACGCGGGGGCGCTGCTGCCGTCTCCCCTACCTATTGGATTTCCGGCGAACCTACTTGAGCTGGTGGCATTGTGGAACGCGACCTTTTGCCTCGATTTTTTTACAGTCCGTGCGCGGATTGCAGACATTGCAGAGGAGAACTGGCAATCTCTGGACGGCGTCGCCGTCTACCAGCAGCGTGAGATCGGTAATATAGCGCAAGCCATGATCGCAGCGGGGCGGGGTGCCGTTTGCTTCGTGGATGATGACGATTGGTTTGCGCCGCGATTGGCAACAGTCCTCAAAGGGCTGTCGCGCTCAAAATCTCATATCGTACGTTGGGCTGCGCCTTTGTACGACGGGAAACTGTACGTGCGCTTCGCGCCGAGGTTTTTCGGAAAGTGGGCGGCACGTAGCTACGAGTGGGCGAGCGCCCGCAACTGGGCGCGGGCGCTCTATGAGCGGGTGTTTCGGGCGCTTGCGCGCAGGCCCAATTTCGGGGAGTTTCTGCCGAGCGATTTGGTGTTGATGACCAACAATTATGCAGTGCAGGCTCGATACGTAAGCGAAATGCAGAGTATCGCGTGCCTGCGGGATCACGTGGAGGCGGCATTGTTGGTGCAGAGGACGAATTTGAAGCTGCGGTCGCTGCCGAATGAATGGTTGTCATTGACAAACAAGCACCCTTGCTCAGCGGGAGTGCTCGGGCGGGCGGATAATTCGGACGATACGGAAGCCTGGCTCAAGACCCATGTTCGGCGGTTTGCGGACGCTGCGACCGCCTTTCGAGCGCCGTCGGAGTTGGCGTGGGCCGAGCCGTTGATTCGGGCCACCGGGCATGTCTTCCGAGACGCGTGCCCGACTTAACGCTCCGGGACAGTAGATCAGCCCCTATGACCAGTTCAGTGCGCTACGACATCGACTTCCAGCGGAAGCTCCTGTGGTGGAGCTCTAAACCGCTGTTCCGCAGATTGGCTCCGGCAAGGCCCGTGAGTCGAATACTATCGGGTCGCGCGTGCTTGGTCCTGGGGTCCCAGCGCAGCGGCACGACCTTGTTGTTCTTGATTCTGACTTCTCATCCAAAAATAACGGGCCTCGATGAGAAATTTTCAGGGTTTGATCTGCCGCCGTGGCCGGTACTCGCATACAACAGTCTTGCTAGCCGGCGGACACTCTACAAATTGCCGACATTGACAAGCTCGGTGGACCGCGTCGTCGGCTGGCTGCCAAACGCTCAGGTCCTGTGGATGGTACGCCATCCATACGCAGTGGTGGCCTCCATGCGCACACTGCGCTTCGCGGACGGTCGTTCCTGGCTGGAAAGGTACGGCCGCGAGGAGCTGTCGTCGCTCGCGCGCGAATTTGGAGACGCACCGCAAGAAACGGAAGCGGACGATCTCGTTGCTGTTGGTGCGCATATCTGGAAATACAAGATGCGCAGCATGACGCGCTTTATTGAGAAAGGAATGGCGGTGCGATCGATCCGGTATGAAGATCTGGTCGATGAGCCGGAACAAACGCTCAAGCCAGCGCTCACCGCGCTTGGCCTTGAATGGTCTGACAATCTATTAGAGCATCATAAGTTTCACGGCAGCGAGCGCCACGCTGGAAACAGCAGGGGGAACGTGCCCATAGATCGGGCTCGGAAAGAGGCGCGGGCGCCATTATCACCGCGAGAGAAAGAGATTGTCGCCGGCGTCTGTGCAGCGGCGATGACGGACTTTGCGTACGGAAAGGCATGAGATTGCCTACCGGTCCGGACAGAGGGCGTCGCGCACGGACCGGCTGAGCTGGCTTGGGAGCGCCTTTGGACCGTTGGGACGCATCATGAGAACCTGAAGCCGCGAGCCAGCGCCTGCTAGCCCAATCGACGCACGTGCGAACGCACTAAATCGTGCGTTAGGAATGTGGAATTGTACCAACGATGAGCTTCATGGAGCGGGTACGCGCGGGCGCGTTTTGGAGCCTCGGCGGAAATTTGGCGTCGACTTTAGGCAGTTTCGCCGGCGGGGTAATTCTCGCCAGGATCTTAGATCCGACGGATTTCGGCGCGTTTTTATCTATTACAGTATTCACTTCGACGCTAACGATGCTGTCGAAATTCGGCCTTCCGCAAGCCCTGATGCAAGCCAAGGCTGTGCGGGAAGAGCAAGTTGACGCGGCGTTCCTGTGGGTCACCCTGACGTCTGCGGGGGGTTGGCTACTCCTCAATCTCGGCGCCGCAGAGTTGGCCTCGGCTTTCGGAGCGAGGGAGATCGAGACGGCGGTTCGAATAATGAGCTTGGTCTTGTTAGTGAACCCGTTCGAAACGATCGCCATTGCGTTATTGCGGCGAGAGATGCGCTTCGATGCTGTGACGAAAGTCGAGATTAGCGCGCTGATTGTTTCTTTGGTGGTCTCGATCTCCACAGCGTTAGGCGGATTCGGCGTCATCAGCTTGGCTTTAGGAACCGTGAGTGGTGCGGCCGCCACGATGATTGCTGCACTGAAGCAGGTGTCCTGGCGTCCGCGTCTAAGGCGCATTGGTTATGTGTTTCCGCTGTTACGATTCTCGGGTCTGGTGACTTTGAACAACACGATTATTGTGTTTACGAATCGCGTTGATAACATGCTCGTGGGGTTACTGAGCAGTCTGGGTCAATTGGGCCTCTACGGTCGCGCATTCTCCCTCGCTAGGATACCTGTGGACCAACTCGGACAGACCTTGGGCCCTTTAATGTTGCGGTCTTTCTCAACGCTGCGCGACGATATTTTTGAGTCCCGGGAACTGTACCTAAAAGCTTTGACGACGCTCTCTCTCCTGATCTTTCCATTTCTCGCCGTGCTCCTCGTGTCGGGGAAGGAACTGTTAGTTATGGTTTATGGAGAGAAGTGGGGGGAAGGGGGCGTGGCGCTGGCGCCGCTGACAGTTGCTGGTATGTTTACCTTGGTTTACACAAAGACCCGCGCACTAGTGACGGCGCAGGGTTTCGTTGGTAGGCTTCTGCAAGTTCACTTGGCCGGACTGCTGGCCACTGTGGTGCTGGTAGCGGCTGCCGCGCCCATGGGATTGTTCGCGCTTGGGTGCGCGATTGCCGTTCGTGAGGCTTTTCTAGTTGTGATGGTCGTGCGGTTAAGTCAGCAACGCGGGCTGGGCGTTACGCCTCGGCTCGTTCAGTTTGCCTTGATGCCGGCGCTTGTTGCGTGGCTGCTCGCTGTTGTGATGGCTTTGCTCGCTCTTGAGGTGTCCGCAGATTGGCGCCCCGACTTGGTGGAGAACGGCATGGGGCGCCTAATTTTGGGTATTGTGGTGACATTAACCTGTTACTCTGGAGTCGCGTTAGGTTTGGGCCTTGGGTGGAAGTCTCATCGGTACTTGATGAGTGCTCAGGGCCAAATTTTCGGTGTGGTGGCTCTGCTGCTGCGGAAGGCGAGGGTGATGCGGGATCTCCCGGCGGAGAGGGGATAGAAGTTCAAGTCGTTTGATTGTGAACTGTCAGGGGGCTATAAGGTGCGTGAGAATTCGCGATCAGGATCGGTCAAGGCAGCCGATATAGAGCAGTATGACAGTGGTTTTTTCCTGGACCACACGGCTCGACAAGGCTATGCGACGCTGGCACATTTGCTGTTCCGCTTGTTCAAGCCTACCTCAGCTGTCGACTTCGGATGTGGAATTGGAGAAACTCTTTTTCACTTGCGCCGACGAGGTGTTGTTGTATTTGGCATTGACGGGTCTCCGGCGTCTGCGGAATTTGCACGGATTCCCATGAACATTGTCGATTTGACGAAACGTATTACCTTGGAGTCCAAGTTCGACCTTGCGATTTCTACCGAGGTTGGTGAACATTTGCCGGAATCAGCGGCGGATGCCTTTGTTGGTAGTATTGCGGGGCATGGTGTGGATGTGTTTTTTACTGCTGCGCAGCCTGGGCAAGGCGGTCGCGGCCATATCAACTGCCAGCCTAAAGGTTACTGGGAGGAAAAGTTTGCGGCGCAAGGGATGGAGCGGGCGCGCATCGCTGAAGCGAGCATTCGCCTTGGAATGTTGCCGATGCGCTGGGGTGGTATTCCCTGGATCAGCAGAAACCTTCAGGTCTTTACCCGCAGTCCGGGTCGCCTCAACGCGCGCGGGCTTTGGCTGGGTATGTTTTTTGCGGCGGAGTCCGTTTATTGGCGTGCTCGCGCCAGCCGCTTGGGCGGAGGGGTTTACTGGGTGCCCGGGGGTGAAACATCTCCTCTCGGGCGGTAGGCTGGCAGCATACATGGGGGGTTGGTATTCGGTGGGCTTTATGCGGTACCAAACCGCGTCAAAACGAAGCGCGCCGGCTGCATTACCTCCCGGCGCCGTTGTGATGGTATCGGGTATGTACCGATGAACTATGTAGAGTGCAACGGACGCCGGGACCTTGGTCATAACTCCGACCACTTTCGGCGCCAGTCTCCGGCGCTCCAGGCTAAGGATCTGATTTGATGGGATTGGTAGGAGCGCAACCACCGGCGACGCTCGGTTTGGACGGACTTATGATCAACGCCGACGCCGACGCCGACGCCGACGCCGACGCCGAAGCCGGTGGGCGGTCACGAACGCGCGCCCTGGCGGTGGGCTGACGGCGCCATCCCCCTCTTGGTATGGGCGCGCCCAGGCAGGCAGCCCTTCAGGGCCAGTGTTATTGGTCAAACTGATTGTGGCCCGTGATGGGAGGATGGTCGTTGCTTGGTGGCGCGGATGACGGGTACCCTGTTACCCTGAACTGATTCAGCTGAATCTACCGGGCGGGCGTCGGCCAAATGGGCTTGATCATACGCTCGACGATCGTGCGCGCTGGCCTCTACAGGTACTGGGCCGAATGAAGCGGTCGATTTTTCAGGCCAGGGCCGACCAGAGACCGCCGCGAACAATGGGATTTGGAGGGTCTTAGGACCAACGTTGTCGAAGTTTTACGCTGGCGGGGCGGACGGCGTAGAGGGCCGGATCATGGTGAGTTCGCCGTGCAAAGTGGCTGGGATCATGTTCGACCGTGTTGTGCTCTTGGCTCGTATTGGGAATGAGCGGGTGTCGTCAGGAGAAGGCGGTGGACCGCCGGGCCTCCATCAGGTTTGCTGACGCCCCGTCCAGACAACTGCGCGGCTTCGCCCCTAGCCCCGAGCTATTCACGCCTTACAAGGGCGACCTGGCCTGTATTGTGCGGCGAGGCGGCGGCGAGGCCTTGATCATAAGTCCGTCCAAAACCTAGTGTCGCCGGTGGTTTAGCTTCCGCCATGCCCAAGAAATCAGACACTTAGGCTGGAGCGCCGGAGGCGGACGCGGAAGGTAGTCGGAGTTATGATCAAGGCCCGGCGGCGATGTAGCAGGGCGAGGCCGGCGGAAGTTTGTGTCTCCGGCCTAGCCAAAGCGACGGTCCCATCCTGTTGGCGTACGCTCCTACGTGGCCTTGATCATAAGTCTGTCCAGAACCGAGGGTTGCCGGTGGTGTCGCTTCCGCTCAGCCCATCAAATCCGATACCTAGGCCGGAGCGCCGCAGACCGACGTCGAAGATGGCCGGAGTTATGATCAAGGCCTCCTACGTCCCCAGCCATGGCCGGGCCCCGAGGATGCCATGATTTGTGTCGGAGTCCTAGCCGATGCCGACCAGTAATTCCGCTTACGATCCGCCACGTACACCCGCTTTTGCGACCAAGGAAAAATGACCGGGAAATGCTATCCGCCAATATATTTTTATGTGCCACATGAGATTTTTACGGAAATCCCGAATGATGAAGCCGAATTTCTCAAGTGGGAGGAGAGAGGCGAATACCACGGTGTCGCTTCGTGGGTGGTGCTGACTTACCTAAGAATACGCGAGTCGCAGTTGCATGTAGAGTTCATTCGCAGAGTGCCGGACAGTGGTATTGTTATCACGCATGCGCGGATACTAAGAGACATGCCGGTGATAGTGCCGCCCCAGGTCATGCTCGTTTGTATCGAGGGAGATCGCGGGCGCAGTGCCGCCGCGGCGGTTCACCTTGTCCAGAATCCTGTCCAAGAGTCAAGAGCGACCCCCTGGCGCCGAATCTATATACCATATTGGACACAACCTGGTTTGATTCCACGACGATCCGATCGTGGCAATCGTTTCGAGAGTTTAGCGTTTTTTGGCAACCAGTTTAATCTAGCCCCAGAACTCCACGAGGAAGCCTGGACGAATGAGCTTAACAGAATGGATTTGCAATGGGATTTGCGTCTAAGTCACGAACGGTGGTATGACTATTCAGGTGTTGACGGAGTTATAGCAATTAGAAGCTTCCGCGGGCATTGGAACGAGATTTGGAAACCCGCGAATAAACTATTCAATGCTTGGGCAGCTGGAGCAATCCCGGTTGTAGGGCCTGAAAGCGCGATGTTGCACCACGGGACCCACAGGCGGGACTGCATGATTTGCCACAGTGTGGAAGAGGCTATCAGTTGCATTGCGGAACTAAAAGAATCTAGCGAGCTACGAGCATTGCTGCGTGCTAATGGGGCGGAGCGCGCGATGAATTATCGGCGGGCAGCTGTAGCAAGGTTGTGGGGTGACCTTATCGAGACAGTGCTTGTGCCGATGTATTGGGAGCGGTCACAGAGCTCGGCCAAGCGCTCATTGCATCGAATACAAGCTGCCACGACCTATCTCCTGGATTGGGGTGACCGCTACCGCCGTTATTTCGGAGGTCGCATAGCCGCAAGATTTCGGGGAGAGGTATTTCGCGGTTATGTCTAACCGTACAGCTTCCGTGGACGACGGTGCGATTTAGGGCCTTGATCATAAGTCCGTCCAAAACCCAGCGTTGTCAGTTGTTTTGCCTTCGCGAAGCGCGACAAATCAGGCACTTAGTCTCGAGCGCTGGAGGCCGGCGCAGAAAGTGGTCGGAGTTATGATCAAGGCCCGATTTAGGCGTAGTCACCGGATGGGATCGCGAAGTCTCATGAAATGCGCTGGGTAACAGCGACGGCAGCGCTGGGGAGGCCCAGAACCTGGAGAGAGCGTGCTTGGGCGGTCGGAAAATAATCGCATCACTTTATGGGGGTCTCTATGGCTTCGAAGATTGTGGGACTGGTTCGCGCAGCGTTGATGAAGAGAGCGGTTCGTGCTGTTTTAGCGGTGGGGCTGGTGGTTAGTCCCGCGCCGAGCTTGGCTTTCAACTGGGAGCCGACCGAGAAGCAGTTTTCGCTTTTCCCGGAATATTGCAAGGCGGTTATGTCAAATTATATTGACAATCGTAGGGGGCGGTGGTCGATTCAGTTCCCGAGAAACATGGAGAAGATCGAGTTTTGGCAGCGACGGGTGGCACAGGATTGGCATCATATGCACCATTTTTGCAAGGGCATCGCTAACATTTCCGCGGCGTGGGAAACGGGGCTGAAAGGGAAGACCGCGCGTGACCGATATGACGCGTTTCGAGTGGCAGCAAGGGAGTTGCATTATTCTTTCATACGATCAGACCCGGATTATCCATTCTGGGAAGTGATCGGGTTGAAGTATGTCGAGGCACTGCATGGTGCGAAGAGGCGTGGGGAAGCGCACGAGGTTTTGGCAAGGATTATTAAAGAACGTCCGCGGAGTAAAGAAGCGTATCGGCTTGGCGCGCGATTACGTAGGCGTGAAGGGCGACTAAACGAGGGCATCACGTATCTCGAAGCAGGGCTTGACGCGGGAGCCGAGGCTGGCGGGTTACTCTATTCTTTGGCAAACCTCTACCATGAGTTGGGGGATTTTGCCAATGCGCGTGAGGCGATGACGCGAGCAAAAGCAGCGGGGATGAAGGTGGAGAGATTAAAGCGGCGATTAAGCGATTGAAGTCCGCTGTGGAGCGGGAGCTTGGATCTGTGTCCAGGGCGGGGTCAAGCGGCGCCCAGGTGGACGGCATCAGTTTGCGCTCTTGGCGATAGTCGCGAAGGGCAACAGGGCGCTGTACGTTAGGGGAACGTGGTTTCTCAATCTAGTTGGGTTTGAGATAGTGCAGTCCTTTGCGATGTCGGGCGTCGGTCATAACTCCGACCCCGTGCTGTGCGTTGTCCACTTTCCTGCGCGAAAGCTGGGGCGCACACTCTGGGTTCCGTCGCGTGGGTGGCGTGATGTTTGGAGTTATGATCCGTGCCAGATGTCGCTCTGAGTGTGTAGTAATGCCTTCAAGCAGGTGACGGTTGCGACGACAGTGCAGCTCGCGGATGGGCTTGCCGGGGATGGAGGCGACTAGGGCGGCGACGAAGCCGGCGGTTGGGTGCCAGAGAGGACCTGGTCGGACAACGACGGGCAACAGTTAAACTATGGCGGCTCGAAAGTAGAGAGCCTCTTTATGGGCTCAGGCGTGAGGTCGCCTGCGAAAACCTGATGAAGCAGCGTCAGCGAGCATCTGATATGCGGTGCAAGCCAGATGTGCCAAAAGGGTGAGAAGCCTGTTTGGATTGACCGACGCCGGCGGACGGCATACCCGCTTCTGACATAAGGCGGCCAGTTCTGGCCGGAGAGCTTCGGCTGAAGACGTTCCTGAGACGCCATACCGGTGTGGCGCAGTCGGGAGACTGGTCGAGCTTCGACACATCGTAGTGGTGTAGCCCCTGCCGTGGGGTTACAGCTCCCCGTTCGCACCCGCCTGCATGATCGACTCGATCTTGTCCCGCACCATCTTCGCCTTCTCCAGCAGCTCGGGCGAGAGGTTGGCGCTTGGGATGATCTTGCCGAGATCCAGGGTTACGAGCCAGGGCTTGCCGTCGGCGTCTTCGAGGAGGGTGATGCGGCAGGGCAGGTAGGCCGAGAAGTCCGGGTTGAAGATGACCATCTCGTTGGCGATGCGCGCGTCGCAGAACTGGAAGATCTCGATGCGATTGGTCTCGATGTCCATGGCTTCCAGCTCTTTGTAGAGCGGCAGATGGGCGACGAGCTTGAAGTTGAGCGTATTGGCGCGGAGCTTCATCGAGTCGACCGCATCGTCCATCGAGACGTCGTCCGCCAGGGGCATCTTCAGCACCGTCTCGGAGATGGAAATCCCTTCCGCGGCGGTGGTGGCGACGGGTGCACCCAAGAGCGCGGACAGCAGGACAATGATCAACAGGACTTGGTTGCGCATCGGAACGGGGTCTCCTCTTGCAGCCGCCGTCGGGACCGCGGTGCGCAGGTCCGACGGGGCCTTAGTTGTGATCTGCGCCAGCGCCAGGAGCGGCCGGGCGCAGCGCGGTCGATGATGCGCCGGCGTTTGGTGCCGACGTGCCCCGACATTGTGACGATTTGGCCGCGCTGTGCCAATCTCTCCGGCGTCGACAACTGACGCCGGGCAGTCGGGCTGTTTCCACAAGCACGGCGCACGGATGCCGTTGGCGCGATGCCCTATACTCGGCGGCTGGCCGGAGATCCGCGGCTGTGGTGCCGCGGCATAAGCTGACAATATCGGCCGAGAGAGACCGCCGGAGGCAGCCGATGGATGCGAGATACGAAGCCCTAGTGGATCGCCTGCGCGGTGCCGGTGGCGGCATCGCCATAGCATTCTCGGGCGGGGTCGACAGCGCGTTGCTGCTGGCCTGTGCCCGTGAGGCCGTCGGGCCGGAGAAGGTGCTGGCGCTGACCGCCGTGACCCCTTACATGGTGCGCCAGGAGATCGGCGATGCGGTGGCGGTGGCCGCGGAGCTGGGCCTGCGGCACGAGCTGGTGGAAATGGACATGCCTTCCAGCATGGAGGATAACCCGCCGGATCGTTGCTACCGCTGCAAGCACCGCATGTATCAGCTGCTCATGGAGCGTGCGCGGTTGCTGGGGCACGATACGGTGCTGGATGCCAGCAACCTGGATGATGCCGAGCAAAGCCGCCCCGCGCTGCAGGCGCTGCGCGAGCTCGGTATCGGGACGCCATTCATCCAGCAGGGCATCGACAAGGAGGCTGTTCGTGCCGTCTCCCAGGCGCTGGACCTGCCGACCTGGCGCAAGCCGAGCAACGCCTGTCTGCTGACCCGATTGCCGCACAACCGTCCGGTGTCCATGCGCGAGCTCCAGCGGGTGGAAGAAGCCGAGCGCCTGCTCCAGGACATGACCTTCGAGTCCGTGCGGGTGCGCAGCCACGGCAGCCTTGCGCGTATCGAAGTGGCGCCGTCACAGCGCGAGCGCTTGATGCAGCGGGCCGACGAGATCGGCAAGGCGCTGCAGGGGTTGGGCTTCCGCTATGCTTGTCTGGACCTGTTTGGCTATCGCCACGGGAGTATGGATGAGCCAGGCGCCTGATGCGCGAGGCCCTGATCGCGGCGCGGTAGGCGCGTCGCCGGCTACTGGAAGTCGTAGTGCTTTTCCACCGCCTGGGTGATCTCCCAGGTGCAGGACAGCCCGGCGGGGAAGGTGATCAGGTCCCCGCGGCCGAACTGCTGCGGCTCGCCGCCCTCGGGCGTCACCGTGAACTTGCCGCGGACGATGTAGCAGGTCTCGGTTTGGTCGTAGGTCCACGGGAAAGTGGACGGCTCCTTCTTCCAGACGGGCCATTGCTCGACGCCCAGCACCTCCAGCTTGGCGGGGGAGGGCTTGCGCTCGCAGAGGATTTCGAGATCGGACATGGAAAGGGTCTCCTTGTAAGAAAGGCGTCTGTCTGGAAAAAGACTGTCACCACGAAAGCCGCGAAGAAGAAGGGCGAAGCGCGATCCGTAGGGTGGACGAGCGAAGCGAAGTCCACCGGCTCCCGCTCTAGATCCTGCGCGTATCCGCGTGGTCGGAGTGATGATCGACGCGTAACGCTCGCCTGACCCGCGCGGTATAGAGCCGAGACACTGTCGTCTGCTGCGCCCTGGCTTTTGCTTGGTGGTTTCGAGCCGAGAGCTATGGCCGAAAACCACCGAGCCAAGCATGGCTTACCGGGGAGCGGATAGGGCACACGCAGGGCGAGCTCCAACAGCGTTTCGGGGTGGATTTCGCTTCGCTCATCCACCCTACGGCTTCGGCTTCTACCGCGAGAGTCCGGGCAGACGGCAAGGAATCAAAGGTCTTCGGTCTTCTCGGCGGCCGAGAGCGTGCCGAGCCGCACTGCGGCGAGGTCCGCATCCTCGATGCCGAGGGGCGTCTGCGCCAGCGTCTCCGCCGCGCGCACCAGGGCCGCCGCATCGAGCCCGTATTCGCGCAGCAGATACGCCTTGCCGGCACCATGGGCATAGGTGTCCTTGAGCCCGAGGCGCAGCAGGCGGCGGCCGACAGCGTGCTCGGCCATCAGCTCCGCCACCGCGGCGCCGAGGCCGCCGATGACGCTGTGGTTCTCCATGGTGATCACGCCCAGGCGCACGCCGGCCACCGCCTCGAGCACCGCCGGGTCGTCGAAGGGCTTGAGGGTGGACACGTGCAGGTGCCGCACGCCGAGCCCCTTGGCGCGCAGTGCCGAGGTGGCCCGCAGCGCCTCTTCGGTGCAGATGCCGCTGGAGACGACGCACAGGTCGTCGCCGTCGGCGAGCTTGCGGCAGCGCCCCAGCTGCATCGGCGCCTCCGCCGGAAACAGCCGCGGCACCTCGCCGCGGAGCTGGCGGATGTAGACCGGCCCGTCCACCGCCTGGGCCACGTCCAGCACCGACGTCACCTCGGTGGCGTCGCCCGCCTCCAGCACCGTCATGTTCGGGATGAGCCGCATCAGGCCGACATCGTCGATGGCCTGATGGGTGACGCCGCCGGGAGTCGTCAGCCCCGGCAGAAAGCCCACCAGCCGCACCGGCAGATTCGGATAGGCGATGGCCATGGCCACCTGATCGAAGGGCCGGCGCGTCACGAACACCGCAAAGGTGTGGATGTAAGGAAAGAACCCTTCGCGGGCCAGCCCGGCGGCGAAGCCCATCATGTTCTGCTCCGCCATGCCCAGCGAGAAAAAGCGCTCCGGGTAGGTGTCGCGGAAGCCGTCCGCCTCGCAGGAGGATGTCAGGTCTGCCGACAGCACCAACACCTCTGGGCGCTGGGCGGCCCAGCGCACGAAATGCTCTCGGTGCGGGCGGGTGACGGTCTCGATCATGCCGGCGCCTCCACGCTCAGCGCCGCCAGCAATTGCTGGTACGCCTGGCGCTCGGCGTCGGACTTGAACCGCAGGTAGTGGAGCTTCGGCGCGCGCTCGCGCATCAGCTCGACGCCGCGGCAGGGGTCGGTGCGGGCGATGACCGCGAGCGGGCGGTCGCCGCCGCCGAAGCCCTCCGCGGCGGCCGCCAGCGCATCGCTGTCGTGCCCGTCGACCTCGTGCACCTCGGCACCGACGGCCCGCAGGCGCTCGGCGAGCGGCTCGATGGTCATGGTGTCGGCCATGGCGCCGTCGCACTGCTGGGCATTGGCGTCGATGTAGACGCCGAGGTTGCCGATGCGGTGGTGGGCGAGTGCCGCGAAGGCCTCCCAGGTCTGGCCTTCCTGGAATTCGCCGTCGGACATGAACACCCAGACCCGGCCCGTCTCGCCCTTGAGCCGCCGCGCCAGGGCGATGCCGCCGGCCTGGCTGAGCGCCTGGCCGAGGGAGCCCGCGGTCACCTCGTGCCCCGGCGAATGCTCGGCACCGATGAGCTCCACGGTGCTGCCGTCCTGGTTGAAGGCGTCGAGTCCGTTCGGGCCCAGCCGGCCGAGCTCGATGAGCAGCGAGTAGAGCACCAGCGCATAGTGCACGGGCGAGAAGATGAACCGGTCCAGCGCCGGGGCCCGTGGGCCGTTGTAGTCGGCGCCGGTGAAGGCGTCGGGGTTGTCCGGCCCCGGCACGCCGGCGAAGGGCCGCGGCACCAGCGGCGCGGTGCTTGGCCCCAGGCGCAGGACACGCAGATACAGCGTCGCCAGGGTCTCCGCGGACGAGCACGCCTGGCTCAGGTAGCCACCGTTGTTCTTCAGCGTATAGTCCAGCACCCGGCGGCGGACGGCGTCGGCGACGCGGCGCACCTCCGATGCGGGGCTGTCGGCGGCGCTTGCGGCAGGGCTGGCTGTGGCGGCGGCTTGCGACATGTCTCTAGGCTCGGGGGCTTGGCGGCGGCCGGGAAAGCGGAGGATTGTAGCGTGCAGGTCCGTAGGCCCGTAGGGTGGACAAGCGAAGCGTAGTCCACCGTCTTGGCGGTCGGGCGCCGCGCACGGGGTGGATTTCGCTTCGCTCATCCACCCTACGGGTACTCTTTGCCGATGTTCAGCCGGTGTACTGCGGGCGTGTGGCCAGGTACAGCAGCGGCCCGAACAGCGGCACATGCTGCCAGCCGGGTGCGGGCCCGAGCCCGCGGCGGCGGCGGTCCGTGCCGGCGGCCAGGTGCAG
This sequence comes from Thiohalocapsa halophila, assembly GCF_016583825.1. Taxonomy (GTDB): domain Bacteria; phylum Pseudomonadota; class Gammaproteobacteria; order Chromatiales; family Chromatiaceae; genus Thiohalocapsa; species Thiohalocapsa halophila. The sequence goes on along the minus strand of NZ_NRRV01000005.1, from coordinate 4,662 downwards.
GGCTGCGGTGAGCGCCAGCAGGTCCGCGCTCATCACGGCAATGAACTGCGAGCCCGCGAGCTGCTCCGCATAGGCCGCCGGGCTGCCGGCGATCAGCCCGAAGCCCACCAGCCCCAGCGCGATTGCCAACAGAATCCAGCCCGCCACCCGTGAGCCGATGGCGCGCACGAAGGCGCCCGGTGTCGTCTTGAGCGGCGCCCGCGGGTTGCGCAGCACCAGATAGGGCAGCAGGATGATCCCGCCCAGGAAGTAGGCGCCGATGGCGAAGGGCCAGGGGCTCACCGGCGATGCGGGCCGGCCCGGGTCGAAGAGCAGGATGGCCAGGAAGGCCGTCGGCAGCAGACCCAGCAGGTTGAATACGGCAATGGCGATGGGGTCCACGCGGCTGGTGTCCGCCACCGCCAGCGCCGTGACCTCGCCGAGGAAGTCCGCGGGCGGCGGCGGGGAGAACAAGAGCCAATAGCCCACCAGCGCGAGCCAAAGCCCGGCGTAGACGAAACGATCCAAACGCATGGTTGCCGACTCGCTCGTCAGTGCTCGAATACGCAGGCAGCCGGCATCGAGGGCTCAGTCGCCCTGCGCCGAGAGCGCCTGCCCGGTGGTGCCGGCGGCGTCCGGGCCGAGCAGCCACAGGTACGCAGGCACGGCCACATCGGGCGTCGGCAGGGTGTTCGGGTCTTCTCCGGGGTAGAGCTGGCGCCGCTGCGCAGTGCGCAGGACGCCCGGGTCCAGGCTGTTCACGCGGATACGGGTGCTGTCGCGGGTCTCCTCCGCCAGCACCTGGGTGAGCCCTTCAATGCCGAACTTGGCCGCAGCGAAGGCGCCCCAGTAGGCGAGCCCGCGGCGACCGACCCGGTCTGCGGTGAACACCACCGAGGCGTCGTCGGCGGCGCGCAGCAGCGGCATACAGGCCTGGGTGAGCAGGAAGGGCGCCGTGAGATTGATGCGCGTGACCCGCTCCCATTCCTTGGCGTCGTAGTCATCCACCCGGCTCAGGAAGGGCACATAGGTGGCGCAGTGCACCAGCCCGTCCAACCGCCCGAGCTCGTCGCCCAGGGTGGTGGCGACGCCGAGATACAGCTGCTCGTCCGCCTGTTCCAGGTCCAGCGGCAGGCTCGCCGGCTCCGGGCTGCCGTCGGCTTCGATCTCGTCGTAGACCGTCTCCAGCTGGGCCTCGTCCTTGGCGCAGAGCACCACGGTCGCACCATGCCGGGCGGCGCCGCGGGCCACGGCTCGGCCGACACCCTCGACGGCGCCGGTGACGAGGATGATGCGGTCGCGCAGCAGATCGGGGCTCGGGTCGTAATCCTGCATGAGGCGGGTCGTGTGCTGTGGTCGGCCTGAAAAACGGCTAGGCTAGCATCTCGGCAACCATCGACCCATGGTGAAACGCAATCGCCGAAGACCCCGCGGCCGATCTCACGGCCGGGCCTGCCCGGCGTGCAGCCGTGCCATGATCGCGTGGACGCGAAGGGGGCTGGGGCAAGAGTCTCCTGTAGCGCCGTGGGTCGGGCTGAGGCGCGAAGCCCGACACGGTGCTGGCTGGAACTGCCGGCTTGTCGGGCCTCCTGGCGTCGGCCCGACCTACGAGCGCAAGCTCAGGGGGCGGGGAGCCACGCCGGCTTCAGCGGATGGTAAGAACCTGCACTCGCGCGTGCAGCCCGCGGTGGGCGAGCGGATGGTTGAAGTCCACGCGCACGTGCTGATCCGTCACGGCCAGCACGGTGCCGGGTGTCTCTTGGTCACCAGGGGTGCTAAAGGCGATGACCTGCCCGGGCTCGGCGGTGAAATCCGCCGGCAGATCGGCCACCGGCAGCTCGTGCACCAGCTCCGTGTCCGGCGCGCCGAAGATCGCGGCACCCTCGGCGAGCAGCCGGGTGTCGGCGCCCGCCGGCAGGTCGAGCAGCATCTCCTCCAGCCCGGGCGCTAGCGTGCCGTCGCCCATGGTGAAGCTGAGCGGCTCGTCGTCGAAGGTGGACAGCACTTCGGTGCCGTCCTCCAGCGTCAGGGAAAGATGCAGCGTGACTCGGCTCTGCGGGCCGATGCGGGGTGTGTCATCAGGCATGGGCTGGGGCGGCGCGCTGCCGGCGGCACACGCCCGCGCGGTATCAGACCAGCAGTTCTTGAGTTACGAACAAGTAGCCGACCGTGACGGTGACGACGGCGACCGTCAAGTACGGGATCAACAGGCAAACGCCGGGGAGGTCGTTACACACCTTGCTGAGTCGACAGAGCTTGCAGTTCTTCATGGCCTCGATCCTCACCTGATCCTGGTGTCGTGATGGCGACTAAAGCGGCGTCGGCGGCTGGGTCGGATGCTGGCGTAGCACCCGCATCGGCGCTCCGCAGCCGGGTGCATGCAGGTTTATACCTAGACTATCGCCCAGTTTCGCTTGGATACTTAGCAAAATCAAGGAGTCTTTGTTGTTCACTCTGCGGCACACGAAAGGCGGTGGGGCGCATCGGCTGGCGCGTCTTCGGCAGCGGGCCGGGGCGGGCTATCTTTGATGCTGCGGCCGCCGGTGCTCAGAGCCACATGTCGGCGTTGTCCCGGCTCGGCACCCGTGCCTACCATAGGCAAACGCCCAAGCATCGGAACAGCATGTCACAGTCAGCAACCACCGTCGGCGACGCCGCACCCGGCAGCGGCCCGTCCGTTCCCCAGGTCGGCTTCGTGAGCCTGGGGTGCCCCAAGGCGACCGTGGACTCCGAGCGCATCCTGACGCAGCTCCGGGCCGAAGGCTACGGCATCTCCCCGGACTACGACGGCGCCGACCTGGTGGTGGTGAACACCTGCGGCTTCATCGACGCGGCCGTCGACGAGTCATTGGCCGCTATCGGCGAGGCGCTGGACCAGCACGGCAAGGTCATCGTCACCGGCTGCTTGGGCGCGCGCGCGGATGTGATCCGCGAGACCCATCCCCGCGTCCTCGCCGTCACCGGCCCGCATGCCTATGACGAGGTTATGGACGCCGTCCACCTGCACCTGCCGCAGCCCGAGCACGAAGCCCCGCGCCCCTTCACCAGCCTGCTGCCGGAGACGGGCATCAAGCTGACGCCCGCGCACTACGCGTATGTGAAGATCTCCGAAGGCTGCAACCACCGCTGCAGCTTTTGCATTATCCCGAGCATGCGCGGCGATCTGGTGAGCCGGCCGGTGGGCTCGGTGATGGCCGAGGCGGCCCGGCTGGTGGACAGCGGCGTGCGCGAGCTGCTGATCATCTCCCAGGACACCAGCGCCTACGGGCTGGACATCAAATACCGCACCGACTTCTGGCAGGGCAGGCCTCTGCGCACGGACACCGAGACGCTCGCCCGCAGCCTCGGGGAGCTGCCCGCCTGGGTGCGGCTGCACTACGTCTACCCCTATCCCCACGTGGACCGCCTGGTGCCGCTGATGGCGGATGGGCTGATCCTGCCCTATCTCGACATGCCGCTCCAGCACGCGAGCCCCAGTGTGCTCAAGGCCATGCGCCGGCCCGCGGCGGCGGAGAAGGTGCTGGAGCGCCTCGCCGATTGGCGGCGCATCTGCCCCGAGCTGGTCATGCGCAGCACCTTCATCGTCGGCTTCCCCGGCGAGACCGACGCCGACTTCGACATGCTGCTGGCCTTCCTGCACGAGGCGCAGCTGGACCGCGTCGGCTGCTTCGCCTACTCGCCCGTCACCGGCGCCGCCGCCAATGACCTGCCGGCCCCTGTGCCCGAACCGATGCAAGAGGAGCGCCTGGAGCGCTTCATGGCAGCCCAAGCCGAGATCAGCCGCGCCAAGCTCGCGGCCCGCGTCGGCCAGCGCCTCACCGTGCTGGTGGACGAGGTGCTGGAGGAGCAGGTCATCGCCCGCAGCTACGCGGACGCCCCGGAGATCGACGGCACTGTCATGATCAACGGCGCCTGGGAGCTTTCACCCGGGGACTTCATCGAGGTGGACATCACCGACAGCCTGGAGCACGACCTGGTGGGCGATCCGGTCTGCGATTGATCCAGCGGCCGGGTATCCGCCAGGGATGCGAGGCGCCCAACACGACCGTGCGGGAGCCATAGGCGATGCCCGCCCCAAGCTTGACCATCGTCACGGCCCGATCGCGGCAGGGATGGCGCTCCCACAGCGCCAGAGGGGCCCGTGGGAGCGGCATCCTTGCCGCGACGAGCCGGCGTCGCGGTAAGGCGGTTTCCAGAAAATTTTATACCGCTCATGCGGGAGCGCAGGCGGGTCGGATGAGGATATCCCACTTCGGCAAATCGGGGTTGCGCAGCAGCCGCGCTTCGACTTCGCGCCTGGCCTTGTTGGTTAGGGTGACCCCCTTGGCGTAGACCTCGCGTGAAAGGTTCACGACGGGGTGAAGACCTTTCCAGGTCATGGTTTTGGCCCATTCGAGCATGGTGTCGGCATCGAGCAGTTGGGCGCCGTTCCAGTGTTGTTCGAGGATGCCCCCAGCAGTTCCAAATTTAAAAGCATGATGTTATGAAGGACTTTTCACAAGTTACTGGAGAGTCCGATGGTCCTGAGGCCCAAGCCCGAGCCCAAGCCGGAGTCCAAGCCCGAGCCCACTACGCAGCGGTTCACGGCGGCAACGGTGGTGACGAGGATCCGCCGAGCGCTGGACGAGCTGCCGGACGCGCGCAAGGGCGGCAACAACCAGCGTTACGCGATGGGCGACGCGG
>NZ_NRRV01000004.1 GCF_016583825.1 Thiohalocapsa halophila | reverse complement strand
CTCCACCCATGCCCTGATCCATGCCCTGACCAATCCCCATGAGCCCCGTCCCCAGCGTCAGCGCGCCGGCGAGGCTCATGCCGAGCACCACGAACAGGTAGGCCATCAGGGTCACGAACAGCGGCGACTGCAGCTGAAAGCCCCAGCCCACCGCGGCGCCGCCGGCGCGCAGCGCCAGCAGCAACAGCCCGAGGGCGAGGAAGAAGACGATCACGCCGGCGGCGTAGGCGAGCCCGTGCAGGGCGCGGGCACTGAAGCGGGCCCCACCCTGCGCGGCGAGCCCGAGCGCCTTGATGGCGAGCACCGGGAAGACGCAGGGCATCAGGTTCAGCACCAGCCCGCCGAGCAGCGCGAAGGTCAGGGCCAGCGGCAGGCCGAGGTCTTGCGCCCCAGCGGAAGCCGCAGACGAAGCCGCAGAGGACACGGACGCCGCCCCGGGACCCGTCTCTCCCGGAGCAGCTGCCGCAGTGGCGTCGAGGCGCAGGCCGACGGCAGCGTCGGCGCTCGTGACCTTGAGCAGCCCGGTGGCGTGCACCGACCCCGCCGCGTCGCCGGGCGTCAGCGCCAGCAGCAAATCCCCGCCGTCCGCGCCCGCCTCGCGCCGCCAGCGCTGCGGCGCGGCATGGTTGACCAGGCCCCAGGCATCCGGAAAGAAATGGGCATCGTCGATTGACGCCGGCAAGGCCGCGGCCGGCACGCGCAGACGCAGCGCATCACTGCCCCGGGCCAGGCTCGCGGCGACCAAGCCCGCCTGCGGCAGCTCGGCACGGGCGTCGGCGAACAGGCGCCGGACCTCGGCGGAGGGCGACGCCGCGCCGACGGGGTCCGTCGACAGCGTCAGGCTGAAGCCGCCCTGCTCCGGGATGCAGGCTTCCTCGCACACCAGCCAGTCGGCCTCGGCCCTGACGGGCAGGGGCTCGCGGGCGGGCCAATCGGCCGGCACCCGTATCTCGACCAGGTGGACGGCGCGATCCGAGTAGCCGTAGTTCACCAGCGGCCCCACGGGGATGGGCGCCGGCAACGGCCAGCGGATGGGACCGGCGGTGACGCCGTCGGGCAGCGTCCAGTCGATGCGCGGCGGCTCCCCCGAATCGCCGGGATTACGCCAGTAGGTGTGCCAGCGGGGGCGAATGTCCAGGACCAGCGCCAGGTCCAGGGTGCCGCCGGGCTCCACCCCGCCCCGCTCGGCGAGGAGCCGAGCCCGGACGTTGTCCGTGATCACGGGCGCCGAGGCCGCGGGCCCGTCGAAGGCGCCCGCATCGATGGCCGGCTCGACGCGCGTCTCCGGCGCGGCCGGGGCGGCCATCGCCAACGGCCCCAAGACCGACGCGAGCACCAGCGCGGAGATTGGCTTCGCGCCCGGGCGCAGGCAGGAGCGGCACATCATGGTCGGGACCGGCTGCGCGCCGTCAGCGCCCGCGCCGGCGGCCGCGGCGCTCCAGCTTGCAGGCGCGCATGTCCTCCGCCAGCGCCGCGACGGGCACCTGCTCGACACCGCCATAGGCGTCGGCGGCCTGCGCGGCGAGCGCCGAGACGTCGCCAATGGGCGCCTCCGAGTCCGCCGCAGGCTCGAGCAGCCGCCGCAGGCCGGTGAGCCCGCCGGTTTGGATCTTCACCAGCACGCTGTGAGGCATCTGCGTGAGGTCGTCCTCGACCTGAAAGGCGTCGAGGCCCGTTCGCTTCAGGCCGGCGAACAGCGCAGTGCAGCGGTCGTGGGCAGCGGCATCGTCGCAGTCGTACTCGGAGCCGCCCCGGCGCACCACCTCCGTGGCGTGCCGACAAGCGGCCCGGGCCGTGGTGATGGGGGCCGCGAACGGACATTTGCGTGTGAGGGTGTCGCTCATGCGTGTGCCTTGAGTGGCTGAGACCTTTCCGCCTCGCGGCTTATGCGGTTGCTCTGCGGTCACATCAAGCACCTGCGCCGTGCGCGCAGACCAGGCGTCAAGGGTCAGGATTGACGCGAGCACCGCTGAAATCGGCCAGGTGTATCAGTGTTTTTACCTAGTCGCACCGGTGCTTATACAGAAAAGCATGGCAAGGTGCCGGGTTGCGCTTTGTCAATTTTTTTTGCACTGTTTCGCAGGGTTGTATTGGCCGCACCGATAATGACCTTCTCAAGCGGCCGATCGGCACCGCGCCCGGCGACCCAGGGCGCGGCCTGTCGGCACTAGGCCCCGTCCGCCCAAGCTCGTCACCGCGCGGGCGCGTCCATCAACAACAGAAAGAATCCGACACGAGCCGGGGCAAGGCGGTCCCTCCAGGCCACCGCCCGCAGCCGCCTCAGCGCTTGCTGACCAGAACGTCCACCGGAGGATATGCCATGACCGAAACCGCCGTCGCCGAGCAACAAGCCCGGCAGGAAGCGATCCGCATCAACCGCGTCAGTCTCGACCAGCCCTGGGAGTGGCTGGACAAGGGCTGGCACGACATGATCCGGGCGCGCAAGTACAGCCTCACCTACGGAGCCGTCATCGTGCTGCTGAGCGGCCTGATCACCCTCGGCTTCGTCAACGAGGGGCTCACCTTCATGGTGCCCTTCCTCATCGCGGGCTTCTATCTGCTCGCGCCCATCATCGGACTCGGTCTGTACCAGATGAGCGCTCACCTGGAGCGCGGCGAGAAGCTGCACTTCTGCCACTTCCTGGAGGCCTGGAAGGGCAATCAGGCCCAGCTCGGTGTCATCACCGCGGGGCTGCTGATCATCATGCAGCTGTGGATGATGTCCAACTTCGTGCTCTTCGCGCTGCTCTACACCGGCATGCATCCGCCGCTGGAGAACTTCTTCAGCACCGTGTTCTTGTCCGGTCAGAACAATATCTTCGCGTTGGCCAGCATCAGCGTCGGCTTCGTGCTGGCCTGGGTCGCCTACGCCATCAGCGCCATCTCGGTGCCCATGCTGATGGACCGGGACGTGGACGGTTTCACGGCCATCCGCACCAGCGTCAGGGCCATCATCGAGAACTGGCAGGCCATGACCCTGTGGGCGGGGCTGATCGTCCTGTTCATCGCCCTGGGGCTCATGTCCTTCTACATCGGGCTGTTCATCGCCATGCCGCTGGTGGGCCATGCCACCTGGCATGCCTACCGCGACATCGTGCCCCAGGAGGACTGACTGGCCCCACCGCCGGGAGACCGGGCAAGCATTCCGCGTGGGTCGAGTTACGCCGCGTAACCCTTTGATTGCTCGGTTACGCGATCGCCGACCCGACCACCGCTTACGAGATCGCTGGGAGTGATGACGATACCTGCCCGGTCTCCCGGGCAGAGGACCGAATGCCGCCCGGGATGGCGTCCGGCTTGAATCAACCCCGCCCCACCTACAGCTTTTCGGCACCCGGCGTCCCGCCTCCAAACTCACGACCCGACAGGTGCCCGATGAGCGACATGACCCAGCCCGACCCCGCCGAGCTGCAATCCGGCCCCAAGACCTGCGCCCGCTGCGGCGCCAGCTTCGTTTGCAAGGTGGACGACCTGCCGCACTGCCAATGCGTCGGCGTCAGCCTGTCGCCGGACCTGATGGGTCAACTGCAGCAGACTTACAGCGACTGCCTGTGCTCGCGGTGCCTGAAGGAGCTCGCCGGCAAGGAGCGCGACGGCGATGTCGTGCTGGCCGAGGGCAGCCCCTAAGGAGATGCCCGTTTATCGGCCTTGCCTCAGCGAAAGCTGGACGGCGCCCGCCCTGTTCTAAAACCCTGTTCTGCAACTGGGTGCTGGCTCGCGGCTCCTAGATTTTCAGCGAATTGCGGCGCTGACAGTGCCGGGGCATTCGGCCCCGCACGGGAAGCACCAATGAATCGACATTTCCCTCACGGCGCCGACATTGCTCACGGCCGCAGCGGCGGCGCGTCCTGCGGCCGCTGCCTGAGCCCCAGCCGGGAGGCCAGTGCGCCGAGCGGCTCGCCCGGCGCCCCCACCAGCGCCACCGCGCCGTCGCCGCGGGGCAGCAGTAGGGCATCGAAGCCGTCTACACGCACCCGTGCGCTGCCCGCGCGCGGTGTCGCCGGCAGCACCAGCGCTGTCACCGGTCCGCGGTCGCCGTCCATGACCAGGTGCGCCCCGCGTTGCTCGCCGATGCGACAGGGTCCCGCGTAGCGAAGCGTCGGCCCGGCCGCGAGGTGCGGCGGCCCGTCGACCCCGAGGTTATGTAGCAGCAGCCGCGCCTGCGGCAAGGGGACCGGGCCTCGCCCAGACGTATCTAAAAGGTCTGGCTCTGAGGTCACGTGAGCGACCGCCAACCGGCCAAGCTGCTGCCCCTCCGCATCGCCAAAGGCAGTGGGAGCCAGCTGCAACGCCCACCACACCGCCGCCGCCAGCAGCGGCAGCAGGCCCAGCAACAGCCAGCGCCTGCGAGCGCCACGCTCGTGCGGGAGCGGTGTGCCCGTCTCCGCGGCCAGCGCCCGGCGCAGCTCGGCCTCGAAGGCCAGCGCGCGCTTTGCCTCGGCGGCACAGGGCGGGCAGTCGCGGGCGTGACCCCGGAACTCGGGGTCCGTATCCATCGGGTCCGTCAATAGCCGGCGCTTAAATTCGTCGCAATCCATGGTGGAGCTCGTCTCGTTGGGCGCGTGGTCTGTCTCCTTCCGGGTCGATGCACCGGATTTCTTCCGATACAGACCGCTTGTTTGACCAGATTCTGTCGTCGGATCTGGCCCGGGGCGCATGCCAAGCAACCCCGTCTGCGACGGGTCCGAGCCCGCCGGGCCCTGTGATAACCTGACCCTTTGAGTGCCCGGGGACGATCGGATTCATGGCAGTACGCGCATTCGACAGCATCATTATCGGAGCCGGACCCGCCGGCGAAGGGGCGGCCATGAAGCTCGCCAAGGCCGGACAGCGGGTGGCCGTGGTGGAGGCCCACAATCAGGTGGGCGGCGGCTGTACCCACTGGGGCACCATCCCGAGCAAGGCCCTGCGCCACTCCATCCAGATGCTCGCGGACTACCGCCGCAACCCCCTGTTCCATCATACGGTGGACCAAGCGGAGGTGGAGTTTCCGGACCTGCTGCGCGCCGCTGACTCGGTCATCGACCACCAGGTGCGCACCCGCTACCGCTACTACCAGCGCAACCGCGTCGAGGTGGTCTTCGGCCGCGCCCGCTTCGTGGACGCCCAGCGCATCGACCTGGTGCGGCCCGACGGTGCCAGCGAGTCCCTGCGCGCGAATCATTTCGTCATCGCCACCGGCTCGCGCCCCTACCACCCGCCGGACGTGGACTTCGGCCATCATCGGGTCCTGGACAGCGACTCCATCCTCGGGCTCCAGCATACGCCGCGCACCATGACCATCTACGGCGCCGGCGTCATCGGCTGCGAGTACGCGTCCATCATGAGCTACCTGGACATCAAGGTGAACCTTGTCGACACCCGCGACCGGCTGCTGTCCTTCCTGGACGACGAGATCACCGACGCCCTCTCCTACCATCTGCGTGAGCAGGGCGTGGTCATCCGCCACGACGAAGCCTACGAGGCCGTCGAGCCCGGCGACGACGGCGTCGTGCTGCACTGCAAGTCCGGCAAGAAGCTCAAGACCGACGTGCTGCTCTGGGCCAACGGCCGCAGCGGCAACACCGAAGACATGGGGCTGGAGGCCATCGGCCTCACGCCCAACCGGCGCGGCCAGCTGGAGGTCAACGACAGCTACCAGACCGACCTGCCCCACATCTACGCCGTCGGCGACGTCGCCGGCCCACCGGCGCTCGCCAGCGCCAGCTACGACCAGGGCCGCTTCGTCGGCGCCCACATCGCCGACGGCCAGTGCGACTGGTCCCTGGTGGACGAATTCCCCACCGGCATCTACTCGGTGCCGGAGATCAGCTCCGTCGGGCGCACCGAGCGCCAGCTGACGGCAGACCAAGTGCCTTACGAGGTCGCCCAGGCCCACTTCAAGGCCATCGCCCGCGCCCAGATCACCGGCCACACCGTCGGCATGCTGAAGATCCTGTTCCATCGTGAAACGCTGGAGATCCTCGGCATCCACTGCTTCGGCGAGCAGGCCTCGGAGATCATCCACATCGGCCAGGCCATCATGCGCCAGCCGCCGCCGGCCAATACCATCCAGTACTTCGCCGAGACCACCTTCAACTACCCGACCATGGCGGAGGCCTACCGCGTGGCGGCGCTGAACGGGCTGAATCGATTGTTCTGACGCCGGCCCTCATGCAAGGTTGCGATAATCGCAACTAAGAAGAGGTGCACCGTGTCCACGACCATTGGCCTCAAGCTCGACGACGAAACCCGGAACCGGCTCCAACGCCTAGGCGAAGCCCGCGACCGCTCGCCGCACTGGCTGATGAAAACGGCCATCACCCAGTTCCTCGACCGTGAGGAGCGCATCGAGCAGGAGCGGCTGGAGGACGAGGCGCGCTGGCAGCGCTGGGTGGAGACCGGCGCCCACATCGACCATGACGAGATGACCGCCTGGCTGGACGGCCTCGCAGCCCGCGCGGACGACCCGAGCGGACAACAGGGCTCGCCGACGGCAGGACGCAGATACCGGGCGTGAGCGCCAATCCGCAGAAAAGGCCGATGGCCGGGCCGAGCAACCGCACGCCGTGATTGCCGACGAGCCCGGCCAATGGCGCTGATCTGGCTGCCGGAGGCCAAGGCTGACATCCAGCGCCCGTTCGACTTTCTGGCCGACGTCAACCCCACCGCCGCCGCGAAGGCCATCCGCCTGATCCGCATCGGCGCCGAAGCGGGCGGCTCTTGGCCGCCTCTGGCTCCAACGCTCCAACCCGCTCTCGCTCCAAGGCTCCAGCGTTGGAGCAACTCGCGACGCTCCCGCGTCGCGTCCGTGATGCCCGCGGATCATCAAAGATCCAACGGACTGCGCGCCTGCTTCACCGTCACGCTCGGCACCGTATGGGTATAGATCACCGGGTTCGGTCCTTCTGACCCTTGCCGTCATGAACCGTGAGCGGCCCGATCTCCAGGTTGACGTCCTGCACCCGCAGTTTCAGGCACTCGAATAGACGCAGCCCGCATCCGCGCAAGAGTTGTGCCGGGAACTCGAACGGCGGCGCGAGGTGGCTCAACACCCGCTGCACCTCCTCGCGGGAGAGCACAACCGGCACGTACGGTCGCTTCTTGGCCCGCGCCACCCCGTCCACCTGCCCGAATTCCTTGCCCAGCACATGCCGGAACACGAAGAGCACGGCATTGAAGGCCTGGTTGCCCGGCGCCACGCGCCGCGACCTAGTGCGGATCACCGGGACGCGACGAAGCGGCTCGGCCGCCGTGGAGGGCCTCAGCGTCGGTGCCCCTCGGCGAAGATGCCGGCGCAGCCCCGGCCGCCGGCTCCACGGCAGGCCGCTCGGCTGGTCGGGTGGCTGACTGCGAGGATTGCTGGGCGGATGGTTGGGCCGCTGGCGGGCGCGCCCTACTCGCCGCCGAGACGCGCGCAGTGTTGTGCGTGCCGGCCGAGTGCCCCGCACCCGCCTCACCCAAGAAAAAGTACAGCCGCACCGCGTCGACCGCCTGCTTGCGCATCCAGTCGGCCTGCCCCTTCTCCCGCAGCTTTCGCAGGAACGCCCGCACGGTTTCCCGCTCCAGCGCCGCGTGCTCACACTTGGCGCAGAAGTCCAGGTAAAAGCGCAGCCACCGCCGATAATGCGCCCGCTCGTACTCGGGAATCTCGTCCTGTGCCAGAGCCGCGTCGTAGCGAGGCCGGGGATCAGCGGGATGGCAAGCATCGGGGGAAACACCTTCTTCGGTATATCTCGCCGCTGAGGCCGGCTGTACGGAAGGACCCTCGCGCTCGTCACATTTTGTTGTCAACGGCCGACGTGCGGTGCTATTTTTGTTGTCAACGGTAGGTTTCCCGCTCGCGGGTTATCCCGAAACGGGACAATCAATTGTTGGGCCGCAACCGAACCGCCCAAGAAATGAACGAACTTGTTGTCAATCTTTCCGGGGCTCTTCTGTCGGGCATGTTCTCGGTTCTCGCCACTCTAATACCATATTTTTTGGAAAAGCGAAAAAGCAAAGAAGTACGGGTTCGAGAAATTGCAGAAGGTAATTACTCGCCATATCCCGGCTGGTCCTTGCTTTTGGCTACGTCTGTTCCGGCTTTGATCTATTTCTTAATAGCTGCGTACGGCGCTCTTTCGGGGGTGTTCGTGATCCTTTTAATCGGTGAGCAAATACCCGAATTTTGGGGCTTAATGAAATCTTTCGATCAGGCCAAATCTCCGGAAGTACTTTGGTATGGAACGCTGTTTGATATCGCGATGGTTTCCTCCGTAATGTTTGTGGTCATAGTTTTGTCTTCGAGATTTCTCGCTCATCGCAGCGGCAGGAAAGACAAGCTTTTTGTATTCTTGAGCGTTCTCGCGGTATGGAGCGTCAACCTGTCAGAATACGTGCTATTCCTTCCGGTAACGAGCGAGAATCTTCAGAGCCTATTTATCGTAAATAGCTTCGCGACCTTTGTCGTGTTTTTTCTTGCCGGCGCGCTTGGATTAAGATGGGCACATAGAACCCGCGATGACTTCATCGTTTCTGTTGTATTCGCGAAGTTATTAGGCAATGATCGTGCGGCTTTTCGCGATCTTGCGCTTGACTTGGTAGGAAGTGAGAAATACGCGGCAAGGCTCGCTCAAAATGGCTCGAATGAATGAGATCGCCCAACAAGTCCGCCAGCCCGACGCCAAACTGCGGCGGGCGCTTCGCGCGTCGCCGCAGTTTGGTGCGGGCTGCGGTTGACGTTGGCCTGTATTGCCGGCATACGGGCAACTTAATCTGAGAACTGTCGGCGTTGCTGGAGAAAGAAATGAAATACATGAAGATTTTGTATCTAATGCTTGCAGCGGCACCTATCGTCATACCTGGTGATGCGAGCGCTCAGTTCTATCCGTCATACGCATACGGCTTTAAACCATGCACATGGGAGATAGTATCATGGCAGCAGATTATTGTAGATACGGAATGGGAAAACGGAGTTTTGGTCCCCGTTATCGGATATAGACCTGTCTGGGCGTGCGTGCCAATTCACTAATGGAAAGATGCGAAACGAAAAATAGGATCGAGAGGCGGCGGGAAAACGGGGACAGACCACGTCGTTCTTCGAGGTGAGATGTGCCAGTGACGCAAGATGCGCCAACGGAAAGCATAAGTCGTGGGGAAAACAGGGACAGACCACGTTTTTCCAGCAGGGAAAACAGGGATAGACCACAGGGAAAACAGGGACAGACCACGTTTTTCTGCTAAACTCGCTGCATCGCCTCCAGGCTTCCCCGCCGATTGCCACATGCCCAGACGCGCCCGCATCGTCGCCGCCGGCTATCCCATGCATGTCATCTTGCGTGGGATCGACCGGGCGGCGGTGTTCTTCGCGGATGAGGATCGGCGGCTGTTCCTGGAGTGGCTCGGGGCCATCGCAGCGGCGGAAGGTGTGGCCTTACATGCGTATGTGCTGATGACCAATCATCTGCATCTGCTGATGACGCCGGCGCGGCGGGAGGGGGTGCCGGCGGTGATGAAGCGCCTCGGACAGCGCTACGTGCAACATGTGAACCGCACCTATCGCCGCACCGGGGCCTTGTTCGAGGGGCGGTTCCGCTCGGCGCTGATCGAGGCGGACACCTACTTGCTCGCCTGCCAACGCTATATCGAGCTGAACCCGGTCCGCGCGTCGATGGTTGCCGCGCCCGGCGACTATCCCTGGTCGAGCTACCGGGCCAATGCGCTGGGCGCGAGCGATTCGTTGGTGATGCCGCATGTGCTGTACCAGGCACTTGGCGGCTCTGAGGATGTGCGCCTTGCGGCCTATCGCGGGTTGTTCGAGGATGTGCTCGACGCCGAACTCCTCCAGCGCCTGCGCGCGTGCACCAACGGCGGCTTCGTGCTTGGCAGCCCGAAATTCGAGCGGCAGATCGCGGCGATGCTCGGGCGGCGGACCTGGAGGGGCGCGCCGGGACGGCCGCGCACGGAGACCGAGCCCGGCGAGCAACGGGAGTTGGCGCTTTAGCAGGCAGAAAACGTGGTCTGTCCCGGTTTTTTCTCGACATGCCGTGGGTCAGAGCATTCGCCGGGACATCAGCGTAGGCGAATTGGAGGAAGCCTTGATGGGTAACATCGAGATCATCGAGGATTACCCAGATGACAAGTACGGTCCGAGCTGCCTGGTTCTGGGGCACACTAGTTCGGGGCGTGCGCTGCACGTGCTTTGCAGCTATCCCAGTCGTCCGATAATAAAGGTCATCACGATTTACGAGCCAGACCCGGACCAATGGGTCGATGACCGCATCAGGATAAGCTGAAAAATGTGGAGGTATCCATGAAAGAAACCCTCGTCGATAAGACAGTTACCTACACGCTTGAGTACGAGGGCAAGTTCTACGTGGTTGAACACGTACCGGCCCGTGTCTGCCAGGAGACTGGAGAGGAGTTCTTCTCGCCAGATACCGTCGAGCATATCCAGATGCTCATCAAAGGCGGGAAGCGTCCTGACCGAGTCATCGAGACTCCGGTCTTCGAGTACGCATAGAGAGAGCCCAACAAATGGCTACACCCGACCGCCCAAAGCGCTGCCGCGCTTTGGGCGGTCGGGTGAGCCAAACGTTGCGCCCGGAGAGCAAAATAGGTTAGTCAGTGCCACAGAAGATCCGAGATTTGCTGAAAGCTCTAAAAGACGCCGGTTTTGATGAAATCCCTGGCGCGGGGAAAGGCTCCCACCGAAAACTCGTCCATCCAAGGTATCCGGGGGCGGTCACCGTAAGCGGCAAAGCTAGTGAAGACGCAAAACGCTACCAAGAAAAGCAAATCGCTCGGGCAATCGAAATGGTGAGCAAATGAAAGATTTCGACAAATACCACAAGTGGGTGGAGTGGAGCGATGAGGATCAAGTATACATTGGCAAGTGTCCCGACCTTATCACGGGGATACATGGTGACGACCCAGTCGCCCTATATGGAGAGCTTTGCGAAGTTGTTCAGGATGTCGTCAACCATTTCAAAGCGGAAGGACGCACGCTTCCTCCACCCCGAGTTCGCCCCATGAGCGAGGTTGCATAACAAGCTCAACAAGCGGCTGACCTCCGAAGGCAGCCAAACAGCGATTGGCCCGAGTTAGCCGTGACGTTGGGCACGAGTACGAACAGCCGACTTTTCTGCTGCGCGTATGGCTGACTTTGAGATCGTTGGAAGGATTGTCGGCATCGAAGTAATCGCACGTGGTCCTGGCATCCAGGAGGTCTCCAGGCTCAATCGACAGTACGGAAGGGGCAAGCGGAGGAAACTCAAGGGCTTTGCGGGTGTGCGACTGAGCAGTGGCCGGGAACGACACGCTGAACTGCACTGGTATGAGGCTCATGGGATTGGCCGACGGGACATGAAGCGTAAACGCTATATCGACGATCATGAATAAGACTGACGTACCAGCAGGCTTCGTTGTCTGCATAGACAACACCGACTATCAGGCGTCGCTCGAACGTCACAAGCTTTACAAGGTCCTTGAGGACGAAGACGCGGCAGCGGACGGCGATTTACGGATTGTCGACGAGAGCGGAGAAGACTATCTGTATTCCGCTGCAAGATTCGTCGCAATCGACGTCCCGTCAGAGGTGCGGAAGTCGCTTGAAACCGCCTTGTAGCACAATAGGCCCTACAAGCGCCTCGGCCCGCCGCCCGTTGCCGCGCCGGAGCGCAGCGACGGCGCGGCAACGGGCGGCGGGCCAGGCTTAACGTTAGAGCGCAAAAGAATCGTAGTGACCACCGATGGCAAGAACATGGATGTGGGTGTCGTCGACTTTGAACACTAATCGGTCCTTTTGGCTGAGACGTCTCGAGCAAAAGCCGGAAAGTTTATGACGCAGCGCTTCGGGTTTTCCCAATCCAGTGGAGGGGCGAGCCCCCAGCATTTCTTTAAGAATGGCCCGGAGGTTTTTGTGCATTCGATTATCGCGCTGCCTCAAATCCTCGTACACCTCCCAGGTTCTACCCTCGAACACCAATGATCTCATCGAGCTGCTCTTGTGTAGGGATGTATCCGGTACCCGCTGCGTGGGTAGCGCTGGACTCAGCGATCTGGCGCATGAGGCTGCTATTCTGGAGCACGTGCAAGGTTTCTTGATCGCGCTCCCAGTCTTCGGCGCTCATGACAACGAAATCGGCGCCATTGCGGCGGGTCACGCGGAGGGGGTAGTGCCCACTCACTACCTGTTCCACAAATAATTTCAGGTTATCCCGGAACTTGTTTACGGTAGTTGAGTGCATCGGCAAGGCCCTTAAGTCGTACGGGGTGCGGCCTCCGCATAATGTGAATCAGATGGTGCCATGTCGCGCAGACGACCCAAGAAAAAGAGTTCTCGCGCAGAGACGCAAAGGCGCAGAGAAGAAGACAAGGAGAAGAGACGAGCACTGGGGGCATCGAGCTATGCGCGTTCTTCCTTTGCGCCTCTGCGTCTTTGCGCGAGCTTCTTCTTATCGTCCTTCTGCGAGAGCCTCCGCTTGCCGCATCGCAACGGGTTTCGACATCATTGCGAGGCCGCACCCGTCGTACGGTGTTACCGTACAGGGTAGGAGAAAAGCCCTAACAACGCCATACACAAGCACGGCTAACTTTCCGCTGCGCTCTCAGCTTGCCGCCTGTGGTGGCAGGTCGGGTCGGAGGGCCGAAGCCCCGCCTGCCCATAGAACCGTACTTACGGGTCCCTACACGGCTTCTGACGCAAGGGTTATCCACCGGTCGCTGTCAAACCGATGTGGTCGCTTCTTGTCGGAGCCAGTGGTCTGTCCCGGCACGGCGATGCGCCGGTGGTTTGAATGTGCGTTGTTCACCGCATGCTCGGAGCCGACGGCGAGGACGCTGTCGGCGTCCGCGACCAGTATGCCGGTAAGCTCGCGCGATTTGATGAGCCGAGCCGCAAGCGACTTCTGTTGTTGTGTCATGCTTGAGGGCCTGTCTGTGCAACAACGAAGCGGTCCATGGAAGTCCTGTTGATTTTGGTGCTGGTTCTCACCAACGGCGTGTTCGCGATGTCCGAGATCGCGGTGGTCTCCGCGCGGCAGTCGCGGCTCCAAGAGCTCGCGGAGCGCGGCCGCCTCGGCGCGCGTCAGGCCATCGCGCTCAAGGAGGACCCGGGGGCCTTTCTGTCCACCATCCAGGTCGGGATCACCCTGGTGGGGGTGCTCATGGGTGCGCTCGGGGAGGCGGCCCTGGCGCAGCCGGTGCGCGAGACGCTCTCCAGCATCCCGCTGCTGGCGCCCTCAGCGGACCTGCTGGCGCTGGTGCTGGTGGTGGGTGCGATCACCTACCTGTCGGTGGTGGTCGGCGAGCTGGTGCCCAAGCAGCTGGCGCTCCTCGCCCCCGAGGCACTGGCTTCCGCGGTCGCCCGCCCGCTGGGCTGGCTATGTCGCGCCGCCCTGCCCGTGGTCTGGCTGCTGTCGGCCTCCAGCCGGCTGCTGCTGCGCCTGATCGGCGCCCGCCGCGGCGGGGAGCCGCCGGTGAGCGACGAAGAAATCCGGGTGTTGATGGCTCAGGGTGCCCAGGCGGGGGTGTTTCACGCGAGCGAGGAGCCGATGGTCGCCAATGTGCTGCGCCTCGACGAGCTCCCCATCGGCGCCATCATGACACCGCGCAACGAGATCGAGGCCCTGGACTTGGCGCAGGAGCAGGAGGCGCTGAAGCTCTCGCTGGCGGCGCTCAGGCACACCCTGGTGCCGGTGCATCGCGACGGGCTCGATGACCACCTGCTCGGGGTGCTGCGGCTGGCGGATTTGCTGCCGGGCTGTCTGGCGACGGCGACGCCGGCGACGGACGAGCTCCAGCGCCTGGTGCAGCAGCCGGTGTTCGTGCCGGAGAGTCTGCATGCGGCACAGCTGCTGGAAATCTTCCGCGACAACCGCATGAACCTGGCACTCATCGTCGACGAGTACGGCAGCCTCGAGGGCCTGGTGACTCTCGCAGACGTGCTCACCGCCATCGTCGGCACGCCTCTCGGCGACGATGCCGAGCACGCGGACGAGATCACCCGCCGCGCCGACGGCTCCTGGCTGATGGACGGCAGCCTGCCGCTGGAGCGAGTGCGCGCCGAGCTCGGCATGGACGCGCCGCTGCCGGGCGAAGAAGGGGCAAGCTTCCACACCCTGGGCGGATACGTGATGCACACCCTGGGGCGGGTGCCGCGGGCCTCGGAGCACTTCGAGGCCGCCGGGCTGCGCTTCGAGGTGGTGGACATGGACCAGCAGCGCGTGGACAAGGTGCTGGTGGAGCGGCTTGATGACGCGGAGCCGCCATCCGGTCTTTAGGCAGGCGCCGCTTTGTGGGTCGTACAGATCGGTTCCGCGAGTCGGGCTGAGGGACGAAGCCCGATCTGCGCCGGTTCTGCCCGCCCGATCGTCGGGCCTCCTGGCGTCGGCCCGACCTACGCCTGGCGATGGCCAGGGCGGGCGCGGGCAATAGTTACCCAAGGTATTCGGCTTGGAAAGCCGGCCTGGAGGCTCTGCCTTTCGGATCGGGCAGGCGAGGCGGAGCCTCGCGGCCGCGTTCCCGGGCGGAGCCCGGGAACGAGGATGCCAAGTGGGTCCAGCTTAGTTCTTGGACTTGTCCACCAGCTGCTTCTCGCGGATCCAGGGCATCATCTCGCGCAGGCGCTCGCCCACCTGCTCGATCTGGTGCTCCTGGCCCAGCCGGCGCATGGCCTTCATGGAGGCGGCGCCAGACTGGTTCTCCAGGATGAACTCCTTAGCGAAGCTGCCGGACTGGATCTCGCCCAGGATGCGCTTCATTTCGGCCTTGGTGTCAGCGGTGACGACGCGCGGGCCGCGGGTGAGATCGCCGTACTCCGCCGTGTTGCTGATGGAGTAGCGCATGTTGGCGATGCCGCCCTCGTAGATGAGGTCGACGATGAGCTTGACCTCGTGCAGGCACTCGAAGTAGGCCATCTCGGGCTCGTAGCCCGCTTCCACCAAGGTCTCGAAGCCGGCCTGGATCAGCGCCGTCAGGCCGCCGCAGAGCACGGCCTGCTCGCCGAAGAGGTCGGTCTCGCACTCCTCGCGGAAGCTGGTCTCGATGATGCCGGCGCGGCCGCCGCCGTTGGCGCTGGCATAGGCCATGGCGACGTCGCGGGCGCTGCCGGTGGCGTCCTGCTGCACGGCGATGAGGCTGGGCACGCCGCCGCCCTGGGTGTAGGTGCTGCGCACGAGATGGCCCGGACCCTTGGGCGCGATCATGATCACGTCCAGATCCGCCCGCGGCTCGATGGCGCCGAAGTGGATGTTGAAGCCGTGGGCAAAGGCCAGCGCCGCGCCCTCTTTGATGTTGGGCTCGATTTGATCTTTGTAGAGCTTCGCCTGGTGCTCGTCGGGGGCCAGCACCATCACCACGTCGGCACCGTCCACGGCCGCCGGGATGTCGCGCACCTCGAGCCCGGCATTGGTCGCCTTGGCCGCGGAGGCGCTGCCCGGGCGCAGACCGACGACCACGGACACGCCGCTGTCCTTCAGGTTGTTGGCATGGGCATGGCCTTGGGAGCCGTAGCCGATGATGGCCACCTTGCGGCCCTGGATCAGCGAAAGGTCGGCGTCTTTGTCGTAGTAGACGTTGATGGGCATGAGATTGGAATCCTGGTTCGATCTGAGAGTTCGCAAAGGCTGCGGTTTTGGCGGCAGCTGCCAAGAAAGGGCTGAGGGCTGGGGGCTGAGGGCGGGATCTTTGCCTCAGCCCTCAGCCCTCAGCCCTTCCTAGAGGGTCAATCCCTTCTCACCGCGCAAGATACCGGTCGGTCCCGAGCGTACGACCTCGGTGATCAGACCTTCGGGGACCGACTCGATGAAGGCGTCGAGCTTCTTCGAGGCGCCCGTGAGCTCGACGACATAGCTCACGTCGGTCACGTCGATGATCTTGGCGCGGAAGATATCGGTGAGGCGCTTCAGCTCTTCGCGGTCCGGGCGGGCGGCCTTCAGCTTGATGAGCATCATCTCGCGCTCGATGTGCTCGCCCTCGGATAGGTCCTGGAGCTTCACCACGTCGATGAGCTTGTTCAGCTGTTTCTTGATCTGCTCGACGATGTCGTCATTGCCGCTGGTGACCAGGGTCATACGCGAGAGCGTCGGCTCGTCCGTCGGCGCAACCGTGAGGGACTCGATGTTGTAGCCGCGGGCGGAAAACAGCCCGGCGATGCGCGAGAGCGCGCCGGATTCGTTTTCGACCAGCATTGAAAGGATGTGGCGCATACGGATGTGCTTCCAGAAACAGCTTCGAGCGCTGAGTATTGAGAACGGAGCTTCAAGTACGGAGTACGGAGTACGGAGTACGTACAGAGCGCCTCGCCCCCGTACTCCGTACTTCGTACTTCGTACTATGGCCAACGAGAGATGCGCCGCGGAAAGACGCTGCCGCGACCGGCATCAGGCCAACTCCCGCTCCGACATCGTCGGCGGCAGCTCCATCTCGTGGTGGCCCTTGCCGGCGGCGATCATCGGATAGACGTTCTCCGCGGGGTCGACGATGACGTCGAGGAATACGAAGCGGTCTTTCATGGCGAAGGCCTCGGTCATCGCGGCCTCCAGCTCATCGGGCTTCTCCACGCGCATGCCGACATGGCCGAAGCTCTCGGCGAGCTGTACGAAGTCCGGCAGGGCGTCCACGTAGGAATGGGCGTAACGGCTTTCGTAGAAGAACTCCTGCCATTGGCGCACCATGCCCATATAGCCGTTGTTGAGCAGCACGACCTTCACGGGCAGATCATACTGCTTGCAGGTGGCCATCTCCTGGATGCACATGAGGATGCTCGCCTCGCCAGAGATACAAGCGACGGGCGCCTCCGGGAAGGCCAGCTGCACGCCCATGGCCGCCGGCAGACCGAAGCCCATGGTGCCCAGGCCACCGGAGTTGATCCAGCGCCGCGGCTTATCGAAGGGGTAGAACTGGGCCGCGAACATCTGGTGCTGACCCACATCGGAGGTCAGAAAGAGCTCGCCGTTGGTGACCTTGTACAGGGTCTCCACCGCAAATTGCGGCTTGATGACCGGGCTGGTGCGGTCGTAGCGCAGGCAGTCGATGCCCTTCCAATCGTCGATCTGCTGCCACCAGGCCGTGAGCGCGTCCCGGTCCGGGCGGCCGCCGGTGTCCTTGACCACTGCCAGCATGTCCTGAAGCACGGTCTGCACCGGGCCGACGATGGGCACGTGCACCTTGACGGTCTTGGAGATGGACGATGGGTCCACGTCCACATGGATGATCTCGGCATGCGGGCAGAAGTGCTCGATCTTGCCGGTGACACGGTCGTCGAAGCGGGCGCCGATGGCGATGAGGCAGTCCGTCTCGTGCATGGCCATGTTGGCCTCGTAGGTGCCGTGCATGCCGAGCATGCCGAGGAACTGCTGGTCCGTCATCGGATAGGCGCCGAGGCCCATCAGCGTGCTGGTGATGGGGAAGCCGAGCTCGCGCACCAGTGCGGTCAATGCCTCCGACGCATCGCCGAGCACCACGCCGCCGCCGGTGTAGACCACCGGGCGCTTGGCCGCGAGCATCTTCTCGACGGCCTTCTTGATCTGCCCCTGGTGACCCCGCTGCGCCGGGCTGTAGGAGCGCATCGCGATCTCCGCCGGATAGCGGTAAGGGATCTTGACGTTCGGGTCCGTAACGTCCTTGGGAATATCCACCACCACAGGCCCGGGCCGACCGGAGCTGGCGATGAAAAAGGCCTTCTTGATGGTCTCGGCGAGGTCCTCCACACGCTTCACCAGGAAGTTGTGCTTGACGCACGGCCGGGTGATGCCGACGGTGTCGACCTCCTGGAAGGCGTCACTGCCGATGACCGGCGTGGGCACCTGCCCCGTGATGACCACCATCGGGATGGAGTCCATGTGCGCGGTGGCGATGCCCGTGACGGCATTGGTGGCGCCGGGGCCGGAGGTCACCAGACAGACGCCGACCTTGCCGGTGGCGCGGGCATAGCCGTCGGCGGCATGGGTTGCGCCCTGCTCGTGGCGCACCAGAATGTGTTTGACCTCGTCGCGCTTGAACAGCGCATCATAGATGTGCAGCACCGCCCCGCCGGGATAGCCGAAGACGAATTCGACCCCCTCGTCGATCAGGGCCTGTACCGTGATCTCGGCGCCGCTCAGCTCGGGCGCTGCCGTCTCCGGGCGAGGCCCGGCAGCCGGCCGGGGCTGCTCGGGGGTGAGTTGATCCGGCTTGACTTGATCCATGGGGGACTGACCTCTCGAAGACACTTACCGGCAGCAGGCAGTGGTGGCGGCGGGTGGTCCGCGCAAGTGCTCATAATTTGCTGCGTGCGCGCGCGAGACATCCAACCGCGCACCGCGCGGTACACGGACGGCGGAGCGCCCGCTGACACAACGGGACACATCGGCAGCAGCCGAGGGAAGCGGCCATTGCCGGCACACGGCGCACTAGATGCCGGCGAACGCTCCAAAATACGTGAACCCGGTAACAGCGGTCAAGACCCTGTTGTCAGCGAAAACGCTGCGAATGAACAGACCGCCATCACGAGCGGGTCCGGCACCAGCCCTCGTCCGCCGCCCGCATACCCACTGCCACGGAGACCAAAGCATGCCCACGCTGATCATCAAGACCAACGCCGAGCTGCCGCCGCATCCGCGGGATGACCTGCTGCAGGCCGCCTCCGCCGCCGTCGCCAAGCTCCTCGGCAAGCCCGAGGGGTTTGTCATGGTGCTAGTGGAGCCCGTCGCCGACATGAGCTTCGGTGGCGATGTAACACCCTGCGCGTATCTGGAGCTGAAGAGCCTGGGCCTCCCAGAAGACAGCACCCCGGCGCTATCCGCTGCGCTCTGCGACTTCATCGAACGCCACCTGGGCGTGCCCAAGGCGCGGGTCTACATCGAATTCGCGTCACCGCCCCGCCACCTGTTCGGCTTCGACGGGCGCACCTTCGGCTGAGCAAGCTTCCCGGCGCGGCTCAAGGCGGCGCTGGTCGGAGCGACGCGCTCTACCCTCTCGCCGGTGGCGGCCAACCCCACGGCCGTCGGTCTGCGGGCGGTCCGTAAAGCCCGACGCGGCCCCCGCCGACTCGGGCGGGGTCGGGCGCTCAGGGATTCCAGAACTTGACCAAGGTAACCACCAGCCCGGCAGCGCCGAGCGTGGTGCCGAAGGACCAGATCATGAATCGGTCCATGCGCTCGCGCAGCTCGATCTCGTAGACGGCCGGCGGTTTGCCAAGGGACTGCTCCGCCAACCACTCCCCGAGGTGGTCTTTGATGAACTGGATGTCTTCCTGCGCCAGGGCCATGTCTGTTCTCGAAGGTCTCGCGACAGAAGCGTGATCATAGCAATCCGGGGTCGGAGTCAGGTCACGATCGCAAGTGGCTGCCCGCCTCTCAGGTTGCCCGGTCCTGCGCGCGCGGCTAGACTCAGCGGCTTTGTGCCAGCCAGCCGCCACCCGCCATGCGCACGTCCCGGTTTCCGCTCCAGACCGTCAAAGAGACCCCGGCCGACGCGGAGATCGCGAGCCACCGGCTGATGCTGCGCGCCGGCATGATCCGCAAGCTCGCCGCCGGCCTCTATACCTGGCTGCCCCTGGGGCTTCGGGTGCTGCGCAAGGTGGAGCGCATCGTGCGCGAAGAAATGGACCGCGCCGGGGCGCTGGAGGTCTCCATGCCGGCGGTGCAGCCGGCGGAGCTGTGGCAGGAGTCCAGGCGCTGGGACCAGTACGGCCCGGAGCTGTTGCGCATCAAGGACCGGCACGAGCGGGATTTCTGCTTCGGCCCCACGCATGAGGAGATCATCACCGACCTCGCGCGCAACGAGCTGAAAAGCTACAAGCAGCTCCCGGTCAACTACTACCAGATTCAGACTAAGTTCCGCGACGAGGTGCGCCCGCGCTTCGGCGTCATGCGCGCCCGCGAGTTCCTGATGAAGGACGCCTACTCCTTCCACCTGGACCAGGACTCGCTGGGCGAGACCTATCAGGTCATGTACGACACCTACAGCCGCATCTTCCGCCGCTGTGGGCTCGACTTCCGCGCCGTGCAGGCGGACACCGGCGCCATCGGCGGCAATGCCTCGCACGAGTTCCACGTGCTGGCGGCCTCCGGCGAAGACGCCATCGCCTTCTCCACCGACAGCGACTATGCCGCCAACGTCGAGCTGGCGGAGGCCGTCGCCCCCACGGACGCGCCGGCGGCAGCGAGCGAGGACGCCCGCATCATCGACACCCCGAACGCCAAGACCATCGCCGACTTGGTGGAAGGCTTCGCCCAGCCCATCGAGCGCACCGTCAAGACCCTGGTGGTGGCCGCCGCGAATCCGCAGACGGGCGAGGAGCAGGGCCTGGTGGCGCTGCTGGTGCGCGGCGACCACGAGCTGAACGCCGTCAAGGCCGAGAAGCTGCCGGGGGTGCTGAGCCCGCTGCGCATGGCCACCGAAGACGAGATCCGTGCCGCCGTCGGCGCCGGTCCCGGATCGCTGGGGCCGAAGGACCTGCCCCTGCCCTGCATCGTCGACCGCGCCGCCGCCGTCGCCGCGGACTTCAGCGCCGGCGCCAACACCGACGGCAAGCATTGGCTCGGGCTCAACTGGGGCCGCGACCTGCCGCTGCCGGCGGTCGCCGACCTGCGCAACGTGGTGGAGGGCGATCCCAGCCCGGACGGCGCCGGCCGGATCACCATCGCCCGCGGCATCGAGGTGGGCCACATCTTCCAGCTCGGCACCAAGTACTCGCAGGCCATGCAGGCCAAGGTGCTGGACGAGGCCGGCAAGGCGGTCACCATGACCATGGGCTGCTACGGCATCGGCGTCTCCCGCGTGGTCGCCGCCGCCATCGAGCAGAGCCATGACGACCGCGGCATCATCTGGCCGACGGCCATCGCGCCCTTCGAGGTGGCGCTGCTGCCCATGAAATACGCCAAGTCCTTCCGGGTGCGCGAGGCCGTCGACGACCTCTACGAGCGCCTGCACGCCGTCGGCATCGAGGTGCTGCTGGACGACCGCGACGTGCGCCCGGGCTTCATGTTCGCGGATATGGAGCTGATCGGCATCCCGCACCGAGTGGTGGTGGGCGACAAGCACCTGGACAACGGCCAGGTGGAGTACAAGGGCCGCAGCGACGCCGACATGCAGCTGATCGGCCTCGACGACATCGTCCCCTTCCTGGAGCGCAGGCTCGCCGCCTGAGCCCGCACGCCATCCATCCAGGCCGCCACCTCGGCGGCCGCCCGCCTGGGGGAGCCGGCGCGGGCCACCCAAGCCAACGCACAGGACCCACAGCGCGCATGAGCAGAACCGAATCCTTCGACCGCGAGCAGCTGCTCGCCTGCGGCCACGGCGACATGTTCGGCCCCGGCAACGCCCAGCTGCCGGTGCCCAACATGCTCATGATGGACCGCATCACGCGCATCGCCGATCACGGCGGTGACTACGACAAGGGTGAGATCGTCGCCGAGCTGGACGTCAAGCCGGAGCTGTGGTTCTTCGGCTGCCACTTCCCGGGCGATCCCGTCATGCCGGGCTGCCTGGGGCTGGACGCCATGTGGCAGATCGTCGGCTTCTACCTGGCCTGGATCGGCAATCCGGGGCACGGCCGGGCGCTGGGCGTCGGCGAGGTCAAGTTCACGGGGCAGGTGCTGCCCACGGCGCAGAAAGTCACCTACCACGTGCACATGAAGCGGGTGATCTCGCGCAAGCTGGTGCTCGGCATCGCCGACGGCACCATGGACGTGGACGGCCGCGAGATCTACACCGCCAAAGACCTGCGCGTGGGCCTGTTCACGTCCACCGAGGGCTTCTGAGCGCCGGCGCCCGACCCGTGCTCCAACGCACCAGGCAAGGGACGGCCGCCCAGGCCGCACGCTGGCACCCGGCCCACTGGCTGGCCGCGGTCTTGGGCGGGCTCGCGATGCTCGCCGGCGCCGTCGGGCTGTTCGCCACCTATGCCGGGCTGGAGGTTGACAGCACTGAGGTGGGCAGTATCCCGGTGACCCTGTTCCAGGCGAAGAACGCCCCGCCGGGGCCCGTCGTGGTGGTCGCCCACGGCTTTGCGGGCTCGCGGCAGCTCATGCACCCCTTCGCCGTGAGCCTGGCGCGGGCCGGCTACCGGGCACTGGTGTTCGACTTCCCCGGTCACGGCCGCAACACCCAGCCGTTGGCCGGGCGGATCGGCGACGAGGCCCGCGCCGCCGCGCTGCTCGACGCCCTCTCGGCGGTGGTGGACCACGCCCGCACGCTGCCGGACGCCGATGCGCCGCTGGCCCTGCTGGGGCACTCCATGGCGGGGGACATCGCCACGCGCTATGCCAACGATGCCCCCAACGATGACGCAGGCGGACACCCCGGCGTGCGCGCCCTGGTGGCCGTCTCGCCCTATCTGTCGCTGTCCGTGGACCGACTGCCGGCGGTGAATCTGCTCTTCATCTACGGCGCCTGGGAGCCGCAGGTGATTCAGGAGCAGGGACGCGCCGCGGTCGCGGCCGTGGCCGACGTGGACGCCGATGCGATAGCCACCGACACCACCTACGGCAGCTTCGCGGACGGCACCGCCCGCCGGCTGGTGATCGCCGAGGGCGTCGAGCACATCGGCGTGCTCTACAGCGCCACCGCCCTGCAGGCCGCCCTGGACTGGCTCGATGCCGCCTTCGGCGAGCACGCGCCCGTCTCGGCGGCAGTCGCCGGCGGCGTCGACCAGCGCCCGCCCTGGCTCGGGCTCTACTACCTCGGCGTGCTCCTGCTGGCCTGGCCGCTGGCGCTGCGGCTGCCGCCGGTGTCGGCGCAGCGCCTCGGCGCCGGCGCCGAGCCGGACTGGGGCTGGCGGCGCTTTTGGCCCATCGCCGTGGTGCCGGCGCTGCTGACGCCGCTGCTGCTCTGGCCGGTGCCGACGGACTTCCTGGCCATCGCCATCGGCGACTACATCGCGCTCCACTTCGGGCTCTACGGCCTGCTGACGCTCATCGGCCTCTGGCGGCTGGGCACCCTGCCCCGGCTCGGCGGCGCCTCGCTCAGCGCACTGGTGACCGCCATCGCCATGGTGGCCGTGTTCGAGACCCTGGCCCTGTCGCTGCCCACGGACCTCTTCGTCGCCAGCTACCTACCGGCACCGCACCGCCTTGCCACGGTGGCCGCGCTCTTCGCCGGTACCCTCGTCTGGTTCGTGGCCGATGAGTGGCTGACCCGCGGGCCGGGGGCGCCGCGGGCGGCCTATGCGCTCACCAAGGCGCTGTTTCTGGTCTCGCTGATGCTCGCGGTGGCGCTGAACCTGAGCGAGCTCTTCTTCCTGGTGATCATCATCCCGGCCATCCTGGTGCTCTTTCTGGTCTACGGCCTGTTCAGCGGCTGGATCTATCGGCGCACCGGCCAGCCTCTGGTGGCCGCCGTCACCAACGCCTTTGCCTTCGCCAGCGCCATCGCCGTGAGCTTTCCGCTGATCGACTAGCGACGCTACGCCTCGGCGCCTGCGATCCGCCAGCCCCCGAAGACCGGATTGCCGCGGACCCTGATACCGAGCGCCTCGAGCCACTCCGCCACGACATGGTTCGAGTTGCCGAACAGGGTGTAGGGGCGCTCGCCCGGCACGAACTCCACGGCCAAAGCGGCGTTATAGTGAGCCTGTTTCCGCTGGCGCTCGAAATAATGGCGCAGGCGTCGGTCGAGCCGGTCGATCCGCGCACCCGCCGCGGTCAGTCGATGCAGACCCTGGATCTCTCGTCGCACCTGGCGGCGAATGGAAGCCGCCGTCGCCGGGCCGGTCAAGACCTGCCGCCCCAGCGCGGATGGCGTGGCCGCAAACAGCGTGGGCAGGGTACGCAGAACACCGGTGTCGCCTTTCGCATACCAGCGCCAGTCGCCATAAAGGTACCGGACCATGGTGCCGTCGGCGCGCGTCAGCACCAGATTGGCGTGCCGGCCGTGGTCGATCAGAAAGACCGGACGCGCGTCCTGGGTGCCGTTGAGCGCCGGAGCCATGACCTTTCCGCCGCAGCCCGCAAGCACCAGGCCCATCAGGGCAATGGCCAAGCACCGGAGCGCAACCTTCATGGACATCGGATACACACCGCCGTCGGCGCGCCCACCATGGGCGAGACCTCCCCACAGCTGCGGGAGTCGCGAACCGCAATGCGCGAGCGCGACGATCACCGGCTCGTCGGTGCAGCGTCCCGCGCTGGGTAAGGCTGTTGCAGCTGCGCAGGAGGGATGGATGTCACTCGGCCCAGATCCGCATGCTGTCAATCCAAGTCCCCGTAGCTACCGCCCAGGGTGACCTCCAGCGACTTCTGAGTGCCGTTGCGCAGCACGTCCAGGGTCACGGTATCCCCCGCCGAATAGCGCTCCAGCGAATCGATCAGCTCGCGCATGGAGGTCACCGGCTCGCCGTCCAGACGCTGAATCACGTCACCGGGCACGATGTCGCCGGAGCCGGTGATGCGCGTCCCCTGAAGCCCGGCACGGTCCGCCGGTGACTGCGGCTCGACCCGCAGCACCAGGACACCGTCGAGGCCGAGCTCCTCGAGCACCGGACCGCCGATGTCGTCGTCGCCGAAGATGCCCAAGCGCGGGCGCACGTACTCGCCGTGGGCGATGAGCTGCGGCACCACCCGGTTCACGGTGTCCACCGGCACGGCGAAGCCGATGCCGGAGAAGCTGCCCGAGGGGCTGTAAATGGCGGTGTTGATGCCGATGAGTCGCCCGGCGCTGTCCAGCAGCGGGCCGCCGGAGTTGCCCGGGTTGACGGCGGCGTCCGTTTGGATCAGACCGTGGACCTCGCCGGCAAGCTCGGACATGATGGTGCGGTCCAGTGCCGAGACCACGCCTGTGGTGAGGCTGTAGTCGAAGCCGAAGGGGTTGCCGATGGCCAGCACCTTCTGCCCGACACTCAAGTCCCCGCTGGCGCCGATGATGGCGGGCTGCAGGCGCGCCGCGGAAGCGCCGATGCGCAGCACGGCGAGGTCGTGCTCCGGACTCGCACCGATGAACCGGGCGTTGTAGGTGCGCCCGTCGGCCAGCCCGACGCGCGCGGTGCGCGCCTCTTCGATGACGTGCCAGTTGGTGACGATGTGCCCGTCGCGGTCCCAAACCACACCGGAGCCCGTGCCTCGGCGGACTTGGGTGAGATTGCGCGACCAGGGACTCGTCAGCGGCGCCGTGGTGGCGATGTAGGCCACCGACGGGCTCGCGGTCCGGAAGATTTCGATGGTGGCCTGCTCGTCGTCGGCGAGCGCACCGCGCGCCGCCACCGGCCGCGGCTCCGCCTGCATGCTGACGAAGAGGTCTTCCAGCCAGGGTTTCAGCGCCAGCGAGGCGAGGAACAGGATGGCGGCCCAGAACAGGAGCCGCGACAGTTGAAAACTATTCATGTCTGGGTCTGCGGACGGGGTTTGAACTGCGGAGCAGGGCGACTGTCTGATCGTCATCCGGCAGCGCTCGGCCGCCGGCGAGAGAGTCCCATGGTCCCACAGCTCGGGCGCGCCACCGAGCGCAGTCCCCAGCCTACGCGGGTGCTCGCCGTCGGTGGTTGTCGGATCGCAACGACATTTGCGACCGTCGACAGTATACTCACCCTTCTGGCAGCATGGTATTTGGCGGGTGAGCAGCCAACCCCCGCCGATGCCCGCTATCCACCTAGCGCCGCGCCCGCAGCGGCGTGCCCGAAGATGGCGGGCGAGCGTTCCGCAATCACATCCACTCCACTCAACGAGAGCCCTGACATGGTCAAGAACATCGGTCTTCAGGACCGCAACATCCGCTACGGTGCCGGCGCATTGCTCATTCTGGCCGGCCTTTTCTGGCAGAGCTGGATTCTCGGCATCCTCGGCCTTATCGCCGTCGGTACCGCCTACTTCGGTACCTGCCTGGCCTATATTCCGCTCAACATCAGCACCAAGAAGCAGGGCGAGTAAGCAGCGCCCGCAGCGCCCGGCGCCCAAGGCACCGGCATCGGCACTGCTGGGCACGAAGCAGCAACGGGCCCCGGCGTCACAGGCGCCGGGGCCCGTTGTTTTTGACGAGCGCTGCTGCGGTAAAACACGGAGCCGCCGGTGCGGGCCGTGCCGCGGCATCCAGCTCTGGGCACCACTGACCCGTAGTGCGCATCGGGCGGGACTGGCGACGCCCGCGAGCGCCCCCACCTTGCCGCCATGCAAAGCGCCGTCCAAACCCAACCCGCCGCCGCCGCAGCTTCGCTGATCGAGGCGCGCGAGCTGGCAAAGCATTTTCCCGGGGTCAAGGCCGTGGACGGCATCAGCTTCGGCGTGCGGCCCGGCCAGTGCTTCGGACTGCTCGGCCCCAACGGCGCCGGCAAGACGACGACCCTGGAAATGCTGGAGGGCATTCAAACCCCCACCAGCGGTCAGATCTTGTTCCGCGGCCAGCCCCTGGGTGCTGCGTTCCGCGAGGCCATCGGCATCCAGTTCCAGGCAACGGCGCTGCAGGACTTTCAGACCGTTGGCGAATCGCTCGCCATGTTCGCTCGGCTCTACCGGCGCACCGCGGACCGCGACGAGCTGATCCGCCTCTGTAACCTAAGCGAGATCCTGGACCGCGACACCCGCAAGCTCTCCGGCGGGCAGCGCCAGCGCCTGCTGCTGGCTATCGCATTGGTGAACGATCCGCAGCTCGTGTTCCTGGACGAGCCCACCACGGGGCTCGACCCCCAGTCCAGGCGCAATTTCTGGTCTCTGGTGGAGACGGTGCGCGCCCGCGGTAAAACCATCCTGCTCACGACGCACTACATGGAAGAGGCGGAGCGCCTGTGCGACGAGATCGCCATCGTGGATCACGGCCATATCATCACCCAGGGCGTGCCCCGGACGCTGGTGCGCGAGCACTTCCCGCCCGCCGTGGTGCGCCTGCCGGCGGACGCCTGGCCCGCCGACGAGCCCCTGCCGGACTATGCGCGCCGCGGCGAGCACGAGATCGAGCTGCACACCGGCGAAGTCCAAGTCGGGCTGGAGCACTTGGAGCGTATCGGCGCCGGGCTCACCGCGCTGCGGGTGGAGACACCGAGCCTCGAGGACCTGTTCTTGAAGCTGACCGGGCATAGTCTGCGGGCCTGAAGGTGACACCTGCTTGCTGAGGGCTGAGGGCGAAAGAAGCGCCCTCAGCCCTCAGCCCTCAGCCCTCAGCCCTCAGTATTTGGCTTTTCCGCTTACGACACCGCCGCCGAATCCCGACAGGCAATCGACTCGCGCAACCGAGCATCCCTCATGTGGCACCGTATCGCAGCCGTCCTCGTCGCCCGCAACCGGGAGTTCTACCGCGACACCGCGGGACTCATCTGGAACATCATGATGCCGGTGATGATGATCGTCGCCTTCGCGTTCATCTTCGGCGGCGGGCCGGACGATCTGTTCAAGGTCGGCGTACTCGGCGATCCGGACACCGCCGCCGACGAGACCGGCTTCCTCGCTACGCCGCATGTCACTTTCGTCCCGGTCACGGACCAAGACGCCGCCGTCACCAAGATCGCCCGCCACCAGCTGGATCTGCTGGTAGACACCCGCGGCCCCGGCGGCGCGGTGACCGGCTATTGGGTGAACCCCCAGTCGCCGAACGGCCAAATCGTCGAGCGCCTGCTCCTGGGCGCCCATGCCCGCAGCGCCGAGGCGGCTCCGGAGCGACGCCTCGCGGCCGGCGAGGCGCTCAGCTATGCGGACTGGGTGCTGCCTGGGGTGCTCGCCATGAACGTGATGTTCTCCAGTCTCTGGGGCGTCGGCTGGGTGGTGGTGCGCTACCGCAAGAACGGCGTGCTGCGCCGGCTGAAGGCGACGCCGCTGCGCCCGCTGGAGTTCCTCTCGGCGCAGGTGCTCTCGCGCCTGCTGGTGGTCATGGCCTCCAGCGTCCTGGTCTACCTGGGTGCGCTGGTCATCCTCGACTTCCCGATGCGCGGCTCCTATGCGGCGCTGATGCTCATCTATATCGCCGGCGCCCTCTGCATGATCAGCCTGGGCCTGCTGGTGGCCTCGCGGCTGCGCACCGAGGAGCTCGCCGACGGGCTGCTGAACCTGATGGCCTGGCCCATGGTGCTGCTCTCGGGCGTCTGGTTCTCCATGGAGGGCACCAGTGCGGCGGCGCAGTGGGTCTCGCAGCTCATGCCGCTGACCCATGTCGTCGACGCTGCCCGCGGCATCATGATCGACGGTCATGGCCTGGTGCAGATTCTGCCGCAGACCTTGTTGCTGGTTGCGCTTGCGTCATTGCTGCTGGCGGCGGCGGCCAGGCTGTTTCGCTGGGAATAAGCTCCCCACCAAAGGCACTGCCGTGAAGCCTGTACGAACCCTCACCCTACTACTCGGTCTGTTGCTTTTCGCCACCGGCACGGCCCGCGCGCAGCACGGGCCGCTGGATGAGACCGAGCTCTGGCAGTTGCTCCGCGCCGGGGAGGCTGCCGTGCTCATGCGCCACGCCCGGGCGCCCGGCACCGACGACCCGGCGGATTTCACCCTCGGCGATTGCACCACCCAGCGCAACCTCTCCAACGCCGGCCGCGCTCAGGCCAAGACCATTGGCAAGCGCTTGCGGGCCAACGGCATCGACGCTGCCCGTGTCTACTCCAGCCAATGGTGCCGCTGCCTGGACACCGCTCGGCTGCTGGGGCTCGGGGCGGTAGAGCCCTTCCACGGCCTGAATTCCTTTTTCCGCGACCGCGGCGCTGAGTCCGAGCGCACGGCGGCGGCGCTGGACCTGATTCAAAGCCAGATCCGCGCCGGCGCCCCGCCGCTGCTGCTGGTGACCCACCAGGTGAACATCACGGCGCTCACCGATGTTCTTCCGGCATCCGGCGAGATGGTCATCGTGCGCCCGGCGCGCGGCGATGCCGCTGCGCGAGCGCAAGGGGACCGAGAACCGAGCCTGGTGGTGCTCGGGCGTATCGCCGCGCCGTGATCCACACCGAAGCAGCCGCACCGGCGCTTAAGTCCGCGGCGGTACTGGCTCGCTGGCGGCCCCCTCGCGGCGCCCGTCTACCGCTGCGGGCACGGCGCTACAACAAAAAGCGAAGTAGGTTGCTACCGCCAGCAGTCCGCAGAACGCCATGCCGAGCAACAGCGGCTGCGCCGTGTCGTTATGCAGCAGGCTCGCGACAGAGCCCGCGAGCGCCCCGAACCCGAAGCGCCCGGCACCGGCGAACGCCGACGCCGTGCCGGCCATGCGCGGGAAGAAGGCCATGAAGCCCGCCATGGCATTGCC
The DNA here is from genome assembly GCF_016583825.1 of Thiohalocapsa halophila. Classification (GTDB taxonomy): domain Bacteria; phylum Pseudomonadota; class Gammaproteobacteria; order Chromatiales; family Chromatiaceae; genus Thiohalocapsa; species Thiohalocapsa halophila. Next base: position 109,943 of record NZ_NRRV01000004.1, on the reverse strand, counting down.
CATGACCACGCCGGCCATGGCGATGTAGCCGCCGGCAGCCAGCGCGACGAGCCACAGCGCCGGCGCATGCCCTGCCATCGACGCCAGCGCGAGCACCGCTAGCGACAATGCCGCCCCACCCTGCACCATCAGCCCAAGGCGCAGCAGGCGCTCGGCGCCGAAGCGCGGCACCCAGCGGGCGTTCAGATACGCGAATACCATGGCCGCAGCGATGTTGAGACCGAAGAGCGGGCCGAACCAGCCGGCCGGCACGGCGTGCAGGTCGATGTAGACGAAGGGCGAGGTAACGATGTAGATCATCATGCCGCCGAAGCTCGCCATGCCCGTCAGCAGATAGCCGAGCGCCGCCCGATGACGCAGCAGCAACGCGTAGTTGCGCAGCACAGCGCCCGGGGCCAGCCGGTGCCGGTGGGCGGGCGGCAGGGTCTCGGGCAGCTGACGCAAGAAGAGCACGGCCGTGACCGCGGTGATGACGAGCAGGAGCGCGAACACCCACCGCCAGCTGGCGTACAGCACCACCAGCCCGCCCACAGTCGGCGCCAGCAGCGGGGCGAGGCCCATTACCAGCATCACCAGACCCATGACGCGGGCGTAGTCGTCGCGCTCGAACAGGTCGCGCACCAGCGCCGGCACGGTCACCGCCACCGCCGCCCCCCCGAGCGCCTGCACCGCCCGCGCCGCCAGCATTGTGTGCATGTCCGGCGCCAGCGCACAGGCCATGTCCGCCAACGCGAAAACCACCAGTCCGCCGGCCACTGGCAGCCGCCGGCCCAGCACATCCGACAGCGGGCCGAGCAGCAGCTGTGCCGCCGCGAACACCCCCACATACACCGTTACACTCAGCTGCACCAGCGCCACGGGGGCGCTCAGGTCCCGGGCGATGGCCGGGATGCTCGGCAGGTACATGTCGATGGCGAAGGGCGTCAGCGCCGAGAGCACGCCCAGCGTGATGAGCAGCGGCAAGGAGATGGGCATGGCTTGAGAGTTGGACAAATATCGCTGGCCGCCGCCCCCGTGTGCGGACGTAGGTCGGGCCGACGCCAGGAGGCCCGACAATCCAGTTGATTGTCGGGTTACGCTATCGCTAATCCGACCTACAGTGGCGGGCCTTCCCGGGAGAGATCGGAGCACTTGCCCAATCTCATCGCCGCAGGGGCGCTCGCACCCTGCGGCGACCCACCGGCTCTACCTAGTGCAAGCACCCACCTCTCATATGACAGTGCCGACGCCCTTACCCAAACGCCCCTTCGCCAATGGCCGCCGGCAAGTGACGCGGCTCGGTCTCGGCCTCGCCGCTCTGGGCCGCCCCGGCTACATCAACCTCGGCCATGCCAACGACTACGCCGACGGGCGCAGCGTCGAAGCCATGCAGCAGCGCGCCTTCGCGGTGCTGGACGCGGCTTGGGACGCCGGGGTGCGTTACTTCGATGCCGCCCGCTCCTACGGCCGCGGCGAGGCCTTCCTCGGCGCCTGGCTCGCAGCCCGGCAAATACCGCCGGACGCCGTCACCGTGGCCTCCAAATGGGGATATACCTACACGGCGGACTGGCGCGTGGACGCGGACAAGCACGAGGTGAAGGACCACCGGCTGCCAGTGCTGGAGCGCCAATGGCAGGAGACGGGCGCCAACCTCGGCGGCTGGCTGGACCTGTACCAGATCCATTCCGCGACCTTCGACAGCGGCGTGCTGGAGGCAGCCGACGTGCACACAGCACTCGCGCGCATCAAAGACCGAGGCGTGCTCATTGGTTTGACGCTGAGCGGCCCCGATCAGGCGGCGGTATTGGAGTGCGCCCTGGCTGTCGAAGTGGACGGCGTACCTCTGTTCGATGCAGTCCAGGCAACCTGGAATCTGCTGGAGCCCTCGGCCGGGCCTGCGCTGGCCGCGGCCCACGCGGCCGGGCTGGGCGTCGTAATCAAGGAAGCCCTCGCCAACGGCCGCCTCACCAGCCGCAATACGGACCCGGACTTCAGCGCGACAAGCCGAATGCTGGCGGACTTGGCGCAGGAGCGCAACGTCGGCATCGACAGCATGGCGCTCGCCGGCGCACTCGCCCAGCCCTGGGCAGACGTCGTCTTGAGCGGCGCGGCGACGACGGCACAGCTGCGCTCCAACCTCAAGGCAGCCGCGCTAGACTGGGACGACCGCGCCGCAGACATGGCGCAAGCCCTCGCCGAGCCGCCGGATGCGTATTGGCACACCCGCTCGACGCTAGCCTGGAACTGACGGCGCCGGCCGCTGGCCGGGGGCCAGGCGGACGGGAGCAGCGGGTCCGGGGCAGCGGAAATTGGCCGAGCGCTGCGCGCCGCGCTCCGGCGTAGATCGGGCTGAGGCACGACGCCCGACGCCCCGCCGGCTGAAGCCGCCTGTTCGTCGCCCCCTGCCCTCGGCCCGACCGATGCGGAATTCTTGGGCAGTCTCTGGGGCGCAGGCGCGTCAACGCGCAAGGGCAGCCAGCCCCGCAAGCGCCCGGCCCCCAACCGTCGTCAGCAGCTCCTGCATCCGCCCCAGCGCCGGATGACTACGCCAGAGCCAAATCTGCACCAGCAGCGCCAGCGCGTAGACGGAGAAGCCGGCTACCGCAACGGCCAGCACCCGCAGGAATCGGTGATCGGGCGCGACCGCGCCAGCCCAGGCCGTCGCGAGCAGCGACGCCGCCAAGCACGCAGCCGCGGCAATCAAGACCGGCGCCAGGGCAAAGGTGAGCTCCCGAGCGCCAAGCTGCAGACGCGATCTGCCGAGCAGGCGCATCATGAGCACGAACATCAGCGCTTCCCGCACCGAGATGCCGGCGGCGATCGCCGTCAGGCCCAGGGGCGCGAGCCCGAAAATCAGCAAAATCGTCACCACGAACAGCACAAGCAGGATGCCGGTGAGCTGACCCACCAGCCCCTGCGCGTTGACCACCGACCGCAGCGTCACGCAGAGCATGAAGAACACCGCACCTATAGCCATCACCCGCAGGGGCGCCCCGGCACCGCTCCAGGCATCGCCGTACAGCAGCGTGACCAGATCCGGTGCCGCCACGCCGAGCAGCACGAAGAAGGGCATGGTCGCCGCAGCGATCAAAGGCGCGGCCGTGAGGTAGAGGCGCTTGCTCCTGGCCACGTCGTCCTGAACCCTGGACAAGGACCCGAACAGCAGCGGACCGAGACTCTCTGCGAACTGCTCGGCGGGGATGCGCGCAAGCGAATACGCACGGTTGTACAGCCCGAGACTCGCGGTACTCAACATCGCGCCGACGAGCATGTTGTCCACCCGATTGGTGGTCAGATTCAGCACATTGTTGACCATGGTCCGGCTGGAGAAATGCAGCAGCCCGCGCACCGGTCGCCACCGCGGCCAGGACGGCCGCCAGGCATGCGACAGCTGTATACCGACGAGAATGCTCAGCATGCTGATGAAGGTGCCCAGCACCAGACTGTAGACGCCGGCGCCCAGCAGCGCCGCGCCCACAGAGACCACCGACGAAATGGTGAGCGCCGTCGCATCGATGGCCGCCACCCGGGCGAAGCGCATATCCCGACGCAACAATGCCAAGCCGACGGCGGTCATCGGCGTCAGCAGAAAGACGCCGCCCATGAGACGCATCACCCCCACGAAGGCATCCGCGCCATAGAGCCCGGCCAGCCGTGGCGCTACCCACCAAAGCACGCCAAAGAAAATGACGCCCAGAGCGGCGATACTCCAGAAAGCTGCGTTCACTTGATCGTCGCGCAGCGTTCGCGCCTGCAGAATCGCCTGCGGCAGTCCGAATTGCACGCCGATCAGAAATACCGACGTAAAGGCCGTCACGGCGATGAAGACGCCTAGGTCAGACGGGCCGAGCAGCCGGGCAATAATCAGACCGACCACGAAGTTGCCCAAGGTCATATAGCCCTGGCCGGCATAGCTCCAGATCGCGCCGCGGCGAATCGCCGCCTCGAAGTCAGACACCGTCACTCCATCATGATCAAGCCATTGTCCATGGACGCGATTCCGGAGGTAGGGCCGATTCATCGCGGGCCTTGGACAGCACGCCGAGCCGAACAGGGCCCCTGGCGACGGCAACCGCCGCAACAGCCGCTGCACCGCCGTAGGGCTGGCGCTCCCCGGCGGTCGGCCGTACTACAATGATCGCCGGCCGTGGCATCTCCTTGGGTGAACGCCGAATCCTTCGGCGGGTCCCGCAGGGCAGGATGTCAGGCCCTTGTCAGCGCCGCTGAGGCACTGAACATGAAGGAGCCGGGAGACCGCCTCCTTGGGCACAAGCCCGGCTTCGTCCGATTTTTGGCCGGGATGACCAATCAATCGGTATCGCCTTAGCCTATCTCACCGGTGGAGCCGATGATCGAGAATCTGTCGACCGGGGCCTTCGGCGCCGGCATCGGGCGTCTGCTCCCCGTCGAGCTCGCGGCGTTGGAGAAGGCGAAGACGCCGCTGCGGCTGTTCCTGACGCTCAGCATGCAAAGGTCCGGACAGCATCTGATCATCCGTTGGCTGTGCCGGAGCCTCGGCGAGGCGATCCACTTCAATTTCTGCCACTTTCGCCGCCGCGGGCTCGCCATGGCGCTGACGCCGAGGACCGGTAGGCGGGTGGTCTACCAGGGGGATGCCATCGACGACTCCGGTATCCAGACGGCCGCAGACCTCTACCCGAGCTTGCCGGCGGGACGCTTCGCCGCCCTGCTCTACTCCTTGGAGGATCATGACCCCGCCGACCCGCTGCTGCGGCGGATCATCCACCGCTATCGCCATTGCCTAAGGGTGTTGGTGGTGTTGCGGGACCCCTACAACTGGCTCGCCAGTACCATGCAATTGCAGGACGAGCCCGCCGATACGACACGACGCAGACTGGAGCGGTGCAAGCGATACCTGACCAACGCACTGCATGAAGACTGGCCTTTGAGCTGCCCAGTGACCGTCGTCAAGTACGACAGATTCGTGCTCGACCCAGCGTATCGCCGGCAGCTGGCTCGCGAGCTGGAGGTCCCGATGCGCCCCGCGGCGGAAGCCGCGCTTCAGGAGGTCCCGGCGTTCGGCGGCGGCAGCAGCTTCAGCGGGACGGCGCCCGGCGCGGATCTTCGCAATGCCGTGTTCGAGCGCTGGCGCCATTTCGTCGATGACCCGCATTACCTCGCCATTGCACAGGACCGCGAGCTGGCGGCCCTGGATTCAGCCCTTTTCCCCGACGTGCCTTCGGCGGCAGCCCGCCGCGCCGCGCTCGGGGTGCGCGCGGACTCGGATGCCGCGTAAACAGGGCGTCTGCGTCAAGCAACAGGCGCAGCAGCGCCGCGTACAATAACCCCGCCCTTGCAGGCCGCCTCGACCTCGTGCCGGCGCCGGCTCGGACCCACCGACCTCGCGCAGACGGCGACTCCTATGAGGTCCGAGCCCCCGTTTGCCCGGGCGCGCCGTTTGCCGCTGCCAGCGTTGTCCGGCAACGCGCCCGGCGCTCGCACACGGCAAAGTTGCGTTACCCGCTGCTGTCCCACACTTCCGCCGGATGTACGCACGCGCCTATCAATGGCTGGACCGCACGGTCCTGGAGCTCGGCCGGGAGCTGCGGCTGTCTTACCTGCCGCCGCTGATGATCTACGTGGCCGCGGGCATTCAGGGGCTCACGGCCATCGTCGGCACCTTCTTCGTCAAGGACTACCTGGGGCTGTCGGCGGAATTCCTGGCGGCGCTCGGCTTCTGGGCCATGATCCCATGGTCGCTCAAGATGCCGCTCGGGCACTTGGTGGACCTGATCTGGCGGTGGAAAGCGCTGCTGGTCTACCTCGGCGCCGGGCTCATCGCGGCGAGCCTGGTCATCATGCTGGGCCTGCTGGCCCAGCCCGAGGCCCTGGGCGCCGTCATGCCGGTGGAGACCTGGTACGTGCTGAGCGTGCTGCTGGCGCCGCTCGGCTATGTGGTGCAGGATGTGGTCGCCGATGCCATGACGGTGGAGGCCGTGCCGACGCTGGACGAGCAGGGCCGGCCCATCGACCCCGAGCGGCGCCGGCTCATGCACACCACCATGCAGACGCTCGGGCGCGTGGCCATCATCGGCGGCTCGGTGTTCGTGGCGCTCTTGAACGTCTGGCTGTTCCGCGGCGTCGACGCCATGGATGAGACCGCGAAGGTCGCCACCTACATCCATATCTACGAGCTGGCGCTGGCCATCCCCGTCGCGTCGGTGTCCGGCGTGCTGCTCGGCAGCCTGCTGAAGCATCGGGAAGTGCGCCGGCTGCGCGCCCTCGGCGAGACCGACGCAGCCGAGCGCCTCATCCACGGTGGAGAGCAGGGGACCCAGCCGAACCTCTGGATTCTCGGCGGCAGCCTCGCCTTCGTGCTCTTCACCCTGGCCGTGGGCTTGGGCGACCTGTCGTACAACAAGGAGATCGTCTTCGTCGGCTCCATGGCCATCGTCGGGTTTCTGATCTCCCGGCTGCTCAAGGAGCTCACACCGGAGGCCGCGCGCATCCTGCTCGGCACGGCCATCGTCATCTTCGCCTTCCGCGCCCTGCCCAACCCCGGCGCCGGTCAGACCTGGTGGATGATCGACGACTTGGGCTTCGACCAGCAGTTCGTCTCCGTGCTGCAGCTGGTGGGCAGCGGCATGGCGCTGGCGGCCATGTTCATCTTCCGCCGCTTCCTGGCGGACCATTCCATCGTCTACATCGTCGGCTTTCTCACCGTCCTGACCGCGCTCCTGTCCCTGCCCAACCTGGCCATGTACTACGGCCTGCACGAGTGGACCGCCGCGCACACCGCCGGCATCGTGGATGCGCGCTTCATCGCCCTGGTGGACACCGCAGTCGAGTCGCCGCTTGGGCTGGTGGCCATGATCCCGATGCTCGCATGGATCGCCAACTCCGCTCCCGCGCACCTCAAGGCGACCTTCTTCGCCGTAATGTCGTCCTTCGTCAACCTGGCCCTGTCGGCAAGCCAGCTCGGCACCAAGTACTTGAACCAGATCTTTTCCGTCACCCGCGAAGTCCAGGAAGACGGCGTCGTGACCGTGCCGGCGGACTACTCCGAGCTCGGCTGGCTGCTGTGGACGGTGATGGCGCTGACGCTGGTGCTTCCCTTCGCGGCCATTGCGTTCGTCAAGCTGACGCGCCTGCGCAGCGCCTGAGCCACCAAACGGCATTCTCGGCGCTCTTGCACAGATCTCGGACAGCACCCGCGCCTGCGAGATCGAGCGCCTGTTCGACCAGGATGGTCTCGACGCCGAAATCCGCCTGCCATGCCCTTGACAGAAGGCGGTCGTTTCTCACAGCATGCTTTCATGCAGATTGCATGCAACCAGGCAAACGCAATGGCCGCAAACATCCAAATCCGTAACGTCCCCGATGACCTCCATCGCACCCTCAAGGCGCGGGCGGCCATGGCAGGCATGTCCTTATCGGACTACCTCATCGATCACATGCGCCGCCTGGCGAGCCGGCCGACACCCGAGGAAATGCGCGAGCGTCTCCGCCGGCGCGAGCCGGTGCAGGTCAGCGAGCCCGCCGCAGAGGTCCTGCGACGCGAGCGCGACGGCGAAGGGCCGGAGGGCGAACGGCGCCGGACATGATCGTTGTTGACGCATCCGTGCTGGTGGACCTGCTGCTCCGATTGGATGATGCACCGGCCCTGACAGATACACTGCTGGACCCTACACGCGTCCTCAACGTACCCCAGCTCATCGATATCGAGGTCGCCCAGACGTTGCGCCGCTATGCGAGAAACGGCGAGCTGCCCCCTGCACGTGGCCGCGCCGCACTGGACGACCTGGCGGACCTACCACTCGAGCGCTACGCGCACACTCTGCTCCTGCCGCGCATCTGGGACTATCGCGATAACCTGAGCGCCTACGACGCCACCTACCTGGCCCTCGCCGATGCCCTGGACTGTCCGGTCTGGACGCGGGACGCGCGCTTTGCGAATGCGCCGCCTGCAATCGGCCGCGTCCGGTTGATTTGAGTTGGAGACCGTCACCTCATGCGATTGATCCCCCGCCTGCTGCTCCGGGCCCTGCTGCCCCTGTCACTGCCGCTCGCGACCGCGGCGCTCGCCGATGCGCCGGCGCCGCCGACGGGTGAAGAGCTGCTGGACCAGGCCAAGGCGGCGGTGCAGGACATCACCACCGACGAGCTGGCGGCGCTGATCGAGCGGGAGCCGAGCGCCGCGGTGGTGGACATCCGCACCGGCCGGGAGGCCTGGCGGGCGGGCGGCAGCATCGATGCGCCCCGGCATCTGGACATCCCCCGCGGCTGGCTGGAGCTGCAGATCGAAACCTCGGTGACGGATCGGGACACGCCGGTGGTCGTCTACTGCGGCACCAATCTGCGCAGCCCCCTGGCCGCGCAGACCCTGGCCCGCATGGGCTACACCCAGGTCTACAACTACGCCGACGGCTTCTCCGCCTGGCGCGATGCCGGGCTGCCGGTGACCTCTCAGGACCCGGCGCCGCAGTCCATGCTCTACCGCCTGCCCCAGCAGGTGGCGAACGGCGTCTGGTCCGCCATCGGCGCCACGGCTCCGCCCACCTACGAGAACGCGGGCCACAACAACAACCTGTCCTTCATTGTCACCGACGCGGGCGTGGTGGTGGTCAATGCCGGCGACAATTATCTGCTGGCGCGGGCGCTGCACGAGGAGATCAAGCAGGTCACGGAGCAGCCGGTGAAATATGTGGTGCTGGAGAACGGCCAAGGCCACGCCATGCTCGGCGCCAACTACTGGAAGGAACAGGGCGCGACCATCATCGCCCATGCCGACGCCGCCGCGAAGATCGAAGCCCGGGGTGCGGACATCCTGGACCGGATGCGGCAGGGGCGCCGGGACAAGGGCAGCTTCACGCAGGTGGTCATGCCGGATGAAACCTTCGAGGATAAGAAGGTGCTGACCCTCGGCGGTCAGCGCATCGAGATCTTGAGCTTAGGCCCGGCCCACAGCCCCGGCGACATCTCCGTCTGGCTGCCGGAGCAAAAGCTGGTCATCGCCGGCGACATCGCTTTTCATCAGCGCCTGCTGCCGGTATTCGAGGACACAGACACCGCCGGCTGGATCGACACCTGGGACGCCTTCGAGGCGCTCGGCGCGGAGATTGTCATTCCAGGCCATGGCGAGCCGACGGACATGGCCGAGGTGACCAAGTACACCAAGGATTATCTGGTCTACATGCGCGAGCAGATCGGCGCACTCATCGACGCCGGCGGCGGCTTGACCGATGCCTATGAGGTGGACCAGTCCGCTTACCAACACCTGGATACCTTCGAGGAGCTGGCAAGGCGCAATGCCGGGCGAATCTTTCGGGAGATGGAGTTTGCGTTTTGAGGCTTTGGACGTCGGGGCCGGAGGCGTCGATGACGCCAAGGCGCAGAGCACAGCGGTGTCAGTCGGCGCTGTCGGACCCTGAGGACGGACCGCCCTGTCCCGCCAGCCGTGCCACCATGAGCGGATTGCCTTCCATGGTGCGGTGCACCGGGCAGCGGTCGGCGATCTGGAGCAGGCGGGCGCGCTGGGCTGCCGTCAGGTCGCCGGTGAGGTCGATATTGCGCTCGATGCGCTCGATGCGGCCCTGCTTGTCGGCGCCGGCGCGGATCTCATCATCACAGTCCGCCTCGCAGTCGTCCACGTGGATGCGCTCGTGCTTCAGACGGACATCCACGTCGTCCAGCGGCAGGCCCTTGTGGTCCGCGTACATGCGGATGGTCATGGAGGTGCAGGCGCCGAGCGCCATCAGCAGCAGGTCGTAGGGCGACGGTCCCAGGTCCTTGCCGCCGACGGCCTTGGGCTCGTCTGCGAAGAGCTGATGATGCTCGGTGTAGAGCCCGCGCAGGAAGCGGCCCTCGCGCTCGGTGACCACCACCTCGCCGGCGCCCACGTGCGGCGCCGTGCCGGGCCCCGCCTCCGCTGCGTGCCGGCGCAGATTGAGGTAACGGCTCGCCCAGGCCACCAGGGTCTCGGCGACGTACTCCGAGTCCTCCCGGTCGGTGAGCAGGTGGTCCGCGTCGTCCAGGGAAATGAAGCTCTTGGGATGCTTGGCGGCTTGATAGATCTTCGCCGCCTCGCCGATGGGCACGATCTCGTCCGCCGGCGAATGGAAGACCAGCAGCGCCCGCTTCAGGCGCTTGATGTGCTCGGCGTCGGCATAATGCTCCAGATCGTCAAGGAACTCGCGCTTGATCCGAAAGCGCCGGTGGCCCACCTGGACCTCGGCCTCGCCGGTGGACTCCATCTCCCCGCGCACACCACTGAACAGGTGCTCGATGTGCTTGGGGCTGCCGGGCGCGGCGATGGTCACCACCACCTCCACGCTGGGCAGCTCGTGCGCCGCCGCCAGCACCGCCGCACCGCCCAGGCTGTGGCCGATGAGCATGGCCGGTGCCGCATGCTCGGCCTCCAGCGCTTGGGCGGCGGCGATGAGGTCCTGCACGTTGGACGTGAAGCTGGTGTTGGCGAAGTCGCCGTCGCTGTTGCCGAGACCGGTGAAGTCGAAGCGCAGCACGGCGATGCCGCGGGCCGCCAGCGCCCGGCTGATGCGCGACGCCGCGGCGATGTCCTTGCCGCAGGTGAAGCAGTGCGCAAACAGCGCATGACGCAGCGTCGGCACGCCCGGCGGCGGCGTCTCCAGGAGCCCGGAGAGGGTGTGGCCTTGCGTGTTCTGAAACTCGAGCTTGATGCGTGCCATGGCGGGCTCCGGCTGCGGCGGGTCGGCTTCCGCTTGAGGGGCGCAGTATGCGGGTGGGTCGGAGACGCCGCAACGCTGCCCCGGCGCCGGCTTGGGGCAGCCTCTGGGAATGGTTGGGTATGGGTGGCTCGACGTGTCAACGCTCGGTGCCGGTGGGCTCGGGCCTCGGCGCCCTGATGTCGCGGCAGGGATGCCGCTCCCACAAGCAGCCGTGGGAGCGGCATCCGTGCCGCGACGACTTCCAGGGCCTCGGCGCACCGATCTCGCGGCAGGGATGCCGCTCCCACAGGCAACCGTGGGAGCGGCATCCTTGCCGCGACAACTTCCAGGGCAGATGGTCCGCAGATGGGACTGTCCGCGGCGTGATCGGCGTTATGGCCGAGGCCCGTGCCGATTAATCGGCGGCCTCCGCGGTGTCCTCTTGCGCGGGCGGAGCCGGGCCCGGGTCGGCAGCGCTTTCAGTGGTCGCCGGCGGCTCGGCGTCCGCCTCGCCATCGCTCGCGCCGTCGTCCGGGCGCTCGCCCAGCAGCCGCGCCCGGTCCGTCTCCAGCAGGGTCTCCGCGTCGAAGGCGCTCAGGCGGTAGACATAGGGCTCGGCGTCGCGCTTGAGCACATAGTCTTCGCTGTCGGCGATGGGTGCGAGGCGGTAGCGGCGGGTCTTACCGTCGTGCTCGATGGTCAGCACCCGGGCCGGGTCGTCCAGGTCGTAGCTCAGGTCGCTGTCCGGCCGGAGCACGCCGGTGTAGCCGACGGCGGCGACGGCGTTGACCAGGCCGTCGACGGCGGCGGTGTCCAGCTCCGCGTCGCTGCCCGCCAGCGACCAGCCGTCCTCGCCGCGCACCAGCGCCCAGTCCTCGGTGCCGACGCGGGTGATCTCGCCGCGGTCGAACTGGAGGCGGCCGCGATCGATCCAGTCGTCCGGCGTCGCACCCAGATCGAACAGCGCCAGGCGCAGGTCGTAGATGGCGTCCTCGCCCTCGGCGCGGGCGAAGATGCGGCGGAAGCCCGGCGAGTCGCCGAGGAACAGCACCGCCTCGCCGCCGTCGCCGCGCAGCGTCAGGCGACGCTCGAAGGCGTCCTCGGCGACGCGGAAGCGGCGGCGGGCGTCGGCGCTGGTGGCCACCGGCAGCGGGCGCTTGAGGTCCGCCAGGTCGTCCAGCAGGGCGTCGACGCGGCTGCCGCCGGCCGGGAAGCCGTCCAGCGTCGGCAGCACCCAGTCGTCGCCGCTGCGCTCCAGGCTGACGGTGTCGCCGCCTTCGCCGGCAGCGATCTCGATAGCGCTCACAGCCTCCATGTCCAGCGCCAGCAGGGGCGTGTCGCCGGCGGCCGGTGCCAGACCGTGCCCGCCGCCGAGGAGCAGCGCCGCGATGATCTGCACCACCAGCACCGCCGCCAGCAGCAGCACCAAGGGACTGCGCAGCGCCGGCCGCCAGGCGGCGTCCAGGCCGAGGCGGCGGCGGGCGGCGGCGGCCCGTGCGCTCAGGGTCGTCTCGCTCATGCCGGTGCCCTCCTGCCGGTGTCGGCCTGAAGCATCGCCGCCAGCGAGCGCTCGCGGCGGCGGCGCAGCAGCCGATGCAGCCAATACACCAGGCCCAGGCCGGCGGCGGCCAGGGCATAGTTCAGGTATTCCCAAAAGATGCGCTGCTGGCGGCTCACGGGCTCCAGCAGCCGGCTGAACTGCCCGCCGCCGCGCAGGGCCAGGAGGCCGCGGTCCTCCAGCGACCATTCCACGGCGTTCTGCACGAATTCCAGCGGCTTCAAGTAGCGGCTCTGGGTCGCCTCCGTGGCGAGGCTGATGGCGGTGTCCGACAGGAAGCTATCGGAGCCGATGACCATCAGCCGTGCCGACGGCGGCGAGTGCTCCACCACCGTGGAGATCACGGGTGTCTCCGTCTCGTCGTCGGCAGGCTCGGTCGGGTTGTCCGCGGCGAGGTCGGCGGCGGCATCGCCCGATGCTGCGTCCGCGCCGTCGCCGGTCTCATCCGCCGCATCCTCTGCCGGCAGCAGCGGCGAGCGCTCGCCGGCGAACGCGGACTCGAAGCGGCCTTCCACCATCACCGCCAGCAGCTTGCGGCCGCGGTCGTCACCCACCGGGAAGCCGAGCCGGCCGTACTGCTCGAAGTCCGGCTGCATGTCCGGCGACTCGGTGGTCCAGGCGTCCGGCGAGCTCTCGATGAGCCGGGTCACGGTGCGCTCGGCGCCGGCGTCGGCATCCCCGTTCTCGGCATCCCCGGTCTCGGCATCAAGGGTAATGGGCGAGGTCCAATTCATGGTGATCTGGCCCAGATTGGCCGTGATGCCGGTGGCCGCCGACAGCCCGTCTGCGCGCACGTCCGGGAAGTACGGATAATCCAGGGTCTGGATCTCCTCCACCGTGAAGCCGCCGACGCGCCGCGGCACCGGGATCGGGAAGGGGGTGTTCTGCGGGTCCATCACCAGGGCCTGCTCCAGGGTTACGCCCTGCGCCGCGAGCCAGTGGTCGAGCCCCGTCTGCGCCGGCGCGGCGGTGATCTCGCGGCCGGTGAGGTCCACGTCGAACCGCGCCGCCGCCACCATGACGGTGCCGCCCTGCATCAGGAACTGGTCCACCGCGAAGCGCTGCGCCGCGTCCAGCGAGCTCGGGTCCACCACCATCAGCAGGTCCGCGTCCTCCGGCACCTGGCCGGAGGCGAGGTCGGTCTCGCGCAGCGCGAAGCCCTCGCGCAGGGTGTCCTTGAGCAGGGTGTAGCCGGGCCCTGGCGCCTGCGGCATGCCGGGCATGGCCGGCGCCGGCGGGTCCGGGGTGTAGAGGGCGACGGTGCGCAGCACACCGGGGGCGAAGCGCTTGATGCCGGCCTCGACGGCACGCGCCAGGCTCGCCTTGTCCAGCCCCTCCGGCAGCGGCACGGGCACCGCGCGCTCGCCCTGCTCCAGCACCATGTAGAAATAGAAGGGCTGCGGGTCCAGCAGGCCCAGCACCAAGGGCTGAAAGCCGAAGCGCTCGTCGATCTCCTGCGCCAGCGCCGGGTCCTGATCCGGGTCGACGATGTCCCAGGTAAAACGCTCCTCACCGCCGCGGTTGGCTTCGGCGGCGAGCTCCGTCAGCACCGCCTCCAGGTCCTCGCGCAGCGCCGGCAGCGGCTCCGACAGGCTCGCCGCCGGCGAGATGAAGCCGCGGAAGCGGATGGGCTCGCCGATGCCCGCGAAGGCGTCGCCGCCGCCCTGGTAGCCGTAGAGCACCTTCTTGATGGTACGGGTGAGGTCGTACTCCGGGTTGCGCAGGCGCACGTCCAGATCCGTCTCGCCCTGGACCTTGACCTCGATGAGGTCCTGGAAGCCCAGGGTCTCGAACTGATCGCCGTACTTCACCAGCACATCGAAGTAGGAATTGACCACCCCCGCCTGGTACTTGCTCGCGGTCTGGAAGGCCACCGGGCGGATGCCGTACTGCTCGCCCGCCTCGCGCTCCAGCTCCGGGGACGTCGCCGGGTCCACGAATTCCACCTGGACATTGGGGCCGCCGACCACCTCGTACTCCCGCAGCAGGTCGCGCAGCTGCGGCACCAGCGGCGCCAGCAGCGGATGGGTCTCGGCGCTGAAATAGCCGCGGATCAAAAGCGGCTCCCGGAGCTGCTGAAGATAGGTGCGGGTGGCCTCGGAGACGGTGTAGCGCTGCCCCTCGGTGAGGTCGGCGCGCGCCGTGCCCACCTGCTGCAGCCACAGGTTGGCGGCGATGAGGTTGGCCGCCGCCAGGACGGTGATGAGCGTCCAGCGGTGGTGGCCGGCGCGATGCTCGCTGTCCGCCGCCCAGCGCAGGCGCTCCAGGCTATCGATGCAAAGCGCCAGGAACACCGCCGTCAGGCTCAGGTAGTAGTACAGGTCCCGCAGGTCGATGACGCCGCGGGTGATGGACTCGAAGCGCGCGCCGGTGCCGAACAGCCGCAGCACCTCGGCGGCGCCGTGCCCGAACAGGCCCGTCAGCGCCGGCGAGCCGATGAGATAGAACGCCACACAGAGCAGCGTCGTGCCGATGAGGGCGACGATGGGGTTGTCCGTGCGCGCGGAGACGAAGAGGCCGATGGCGATGTAGGCCGCCGCCAGCAGCAGGGTCGCCAGATAGGCCCCGAGCACCGGCCCCCAGTCCAGCGGCCCGAGGATGGACACGGTCACCGGCAGCGGCAGGGTCAGCGCCAAGGCCACCGCCACCAGCGCCAGCGCCGCCAGGAACTTGCCCAGCACCAGCTTCCAGGTCGCCACGGGCAGGGTCGCCAGCACCTCCAGGGTGCCGGCGCGGCGCTCCTCGCTCCACAGCCGCATGGTGAGTGCGGCGGCGAGGAAGATCAGCAACAGCGGCATCCAGTCGAACAGCGGCCGGGTATCCGCCAGATTCCGCGCGAAGAAGGCGTCCACCCAGAAGAAGACGAACAGACAGGCCGCCAGGAAGGCGCCGATGAACAGATAGGCCACCGGCGAGCCGAAGAAGCTTGCGAGCTCCTTGCGGCTGACGCGCAGGATGTCAGCCATGGGCCGCCTCCTGAGCACCCCGCTGTGGGCCTTGGTGAGCGCCTTGGTAGGCACCGGCATCGACCTCGGCAATGGACTCGGCGCCGGCGGGCGGGAGCGCCTCAGCGATCTGCCCGAAGACGGCCTCCAGGCCGTGGCGCTCGCGCTCCAGGGCGTAGAGCGCCCAGCCCCGCTCGGCGATGGCCGCAGCCACCTGCGGCGCAACCGTACCGGGGTCCTCGGTGGTGAGGGCGAAGTCGCGGCGGGCGCCCTCGTCGCCGATGTGGTCCACGGCGGTGATGCCGGGCACCGCGGTGAGCAGCTCGCGCACGTCGCCCGGGCGCCGGTCCAGGGTCACCCGCAGCCGCGGCGTGGCACCGATGGCGCCGATAGCGCTGTCCAGCGCCAGGCGGCCGGCGCGCATGATGAGCACCCGCCCGCAGACGGCCTCCACCTCCTGCAGGATGTGGGTGGAGATGATCACCGTCGCATGGCCCGCCTGCTCGCGGATCAGCGCGCGCATGTGCTGGATCTGCGAGGGGTCCAGGCCGTTGGTGGGCTCGTCCAGGATCAGCACGTCCGGCTCGTGCAGCAGCGCCGAGGCCACGCCCACGCGCTGGCGGTAGCCGCGGGAGAGGGTCGCCACCGTCGCCGTCGCCTTGGGACCGAGCTCGGTGCGCTCCACGGCGCGGCGGATGGCCGCCGGGCGCTGCCGGGCCGGAATGCCGTGCAGCGACCCTTGGTAGTCCAGGTGCTCCAGTACGGTCACGTCCGGATACAGCGGGCAGTTCTCCGGCAGATAGCCGATCCTGCGCTGCACCTCGCGCCGTCGGGCGGCGATGTCGGTGCCGTCGATGCGGATGCTGCCGCCGCTCGGCTCCAGAAAGCCCGTCAGCATCTTGAGGATGGTGGTCTTGCCGGCGCCGTTGTGGCCCAGCAGACCGACGATCTCGCGGCGGCCGATGTCGAAGGAGACCCTGTCCACCGCCTTGAGCGCGCCATAGCTGCGGCTCAGCTCGCGTACTTCGATCATGTTCGCGCTTCCCGTATTGTCGCCGTTGCGCCCGGCACCCGCGCGCCGGCGCGGGCGCCGGAACGTGCGCCCGTCTTCGCGTGGGGCTGGCTTCCAGGTCCCGGCGGGTCGGGATTGGGACGCTCCCCCGCCGGCGCGGCGGGATTTGACAGCAGCCGGGCTGCCGCCTGCAAGGGCCGGTGGATGACAATCCGTTAAGGCATGCACTCCACATGCACGGTGAGCCCGGCAGCGCGGCGGCGCACCTCCTCGCGCGTGAGCTCGCCGAGCGCGGCGGCGCTGTAGAAAGGCAGATCGGCGGCGCTCAGAAAGTCGCGCAGCGCCGCCGCCGGCAGGGCCCGGGCGCCGTCGTCGTCGCCAGGCAAGGCGATCCCGACGACGAGGCCGCCGCTGCCGAGCAATGGCGCGCCCCATTGCGCCGGTCCCTCCGGCAGGCTCAGTGCCGCATGCGCGTCGCCGGCCGGAGCCTCTGCGCCTCGCGCTCGGGCGCTGTCTGCTACAGCAGGCTCACCGTCCTCAGCGGGGACGACGGCGGCGTCGACAATGCTCACAGCTGCGGTCAGCACCCCGCGCAAGGGCAGCGTCGCCGCGAGCACTTGACTCTTCGGTGGTGCGGAGCCGTCGTTGAGCACCGCCGGCCGCCCCCGTAAGCCCTCCGCCACCAGCACCGCAAGACCTGCGGGCGGATCGCGACGCAGCAGCCCTGTATCGCGCCAGGCCCCGTCGTAGTAGACACGCAGCCCGCGGCAGTCGGCGACGAGCCGATCCGCCGTCAGCACCATGCCCTGGGGGTTCAGCAGGATGCCGCTGCCGGCGGCAAGCCGCAGCCCGGCCGCGCCGCCGGGCGCACCGCGCGCGAAATCGAAGCGCCCCCGCAGGCACTGCTGCGCCGCGGATTCCGCGATGCGCGACGAATCAACGGCACCACGGCCGGCGAAGGCGAAAACGTGATTGATGACCTCCAGCGCGTCGTCACCGATAATGCGCCGTCCACCGGTGGTCTCGGTCCCGCCGTAAGGCCCCGCGGCGCTCGGGAGAACCGGCCGTCCGGCCAGTATGGCCACTGCCCGGTCGAGGCCGACACCCTCGCGCATGGCCTCCGCCAGCTCCAGTGCAAAGGCCCGCACACGCTCGCAGAGCACATCGCCCTGCCCCGCGCCGACGCCGGCCGTGTCTGCCCGTGCAGTCACGCTGCGCCCGGGCTTGGCTCCACCGGGCGCCTGCTCACAGGCCGTCTGCGAGTAGGTCACATTGCCGTCGGCGTCCACGCATTTGTGCATTCCCGCCGCCAGCGGAACGCCGGAGACATAGAGCAGGAGCGACACCCAACAACTCCGCAGCCACATGGTCGACACCTAAAACAGGGACGGTCACCGCCCAATCACGGCATCCGGCGGCAGGCGAGCGAAATCGTCGATGACACCGGCGGCGCAGGGCGCGGTATGGCCCCACCCGCCAGAGCACGAGGTTGCGCCGGGCCGAGTTATCGGGCGCCGGGCTTGTTGAGCCTCCAACCGGGCGGTGAAGACGGTCAGCGAGGTCTAAAGCGCCGGCAAGCCGCGGCGGTTGAAGCGCCCGCCAGGGCGGGCGGCGCCGGTACCGGCGGCGGGCAGATAAGCCCAGCACGCGCTGTGGGCCAGGTAGATGAGGCCGCGGTATTCTCGCCTGGCTGCGCCAGGCGGCATGCTGCGATCCTTGGCCGCCCTGGAGCTACCATGCCGCTAGGCTCGGCCTAGGCGAACCCGCCGCAGTCAACAGTCACCGAAGCGCGCCGTCAGGCCTTCTCCAGCTCGCCGATGATGCGATCGCGGATCTCGTCCACGCCGCCGACGCCCTCCACCTTGATGTAGCGCGGCGCACCCTCCCCGCCTTTCTCGGCCCAGGTGGAGTAGTAGTCGATCAGCGGGGCCGTCTGGTCGTGGTAGACCTTGAGGCGCTGGCGGACGGTCTCTTCCTTGTCGTCGTCGCGCTGGACCAGCGGCTCGCCGGTCTCGTCGTCTTTGCCGGCTTCCTTGGGCGGGTTGAATTCGACGTGGTAGGTACGCCCGGAGCCCGGGTGCACGCGCCGCCCGGACATGCGCTTGATGATCTCCTCGTCCGGGACGGCGATCTCCACCACGGCATCCACGAAGATGCCGGCGTCCTTCAGCGCATCTGCCTGAGCCAGGGTGCGCGGGAAGCCGTCGAAGAGGAAGCCGTTCTTGCAGTCGTCCTCGGTGATGCGCTCCTTGACCATGCCCATGATGATGTCGTCCGAGACCAGCCCGCCCTCATCCATGATCTTCTTCGCGGCCTTGCCCAGCTCGGTGCCGGCCTTCACGTGACCGCGCAGCATGTCGCCGGTGGAGATCTGCGGGATATCGAAGTGCTCCTTGATAAACCCGGCCTGGGTGCCTTTGCCGGCCCCGGGGCCGCCGAGCAGGATGACGCGCATGGGTGCTTCCTCAGTCTGGTGGTTGGTGAAGCATGCAGGCTGCCACAGGGCGGGCACTACGGCAATTTCGGCAATCGGATATGCCAATAACCCTGTCTTATGCAACGGAAAGCCATCTGCTACCTGGGCGAGGGTCATCCCGTGCCCGACTCACCACCTGTGCCCGCCACCACACACCGATCATCGGCCGTGGTGACACTTGGCACTTTCCCTTATCGTCTCTAATGTTTCCGCCGGTATACTTATGCGTTGGGACCCTTGGGTCCCAGCCAAATCTCAACGAGCGAAACGAGGAGGCAATGCCATGAAGAATCTCGCGCTGAGCGCCGCTGGTGGCGCATTGCTTGCCGCCCTTGCCGCAACGCCGGCGCAGGCGTTCTGGGGCTCCTGGGGCGATGGCCCCTGGTATGGCGGCCCCTGGCACGGCGGCCCCTGGTACGGCGGCTATCCGCACTATGGCGGCTATGGCTATCCGTACCGTGGTGGCTGGGGCGGCTATCCCGGCTATGGCTGGGGCGGCTACCCAGGCTATGGCTGGGGCGGTGGTTATCCGGGCTACGGCTGGGGCGGTTACTACCCCTACGGCTACACCCAGCCCGCGGCGCCGTCGGCGCCGGAGTCCAGCAGCACGGAGCGGTGATGGACTGAAGCCAGTCGGCGGGCGTAGAGCCCGCCGGATGGGATGTGCAAGGGCCGGGCAGCCGGCCCTTTTTTTATGCCTGCGCACCCATGGAGCTGGCGCAGCGACCGCCGAGCTGCGGAGACTCGCATGAGTCCTGCGGGCGTCGATCGCAACCCCTATACGCGCACCTGGGACCGGCGTCCTCCGCTTGACCCGCGGCCAGTCGCGGCAAGGATGCCGCTCCCACGGAGGCAATGGGCTGGTCGGAGTTATGCTCTAGGCGCGCCTGCGCGTCACCGGAGCGACGCACCACTGATGGCGTCCTCTCTTGCATGACGGTGGCGGCCGCTCAGTAGGGCTTGGTCGCAGGATAGTCCCGCATCAGTTGGTCTGCGTTGAACGGCGGTGGCGCCAGCAAGGGGTCGGCTTCCGGCCATGCCTCGGGCAGGCGACCCTCGGCGTAGGCGGCGAGCTCGGCGTCGAGCAGCTCGGCCTCCGCCGGCGGCAGCATCCAGGCGGCCTGTTTTAGCGGGCGCAGCAGCTCGGCGGCGCCGTCGAAATCACCGCCCGCGGCAAGCGCCAGCGCCAGGGCCCGCTGGTTCGGTGGTATGGGCCCGCCCGCCTTTGGGTCGGCCATCAAGGCCGCGGCCAGCGCCTGGGCGGCCTGCGGCTCCCGCAGCGCCGGGTCATCCGCCGCCGCCAGCAGCCGTGACAGGGCGTACTCGAGCTGCGGGTCATCGGGATGTGCGTCGCTGCGCTCGCGCAGACGTACCAGCACCTGCACCTCGGGCGCGCCGGCGCGGCGCGCCGCCACCGCCGCCAGCACCCGAGCCGGCGCCACATCGGTATCCGCCGCGAGCACGGCCAGATACCCGTCGGAGGCCTCGGCGTAGCGCCCGGCGCGAAACTCCAGATTCGCGAGCTGGAAAGCGGCCCCGGCGTGCCCGGGCGCCAGCGCCAGCACCTGGCGGTAATGCTCGGTGGCAGCCGCCGACTGGCCCCGTTGCTGGGCGACGACGCCGGCGAGGAACACCGCCAGGGGCGCGTCCGGCGCGGCTTTCAGCGCGCGGCCGAGCTCCGCGGCGGCGCGGTCGTGCTCGCCGGTGAGCCAGAGCACCCGGGCATAGCTGACGCGCGCGTCGGCATTGTCCGGCGCCACCGCCAAGCCCTCGGCGAAGCCCTGCACCGCCTCGGCATAATCGCCGCCGCGCACCGCGTGCAGGGCCGCTTTGAAGGCCGGCAGGGCCCGGCTCGTCGCCGCCTGCAGCTCATCGATGAGCGGATCGGCGATATCCGGCTCGCGCAGCTCGAAGGCGCCCAGGTGCTCGCGCGCCGCCTCGGTGTTGCCGAGCGCCCGGTGGGCCTGGGCCAGCGGATAGTGCACTTCGGTGGCGTCGGGATTGGCGGCGAGCGCCGCTTCCAACAGTGCGATGGCGTCGTCGAAGCGACGCTCCAGCACGGCGATCTGACCCAGATAGTAGTTGGCGGGAGCAGCGAGGCGAGGCTCCCGCGCCGCGCGGGTCAGCGCCGCCCGCGCCTGGGGCAGTGCGCTGCGATCCAAGTGCACCTTGCCCAGGCGCAGGTAGAGCGGCGCATAGTCGGCGTCGATGGCCTGGGCCTGCTCCAGGTAGGCCAAGGCGCGCTCCAGGTTACCGGCGAGCATGGCGAGATAGCCGGCGTAGTAGGGCCAGCGGAAGGCGTCCGGCTGCAGTGCCATGGCATTGCGCAGCGCGGCGTCCGCCTGGGCCTCCACCTCCACCAGGATCAACAGCGCGCCGAGGCGGCCGTAGGCGTCCGCCAGCGCAGCGACGTCCGCGTCATCGTCGGCCAACAGCCGGCTCAGCTCCCCGCGCGCCTTGGCCAGGGCCTCCTGCATCAGCGGCTCGGCACCGCTGGTGTCGGCATCCAGCACCCGGGCCAGCTCGGCGCCGGCGCGCGCCGGCGGCTCGGCGACCAGGTCCGCCCGGGTCGCCCCGCCGGTGAGCAGCAGGGCGACGAGCAGCCCTGCAGCCAGACCACGTCCGACCCATCCGGCGCCCACGACGCCCCAGAGCGCGGGCGAGCATCCGTTGTAGGTCGGGCTGAGGCACGAAGACCGACACCGAGCTTGCTTTAACTGCCTGATACCGGATTCGGTCTTTGATCTGACGCCGACTGGCACTCTGCTGCGCAATGCAAACCCCATGCCGCCCTCATCCATCGTCGCCACCCTGCTCAATGGTCAGCGTGGTATCCAGCACCGTCGGCTTCACGGTCTGCTCGCTGCCGTCCGGCCAGATCACACGCAGCGTCACGGCAGCCGGATCAGCCAGCTCGCCGAGGCCGAAGGTCACCGGCCGCTCCACTTGCGAGAGATAGCCGCGGGTCGGCCGTATAGCCCGGTAGCGGGTGACGCCGTCTGCGGTGAGGGCCAGGCGGGCACCGATGGCGCCGGTATTCGGCGCCCGGCCCACCAGCTCGACGCGCAGCCAGTGGTGGCCAAGCGCCTGATCGTTGCGCAGAAGTGCCGGGCGGCGCCCGTTTTGGGTCATGAGCACGTCCAGGTCGCCGTCGGCGTCGATGTCCGCGTAGGCGATGCCGCGGCCCACCAGGTCCTGCGCCAGGTCGCCGACGGCGGCGGGCTGCGGCGGCAGGTGCACGAAGCGCGCACCGCAGGCCTCGCCGCAATTCCAGAACAGCGACGCCGGCTGGGCGTAGTGCTGACTCTGCTGGACCTTGTGGATATCGTGCTCCAGGTGGCCGTTGGCCAGCAGCAGGTCCTCGCGGCCGTCCAGGTCGTAGTCGAAGAACATGAGCCCGAAGGTGAGCGGAATGCGCGAGGCGGGCCCCAGGCCCTCCAACACCGCCTCGTCCACGAAGGGCGGGCCGCCGTTCGTGGTCACGAAGAGCGAGGCCATCTCGTTGGCGAAGTTGCCGACGGCGATGCCGAGATCCGCGTCGTCGCGGAAGCGCGCGACGTCCACGCCCATGGCCGAAGTGCCCTTGCCGTTCCTGTCGTAGGCGACGCCCTCGAAGATGGCCGTCTCCTCGAAGCGGCCGTCGCCGAGGTTGCGGTAGAGGAAATTGCGCACCGTGTCGTTGACCACGATGAGGTCCTCCCAGCCGTCGCCGTCGTAGTCGAAGGGCACGACGCCGAGGCCCTTGCCCACCGGATTGCCGGTGACGGGATCGGATACCCGGATGCCGGCGGCGGCGGAGACGTCGCTGAAGCGCACCCGCCCGTCCGCGTCCAGGCCGTCGTTGCGATAGAGGACGTTGTCGGTGCCGACGAAGTTCACGGGTGCGCCATAGGCGCGGCCGAGGCCTGTCAGGCGAAAGTCGATCTCCAGGTCGATGTCGCGCGACCACTTGACGTAGTTGACGACGAAGAGGTCCAGATCCCCGTCCCGGTCGTAGTCGAAGAAGGCCGCGCTGCTCGACCACGCATCGTCCCGGCCGGCGACACCGGCGGCGTCGGTGATGTCCTGGAAGCGCCGGCCGCTGTCCTCGGCCGGTCGATTGAGAAACAGCCGGTTACCGTTCAGCGTGGTGAGATAAACATCCTCCCAGCCGTCGCCGTCCACATCGCCCACGGCGACGCCCATGCCGTAGGTGCTGATGTCGAGCCCGCTGCGGTTGGTGACGTCCTCGAAGTGCCCCGTGCCGTCGTTGCGGTAGAGCTTCTGGGTGGGCGGCTCCGAGCGGGTCTCGTGGCCGGCCCATTCGCGGGAGTTGACCAGGAACAGGTCCTGATCGCCGTCGCGGTCGTAGTCGAAGAAGGCCGCACCGCTGCCGATGGTCTCCGGCATCAGGCGCTCGCCGTAGGCGCCGTTGACGTGGACGAAGTCGATGCCGGCCTCTTCGGTGATGTCGGTGAACTGGACCTGTGGCGGCGTCGTGGCGACCCGGGCTTGGGAGCCCGCAGCGCCTGCCGCGGCCTGCTCCGGCGCGGCTGCCACCTCCGGCAGGGCGATCTCGGCCTCCTCCACCGGCGCCGGCGCCTCGGGCTGGAGCAGCAGGTAGGCTGCGGCGGCGACGAGCGCCGCCGCCGCGATCACCGCCAGCGAGACCAGAAAGGCCCGGCGGATACGGGCCTCACCGCGGGTGGGAAGCGGTCTGGGCCTGGAAGGTGGTTTCTGCTCGATGTTCATACTGCTCGTCCGGTCGCAGCGCATAGATGGCCACCGGCGCCGCCGCATGATCCGCCGCCGGGTTGCGGCTGCGGTGGATGCTGACGGCGCGCTCGATGGCGTTGTCGTCGGTGCGATAGTGCTCGTGGCGCGCGCGGTGGTGGGCGGCGCCGTCGGCGTCGCCCAGCTCCGCCAGCACCAAGCTCAGGTTGTGGTGGGCGGCGGCGTTCTCCGGGTCGATGGCCAGCGCCTGCGCCAGGCGCTCGCGGGCGCGGGTCAGCAGGGCCTCCCGGGCCTCGCGGCGGGCATCGCCGCGCTCGCGCCGGGCGCGCTCGTAGAGGGTGCGCCCGAGCGTGGTCAGCATGCGGTAGTCCCGGCCGAAGTCGAAGCCCCGCGCACGGGCGGCATTGAAGCGGGTGTCGGCCAGCGCCTCCAGGGCCTCGATGGCGCGGTCGAGGTCGCCCTGGTCGCGGGCGATGAGCCCCGTGTACCAGGCCGCCAGCCAGGGTGGCGCGCCCTGCTGCGCCGCGCGCGCCAACGCCTGCGCGGCCTCATCGAGCCGCCCCTCGCGGTGCAGCACCCGGGCGAGGTTCAGGGCGCCGTCGCCGCCCTGCCCCAGCGCCGACTGCAATCGCTCCACCTCGCGGAAGGCGGCCTCGGCTTGGCGCGACTCGCCCCGCGGTCCCTCCCGGAACAGCCCGATGCCATAGTCATTCCAGCGCTCCCAGTGAGGGGCAGCCGGGGGTGTCGCCGCAGCCGCCGGCGGCGCCGCGCCGCCGGCCACGGGCAGGTGCACCCGATCGGCGGCCAGGGTGGTGATGGGCAGATCGTTGCGCTCGAAGGTGTCGCCCTGCATGAACCGGACGAAGCGGGTATCGAGCTTGCGGTAGCGCAGCGCGGCGTCGATGGTGACGGGACCCTCGGCATCCGCCGGCACATCGAAGGCATAGTGCACCACCGCTGCCGCCCCCGGCGGGATCTGATGATCATAGAGGGCGACGAAGATGTCCTGGGCATTGCGCCGGGTGATGCGGTTGCCCGCGCGGTCCAACAGATAGGCGTTGCCGAACCAGGCCCAATCGTCCACGGCACCCGTCGCGTCCCTGGCACCGGAGCGGGCGACGACCTCGCCGCCGGCGCTCAGGCTCACATCCAGCCAGACCTCGTTGGAGTCCGCGGTGCCCTGTGTCAGTGCGTGGCCCATCCCGGTGGTGCGCACCACCACCTCCAACAGATAGCGCCCACCCGGCTCCAGCATCGGCAGCGCCGGGCGCAGCGGCGCCTGCAGCGCGCCCTCGATGCCGCTGCCCGCCTTGAGGCCAAAGATGTCCACGCGGGCGGCGTCCTGCATGGTCGCCACCCGCGCGGCGTTCTCCTGCGCCGGGCGCTCCAGCATCGCCGCCACGGCGGTGTTGGCGGCGGCGAAGAGATGATCGTGCACCGCCAGCATCCCCTCGCCGTCGGGGCCGTCCATGCGCCGCGCCGCCGGGTCGTCAGCGGCCACCGCCGGCATGTGGCAGCCGTTGCAGCCGGCCTCCGCCTGCGCCGGATAATAGAAGCTGTCCACCCGGTGGCCGGAGACCCCGCTCATCAGGAAGCTGTCGTAGTGGTTCTGCCCGCGCAGCCAGCGGTAGTGGTTCAGCGCCTGCGGCAGGTGCACCTTGTGGCAGGCGGCGCAGAATTCCGGCGTCTCGTGCACCGGCTTCAGCAGTGTGCGCTTGTGGAAGGCAGGCTTGGCGCGGATCAGCTGGCGGTGCAGAAAGCGCCCGAGGGCGGAGTCGCTGTCCGCGAAGGGGTAGCGCGGCGGCGGCGCGATGCTGTAGTCGCCATTGCCCACCGGGCTGTTCACGGCGGTGATGGCATGGCAGCCGAGGCAGCCGATGCCGAAGCTCGCGCCTGGGTCCGCGGCCGGGTCATAGGTCGGGTCGTCGAACCGGCCCGAGAAGAGCGGCACCTGGTCGTGGCAGACGGCGCAGAGCCGGGCCGCCTGCACATCCCCGTCCCGTTCCAGCAGCACCGAGCGCACCTCGTCCACTGCAGCCCGATAGGCCGGGTTGTTGAAGGAGCTGAACCGGTGCATGGAGCCCGCGTGCTGGGCGGCGATGTCCGCGTGGCACTCGGCGCAGGTCGCATCCTGCATCAGCCGCCCGGGCGGGATGGCCTCACCGGCGGGCACCGTCGCCAGCGCCGGCTCGAAGGCCCGCACCATGTCCGGCTCATGCAGCAGCTTGAGCCCGTGCACCCCGAGCGCCAGCGCCGCAAAGCCCGCGGCGGCACCTGCCCAGACCACACCCGCCCGCCAGCGCAGCGGCGGACCCGCCAGCCGGTGCAGCACGAAGAGCCACACGGCCAGCACCGGCGCGAGCACGTGCACCCAGTAGGCAAAGCTGCGCACCGCCGGGTCGTTCACCTCGAAGACGCCGAACCGCGTCAGCAGGATGCCGGAGACGAACAGCGCCACCAGCGACCCGTAAAGCGCCAGCCCGGCGCGGATTGCATACCGGTTCGGCCGCCACCGCGCCCGACGGAAGTGCAGCGCCCCGAACACCAGCGCCGGCACCATCAGCACCAGGCCCAGCAGCAGGTGGCCGAGAAACATCACCAGGTACGCCCGGTTCTGCAGCACCACGCCGGAGACCTGCTCCGTGACCGTCACCGCCAGCAGGTACAGCGAATTCACCGCCATCAGCCCGGCGCCGACCAGCACCAGCACCAGCAGGCGGCGCAGCGCCGGCGTCAGGACGGGGAGCGTCGAGCGAGATAAGGGAGCTTCGGCCATGGCACGCGGGCGAGACAGCGGTCCGGACCATCCGTGGACGACACCTCCTCAACCGCAAAACTATAGCGCGCCCTGGTGCCGCACGGGGGCAGAAACTGGATGGGAGCTGTGGTTTTGCCGACTATCCCCGTGCAGAGCGACCACCGGGGCCAGGCAGGCCGAGCGGTGCAGAACAACCCGGACCTCCCCGTCACCTCGTCACCCAGCGGGGCCCGAAACCGCTCGCGCGCCTGAATGTGGAGCAGGACTTGATCCGTGTCGTCAGCCACGAGGAAGCGGCGGGGCGCTGCCGCGGCCGCCCGATAGCAATCCTGGAACGAGGCTGGCCGATCCAGTACGGCTACCGTATCCGACACTGGGTTGCGAATCAGGAGCGCAGTGCCCTAAGCGCCTCCAGCGGTTGGATGAGGCGCGAGCGCAAGCCGCGCGCGAGGCGCTCTGACGCTGTTCGTCCCGGCTTCTCGACACCAGACCGCGCGCCTGAGCGACGACCCACCGGGGCGCGACCGTGCCATCGAGCCGATCCCGATCTCAATCAGGGGAACCAGCGAAACCGCTGCCAAGCGGAGGCCGCCATGACCCAACAAGGCTTCGCCCGTGAGGTCTGGGTGCCGGCGCCGGTGGCCGCCCAGATCCATCGTCGCGGACCACAGGACATCACCTCGCGCGTGCTGCGCACAACCGGCCGGCTGCGGGTGTATCCCGAGCCATCGATACCGGAGCCGATCGCGCGCCGGCGTCTCGGCGCCGGGGAGTCCGCAACCCTGGCCATCGCAGCCGGCTGCTCGGCGAGGCGCGCCGACAACTGCGTCTGCGCTGCCTGAGGCTTCGAAAAAGGGAGATAACTCCGGCGATGATCCGGCGCGGGTCGAGCGCCGTCGTGTTCTTCGTGCCTTAAGTGGCTCAAATGCCGGAAATCAGCTTGAAACCTCAGCGTCGGGAGCCGGGGCCATCGGGGAAGAAGGTCTCATCCAGCGCCTGCTGCAGGCTGTAGGGGCAGTCCTCCGGCAACTGGACCTGTTCGCCGAAGGCGCTCAGGGCATTGAGCGCTTGACGCCGGACTCTGGGCCAGACCTCGGCCATGATCCCTTCCGCCTGCGGTGCCAGGCTCGGGCTGTCCGCCAGGCGGTCGGCGATCTCGGCGCGTGCATTCTGCACCGCTTCGAACCAGCTCCGTCGGGGATCACGGGCCGGCGAGTAGTCGAGCTTCAGCAGATGCACCAGCAGCTGGCGCAGCTGCGAGCGTAGGGCGTGGCGCTCCGCTTTGCCCATGTCCTCGATCTCCTCGGCCAAGTGCTCCAGGTCAGCCTCGGCGACGCGCCCGGCGCGCAGCAGTGCCGCGTTGTGCTGCGCCCAGGCGAAAAAGTCCTGCTCGTACAGGTCTTGCTGGTGGCTCATGCTGCCGGCTCCCGAGCATCTGCGAAGCTCCTCAAGGGTACTGCAATCTTGCACCAACCCAACCCCTTCCGCCCGGTTCGCGGCGCGCCGGGGATGCTGCCCGCCCGTTCGGCCGATCGCCGAGGCTTCGCGTTGCCCGAGGTCACGGCGCGTCGAGTCAACAGCACCACACCGTTACGGTCCCCCGCCAGCAGAAACGCCACTTGCGGCAGGCCGCAATGCACTTTGAACCGGACAGCACCGCCCGCTCTGCTCAGCAGCCCGGCGGCTCCGCCAGCAGCGACACGCGGGTCGGCGCCTGTAACCCCTCACCGTAGTACATCGCCTTGTACTTCGGCATCTGCTTGATGCGGTCCGCCGCCAGCTTGACTCGGTCGGTGGCCGCAAAGGACTTCGCCAGCAGCTTGGCGTCCGTCTCGTTCAGCCGCAGCGCCAGGTAGTTGGCGATAGCGGTGAACAGCGATGGGTCGAAGTCCTTGGCCTCCTGAGAGGCGACGACGAAGGCAATGCCGTACTTGCGGCACTCCTTGATCATGCTTGCGAGCAGCTTCAGGCGCGCCGCCTTGTGCGCCTCGTCGAAGATGATGGCGTGGGTGATGCGCTGCTGCGGGCCGCGCCGGAACATGTTCTGGTACAGGTTGTAGAGCACGAAGGTCGCGAACGCCCGTTGCAGATGATCGTTCTGGGTGCCGTGGATCTCAATGAGCGCCGGCTGCGCCTGATCCAGCAGCGTCGGCGCGCCGGTGATGGCGCCGAACAGCCCGTAGTCGTCCAGCTCGTCCAGCCGTGTCAGCTCGGGCTTTGGGTCGTTGCGCAGCAGGTCCAGAAAGGCCCGGAACGCCGGCAGCTCGCCGCGCTGACCGGGCGCCCAGCCCAGGTCCAGATAGCTGCGCTTCAGCGCATCCCGCAGGCGGCCCAGCTGCACGTCGCCCAAGTCCGGGAAGATCGCCGCGAAGATGTCGCGGATCATGCCGGCATTGTCCAGATGGCCCACGGCGCTGTCCCCGACCACCTGCATCGGATTGAAGCCGAGACCGGCGTACTTCACCGTCAGCAGCGGTTCGGACAAACATTCGGCCAGTTTCTCGTCGATATCCTGGTGTTAGGAGAAGACGATGGGTAACGACTTCCCGATCGAGCCGCGCGGTCATCCAGTGCAGGCGGTTGATGTAGACTTCGCGGTGCTTGCCGCCGACGGTCCGCTCCATCTCGGTCGCGTCCGGCGGCCAGCCGTATTCCGCCTTGGAGGCGGCGACGACGGCCTCGTAGGCGCCGGCCTTGTCGACGAAACGGCCGTCGGCGGCGGCAAGCTGCTCGCGGATGTGGCGCATTCCGAGTGCCTCAAAGGCTCGGACGGCCTCGGAGTCCTCTCTGGCCATCGCCATCCTGGATGCTGTGCTCGCGTTGTCCAGCGACAGGCTGAAGGCGCTTGCCCCGGCTCCGCACGACTGCCGGCTATCTGCTAGGCCGCGTGATCAAGCCCCTTGTCGAGCCGCCGCTTGCTGACGGACAGGACTTCGATACCGACCAGGTGGCCGTCGGCGTCGTAGTCGGCCAGGATTCCAGGCTCGATCTCCTCGGTGCGCTCCACCTCGGCACCGTTGATCTCGAAATAGGCGGCGTCCGCGTCTGGGTCGAATTCGAGCTTCATGGTGGGGACACCTCGTTGTCGAAATAGGCAGTGACGACCGTGACAGGATCACGGGTGTGGTTGTAGATCACGCGCAGAACGCGGAAGCCCTTCTCGGGTACGGGCCAGAGCGCGTGAGCCAGCCTGCCGTCATCCGCATCGCCTTCGGTTCTCATTGGCTTGCTCAACGCTTGGGCAATCCAGGCCTCTGGAATCCGTCGCCTGAGACAGCGTTTACGCGCATGATCTGACAGCTGGAAGTTCATATTTAGGCATCCTGCGCTCGGACCCGCTCCCGCAGCAACACCTGCCGGCCGTCGCGGGCTTCGACGCGCACCCGATAGAGCTGGTCTTCGTCACTCGGATGCCAGGCGTGCAGCAGGCGCGCGTCCTCGCTCGCCAAGCCCTGGGTGAAGATCTCCAGATTGGCGAAGATGCCCTCCTCGCCGACGCCGTCCAGCGCGGGGTCACCATTTAGCTGACCCCGGTCAATAGGCGGTCAAAAAACCTCGCGGCTGCAAGCGCGGGGTCTTGCAATCAAGCATCTCGGGAAAGTCGGTAATCCTAAGAAGAGCAGCTCACCACGAAGCACACGAAGAGCACGAGGAAGAACACGAAGAAAGACAGGCGCTTGAAGATGGGCCTCGCCGTGATCTCGCTCACCCGTCGGGTGAAGGCGTGAGCATGCGTATGCTCCTGAGCCTCTTCGTGTTCTTCGTGGTTCAAATCCTCGCGTAGCTTGCTGCCGACGGTCCGCTCCATCTCGGTCGCGTCCGGCGGCCAGCCGTATTCCGCCTTGAAGGCGGCAACGACGGCCTCGTGGGCGCCGGCCTTGTCGACGAAACGGCCGTCGGCGGCGGCAAGCCGCTCGCGGATGTGGCGCATTCCGAACGCCTTGAGCTCACGAACGATCTGCGGATCTTCCTTAGCCATGTAAGCTTCACGCGGAGCGCGGTGAAGCTTCCGACGGTGCGGTGTGCTGAACGGCCTGGGGCGTCAGCCGTTAGGCGGTCTGCGTAAACGGATTCAGGACCTGAAGCCCCTGATTGATCCGCAGACCGTCTTGCATATCCTCGCTGTAGCAAACAGCGCAGCCGGCCTCATCGGCAGCCGCCAGGATCAAGCTGTCCCAGTAGCTCAGGCGGTAGCGCGTGCGCAGCTCGCTCGCCCGGCGGTGGCAGCCGAGGGTCATTTGCTGGACGTGATGACTGCGGTAGAAGTCCTCCACGACCGACACCAAAGCGGTCTCCTGCATGGCGGCCTTCTTGAGCAGGTTGACGCTCACCTCGGCGATGACCTGCGTGCTGATCGTGCACCGACCGAGGCTTGCGACGAGCTCGTGCGCGCGCCGGTGCTTGGCTTCTTCGCCGGGATTCAGCACCAGCGCATAGAGCCAGATGTTCGTGTCGACGAATACCTCAGCGCTCATGGGCCTCTTCCCGCGCCAAGGGCTCAAAGCCAGGTACGACGAGCGGGTTGCGAAGCAGACGGGCGATGGCCCCGTCTCCGTCACCCACTGTGGACGGCGACGCAGCGGCTTGCTCTGAGCCCTCGTACAGCAGTAGCACCCGCACCTGCTGGCCGTCGGTCAGCTGCGCACCTGCCGGTAACTGCACAACGCCGTCCTTTACCTGCGTCTCGAACTCGATGGCTTGCATGACGTCACCTAGCTGCAATCGGGATGAACGTCACGGCATCCTGCACTCAGACCCGCTCGCGCAGCAACACTTGCCGGCCGTCGCGGGCTTCGACGCGCACCCGATAGAGCTGGTCTTCGTCACTCGGGTGCCAGGCATGCAGCAGGCGCGCGTCTTCGCTCGCCAAGCGCTGGGTGAAGATCTCCAGGCCGGCACGACGCGAAAGCGCGCGAGGTGCTGGCCGTGCATGAGCCGCACCTGCCCCGCTGCCCCATCGCCCAGCAGCCAGGCCCGACGGCGGGCGTCGGCGAGCCGGTGGCTGCCGCCGTCCGACGCCGTCGCGCGCAGCAGGCCGCGGTCGATGATGGGGTCGGACTCCAAGGCCGGGTCGAAGCGGGCCATCTCCTGCAACAGCTCACCCCCTGCGCCGGGTCACGCAACAGCTGGACGGAGCCCCAAGCCGTGCAGCGGTTCTGGGCCGTGCAGGTGGCGCAGGGCTGCCAGGGGTCTGTGTCGCCGCCGAGCACGCGATCCATGAGCGCATTCAGGAAATCCGCCCGCGGTGCCTGCTGTCCTTCAACGAGCCCGCCGACCAGGGAGCGCCGGTTCAGGTCGATGAGCCGGAAACGTGACTCCGCCGGCTGTCTGTCGAACAGCAACAGTTCCCGCAGCGCCGTCGTGAGCCAGGTGTCCTGCGGCTGGGTCTCCACCCACTCCAGGAGCTTGCCGTTGTTGACGGCGACCAAGTGCACACGGTCTCTGGGGAAGTCGGGCTGGTGAAAGGGCGCGAACAGGTCGTCCAGCAGCGCATTGGCATCCCGCCCTTGCCAGGCGGCAGCACCGTCGAGATTCACCATGAGCCGGCGGCCGTCGTCCAGCATAGATATCGTCCGCGGGCTCGATGCGCACGCGCTCCTGCACCGCAGCGCTCGCATAGATGGCGGTGCTGCGGCTGGGTGTTTCCCCACTGCGAAGCACGGTGTCATAGTCGGTGAGGGTCACGCTGCCGCCCTGCACGATGATGTTGCGCGGGCTCACATCGCCATGAACCAGCCCCGCGCGGTGCAGTTGCCCGAGCGCGCCGCAGAGCGCCAGCAGCCAGTGCAGCGCGAGGCCCTCGGCGGAGTCTTCGCCGATGTCTTCCGCATGGATCGGCAGCACGCCGGCGAGATCCGCCAGCGGCATGCCCTCGACCCACTTCATCAGCGCCAGGAAGCGGTCCGCCTCCCACTCCGGGGCGATCTCGGGAATCACCGACAGGTTCGGATGCGTCGTGTGGGCGCGGGCGAGCTTGTAGGCACGGATGACGGTCCTGCCGTCGGCTGCGTCGTTGACGAGCTTGGCGACATAGGTGCCGAAGCGCTCCTCGGTGTCGGTATCCAGCTCCACGACCTTGAAGGTCTGCCCGACACCGCCGCCGCCAAGGCGGCCGATGATCTTGTACCGCGACTGCTGGAACGGGACCACGGTGTCCTCGTCCCAGAACGCCGCCGCCGGGAGTGCTCCGATATCCGCGACTTCGCCAGCGTCGGTGTCGCCGAGGTCGGACAGGGCTGCGGCGATGTCGGCGAGGGATGCACGCTGCTCCGGTGCCTCCGCGCAGCCTGCGGCCAAGGCGGCGTCAGCCGCGCGGGAGACGGCGTCGTCACCGTCGAACAGCACGCGCAGGGAGGCGCACAGGCTGAACACATCCGCGCGGGGGGCGGCGACGGCGAGGCCGCCACTGCGTACCTCCGGTGCGTAGTAGTCGGCAAGCTCGCCGAAATCCGAGGCGGCCGGCGCGAGCGTCACCGCGTCCCCGAGCCGGGTCAGGCTCAGCTCTGTGAAGAGCGGCCGGTTGTTGTGCCGCACGCGTAGGCTGCGCGGCGTGATCTGCCGATGCAGGGTGGGTGCGGCGTCGCTGTCCGGCCCCGGCTGGTGCAGCTCGGCAAGGGCGTCCACCGCGGCGCGGGCCAGCGCCACCCTGGCGGCGCGCGTCCACTGCAGGTCCTCCCGCCGATCCTGCAACGCCGGCGCCGCCGGGCCCACGAGGGAGAAAAAGTGCAGCTCGCCGGGATAGCCTTCCGCTTCCTGGAAGGAATCCAGCAGGGTCGGCATGAAGCGCGCTTTCTGCCAGCGCTGGATGGTCTCGAATTCCCGGCAGGCGAGATCGAGCGCATTGTCGGCTTCGCTCGCGGATAGGTCGTACAGGTGCAGGATGACCCAGTCCCGCCGGGTGGGATGCTGGCCGCGGTAGACGCGGTGGAAGGCGTCGCCGCGGTCCGACATGCGCTCCAGATTGATCAGGCCGGCAAAGGCGCGCAGGTCGCCACGGAGCGCGATCCTGCTCTGCGGTGCCAGGAGCTGTGTCGCCCGCTCGATATCCTCGGGCGTCAGGCGCTCCGGACCTTCTGCGTCCAGCAGCGCCGACCAGTCCGGCAGCCCGAACACCTTGACCCCCCGCGGCTGCGGCCGGCGGGCATCGTCATAGCGCACGCGGCCCTTGGTCAGCAGGATCTTGCCGGCGACGAAGCCCGCGTCCAGCCGAGCCCTCAGGGCACCTGCAACCCGCTTGGCCTTGGCGTCGATGCGGTCCGCCTCGGCGTCGACGATCGCGACCTGCCGCTTGACGTATGCGGCATCCCAATGTTTTACCTCGATGACGCTGACGCCCGGCGGGCCGATGGCGACGATGTCGATCTCGTCCGCGCGGCGGCCGGTGTGCTGCGCATGGCTCAGGTTGGACAGCAGGACCCAGTGCCCGCCGGCGCCTTGCAGCCGCGCCTTGAGAGAGTCCACGGCATGACGCTCGCTGGCGTTGACGAAGTCTCCACAGGAGAACGAGAAACCATGAGCGATACCCTGCAGCGCATCAAAGCACGCAAAGACGCAGCGATTGCCACCAAGCAGACGGCCGCGGAGCGGCGCGCGGAGTCCATCCGGCGGCGGGCGGAGGCGGCGACGCCGCTGTTCGCGGCGCTGAAGGACGTGGAGGGGGAGCTGGTGAAGGTGTCCGTGCTGCGCCAGATTTGGCCGGAGGACTTCCACGATCGCGACGACAAGGCACGGGCGCTGGTGGAAGCCCACACGGGCGATGCGGCACGGCCCTGCGGCGTACGCCTGCATGTGCCCGGCGGCCACAAGCGTTTCGAGGTGGAGGAGCTGCAGGACGGTACCCTAAGCTACGTGGTGGCGCGAGAGACCCTCGGCGCGCGCCCGCATGTCGCCTCATACACGCGCCAGGACCAGTGGCTGGATGCTTTCTATGGGGCCATGGCGGCGCTGTTGGAGATCTGATAGGCGGTGCTGTGTCGAGCGCACTGGGCGATGGCATCAGGGCGTGGTTTTGGCGCTCAGCCGGCTCACCGGAACTCACAGATGCGCGTGGGCAGATGCGCGTGGCCTGACCAAGGCGCGGTCACACTGCAAGCTCGCCGGGGCTTATCGGACGTGTCGTCGCCCAGCCCACTAATTCAGTATACCGTCCCCGTTTTACTTTTCTTGCTGGGATGCGACGCCGTCCTCGTCGTAGACAAGGGTGCGGTAACGCCGGTCGGGTCCCGGCAGGCGCTCGATGGCGCCGCTGCGCAGTCGAAAGCGCCCGGCGGCGCGGTCGCGGTAGTAGAGCCGGAGCGACTCGCCGATGACCGGGAAGGCGATGTCGTCCCACGGGATCTGGTCCTCGCGCAGGAGCTCCACCTCCAGGCTCTCGGCGCCGGGGCCGAAGTCGAGGCTCGCGAGCCGCGCCCGGAAGAGCATGTAGACCTGGTTGATGTGCGGCAGATTGAACAGCGCGTAGAGGTCGCCGACGGCGACGTCGGCGCTGGCCTCTTCCAGGGTTTCGCGGGCGGCGCCTTGCTGGACGGTCTCGCCGTTTTCCATGAAGCCCGCGGGCAGGGTCCAGAGTCCGTAGCGCGGCTCGATGGCGCGCTTGCAGAGCAGGATGCGATCCTCCCACTCGGGGATGCAGCCGACGACGATCTTGGGGTTCTGATAGTGCACCGCGCCGCAGGCGTCGCACACGTGCCGCGGCAGATTGTCGCCGTCCGGCACCCGCACGGCGAGCGCCTCGCCGCAGTGGCTGCAATAGTTCATGATCGTCTCGCCTCCAACAGCCGGCCGCGAACAGGATTCTGGATGGGCTCATCGAATGGACATGCAGCCCATCCCGAGGCGCCTTAACATGGGGCCGGCAGACGCCGGCGCCAGTACTGCGGCCAAGGCCGCCGGGCCCGAGCTGCCGTCGGTGCCGCCGCCCGCGCGGCTGCGGAGGTGACCGCGGGCGACCGCAGGCTCGCAGCAGCGTCGCCACCGGCACGCCAACACACCTCTCACTGGGGAGCCCAATGCCAGCGCGCACCTACAGCACCCAACCCGGTACCTGGGACCTGACAGGCGCCAACTTCATCGACGGCGGCGTCAATTTCTGCTGCTTCTCGCGGTATGCCACGGCGGTGGAGCTGCTGCTGTTCGACGGACCGGCAAGCCCGAAGCCCTTCCAGACCATCCAGCTGGACCCGCGAGTGCACAAGACCTTCTTCTTTTGGCACGTACTCGTCGAAGACCTGCCGGAGGGCACCTGCTACGGCTGGCGCATGGACGGCCCCACGGATACGGCGGAGAGCGGTTGCCGCTTCGACCGCGACAAGCTGCTGCTGGACCCCTGGTGCGTGGCCGTGGACGACCGGCTCTGGGACCGCGACGCCGCGAGCCGCCCCGGCGACAATCTGGCGACCGCCATGCGCTCACAGCTGGTGCGCGACGATTACGACTGGGAGGGCGACACCCATCTGCATGTGCCGCTGACGGAAGCGGTCATCTATGAGATGCACGTGGGCGGCTTCACCCGCCACCCGTCTGCGGACACGCCCCACCCCGGCACCTTCCGCGCCGTCATCGAGAAGATTCCGTATCTGCAATCCCTCGGCATCACGCACGTGGAACTGCTGCCGGTGATGGCCTTCGATCTCCAGGACGTGCCGCCGAAGACCGCCTCCCTGGGCCTGGAGAATTTCTGGGGCTACAGCACCCACAGCTTCTTTGCACCGCATCCGCACTATGCCTGCGATGCCAAGGGCGCCCGCGACGAGTTCCGCGACATGGTGAAGGCGCTGCATGCGGCCGGAATCGGCGTCATCCTGGACGTGGTCTACAACCACACCGCCGAAGGCGGCGCCGACGGGCCGACCCTCTCCTTCAAGGGAATGGGCAATGAGATCTTCTACCACCTGGACTTCGCCGACAAAAGCCAGTACCGCGATTACACGGGCTGCGGCAACACGGTGAACTGCAACCACCCGCTGGTGACCCGCTACGTCATCGACAGCCTGCACTACTGGGCCCACGACATGCACGTGGACGGGTTTCGGTTCGACCTGGCCAGCGCCATGGCCCGCGGCGAGGACGGCACGCCGGAGCATCACGCGCCGGTGCTCTGGTCCGTGGAGCTGTCACCGGAGCTTGGCCGTGCGCACATCATCGCCGAGGCCTGGGATGCAGTCGGCCTGTATCAGGTCGGCGACTTCCCGGGCTTTCGCTGGGCGGAGTGGAACGGCCACTACCGAGACCTGATGCGCGGCTTCGTGCGCGGCGACAAGGGTCTGGTGCAGCACGTGGCAACGCGCATCGCCGGCTCCAGCGACCTCTACGAGCACCGCGGGCGCCTGCCGGCCAACTCCATCAACTTCATCACCTGCCACGACGGCTTCACGCTGTATGACCTGGTCGCCTACAACAAGAAGCACAACAAGGCCAACGGCGAGAACAACCGCGACGGCCACAACGACAATCTGAGCTGGAACTGCGGCGTCGAGGGGCCCACGGACGACCCGGAGGTGAATGCCCTGCGCCACCGCCAGGCAAAGAATCTGATGGCCATCCTGCTGCTCAGCCAGGGCGTGCCCATGCTGCTGGCCGGTGACGAGCTGCTGCGCAGCAAGCAGGGCAACAACAACACCTATTGCCAGAACAACGAGCTGTCCTGGATCGACTGGCGCTTGGCGGACGATAACCGCGACATGCTGGAATTCACCCGCGGCATGATCGCATTGCGCAAGCGCCACCCCACCCTGCGCCGCCGCCGCTTCTTGACGGGCAAGCCGGAGCGCGAGGGCGCGCCGCCGGACATCAGCTGGCACGGCGTCGAGCTGGACGACCCGGGCTGGGATGACGGCAACACCCGCACCCTGGCCTTCATGCTGGCCGGGCTCGCGGACGACGAGCCGCACCTGCACGTCATGCTCAACATGTGGGAGGACACGCTCGACTTCGCGCTGCCGCCCCTCGCTGGCCGCCGCTGGTTCTTGGCCGTGGACACGGGCCGCGAGCCGGCCCTCCACGCCACCGACGACCAGCCGACGGTGCACGGCGAAAGTTATCGCGTCGGCCCGCGCAGCGTCGTGGTGCTGGAGGGGCGCTGAAACCCCTAAGAGCTCTGCGCGGTCCCGTACCGAGGGGAGTTTTCGCCTCGTTCCAATTTCCTGCCCCAACTGAGGAGCAAAGCAAATGCAACTCGGCATGATCGGCCTCGGGCGCATGGGCGCCAACATGGTTCAGCGGCTGATGGCCGCCGGACACGACTGCGTCGTTTTCGATACCAACCCCGAAACCGTCCAAGCGCTGGCGAAAGAAGGCGCCACGGG
Organism: Thiohalocapsa halophila; assembly: GCF_016583825.1. Classification (GTDB taxonomy): domain Bacteria; phylum Pseudomonadota; class Gammaproteobacteria; order Chromatiales; family Chromatiaceae; genus Thiohalocapsa; species Thiohalocapsa halophila. Next base: position 72,553 of record NZ_NRRV01000004.1, on the reverse strand, counting down.
CGCCGACAACATTCAAGACCTCTGCGCCAAGCTCACCCCGCCGCGCTCGGTGTGGATCATGGTGCCGGCGGCGGTGGTAGACAAAGTCATCGCCGACCTGCGCCCGCACCTGCAGGCCGACGACACCATCATCGACGGCGGCAACTCCAACTACCAGGAAGACATCCGCCACCAGAAAGCCTTGCGCGACATCGGCGTCCACTTTCTGGATTGCGGCACCTCCGGCGGCGTCTGGGGCCGGGAGCGCGGCTACTGCCTGATGATCGGCGGCGACACCGACGCCGTGCAGCGCCTGGATTCGATCTTCAAAGACCTGGCCCCGGGCATGGGCGACATCGAGCGCACCGCCGGGCGCAGCGGCGAGCCCACCCCCGCCGAGCAGGGTTACCTGCACTGCGGGCCGAGCGGCGCGGGGCATTTCGTCAAAATGGTGCACAACGGCATCGAATACGCGTTGATGGCCTCCTATGCCGAGGGCATGAACATCCTCAGACACGCCGGCATCGGCCGGGAGGACCAGACCATCGACGCCGAGACGGCACCGCTGGCCAACCCCGAGCACTACCAATACGACATCAACCTCGCCGATGTGGCCGAAGTCTGGCGTCGCGGCAGCGTCGTCGCCTCCTGGCTGCTGGACCTCACGGCCATCGCCCTGCATGAGGACAACGAGCTCGACACCTACGGCGGGCGGGTGTCGGACTCCGGCGAGGGCCGCTGGACCTGCCAGGCCGCCATCGAGACGGGCACCCCGGCACCGCTCTTGACCGCCGCCTTGTACGAGCGCTTCAGCTCCCGCGGCGAGGCGGACTTCGCGAACAAGATCCTGTCCGCAATGCGCTACCAATTCGGCGGGCACCACGAAAAGTCGGAGTCCTGACGGGCTCCGCATGGTGCTGTTGGGTGCGAGATCGTGGAGGATGGAGCGACATCGTTATTGAGTCGTACGGAGTACGAAGTACGAGGTACGAAGTACGGGGTACGGGGTACGAAGTACGGGAGCCGCGCGTCTGCACTCTGCGCTTTGTACTCCGCACTGTTCTGGCCTTCGCACTGAAACCTCAGCCCTGCCGTTGCCGCCTTGACCCTACAGAGAGCAGTTAACCACGAAGCACACGAAGAAGTGCACGAAGCAAGACAGACACTGGAAGGTAAGCCTCGCCGGGATCTGACGCACCCGGCGGATGACGGGGCGAGGCTGCTTATCCTGCTGAGCTCCTTCGTGCCCTTCGTGCCCTTCGTGATTTGAATACTGGATCTAGGTTGACCGCACCGTACTTCGTACTCCGTACTTCGCACCTCGTACTTCGTACTCCGTACTTCGTACTCCGTACTCCGCACTCCGCACTCTCACCGAGACGCCCGATCAACGCTCTCCCTTAGCGCCCATTAGACGCCATCAGGACCCGCACCATGTCCCTAATGCAAACCGACTACACCGAGGCCCCGCCGGCGCCGCCCAACGTCATGATCATCTTCGGTGCCGGCGGCGACCTCACCAAGCGTAAGCTGGTGCCGGCGCTGTACCATCTGTCCAACGCGCGGCTGCTGCCGGAGAGCTTCGTGATGCTTGGCCTCGACCGCTTGGACATGGACGATGACGGCTTCCGCAACCTGATGGGGGAGCAGATTCGCGACCACGTCGGCGAGGTATTCGAAGAGGACGTCTGGACCAAGCTCTGTGAGCGGCTCCAGTACATGAAGATCGACATGCTGAGCGGCCCCGACTACGAGCTGCTCTGCGAGCGCCTGAGCCGCATCGACGCCGAGCGGGGTACCGAGGGCAATTACCTCTTCTACATGGCCATTCCGCCCAGCCTGTTCTCCAAGGTGGCGGATCATCTCGGCGACGTGGGCCTGCTGCATGAAACCGAGGACGACTGGCGCCGGGTCATCATCGAGAAGCCTTTCGGTCGAGACCTGGACTCGGCCATCGCGCTGAACAACCACCTGCACAAGAACCTGGACGAAGACCAGATTTACCGCATCGACCATTACCTGGGCAAGGAGACCGTCCAGAACATTATGGTGTTCAGATTCGCCAACGGCTTCATCGAGCCCTTGTGGAACCGCCACCACATCGATCATGTGCAGATCACCGTCGCCGAGTCCGTCGGCGTCGAGCACCGCGGCGCCTATTACGAAGAAGCCGGTGCCATGCGCGATATGATCCCGAATCACCTCCTGGTGCTGCTGGGCTTTCTCGCCATGGAGCCACCCAATTCCTTCGAGGCCCATGCCATGCGCGACGAGGTGAACAAGGTGTTGGACGCCATCACGCCGCTGACCCCGGAGCAGGTGCTGACCCACGCGGTGCGCGGTCAATACGGCGCCGGGACCATGCCCAACGGCGAGCAGGTCATGGCCTACCGGGCGTCGAACGGTGTCGACCCCAACTCCCACACCGAGACCTTTGCGGCACTCAAGCTCGGCATGGACAACTGGCGCTGGGCGGGCGTGCCCTTTTATCTGCGCACCGGCAAGCGCCTCACGGCTCAGTACACCGAGATCGCCATTCAATTCAAGAAGGCGCCAACCATCATGTTCCAGGACACCGAGGTGGATGAGCTGGAGCCGGACATGGTGGTGCTGCGCATCCAGCCGAACGAGGGCATCCAAATGAGCCTCGGCGCCAAAATCCCGGGGCCGACCATGCGAATCGGCACCGTCAACATGGACTTCTGCTATGAGGACTATTTCGGCAACAAGCCGGCCACCGGCTATGAGACCCTGATCTACGACTGCATGAAGGGCGACGCCACCCTCTACAAGCACGCCGACACGGTCGAGAAGGGCTGGGAGATCGTACAATCGGTGCTGGATGTCTGGTCCGCCCTACCCCCGCGCGAGTTTCCCAACTACGCCGCCGGCACCTGGGGACCGGCCGCCGCCGGCAATCTGCTCAGGGAGGACGGGCGCCTGTGGCGGCGGATTCAGGTGCCGAAGGCGCATGGGCGATAAGAAGGGGTTGGGGGCTAAGACTATATTGAGGCATCATTTCGGTGACCGCAGAACCCGAGAAGCTCCCACACTCCATGAGAGGCAAGCATGTCCAAGTCTGAGCAATTGCAGCAGGTTGACCAGCAAGTGCCGGCCCCGGCTGCGGATCGGCGCTGGTTCCTGACGCGAGTCTCGCAGGCGGCCCTCGCGGTCTTCGTTGCCGGCGCCGTCGTCGGCTGCGGTGAGATGGATGACGACGATGATGATGAGGACGAGGACGACGACGACTGACGGCGCCGGCCTATGCAGCCTGCGGCGGTCCCCGGCCGGCCGTGATCAGCCGAGCAGTCGCCGACCGCCCGCCGCGGCGGTCTCGACTCAGTGGTGCCGAGGTAGGACAGGCAAAGCGAAGCACGTCCGTCTTTCATTGGGCCGGTGCAACGTTGTGGGTGCTCGGCAACCGTTGTTGTTCCTGAGCGGGGTCGGCGTCGAATCAGCATCCGGCTGATACCGCGCCCCGGCGCAGGCGCTACACTGCGTGGGGTGCGCACACTGCGCATTCGACACAATCAAGAGGAGGTACCGATGAACTGGAGAGAGCGACTGGACAAGGCCATCGCGTCCATCAAGGAGGCGGCGGACAGCGAGCGGGCGCGGGAGATCGCCACCAAGGCCAAGACCACGGCGTCGAGCCTGGTGGAGCAGGTCCGCACCGGTGCCGTGGGTGCAGCGTCCTCCTTCGTGGAGGCCAACCGCGATCCGTCCTCGCTGCAGGTGGGCTTCCTGAACGCCAACCTGACCATCCTGTCGCCGTCCGAGGGGATCTCGGTGACACGGCCGGATGCGGCAACCCTGGTGATCGACGACGGTGCCGAGAACGGCCTGGTCATCAACGCGGCGGCGGATCCCGCCTTCGTCGTGGAGCAGATCGGTACCGTCGCGCAGGTGTCCGGCAACACCTTCGATTTGGGCGCCGAAGACGGCGTGAACGTCGTGGTGACCAAGTTCTGAGCGACGCCGGTCCACCTGCGCCGCACTCGGCATGCCCGCCATGAGCGCGGGCGAGCCGCCGGGAACACCCATCTCGGTCCAGCCCCGCATGGAGCCGGAGCGCCTCGCCGGCCGGCTGCCGGCCGGTGCCTCCGGTGAAGATGCCGCTGAAGCTCGCGGTTGGCTGCGCGCCCTCAGCCGGACGATTCGTGAAGTGGCCCAAGGCTGGCCCAGATCCATAGGCTTTCATCGATACCTACAAGCGGCATCATCAATGCCGCACGAGAATTTGCTCGGCTAAGATGCGGTTTTTTCGTCAAGGACCCTGCCCGCCAGACCCGCCATGCCTGCGAACCTGCTGACGACCCTGTTTCCCTTCCTGCGCTGGTTTCCGCTCTCCGGGGACAAGCTGCGCAGCGACCTCATCGCCGGCATTACGGTGGCGCTGGTGCTGGTGCCCCAGAGCATGGCCTATGCGCAGCTCGCGGGCCTGCCCGTGGTCTACGGGCTCTATGCCTCCTTCATGCCCGTCATCGTGGCCTCGCTCTGGGGCTCGCTGCCGCAGCTGCATACCGGGCCGGTGGCGATGCTCTCGCTCATGTCCGCGGCGGCCGTGCTGCCGCTGGCGGCGCTGGGCAGCGAGGACTTCATCGTGCTGTCGGTGATGCTGGCGCTGATGGTGGGCGTGCTGCGCCTGGTGCTCGGGCTGTTGCGCATGGGCATCCTGGTGAATTTCCTCTCCAGCCCCGTCATCGTCGGCTTCACCAACGCTGCGGCGCTGATCATCGGTCTGTCGCAGCTGAGCAAGCTGCTGAACGTGCCCTTCCCGCGCACGGATAATTTTGCGGCGGACCTGTGGAACGTGGTCGCGCAGCTGCCGGAGACCCACCTCCCGACCCTCCTGTTCGCGATCGCCACCTTCGGCATCATCATCGGCGCCCGCCGGTACATTCCCAAGGTGCCGGGCGTGCTCCTGGCGGTGGTGCTGACGACCCTGGTGAGCTGGGCCATCGGCTTCGAGCGCAACGCGACGGTGCCGCTGGCCGCTATCCAGGACCAGGAGGCACGAGAGCTGGCGCAGGACTATGCCACCACCGCGCGTGCGATCGATTCCCTAGGCAGCACCACGTCCCGCCTGAACCAGGAGATCCGAGCGCTCAAGGCCGAGGACGGCTCGGAGCATTTCGCCGAGCTCGCGCTGCTGGAGGCGGACCTGCGGGTCCTGAATCGGGAGCTGGATCAGCGCAAGCGCGCCAACAACGAGCGACAGGTGTCGCTCCATAACCTGCACTTCGAGCACGCTGTGACCCCAGACGGCGGCGATACCTTCTACCCACGCGACGAGGTGCCCGCGAACGTCGAGGCCGACGGCCACACCTGGCGGATCAGCCAGGTAGCCGGCGACGAGGTCAAGATGATGGGCGGCGGCGCCGTGGTCGGCGCCATCCCGGCGGGCCTGCCGAGCTTCCAAGTGCCGGAGCTGCGGATGGACTTGTTCTGGACCCTGCTGCCATCGGCGCTGGTGATGGCGCTCATCGGCTTCATGGAGGCCACGTCCATCTCCAAGGCCATCGCCGCCCAGACCAAGGAGCGGGTGGACACCAGCAAGGAGCTGGTCGGCCAGGGACTTGCCAACATCGTCGGCAGCTTCTTCAGCAGCTACACCGTCAGCGGCTCCTTTTCCCGCTCGGCGGTGGCGGCCAAGAACGGCGCCAAGACCGGCATGTTCGCGATCTTCAGCGCCGTCGGCGTGATGTTGGTGCTGCTGTTCCTGACGCCGCTCCTTTACCACCTGCCGCAGGCGGTGCTTGCGGTGATCGTGATGATGGCCGTGTTCGGGCTCATCAACGTGCGGTCCCTGGTGCGAGCCTGGCAGATCGAGCGCCAGGAGGCGGTGGTGGGCGTGCTCACCTTCGTCGCCACGCTGGCCATGGCTCCGCAGCTGGCCAACGGCATTCTGCTGGGTGCCGGGCTCGCCATCGTGCTCTTCATGGTGCGCACCATGAAGCCGCGCACCGACATCCTCGGCCTGGACGCGGACGGCCGGCTCGCCGGCGTTAGCATGAACGACGTCGCACCTATCGGACAGCACTACATCGTCGTACGCTTCGACGGCTCGCTCAACTTCGTCAACGCTTCACGCTTCGAGGACGTGCTGCTGGAGGCGCGCGCCGAGAACCCGCAGGCCCGCGCCGTGCTGGTGGACGGCAGCAGTATCAACGACGTCGACGTCACCGGCGAGGAGCGCCTGCGCGACGTCATTGAGACCTTCCGTGACAACGGCGTCGAGATCTACTTCTCCAGCCTCAAGGCCCAGGTCTACGAGACGCTGCGCCGCGGCAAGATGTTCCACCTGCTGGACGAGACCCACTTCATCCGCACCAAGGACCGAGCGCTCAAGTTCATGGACGAGACCTTCGATAGCGGCAAGCCCCTGGAGCCAGCGCGCACCGCGGTAGGACCGAGCACGCCCATCCTCGGCTGACCGCGTCAGAGACGCGCCGGAAAGGCCGGGTCGCTGTCTCGTTTGGAGCATTCAGTCCAATGCCACCGCGTCGACTCGTTAATTCAGTATACCGTCCCCGTTATTCGGTAGGGAGGCGGAGGGTGACGGCGATGGGATGGTGGTCCGAGGGCTTGGCGCCGCCGCCGTAGTCGAGCACCCGCCAGCTGCCGCGTACCAGCCAGTCGGCGGCGGACCCGCCGAGGACGATATGGTCGATGGCGTAGGGGTATTTGGGGTTGTAGGCGTAAGGGAAGGGACGGCCGGCACCGGCGAGCACGAGGTCTGCGTCCGGATCGGGCTGGCTGCTGCCGGGCTTGCAGCGGCGGCCCAGGGTCGGGTCCGGGCGCCAGTCGCAGACCTCGCCGTCGTCGATGTCCTGCCAGAAATGGTCGTTGGGCTGATCCAGCTGGCGGTTGAAGTCACCGAGGATCACAAAGGGCGCGTCGGCGGCGGCCCGGGCGTCGATCCAGGCATCCAGGATGCCGCGCTGGCGCTTGAGGATTTGGCATTGCTCCCGGCGCACGCGGCCTTCGAGGCCGCCCCAGGCACAGCCGGACTTGAGGTGCAGGGACATGAGCTCCAGCAGCGGCTGGTCATCCACCTCGATCTGGATGCGTGTGCCCCAACGTCGCCCCTCGACGCCGAGCTCACGGACGCCCGCCGACACTCGGTGCTCCAATCCGGCTGCCCGCAGCGCGTCCCGGTCGATGGCAAAGCCCGTGCGCTGTGCGAGGCGGCGCTGGTCGTTCATGCCCCGGCAGAAGTCGCGCCCGTCTTCGCGGCGGGCGGAGACCACTAGGTCGTAGACCTCGGGGTCGAAGACGCGGGCCAGTGCATCGGTGCTCTGCACCTCCTGCACGGCGACGATGTCGGCGTCCAACCGGGCGGCGACGTCGCGCAGGCGCTGGTAATCGGAGGCGGCGCGGGGGCGACAGCCAGCCCCGTCCGCGGCGGCGAGGTGCTCGATGTTCCAGGTGGCCAGCGTCAGTGCTGCACGATTCTCGGCGGGCGTCGTCGCCGGCGCGAGGAGCGTGAGGGCAGCGGCCAGCACAACGGCGGGGTCGCTGCCCCGCCGGATGCGCGTTGCGCGATCGAATCTCACGGTAGGCTGATCCGGCGCATCACACCGTCCTTGCGCCGCCAATGCCGAATGGCCGCTGCGATGTGCAACAAGGCCAGCGTGGCGACAGCGATGCCGGCATAGCCATGGACCATGAACAGCTGCTTGCTGAGCGCCTCGTCCTTGCCGATGAACGCCGGCGGCTGCAAGCCATTCTCGCCGAACAAGCCGAAGAACTGCACCGGGAAGCCGCCAACCCAGGTGGCCATCCAGCCGCCGATGGGCATGCCCAACAGTAGTACATAGAGCAGCAGGTGATTGCTGACCGCGACCGCCTTGACCGGCCCGGGCAGCGGCTTTTCATAGGCCGGCGGCGGCGACATCCGGCGCAGCGCCACGCGCAGCACCATCAGGATCAGCAGAAGAACACCGAAGCTCTTGTGATAGGTGTAGAGGGCGTTGGTGGTCTCGGACCCAAAGGTATCGACGACATTTTGATAACTGCCCAGGCTCCACAGTGTGAAGCCGATGGCCAGCAGACCCACCACGACGATGGCGATGAGCCAGTGCAATAGACGCTGGATGAAGTTGTAGCGGTAAGGGGAAGCCATGGAACGCTCCTGGTGCTCGCGGAACTGATACAAGGGTCGGAGACGTTCTACCAAAGAGAGCCGTCTCCCGCCCCCGCAAGGTTGCGGCGGGGCATTGATTCGCAACGCATCGGCCGGCGCAGCCCCATTCGGCATTGTCCGTCGGGCGCCGTGGGGAAGCACGCCGGACGCATCGGCGTGTGGCGGCACCTCGCGCCGGCGAGGACCCGCCCCCATCTGCCGCCTACACGCCAACGGAGGTCCGACATGTCCGATGCCACGCTGCCCGCCAGCCGCCTGCGCGAGAGCCTGAGCTACCTGAACTGGCTCTACAATCCCTTCCACGGGCTCGATGCCAGCGGCATCTACGAGCTTCTGGCCACCAGCTCCCCCACTGAGCGCGGTCTCTATCTGAACCTAGGCTTCTGGCGCGATGCAAGCAACTTGGATGATGCCAGCGATGCGCTCGCCATGCTGGTGGGCGAGACGGCGGAGCTCGGCCCCGAGGACAGGGTGCTGGACTGCGGCTTCGGCTTCGGTGATCAGGACATCTTGTGGGCGCAGACGCTGAAGCCCGGCCACATCACGGGCCTCAATATTACGGCCTCCCAGGTGGAAGTTGCGCGCCGGCGCGTGTCCCAGCTCGGGCTGGACGAGCAGATCGACCTGCGCCAGGGCTCGGCGACGGAGATGCCCATCGAATCCGCGAGCGTTGACAAGGTGGTCGCCGTCGAGTGCGCCTTTCACTTTCGCTCCCGCGAGCACTTCCTGAGGGAGGCCTGGCGGGTGCTGCGCCCCGGCGGTCGGCTGGTGCTGGCGGACATCATCCCCATGCCCAGCGTGCGCGGCTTCCCCGCGCGGCTGGAGCAGCGCGTCTCCTGGCGGCTGGTGTCCGGCAAGTTCGCGATTCCGCCGGAGAACGCCTACACCCGGCCCACCTATCATTCCAAGCTCGCCATGAGCGGCTTCGAGCAGATCCGGGTCGAGTCCATCCGCGAGCACGTCTACGCGCCGCTGCACCGCTTCCTCGCCGAGCATCCGGAAACCCTCGAGCGCCTGCATCCCATGGCGCGGCTCCCGGCCAAGCTCGCGCTGCGCTTCGAGCCCACCAGCGTCTATCGCGGGCTCGACTATGTGCTCGCTTGCGCTCGCAAGCCCAAGCAGCTGCCCGGGCCCGGCCACCGACCATGACCGTCTTGGCCTTTGAGCCCATCGCCACGGCACGCACACCCTTCACGGACAAGTTCGGCATCCCGCGCCAGCCGCGCTTAGTGGATGCGCCGGGGCGCATCCTGCTGCACCCGCCCTATGACCGCCGCGAGGCCTTCGCTGGCCTCGACGGGTTCAGCCACGTTTGGCTGCTCTGGGTCTTCCACGACGACTGCCTGACCGCCGGCTGGAAGCCCAGGGTGCGCCCGCCGCGACTCGGCGGGCGGCGCTCGGTGGGGGTGTTCGCGAGCCGGGCACCCTATCGGCCCAACCCTATCGGACTGTCGGCGGTGGCGCACCACGGACTGGCGGCGGACGGCGATGGGCTCGCGCTGCAAGTCTCCGGCATCGACCTGCTCGACGGCACGCCGGTGCTGGACATCAAGCCCTACGTACCCTACGCCGACGCCATCGCCGACGCCGCCGGCGGCTTCGCCCACGCCGAGCCGGATGATCGCTTCTGCGTGCGCTTCACCGATGAGGCCGCTGCGGCCGTGGCCGCTCGCGACCCCGACGACGCACTGGCACTGCACCGCCTCATCGAACAGGTGATCGCCCGGGACCCCCGCCCCGGCTACATGGACCGCTACCCCGAGCGCACCGACTTCGGGCTCAGGCTCTACGACTGCGACATCCGCTGGCGGCTGGACGGCGATACGGCGATTGTGACGCACTGCATCACCGACGGAGACGGCCACCCATGAGCACCACCGCCGCCAGCCCCGCGAGCCGCTGGCTCCCCTCGTTCAAATGGACGGTCTACGGGCTGCTTGCCGTGAACATCGTCCTCTTCCTGCTGAACGAGACCGTTACCGACCCCTCAACCGTGAAAAGCCCACCGGCATCGGTTAAAGTGCTGGGTCTAGATTCATGCCTGTGCCGAGCGGCTGCCGCTGCGCCGCGGCACGCCCCAATGGAGACCACAGATGGCCGCTGAAGACCTGATCGCCCCGTCTATCCTGTCCGCGAACTTCGCGAAGCTCGGCGAGGAAGTCGACAATGTGCTCGCCGCCGGTGCCGACATCGTGCACTTCGATGTCATGGATAATCACTATGTGCCGAATCTCACCATCGGCCCGCTGATCTGCGAGGCCCTGCGCAAGCATGGGGTCACGGCACCCATCGACGTGCACCTGATGGTGAAGCCCGTGGATCGCATCGTGCCGGACTTCGCCCAAGCCGGCGCCAGCTACATCACCTTCCACCCGGAGGCCAGCGAGCACGTCGACCGCACCTTGCAGCTGATCCACAACGAAGGCTGCAAGGCGGGCTTGGTGTTCAACCCGGCGACACCCTTGTCCTACCTGGAGTACGTCATGGACAAGGTGGACATGGTGCTGCTCATGTCCGTGAACCCGGGCTTCGGCGGCCAGAGCTTCATCCCCTCCGCCCTCGACAAGCTCCGTGAGGTGCGCCAGATGATCGACGCCTCCGGCCGCGAGATTCGCCTGGAGATCGATGGCGGCGTCAAGGTGGACAATATCGCCGAGATCAAGGCCGCCGGCGCCGACACCTTCGTCTCCGGCTCCGGCATCTTCGGCAAAGGGCAGGACAACGACCCGAACCGCTACGACACCATCATCGGGAAGATGCGCGAGGCGTTGGGGTCGGTTGGCAGCTGAGTGCTGACCGCCGCGGCAGCAGACCGTTTTCGCGGTCTGCCGGTTACCGGCTGAGAGCTTCATCAACGCCCATGACCGACCTCACCGACCTGTACCACAGCGATTACGACGCCTGGCTCAAGGACAATCTGGAGTTGTTGCGCCAGTCGCGCTTCGAGCAGCTGGATGTCGAGCATCTGACGGAGCAAGTGCTGGACAGGGCCTTCCTGCCCAACTGAAGGAGCAGCATCCGCATGACGCAGCGCTTCGAGCCCGAAATGGTCCTGATCGATCTGGACGGAACCCTGGTGGACAGCGTGCCGGACTTGGCCCACAGCGTGGACGCAATGATGACGGAGCTGGGCCGCCCACCGCATGGCGAGGCGGCGGTGCGCAACTGGGTGGGCAACGGCGTCGAGCGGCTGGTCAAGCGCGCGCTGACGGGCAGCCTGGACGGCGAGCCCGCCGCCGCCGACTTCGACCGGGCCTACCCGGTCTTTCTGGAGCGCTACGCGGCCCATAACGGCGAGCGCTCCCGGCTCTATCCCGGCGTCGCCGAAGGGCTTCGGCTGCTGGCAGCGCGCGGCATCCAGCTCGGCTGCGTCACCAACAAGGCGGCGCAGTTCACCGAGCCGCTGCTGGCCGCGCTGGGCGTGGCCGGGCACTTCGGCATCATCATCAGCGGCGACTCCCTGCCAGAGAAGAAGCCGAGCCCGCTGCCGCTTCAGCACGCGGCCCAGCAGTTCGGCGTGGCAACGTCCGATGCGCTGATGGTGGGCGACTCCATCAGCGACGTGAAGGCGGCGCGCGCCGCGGGCTTCCCGGTGGTTTGTGTCAGCTACGGCTACAATCACGGCCTGGACATCCACGATGCCGAGCCCGATGCGGTGATCGACTCCCTGGCGGAACTGGACACGATGCTCGCATGACGCCCGAGAACTTCGACGCCCTGGTGCGCCAGGGCCATAACCGCATCCCCTTCGTCTGCGAGGTGCTCGCGGACCTGGACACGCCGCTCAGCTGCTATCTCAAGCTCGCGGCGGGCCCCTACTCCTATCTCTTCGAGTCCGTACAGGGCGGCGAGAAGTGGGGTCGCTACTCCATCATCGGCCTGCCGGCGCGCACCGTGCTCAAGGTCTATGGGCATCGCGTCGTAGTGGAGCGCGACGGCAGCATCGTCGAAGAGGCCGAAGCCGCGGATCCGCTCGCCTGGATCGAGCAGTTCCAGGCCCGCTACAGCGCCGCCGAGCATCCGGACATGCCGCGCTTCGCCGGCGGCCTGGTGGGCTACTTCGGCTACGACACCGTCCGCTACATCGAGCCCAAGCTCGCCCACTGCCCGAGCCCCGATCAGATGGGCACGCCGGACATCCTCTTGATGCTCTCCGAAGAGGTGGTCGTCTTCGACAACCTGCGCGGGCGCATCTACATCATCGTCCACCTGGACCCGGCCGCCGGCGACAGCCCTGCGACTGGCCAGGCCCGCATCGACGAGCTGGTCGCCAAGATGCGGCGGGGGGCGCCCCGCAACCCGGAGGCCGGCGGGCGCAGCATCGCCGAGACGGACTTCGTCTCGGGCTTCAGCGAGGCCGGGTTCGAGGCCGCCGTAAAGCGCATCAAGGACTACATACTCGCCGGCGATTGCATGCAGGTGGTGCTCTCGCAGCGCCTGTCCATCCCTTACCAGGCCGAGCCATTGGATCTCTACCGGGCTCTGCGGGGCCTGAATCCGTCACCCTACATGTATTTTTTGGACCTGGGCGACTTCCAGATCGTCGGCTCCTCGCCGGAGATCCTGACCCGGCTGGAGGATGGCGTCGTCACTGTTCGGCCCATCGCCGGCACCCGCCGCCGCGGCTACACCGAAGACGAAGACAAGGCCCTGGAGGCGGAGCTGCTGGCGGACCCCAAGGAGCTCGCCGAGCACCTGATGCTCATCGATCTGGGGCGCAACGACTGCGGGCGGGTGGCCAAAACCGGCAGCGTGCGGGTCACCGACCAGATGATCGTCGAGCGCTACTCCCACGTCATGCACATCGTCAGCAATGTCACCGGGGAGCTGGCGTCCGGCATGAGCGCCATCGACGTGCTGCGGGCCACCTTCCCGGCCGGCACCGTCTCCGGCGCGCCGAAGATCCGGGCCATGGAGATCATCGACGAGCTGGAGCCGGTCAAGCGCGGTGTCTACTCGGGCGCCGTCGGCTACCTCGCCTTCAACGGCAACATGGACACGGCCATCGCCATCCGCACCGCCGTCATCACGGACGGTACGCTGCACATCCAAGCCGGCGCCGGCGTGGTGGCGGACTCGGTGCCCGCGCTCGAATGGAAGGAGACCATGAACAAGGGCCGCGCCGTCTTCCGCGCCGTCGCCATGGCGGAGGCGGGTATCGAGCGCTACCCCTGCGTCGGCGAATGACGCCCACCTATATGAGGCGGACGCCAGCCCCGCGTGCCGCCGGCTGAAAAGGCCCGACTCAGCCCGAGCATTGGCGCCAGTGGCTCAGAAGACACCCGGCGCTGTTCGAATTCTTCGCCGCTTACCTCGCAAAAACCCACCAGCATCCCCGTCGCGTGCCGCGACGAACCTGGACAAGCCGCCGGGGCCGCAGGGTCATCGCGACCAGGGCTCACCCCGCTGTGCGTCGAGCCAACCCCGCCCGCGGCGCTCAGCGCCGAGCCCACCCCGATACCTATTCCTGTTTTCACTGAGAAAGCCGCTGTTTACACCAATCCAGCAGGGCCGCGCAAACAGCGCACGAGCCCCCATGGGTACCTTTCATCGGACGAGTCGCGCAGCGTCGGCAAAAAGCATTGCGCTGTGGCGGTCTTTGACTACCATGGGCCTAAGTCCGGCATGTCCAGCTTTTGCCACAGGAACTTTCCGTTCAAAAGCTGCTCGAAAACCCGGTCAACAATGTTGTCAAAGCCCACCAGGGCTGCTAGCATAATTTCCGAGCGAATTACTCAGGTATAAGCACCATGGCTGAAGAAGCATCGATCCAAGACATCGCCAACCTCGGCTCCCTGTCGACGGGGACGATCGACGCCTACATCGCGAGCGCGTACCAGATTCCTGTGCTGACACAGGAAGAAGAGCGCAGCCTGGCGCTGCGGCTGCGCGATCACGGCGACATGATGGCCGCGCGCCGTCTCGTGCTCTCGCACTTGCGGTTCGTCATCCGCATCGCCCGCGGCTACCTGGGTTACGGGCTGCCGCTGCCGGACCTGATCCAGGAGGGCACCGTGGGCTTGATGAAGGCCGTGCGCCGGTTCGAGCCGGATGTGGGCGTGCGCCTGGTCTCCTTCGCGGTGCACTGGATCCGCGCCGAGATCCACGAGTACATCCTGCGCAACTGGCGCATCGTGAAGGTCGCCACCACCAAGGCCCAGCGCAAGCTGTTCTTCAACCTGCGCAGCGCCAAGAAGCGCCTGGGCTGGTTCTCCAAGGAAGAGGTGGAAGGCGTCGCGGCTGACCTCGGCGTCAAGCCGGAAACGGTGTTGGAAATGGAGTCGCGCCTGGCGAGCCACGACATGGCCTTCGACGGTCATGACGACGACGACGATGACGGCCCCTCCGCCCCGGCCACCTACCTGCCGGACTTGCGCATGGAGCCCGCCGCCAACCTGGAGCGCGAAGACAACGATGCGCATCAGCGCGAGCGCCTGTTCGCGGCGTTGGAGGGTCTCGACGAGCGCAGCAAGACCATCTTGCGCGAGCGCTGGCTCACCGAAAAGAAGCAGACCCTGCACGAGCTCGCTCAGCAGTTCGGCGTCTCCGCGGAGCGCATCCGCCAGATCGAGAAAAACGCCATGAACAAGCTGCGCGTTCAGCTCGAGATGTAGGACCGGGTGTCGGTCTCGCACCGGCCGCATCCGGAAAGCCCGCCCAACGGCGGGCTTTTTTTATGGGCGAGCCCAGGGGAACGCCGATTGATCCGCACCGCCAGCTTGCGTCGACGCGCCGATACTGGCGCAATAGTGGGTCTTTCGGATGCCGAGCCACGCTGCCTCCGTGCCCCGCCACCCCCGCAAATGGCTCTTTCTGCTGCCGGTGCTCGCCGCCATCGGGATCGCGGTGCTGCTGAACCGCGGCGCCGGACCGCCCGACCAGCGCGAGACAGAACCGCCGGCGCGGGTGGTGCGCGTCATCGAGATCCCAACCGCCGACGTGGTGCCGCGCGCGACGGGCTATGGTCGGGTGCGCCCGGAGCGCGTCTGGGAGGCGGTCGCAGAGGTGACCGGGCGGGTTGTCGAGACCCATCCGCGGCTGCGCAAAGGCGCGCTCTTGCCCGCTGACACGCTGTTGCTGCGCATCGACCCCACCGAGTACGAGCTGCGCGTCTCCCAGGCGGAAGCCGATATCCTCTCCACTCGGGCACAGCTCAGCGAGATGGAGGCCAAGGAGGCCAATATCCGCGCCTCCTTGGCCATCGAGGAGGAGTCGCTCGCCCTGCGCACGGCGGAGGTCGAGCGCAAGCAGCGCCTGCTGGACAAGGGCACCGTCAGCGCCTCGGAGCTGGAGCAGGAAAAGCGCAACCTGCTGGCCCAGCGCCAGGCCGTGCAGGCGCAGCAAAGCCAGCTGAACCTGCTGCCGGCGGAGCGCGAGCTGCTCCAGGCCCAGCTCGCCCGCTACGAGGCCCAGCTCGCCGACGCCCGGCTGGACTTGGCGCGCACCGAGGTGCAGTTGCCATTTCGCGCCCGCCTCAGCGAAGTGAATGTGGAGCAGGCCCAATACGTGCGCGAGGGCCAAGTGCTCATCAAGGCCGATGCCATCGACCGTGCCGAGGTGGAGGCACAGATCCCCATCGCCCGCATGCGCGCCCTGCTGCAGGGCGCCGACCCCATTGATTTCAGCGTCGGACCGGGCGGCGAGCTCGCCTCGCAGCTCGGGATCCGTGCCCAGGTGACCCTGCGCGATGCCGGCGGCGACGTCCACTGGCCGGCGGAGCTGGCCCGCCTCAGCGACACCCTGGACCCGGAAACCCGCACCGTCGGCGTCATCGTCAGCGTGGACAATCCCTACGCCGATGTCGTGCCCGGCGAGCGCCCGCCCCTGGTCAAGGGCCTGTTCGTGGAAGTGGCGCTCTTCGGCGCACCGCGCCCGCAGCAAGTGATCGTGCCCCGGCAGGCCCTGCACGGCGAGCGCCTGTACCTGATCGACGAGGGCCGGCTCAGCATCCGCGACGTGACCGTCAAGACCTTGCAGCCCGAATATGCGATCGTCGCCGCGGGCGTGTCAGCCGGCGAGCGGCTGGTGGTCTCCGACCTCTTCCCAGCCATCGACGGCATGCCGCTGCAGGCGGAGCCGGACCCGGATGTGCGTGCGCGCCTGTTGGCGGCGGCCACCGGCAGCCCGTCGCCGCCGGAGCTCTAGTCACCCCCCTTTTACACCCGACCCCGACTCACGGAACTCAGCCACCACCATGCACGCTTCTCCGCGAACCGCCCTCTTCGGCCTCGCCTTGCTCGCCGTCGCCGTCCTGCTGCCGCAGGCCGCCCAGGCGGCGATCCCGGCGGCGCCCGTGATGACCCTATACAAGTTCAACGGGCCCCTGACGGTGCCCACCTACCGCATCGGCGCGAATGGGCCGGGGCCCCAAGCCGGCACGCTCACTCAGGGCACGGCGGTGATCCCCTGCCTGGTAGTCCGCAATGGGCGGGCGCTCACAGATGCCAAGGGCACGCCCTATGTGGGCTTCGAGGTGGTCGTCGACTCATCCCGCGCGTCCGGGCAGTCCGCGACCCGGGACTTCGAGCGCGCGCTCGCGACCCAGCAGGGCAAGCGCGTGCAGAACCATCACTGCGGACCGGGTGTCAGCCGGGTCGTCAGCGTGCGTGACTTCTACCAGTTGGAGAAGTCGCCCTTCTTCGACCCGCCTGGGCGCGGCAACCAGAAGGCCGCCGAGCGCGCCGGCAAGAGCACCCTGGACAAGATCGTGCGCAGCTTCCACAACTCGCTGCAATGCGCGTCGGTGAACAAGCGCATGACCGGCCGCCGCGCCAAGCTGGCATCGGCCTGGGACAGCTTCATCGCCCGCAACAAAGGCAAATGGGACGACACCACCCTGGCGCGCGCCAAGCATCTGGACTACGCGATGCGCACGGCCATCTTCGAGGGCCACCTCGACCGCGGCTGCTCTGCCTACGGCGCCTGCGAGCGCAACACCGTGGTGCTCTCCGTTCGCAACCGCGCCGTTGGCCAATGCCTGCGCCGCCAGGGCTGCCGCTTCCCCGGCGACTTCCAGGGCGTGGCCTCGGACGTCTCGCAGTACAACATCTGGGATGCTTATCTGACCATGATCTCAGGGCTCACGGCCTGTTATCTGCGCACGGACCTGGAGAACAGGGACTTCTACGACCGCGTGCAGGCCATGTACACGCAGAGCGTCGGCGACGCCGAGCGCATCCTCTACGGCGGTGACACGGCATTGCGGGAGCTGTTTCCCGGCAACTCGCTGTCGGAGCTGACGGCAATGCGCCACTACTATCACCCGCCGGCCATGGGCAAGTGCTTTCCGCAGCACAACCGCATCGAGTACATGTCGGGCGCCATCGCCGAAAACGGCCCGGACCACGCGCTCATCGCCAACACCCGCATCCAGGTGGGCGAGCGCGTCGGCAGCGGCTATCGCTTCAAGGAGTTCCGTTTCGAGCTGGAGGATCGGATCGACGACATCCGCATCGAGGACAACTACCCGGGCTTCATCGTCGACGCCCGCAAGGTGCGCCTCGGCGGTGGCGGGGGCTGCACCGCCTATGGCGTATCGCCTGGCTGTAGCTTCCGCAAAGTCGGTCGCTACCGGCGCACACCGAACTGGCTCAGCGCCGGCCGGCCCATCGCGCTCAACTGCCGCATCGAGGACAAGGGCGAGTCGTGCCGCGGCGGCGGGCGCACGCGCTCGGTGAGCGTCGGCGGCGCCTGTGATGTGGACATGATGCCTGTCACCGGGGTGCATTGATTCGCGCGTAGCCCGCGGCGCGGCCTGTGGCAGCGCGGATCGCAGGAGGCCGCACGCCGCGCCGATTCATGCCCCAAGGCAATGAATTCCATCATGCGCGTCGCTAGGCTGGATTGCTCTACCTCAGCCCAACAGAGCCGCGAGCCACGACAATGGACAACAAGCCACGAGCCACCATCACCGCCACCATCATCACGCGTGCCCTGCTGCCTCTCCTGCTGCTCATCGCAGCCAGCGTCCAAGCCGATGACGCCGCCCTGCGGGAGAAGGCGGAGTCCGCCGGCCTTGAGCCGATTCCCTACGGCCTCGCGGAGGTCAAAGACAACCCCGTGACCCGCGAGAAGATCGAGCTCGGCAAGATGCTCTTCTTCGACCCGCGCCTGTCCAAGTCCGGCGTGATCTCCTGCAATACCTGCCACAACCTCGGCACCGGCGGCGACGACAACCTGCCCACGTCCGTCGGCCACGGCTGGCAGCAGGGTCCGCGCAACTCGCCGACGGTGCTGAACGCCGTGTTCAACGCCGCCCAGTTCTGGGACGGCCGCGCCGAGGACCTCAAGGCGCAGGCCAAAGGCCCGATCCAGGCCGGTGTCGAGATGGCCAACGAGCCGGAGCAGGTGGTCGAGACCCTGAACAGCATGCCGGAGTACGTGGAGCGCTTCGGACGCTCCTTCCCGGGCGAAGATGACCCAGTCAGCTTCGACAACATGGCCAAGGCCATCGAGGCATTCGAAGTCACCCTGGTGACACCGAATTCGCCCTTCGATCAATTCCTCGAAGGCAACGACGGCGCCCTCACCGACGCCCAGAAGCAGGGCCTGGAGCTCTACATCGACAAGGGCTGCACCGCCTGTCACACGGGTGTGAACCTGGGCGGGCAGGAATACTTCCCCTTCGGCCTGGTCAAGCGCCCCGGCGCCGACATACTGCCCCCGGAAGACAAGGGCCGCTACCGGGTTACAGAAACGGCGACGGATGAATACGTCTTTCGCGCCGCGCCGCTGCGCAACATCGCCATCACGGCACCCTACTTCCACTCCGGCGAGATCTGGGACCTGGAGCAGGCGGTGGCGGTGATGGGCACGGCCCAGCTCGGGGCCAAGCTCACGGATGACGAGGTCACCAGCATCGCCGGGTTCCTCGAGACCCTCACCGGCGAGCAGCCGCTGGTGGAGTATCCGGTGCTTCCTGTGGAGACCGACTCCACTCCCAAGCCCAAGCTCTAACCCCGACGCCCCGCCCTAGCTGGAGTTGCGCGCAGCTCAAGCGCGCAGCCCAAGGGCTGGGGGCTCAGGCCATGCTGATGCCTGGCCAAGACGCGGCGGGCCCAGTGATTCCCCCTGGAAGCAGCAGCTGATCACGAAGCAACCGTGGGAGCGGCCGCCAAGCCGCGACGACTTCCAGTGCCCCACCCTGACCTCGCGGCAAGGATGCCGCTCCCACAACCAGCGCCTCGCTGAGCCAAGGCGCGGCGGGCTACAACGTGCGGTCTCCGACGCACTGTCCGCCCCGCTGTCGCTTTCCGCACATGCCGCCGCAGCTGGGTCGCTAGCCCGCAAAGCGCGGTAAATCCGCCATTTACGCCATAAATCCCACAGTGGCTCGATGCTTGCTTCTGGCCAAATTCATGAGATTCGTCAATCCGGCCGGGCACGGCATGCGCCACAGTTCAGTTGCCCGTCCGGTATCCGTCCGAGCCATCCCCATCCATTTTGCGGAGCCGAGCCATGTGGGATTATTCCGAGACCGTCAAAGAGCACTTCTTCAACCCGCGCAACGCCGGCGCCGTCGCCGATCCAAATGCCATCGGCGAGGTGGGCTCGCTCTCCTGCGGTGACGCCCTGCGCCTGACGCTGAAGGTGGACCCGGCCACCGACACCATCCTGGAGGCCGGCTTCCAGACCTTCGGCTGCGGCTCCGCCATCGCCTCCAGCTCCGCACTGACGGAGATGATCAAAGGCATGACCGTCGACGCCGCCCTCGAGGTCAGCAACCAGGACATTGCGGACTTCCTGGAGGGCCTGCCGCCGGAGAAGATGCACTGCTCCGTGATGGGCCGCGAAGCGCTGCAGGCCGCCGTCGCCAACTACCGCGGCGAGGTCTGGAAAGACGACCACGAGGAAGGCGCGCTGGTTTGCAAGTGCTTTGCCGTGGATGCCGTCATGATCGAGGACACCATCCGCGCCAACGGCCTCAGCACCGTCGAAGAGGTGACCAACTACACCAAGGCCGGCGGCGGCTGCTCCGCCTGCCACGAGCCCATCGAAGAGATCCTCACCAAGGTGCTCGCCGAGCAGGGCAAGACCTTCGACCCCACCGCCGCGGCGCCGCCGCCGGCCGGCAAGCCCCAATCCGGGGGAGCAAGGCTCGGCAACCTGGCGCGCATCCGCTGCATCGAGAACGCCATCGAGGCCATCCGCCCGAACCTCCAGCGCGACCACGGCGACGTGGAGCTGGTGGACGTCGACGGCAAGAACGTCTTCGTCAACATGACCGGGGCCTGCTCCGGCTGCCAGATGGCCTCCACCACGCTGGAGGGCATTCAGCAGCGCATTGTCGAGGACTTGGGCGAATTCGTACGGGTGTTGCCTGTCGGGAAGGGCCAAGGGCTGAGGGCTGAGGGCTGAGGGCCAAGCCGTACCGGCCTGAGCCAAGCGCAATCGGCCCGACGTCGGCCCTCGGCCCTGCCGGCGCTGCAAATACATCTTGAATGGTCGCCCGCGGGCATGAGCAAGAGAGAATCGTTATGAGTTCAGAAGCCAAAACGCCGGCCGCAGGTATCTATCTCGACAACAACGCCACCACCATGGTGGACCCCGCCGTGGTGGAGACCATGCTGCCCTTCTTCACCGAGCAGTTCGGCAATCCGTCCTCCATGCACCAGTTCGGCGACCGCGTCGGCCGCGCGCTGAAGACCGCCCGGCAGCAGGTGCAGGCGCTGCTCGGCGCGGAGCTGGACTCGGAGATCGTCTTCACCTCCTGCGGCACGGAGTCGGACTCCACGGCCATCCTCTCCGCCCTCAAGGCCCAGCCGGACCGCAAGGAAATCATCACCACCGTGGTGGAGCATCCGGCGGTGCTGAGCCTGTGCGAGCACTTGGAGAAGGAGGGCTACACCGTCCACTATCTGAAAGTGGACAACAAGGGCCGCCTCGATATGCAGCAGTACCTGGACGCTCTATCCAATAAGGTGGCCATCGTCTCGGTGATGTGGGCCAACAACGAGACCGGCACCCTGTTTCCCGTCGAAGAAATGGCCGAGCTGGCGCGCTCCGCGGGGGTCATGTTCCACACCGATGCAGTGCAGGCCGTGGGCAAGGTGCCCATCGACCTCAAGCGCACCAGCATCGACATGCTGTCCCTGTCCGGACACAAGCTGCACGCGCCCAAGGGCATCGGCGTGCTCTACCTGCGCCGCGGCACCCGCTTCCGCCCGCTGCTGCGCGGCGGCCACCAGGAGCGCGGCCGGCGCGCCGGCACCGAGGCCAGCGCCTCCATCGTCGCCCTGGGCAAGGCCTGCGAGCTGGCCATGGCCCATATGGACGAGGAGAAGACGCGGGTGCGCATGCTGCGGGACCGCCTGGAGCAGGGCATCCTGAACGCCGTGCCTAACTCCTTCGTCACCGGTGACCCGAGCAACCGGCTGCCGAACACTTGCAACATCGCCTTCGAGTACATCGAGGGCGAGGCCATCCTGCTGCTCCTGAACAAGGCCGGCATCGCCGCGTCCTCAGGCTCCGCCTGCACCTCGGGCTCTTTGGAGCCGAGCCACGTCATGCGCGCCATGGACATCCCCTTCACCGCCGCCCACGGCACCACGCGCTTTTCGCTCTCGCGCTACAACACCGTGGAAGAAATCGACCGCGTCATCGCGGAGGTACCGCCCATCGTCTCGCAGCTGCGCAAGCTCTCGCCCTATTGGGACGCCATCGCCAACGCCCCGCTCGCCGAGCCGGAGGCAGCCTTCCAGCCGGCGTACGCTTAGCCGCTTCGAGCGGAGCTAGACGGTCAGATACTGCTTCACCAGCTCGTCGCTCAGCTCCGGCATGGGGCCGGCGGCCACCAAGCGGCCGCGGTCGAGGATGACGAAGCGGTCGGCGACGCGCTTGGCGAAGGGCAGCTTCTGCTCCACCAGCAGTACCGTCAGCCCTAGGTCGTCGATGAGCTTGCGGATAATGTCACCGATCTCGTGGACGATGTTGGGCTGGATGCCTTCGGTGGGCTCGTCCAGGATCAGGAGCTTGGGGTCGATGACCAGGGCGCGGCCGATGGCGAGCTGCTGCTGCTGGCCGCCGGAGAGGTCGCCCCCGCGGCGGCGCAGCATGTCCTTGAGCACCGGGAAGAGGTCGAAGATGTAGGCTGGAATCTCGCGCCTGCCGTCGGTACGGGCCGGCAGGCCGATCTCCAGGTTCTCCTGCACCGTCAGCAGCGGGAAGATTTGCCGACCCTGGGGCACGTAGCCGATGCCGAGCTCGGCACGGCGCTCCGCCGGCAGCTTGGCGATGTCGCGGCCGAGGAAGTCCATGCTGCCGCCGCGCAGGGGCAGCAGGCCCATGATGCACTGCATCAGCGTGGTCTTGCCGACCCCGTTGCGGCCCATGACACAGGTGCACTCCCCCGCCGGCACCTCGACCTCGAGGTCCCAGAGGGTGTGGCTTTCGCCGTAATATTGGTTGAGGTTCGAGATGGCGAGCACGGGATTCGATGCAGTCAGTAGGTGCGTTTGTCCAACGAGGTCGAGGCCCGAGATTGGCGCCCGTCCGCGGCCTTTCGTGTCGGTCGGGCCGACGCGAGGAGGCCCGACGATCAGGTGATTGGGTCGGGCACCGTGTGGGGCTTCGTTCCTCAGCCCGACGCCAGCCTCGGCTTTCGCGCTTTCCGTTCGGTAGTTTGTCGACGACTTCACCGATGCACGCGCAAGGTGACATGCGTCTAGCTCGGCGCTGCCTCCGGCCAATGATGACCCAGGATCTCCTCCACGGACCAAGGGCAACACTTGGGAAAGGCGTCGTAATCGAGCGGCGTCTCGGCCACCGCAAGGTCCAAGCCGTCCGCGTAGGCCCGCTCGATGACCTGCTCCAGCCCGGCGCGCAGGCTCGGATTTTCATCGAGCAGCTGGGCCAGTGATCGGCGCTGGGTATTGATGGTCGCCCGCCAAGACTTGCGGTTCGGATAGTCGGGCTGACAGCGCCATTTGAGCAAATGGCCCAGCAGCACCCCGAGCCGGCTCTGCAGGGCGCGGCGTTCCCGCTTGCCCAAATCCTCGATCTCCTCGGCCACGTGCTCGACATCGAGCCGGCTGAAACGGCCCGCGCGCAGGAGCCGGGCCTGCTCCTCGGCCCAAGCGTAGAAATCGGTGTCGTAGTCGGCGGGCATGGCGGCTCCTCAGGCGGCGTCGCAGTACCGGAACCCGACATCCAGTCTACTCACCGAGATAGACCTCCACCACCCGCGGGTCGTTCTGCACCTGGTCCATGCTGCCCTCCGCCAGCACGCTGCCCTGGTGCAGCACGGTGACACGCCGGGCAATGGAGCGCACGAAGTCCATGTCGTGCTCGACCACCACGACGGAATGCTTGCCCTGAAGGGACACCAGCAGCTCCGCGGTGCGATCCATCTCCTGGTGGGTCATGCCGGCCACCGGCTCGTCCACCAGCAGCAGCAGGGGGTCCTGCATCAGCAGCATGCCGATCTCCAGCCACTGCTTCTGGCCGTGGGACAGGGCACCGGCCTCGCGCTTTGCGTGCTCGGCGAGCCCGATCATGCCGAGCACCTCGTCGATACGGTCCCGCTGGGCGCCGGTGAGCCTGGCGAGCAGGGTGGAAAAGACCCGCTTGTCCGCGGCCATCGCCAGCTCAAGGTTTTCGAACACCGTGTGGTGTTCGAACACCGTCGGCTTCTGGAACTTGCGCCCGATGCCGATTTCGGCGATCTCGGGCTCGGAGAGCCGGAGCAGATCGATCCGCTGGCCGAAATAGACGCTGCCGGAATCCGGCCGGGTCTTGCCGGTGATGATGTCCATCATGGTCGTCTTGCCGGCGCCGTTGGCACCGATGACGCAGCGCAGCTCCCCGGCATCGACGTAGAAGTTCAGGTGGTCGATGGCCTTGAAGCCGTCGAAGGAGACGTTCAGGTCCTCAATGTAGAGGATGGGGCCATGGCTCACGTCCAGCTTCAGGTCTTTGGCTTTGACCATGAAGTCGAAGGTCCGGTCCCGGCGCATGGTCTCCTTGAATTGGAGCCAAGCCTGCTGCTGGGGACTGAAGTCGAAGGCACGGTCCCGGTGCAGCAGGTCGCGGCCGTTGTCTCCCACCGGGCTCAAGCTCAACCCTCCTGCTTCCGGCCCTTCCCCTTCACCACGAAGGCGAACTGGCGGTCCCGTCGGATGGCGTCTCGGAACTGACGCCAGGTCTGGCGCCGGCCCCTGAAATCGAATGCTCTGTCCCGGCGCAGCAGGTCGCGCGGCTCGTTTTTGCTGGTGCTCATGGCGTCACCTCCGTCTTCAGGTCTTTCACCCTCGTCGTCAACTGGAATCGGCGGTCCGGGCGCATCGACGCTTGGCGCTGGCGCCAGGCTCGCCGCCGTACACTGAAATCGAAAGTGCGATTGCGACCCAGCGGGTCGCACGCATCGTCACCAATGAGGCTCATGCCGTTGCGCCCTCCGCCGCGCTGCCGCCCCGGCGGCGCGTCAGCTGCCGAAACAGCCCGGCGATGCCTTGGGGCAGGAACAGCGTCACCAACACGAAGAGTCCGCCGAGGGCGAACAGCCAGGCCTCCGGGAAGGCGCCGGTGAAGTAGGTCTTGCCGTAATTGACCACGATGGCCCCGATCACGGCGCCGTAGAGCGTCGCGCGCCCGCCCACGGCCACCCAGACCACCAGCTCGATGGAGTTGAGCGGCGAGAACTCGCCCGGGTTGATGATGCCCACCTGCGGCACGTACAGGGCCCCGGCGATGCCGGCGAGCATGGCCGAGAAGGTCCAGATGGCCACCTTGACCCGGTCCACGCGATAACCGATGAAGCGAACACGCGGCTCCGCATCGCGGATGGCCACGGCGACCCGGCCGAGCTTGGACGTGACGATCCAGCGGCAGGCGAGATACCCGAGCGCCAGCGCCACGGCGGAGGCAACAAAGAGTCCGACGCGGGTGCTGTCCGCCTGCAGATCGAAGCCCAGGATGTCCTTGAAATCCGTCAGCCCGTTGTTCCCGCCGAAGCCCATCTCGTTGCGGAAGAAAGCGAGCATCAGCGCATAGGTGAGCGCCTGGGTGATGATGGAGAGGTAAACACCCGTGACCCGGGAGCGAAACGCCAGCCAACCGAAGACGAAGGCCAGCGCCCCCGGCACCAGCATCACCATCAGGGCCGCGAGCCAGAACATATCGAAGCCGTGCCAGAACCACGGCAGCGACTGCCAGTCCAGGAACACCATGAAGTCCGGCAGGATCGGATCGCCGTAGACGCCGCGGTCGCCGATCTGGCGCATCAGGTACATGCCCATGGCATAGCCGCCGAGGGCGAAAAAGGCCCCATGCCCCAGGCTCAGGATGCCCAGATAACCCCAGACCAAGTCCACGGCCACCGCCAGCAGCGCATAGGTCAGGTACTTGCCGAGCAGGGTCACGGTATAGGTGCTGACATGCAGCGGGCTGCCTTCGGGCACCGCCAGGTTCAGCACCGGCACCACGACGGCCACCGCGAGCAGCAGCCCGAGCATCACCTGCCCGCCGGTATCACCCTTCAACAGCGCCAATGGACCCAACTCCTCATTCGCGGATAGCGGTTGACGTAGATGCTCATGCCCTGTGACTCGTGATACCGCTCCGAGACTCTGGCGGCGCGGCAGGCGGATGCACTTCGCCTATACGCCCTGCGACTGCCTCGTGACACCGCGGGAGCGGTGTCACGAGAGGACACTTCAAACTTCAAACTTCAAACTTCAAACTTCGAACTTCGAACTTCAAACTTATCCCTCGGCGGCTCGGCCGCGCTGCGGGAACAGCCCCCGCGGGCGCCACTGAATGAACAGGATGATGAACACCAGCACCAGGATCTTCGCCAGCACCGCGCCGGTCCAGGGCTCCATGAACTTGTTGGCGACTCCCAGGGTGAGCCCGCCCACCAGGGTGCCCCAGAGATTCCCGACGCCGCCGAAGACGACCACCATGAAGGAGTCGATGATGTAGGCCTGTCCCATGTTGGGCCCGACATTGGTGAGCTGCGACAGCGCCACGCCGGCCACCCCGGCGATGCCGGCGCCCAGCCCGAAGGTGAGCGCATCCACCCGCCCCGAGCGTACCCCCATGGCCCGGGCCATGGCACGGTTCTGGGACACCGCACGCACCTGCAGCCCCAGCGCCGTGCGCTTCAGCACCAGCAGCAGCGCCACGAACACCAAGAGCGCGAAAACGAAGATATAGACCCGGTTGAAGGTCAGCGACAGCGCCGGGTTCAGTTGCAGCGAGCCGCTCATCCAGCTCGGGTTCTCGACGATGACGTTCTGCGCCGAAATGGTGGTGCGCACCAGCTGCTGGAGGATCAGGCTGATACCGAAGGTGGCGAGCAGGGTCTCCAGCGGGCGCCCGTACAGGAACCGGATCACGCCCCGCTCGATGGCCACGCCGAAGAGTCCGGCGACGATGAAGGCCGCCGGGATGGCCACGAACACGGAGTAGTCGATGGCGTTCGGCATGGCCAGCTGCACCAGGTAGGTGGTATAAGCGCCGAGCATGATGAGCTCGCCATGGGCCATGTTGATGACGCCCATGACGCCGAAGGTGATGGCAAGGCCAATCGCCGCCAGCACCAGCACCGAGCCGAGGCTGAGTCCGAAGAAGAGCGTCTCCAGCCGGCGCATGTTCTCGACCCGCCGCTCGGTGTCCGCGCGCGCCGCCTCCGCCGCCGCGAGCACCGCCGGGTCCTGCTCGACGCGGATCAGCTCGTCCAGGGCGTTGCGTGCCTCCGGATAGAGGCTGGCGCCCAGCGCCGCCACGGCCTCCATCCGCGCGTCCGGGGACTCCGCCTCCAGCCCGGCGATGGCGAGCGCCAGCTCGATGGCATCCAGCACCTCGGCATCCTGCTCTTTGGGCCGTTGGGCCTCCAGGGCCGCCAGGGTGTCCGGGTCCGTGGTGCCGACCATTTCCAACGCCGCCTCCAGCCGCACCGCGGCGTCGGGGCTCGCCAGGGTCAGCGCCGCGATGTCGGTGCGCAGCGCGGTGCGCATGCGGTTGTTGATGGTGATCTTGCGCGCATCGCGGCGGCCCACTTCGCCGAGATCCTCGCCGGTGAGGGCATCGGTGAGGGCCCAGCCGCCGTCGCTGCGCTCGGCGAAGACGATGCGGTCATCGTCCTTGCGATAGTAGAGATCGCCGTCGAGCAGGGCCCTTAAGAACTCCACCGCGCGCGGATCGCCGCTGGCCGCGATGTCCTCGGCGGCCTGCTGCTTGACCTTGAAAGAGCGGTCCGCCAGCTTGGCCAGGGACTCGGGCAGGCTCGGCGCTGCGGCGGCCGCCACGGTGTCGCCCGCATCCGGTGCAGGCGTGGCCGCTTGCGGCGCCTGCGGAGCCTCGACGGCCGAGCCGGCGTCTGCCGCGCTCGCGTCCGTTACCGACTGCGCCCAAGCGGCACCGGTGACGACGGTGCCGAGGAGCAGCAGCGCGGCCACGGCAGCGACCACGGGCGGTGCAGACTTCAATCGCCTGCGGAGTCTGAAACTGCAGGGCCTGTAGGGGCACGACTGGCGCATGAACGCAGCGGTCTCGGCGGTTGTTCGTTGATTGGGCTCGCCCGAGCAAGGGGCGCGCCGCCGCCCGACCGGCGCCGAAGCACCGGCCGGGCGGCGGCGCGGGCCGGGCCCTACTCCTCGGCTTCGGCGCCGAGGCATTCCTCGGTCTTGGTGTTGTAGTTGCCGCAGTTGACGGGGTCGGTCCAATCGCCCTTCAGGTCCTTGGAGCCCTCCAGGTAGTCGGACCAGGCATCGCCGGGCACCTCGTCGTCGGTCTGCCAGACGACGGCGAACTGCCCGTCCTCCTGGATCTCGCCGATGAGCACCGGCTTGGTGATGTGGTGGTTGGGCAGCATCTTGGCCGTGCCGCCGGTGAGGTTCCCGGTCTCTAGGCCGACGATGGCGTCGATGACGGCATCCGGATCGGTGCTGCCGGCCTTCTCGACGGCCTTCACCCAGAGATCGAAGCCGATCTTGTGGGCCTCCATCGGGTCGTTGGTGACGCGGTCCTCGTTCTCGATGAACTCGTGCCAGGTCTCGATGAAGGCGTCGTTCGCGTCCGTGGGTACGCTCATGAAGTAGTTCCAGGCCGCGAGGTGGCCCACCAGCGGCTTGGTGTCGATGCCGGAGAGCTCCTCCTCGCCCACGGAGAAGGCCACCACCGGGATGTCCTCGGCGGAGATGCCCTGGTTGCCCAGCTCCTTGTAGAAGGGCACGTTGGCGTCGCCGTTGATGGTGGAGACTACGGCGGTCTTCTTGCCGGCGGAGCCGAACTGCTTGATGTCGGCGACGATGGACTGCCAGTCGGAATGGCCGAAAGGCGTGTAGTTGATCATGATGTCCTCATCACTGACGCCGTTTAGCTTGAGGTACGCCTCGAGGATCTTGTTGGTGGTGCGCGGGTAGACATAGTCGGTGCCCGCCAGCACCCAGCGCTCAACGCCGAGCTCGTCCTTCAGGTAGTTCACCGCCGGGACAGCCTGCTGATTCGGCGCCGCCCCCGTGTAGAAGACGTTACGCGAGGACTCCTCACCCTCGTACTGGACGGGGTAGAAAAGCAGCCCGTTCAGCTCCTCGAACACCGGCAGCACGGACTTGCGCGACACCGAGGTCCAGCAGCCGAACACCGCGTCCACCTTGTCCTGCTCCAACAGCTCCCGCGCCTTCTCCGCGAACAGCGGCCAGTCGGAGGCCGGGTCCACCACCACGGGCTCCAGCTGCTTGCCGAGCAGGCCGCCCTGCTCGTTCTGCTGCTCGATGAGCATCAGCATGGTGTCCTTCAGCGTCGTCTCACTGATGGCCATGGTGCCGGAGAGGGAGTGCAGCACCCCCACCTTGATGGTGTCGCCGCCGCCGTCGGCGGCTTCACCTTCGTCTTCGGCATGCAGCAGGCCGCCGCCGAGGCCGAGTACCAGCCCGGCGGCCAGGGCCAGGGATTTGAGCAGGGCTCGGCGAGCGTTCGGGGTCTGCGAGGAAGCAGGGTTCCGCATAGGTCTTGGGCTCCGTATCGGGATAATCGCAGCGGACCTCTGGGCTGGGTCCGCGTTGGCGCCGCAGAAGAAGCAAAGTGCGGGCCAACCTGGTAAGCAATTCACCCTGCACGAAAACCCGATAACCCGACCGGCGCGATGGTGCAGACCAGCGCGGAACGCGCACCATTTGAGTGCACACAGCGCACCAGCGCCGATGACGGCGATCCATGCTGGTGCAGCCACAGGCAAGGAGCGCAGCGCTGCGTACTTAAGCCCGGGGCCTCAAGGCCCAGGCAACGGCCCGCCGTCAGGCGCGATCCACGGAACGGCGCGGACGTCGTCGATGTGTGTCCCGTCACGAGACGGCTACGCCGCAATGGCACGGGCTGGCGCGGCTGCCCGAGTGCTTGGTCGTCGACTTGTTCGCAGACTTGTTCGCGAACAGGGCCGAATTTGTCTTCCAGGAGCAGCAGGAGCGATCGCCCGTTTCCAGCATCGCGAGCCGCGCGTCGCGGGCATCGAGCCCCCGGGCTCGCGATGGCGGCTGGAAGCCGGCGGTCCCGGTGCGCGTCAGCTCGGCGTCCGGTACGACCTTGTGGGGATGCCCAGACTGCGAGGGGGATTGCCGGCTCGCTGCGGCGAGGTTGCGGAGATCAGTCTTGCTCTCGTCGCCGGCGCAGCTCGGTCTCCAACTGGGCCTCCAACTGGGCCTCCAGCTCGGCCAGGCGTCGCTCCAGCTCGCGGCTACGGTCCTCCGCGGTCGCACGCACCTGCGCTTCGGTGTCGGCACGCTCGCGCTCGGTGTCAGCGCGCTCGCGCTCGGCGTCGGCACGCGCACGCTCGCTGGCGGCCAGGGCAGCGGCGCGGCGGCTGGCTGCCTCCAGCTCGGCGGGTGTCGGCAGGGGCTCGCCGGTGCGGGTGTCGATGATCGATAGGTCCTGCCGGTCGGGCGTGACGCCGAAGCGTAGGTCCACCGTGCTGCTGTGCCAATAGCCGTCGGCGGCGGGCCGCCAGGCGCGGCGGCGGCCGTCCACCAGGCGGTGGCCCCAGAGGGAGAATTCCCGCTGCATGCCTTTGCCATAGGGCTTGACCAGCAGGTATTCCGGCACGCCGGCGCGGGCGTAGATGGGCGGCTTGCGGCGCGCGTCTTCGTCGGCATAGTTGCGCGAGAGGACCTCGATGACCAGGCAGGGCCGGGTGCCCTCAGCGGCGACATCGAAGCTCTCGCGTGGGGCGTCCTTGTCGCGAATGCCCGGCACGACGGCAATGTCCGGACAGGGCTCCTTCAGGCCCGGGATACCCCAGAGCATCTTGAGATCCGAGAAGACTGCGGTGCTGGGATCGTCGTCGAAGTACAGCTCCAAGCGGTCGTACAGGGCGTTCACGCAGCGGAAGTGCAGCGAGCCCTGAATCACGACATCACCCGGCTGAGGGTCGACGAAGGCGTCAGGGCCGAGGGGCTGGTACTCGATGTCCACCGAGCCGTCCGGCCGGTGCACGGTGACCTGATGCCAGCCGTAGCGGAAGGGGTCGCGGTCCTGCTCGGCAGGACGGATGGCGCTGCTGGTGCTCATGGTGCAGCCCGGGGGTGCTCGCGAGGCGATCACGATGGTGATGGTGATGGGGATGAGGTTAGCGCAATCCGCGGTCCATCGTCAGACAGAGCCCACCGGCCTCAATGGCCGCGCGCACCGAGGCACGTGCACCGCCGCCGTCCGGCGACAAGGCGCAAGCGTACACGACCCAGGGGGCTCGGCATGGGCCGCGACCAGCACTCCAAGAACCTCGTCCTCGACGCCCCTGAAATTCAGCGCACTGCCCGCAGACGTCCAGCGCCGCTCAAGCTCGCTGCGCCGGAAAGGCCAGCACGGCGTCGATGTGCTCGGCATCCAACGCACACATCAGGAGCCGGTCCAGACCGAGGGCGACGCCGGCACAGGCCGGGAGCCCACTGTCCAGGGCTGCCAGCAAGTGCTCGTCCGTCGGCAAGGGTGGCTGCTTCCCGGCGGCACGCTCGGCATCATCGTCCGCGAAGCGCCGGCGTTGCTCCGGCGCATCCAGCAGCTCATCGAAGCCGTTGGCGAGCTCCATGCCCTGCCAATACAGCTCGAAGCGCCGTGCCACCGACGGCGGACCCGGCAGCACCTGCGCCAGTGCCGCCTGACTCGCGGGATAGTCGTAAACGAAGGTGAGCCCATCGCGGCCGAGGTCCGACTCTAGAATGTGCGACATCAATAGGTCGAGCCAGCCGTCGGTGTCGAGGTCCAGCCGGCGGGCATCGGCGATGCCTCGGGCATGAGCGAGGGCCTGCAGCTCGACCACGGTCGCCGTCCAGGGGTCGACGCCTAGGCGCTGCACGAACAGCTCGCGGTAGCGAAGCCGCTCCATCGGCAGCTCCGGGCGGTGGACGAGCCGGCGCATCAGCGCCGCGACCTCGTCCATCAGGTCCTCCAGCGAGAAGCCCGGCCGGTACCACTCCAGCATGGTGAACTCGGGGTGGTGGCGGCGGCCGCGCTCGTCGGCGCGCAAGACCTTGCAGACCTGGTAGATGGGCCCGCTGCCGGCGGCGAGCAGGCGCTTCATGGCGAATTCCGGGGAGGTCTGGAGGTACCAGCGCCGCGTGCCCGTGCCGGTGAGGTCCGCGTCCAGGTGCAGCGGCTCGACGGCGGGGTCGGGGTTGGCAGCGGCGCAGAGGATGGGGGTTTCGACCTCCAGCACACCGCGCTCGGCGAAGAAGGCGCGCAGCTCGGCGAGGAGTTGGGCCCGGGCTTGGAGGGTTGATCGGTCGGCGCTGGGGCGCCAGTGCGCTTCGCTCACGGCGGTGTCCGGCAGGTGGTCGCTGTGTGCGGTGCACTCAGGGCTCGCAGTCGATCCCGACCCGATGCTCAGGCTGCCGTCAGGCCTATCGCGCCGCCGCACAATACCGAGCCGGTCAGTCTTCCTTGGCGCGGGAGAGGTACTCGCCGCTGCGGGTATCCACGCGGATGGTCTCACCCTCTTCCAGGAACAGCGGCACGTTGACCACGGCGCCGGTCTCCAGCGTCGCGGGCTTGGTGCCACCGGTGGCGGTGTCGCCGCGCACGCCGGGATCGGTTTCGGTAATGGTGAGGATGACGAAGTTCGGCGGCTCCACCGACAGCGGCGCACCGTTGTAGAGCGTCACCTTGCACATAGCCTGCTCCTTGAGCCACTTGGCGGCCTCGCCCACGGCAGCGGCGTCGGCGCCCATTTGCTCAAAGGTCTCGGTATCCATGAAGTGCCACATCTCGCCGTCGTTGTAGAGGTATTGCAGGTCCGTCTCGTGGACGTCCGCGGCCTCCACCGAGTCGCCGGACTTGAAGGTCTTCTCCACGACGCGGCCGGTCTTCAGGTTGCGCACCTTCACACGGTTGAAGGCTTGCCCCTTGCCGGGCTTGACGAACTCGTTCTCGACGATGGTGTATGGATCACCATCCAGCATGATCTTGAGTCCGCCCTTGAATTCGTTGGTTTTGTAGCTCGCCATGGTGCGTGTCTCCTAGTGTCGAAAGCAATCCCCCATGATACCCCGAAGCCCTGGCGCCGGCGCCCAAACAAGTCGCTCACAAAGGGCACCCGCAGGCGTCGCCCACACAGGGCGCTGACCGTTGCAGCCACGGGCTGTCCGAGGCGGCATCGGGGCTCGGGGCGCCGACGGCGTCACGCCTTCGGGCGGCCGTCGGCGTTCAGCGCCCGCAGCGCCAGCGCGAAGCCCAGGGTGAGCAGGCCCGCCAGCAGCACCGAGCCCGGTGCTGCGCCCAGGCGCTCGAGCCACTGGGTGAGGAAATGAATGGCGCCGAACACGGCACACAGGCTCACGAGCCAGCGCCGACCCGCCCGCCAGGCCCAGAGCCCGGCCGCCAGCAGCGCCAGCGCCCAGGCCACTGCGAACGCCGCCGGGCTGATGCTCCATTCCTCACCGCCCACGGCCAGCCGATCGCCGAACAGCGAGCCCACCCAGAAGCCCAGGTTGACGAGCAGCACCGCGGTACGCGCGGCACTGAGCGCAAGTCCCGCCGCGGGCGGCGGCAGACGCCGATGCGCGACAAAGGCCAGCAGGGCGAAGAGCGCGAAAGACAGCACCGTCAGCAGCGGCGCATCGACACCGAGCAGATAGCTCGCATCCCAATAGCCGGCGCGGGCGCCCAGCGCCGAGGCCAGCGCCAGCACCGCAAGCACCACCAGCAGCTGGCTTCGCGCCAGCCAACCGAGCAGGGCCAGCAGCAGCGCCGCTGCGAGAAAGGCGAGCGGCGCGCCCTCGCCCGCCAGCACCAAGCCGCCGGCGCCGAGCAGGCCGCCGATGACCACCCAGAGCACGGCCACCAACCGCCAACGCGCTCCGGCGGCGAAGGTCAGGATCAGCCCCAGCCCCGCCACCATCGCGCCCGCCCACACCGCCGTGGCGGGCACCGGCAGCATGGCGATGGTGGCGCCCGCCACCGCCAGGACGCCAAGACCTGCGAGCAGCCCATAGGCCAGAGCCGCGGTCTCATGCGCCGCGTGGCGGCGCAGGCGCATGTGCTGCTCCGGGCTGATCTCGCCGGCGGCCAGCAGCTGGTCCAGGTCCAGCAGAGCCTTCATGGCGCACCGACGGCTGCGGACATCGACACCGGCCCTAGGCGATCCGGATTCCGCGCACGCTCAACTGCCGAGGAGTCGGTAGACGTTGAGATCCGCGGTGAATTCCAGCACCGAGTCCCGTACGGACTCCGGACTGCCTCCGTTCAGCGCCGCGGTGAAGACCTGCTTGAGCTTGGGGTTGGCGGCGGGGACCTCGCCGACGAAATAGCCGTGGGCCTCGCCGACGCCGTCGGCCCGGGTGACATCCACATAGAAGGCGTTGGCGGCGATGAGGTTCTTGATGTAGTGCCCGAGCCGCGGCAACTGCTCTTCGCCCGGCTTGCGCCGCGACCACTTGAGTGCAAAGTCTTCCTCGTTGATGAAGACATAGACGCGGTTGCGCACGTCGAGGGCCTCGACCCAGGTATCGTGCTCGGCGTTGTTGGCATCCGCGGCAATCAGGCACACGTTGTCGAAGAGCAAAGCGCGGGCGCCGCCCAGGCCGGGCCGCAGCGCATACTTGAGCAGATAATTGCCCATGCTGTGGCAGACGAGGCTCAGCTTGGTCGCGCACTGCTCGCTGCACAGCTTGGTATAGAGGGCCTGGGTGCGATCCGGGTTGTTCGGATGGCGCTCGGCGGCCTTCTCTCGCAGCGTCTCGCGCATGCCCGCCGTCAGCTTCTCGTGAAAGAACTGCATCTTCTCGAAGAAGCGGTTCAGCGCATCCATGGAGGCGCGGGCGTCCTTCTTGTCGCGCCGGTAGGCAAGTGTGCCGCTGACGGGGCCACCGCCGTTGGCGGGCCAACTGAAGACCACGCAGATCACGCCGTGGTCGCGCTCGATGCGCTCGGCGGTCTCTACCACGTCGCGCATGTCGTTGTTGTAGCCGTGCACATAGACGGCGAGGTTGCGCCCGGTGCTCTGGGTCTGCTCGTAGAGATCGCAGGCCACCTGCAGGCTGGCGTGGCGGATCTCGCTCGGGTTGATGTCCAGGTTCCACTTGTCGCGCAGGGCACGCGCCTCGCGCACCAACAATTCGTCCTTCAGGGTGTGCGCGACCCAATCGTCGCCGGCGCGCTCCACGCGCACGATGCGCAGCTCGTTGGGCCCGGCGTGATTCGGCTGCTTGCCGAAGACATCCAGGTCCAGGGGCTCGCCCGGCCTGGCTTCCTTGACTTCACGGTTCGTGACGACATACATGCCTCTTCCCTCATGACACGCTGACGGAGGGGCCGCCCGCAGGGAAACGCCGGTTGATCGGCATCTACCCAGCTCATTAGGGCGGATGTTTCGGGACCGTTGCCAGTCGCCCTCGCTGTGGCTGTCGCGATGCTTGTCGTTGTCGTTGCCTAATCCTAGTCGACTCTGACGAGGTGAGTCGGGATGAGCGCGATCAGTACCCGTACCCGCCCCGCTCGATGCGCTTGATGCGCCCGTCCTCGATGGTGATGCGCTGGATGAACCGCCGCGGGCCGAAGTTGTAGGTCCAGATCTCCACCGGCACGGTGTCGTAGGCGGTGGTGTAGCGGCCGTGGACGCGATCGTAGATCCGATAAGAGACCTGGCGCTCGGTGTGCTCAGTCAACGTCGGCTCACCGCAGGTCTGGAGCAGCTCGAAGGTGCTGTCGCCTTCGCTGACGACACCAGTACCGCAGCGCAGCGCGAGGGCCGGCGCCGCGAAGGCGATGCAGAGCAAGAGGATGGCTAGCCTGTGCATGGTCGTGCGCCAACTCGGGCCACCGGCTGCGGCATTATTCGTAGCGGACCTCGAGCACCTCGAGCTCGCGCTTGCCGGCCGGGGCATCCACCATGGCCACGTCCCCCTCGCCCTTGCCGATCAGCCCGCGGGCGATGGGCGAGCTGACGCTGATCTTGCCCTGTTTGATGTCCGCCTCGTCGTCGCCGACGATGACATAGGTGTGCTCTTCGTCCTTGTCCACGTCCAGCACGTCTACGGTGACGCCGAAGACCACCTTGCCCGTGCGCGGCAGCTGCGCGACGTCGATAATCTGGGCGTTCGAGAGCTTGCCCTCGATCTCCTTGATGCGGCCCTCGACGAAGCCCTGTTGCTCACGGGCGGCGTGGTACTCGGCGTTCTCTTTCAAGTCGCCGTGTGCACGCGCCTCGGCGATGGCCTCGATAATACGCGGGCGCTCGATCTTCTTCAGGTGCTCCAGCTCGGCGCGCAATTGCTCGGCGCCCCTGGCCGTGAGAGGGACCTGGGTCATCTGTGAAATCCTCTTCCCCGCCGCGACACGCGCAAGCGCGGGCGGCGTACTGTGTTGGTTTCGCTCGGGGGTATCCGGCGCGGCTCAAGCGGCCGGTGAACGGTGGGCCGGATACGCGGTGCGATCCCGGCCGTTGGTCAGCGGGCTGCGCTGATGTTCGATTGTGCTTTAGCCTAGCGCCGGCACCGGGGTCAGTAAAGCGCCTGTAACGGGGTCACATTCAGCAGATCGCCCTGGCGCAGTGCCATGCAGGTGGCCTCGGCACCGGCGATGGTGGTGGTGTAGCTTACCTTGTGCTGGAGCGCGGCGCGGCGGATCTCGGCGGAGTCGGCGATGGCCTGGGCGCCCTCCGTGGTGTTGACGATGAAGACGATCTCGTCGTTCTTGATCATGTCCACGATGTGCGGGCGCCCCTCCTTGACCTTGTTGACACCGATGCACTCCATGCCCGCCTCGCGCACGGCACGGGCGGTGCCGTGGGTGCCGTAGAGGGCGAAGCCGAGCTCATCCAGCACCCGGGCCACGGCCACCAGGCGCTCACGGTCCGCCGCACGCACGCTGAGCATGGCCTTGCCGCGCTTGGGCAGCGACTGACCGGCCGCCTCCACAGCCTTCCCGAAGGCCTCGGCGAAGCTGTCGCCGACACCCATGACCTCGCCGGTGGATTTCATCTCCGGACCGAGCACGGTGTCCACCCCCGGGAACTTGACGAAGGGGAACACCGCCTCTTTGACGAAGTAGCGTGGCGGGACGACCTCCTGCTCCAGGCCCTGATCCACCAGGGTGCGCCCGGCCATGCTGCGGGCGCCCACCTTGGCCAAGGGCACGCCGATGGACTTGGAGACGAAGGGCACGGTGCGCGAGGCGCGCGGATTCACCTCCAAGATGAAGATCTCGTCGTCCTGGATCGCAAACTGGGCGTTCATGAGCCCGCGCACGTCCAGCGCAAGACCGAGCTTGGTCATTTGCTCGCGCAGGCGCGCCTGGACGTCCGCGGACAGGGTGTAGGGCGGCAGGGAGCAAGCGGAATCGCCGGAGTGCACGCCGGCCTGCTCGATGTGCTCCATGATGCCGCCGATCAGCACTCCCTCGCCGTCACAGACGGCGTCCACGTCCACCTCGATGGCGTTGTCGAGGAAGCGGTCCAGCAGCACCGGCGCCTCGTTGGAGACGCTCACGGCGCTGCGGATGTAGCGGGCCAGCTCGACGTCGTCGTAGACCAGCTCCATGGCGCGGCCGCCGAGCACATAGGACGGGCGCACCACCAGCGGATAGCCGATGGCGGCGGCCTGCTCCAAGGCCTCGCTCTCGCTGCGGGCGGTGGCATTGGGCGGCTGCTTGAGGTCCAGCTCGTGCACCAGGCGCTGGAAGCGCTCGCGGTCCTCGGCGCGGTCGATGGAGTCCGGCGAGGTGCCGATGATGGGCACGCCGGCCGCCTCCAGGTCCCGCGCGAGCTTGAGCGGCGTTTGTCCGCCGTACTGCACGATCACCCCCAGGGGCCGCTCCACGGCGACGATCTCCAGCACGTCCTCCAGCGTCAGGGGCTCGAAGTAGAGCCGGTCGGAGGTGTCGTAGTCGGTGGAGACGGTCTCCGGGTTGCAGTTGACCATGATGGTCTCGTAGCCGTCGTCGCGCAGCGACAGGGCGGCGTGCACGCAGCAGTAGTCGAACTCGATGCCCTGGCCGATGCGGTTCGGCCCGCCGCCGAGCACCATGATCTTCTGCCGCTGCGACGGCGCCGCCTCGCACTCTTCCTCATAAGTGGAGTACATGTAGGCGGTGGCCGACGCGAACTCCGCGGCGCAGGTATCCACGCGCTTGTACACCGGGCAGATGCCGTGGTCCTGGCGCAGCCGGCGGATGCTCGCCTCGTCGCTGCCCACGAGCTTGCCGAGGCGCTTGTCCGAGAAGCCCTTGCGCTTGAGCATGCGCAGCCGTGCCGCATCCAGCGCCTCGGCGCCGGCAGCCTTCACCTCGACCTCCAGGGCGACTAACTCCTCCACCTGGGCGAGGAACCAGGGGTCGATACCCGAGAGCTCGTGGACTTCATCCAGCGACCAGCCCAGGCGCATGGCATCGGCGATGTAGAAGATCCGATCCGGCCCCGGCTGGCGGATCTCGCGGCGCAGGATGTCCTGGGCCTTGGCATCGCCGGGATTGATGACCCGGTTCAGGCCGTCACGGTCGGTCTCCAAGCCGCGCAGGGCCTTCTGCAGCGACTCCTGGAAGGTCCGGCCGATGGCCATGACCTCGCCGACGGACTTCATCTGCGTGGTCAGCCGCGAGTCCGCCTCGCGGAATTTCTCGAAGGCGAAGCGCGGCATCTTGGTGACGACATAGTCGATGCTCGGCTCGAAGGAGGCCGGCGTGGCACCGCCGGTGATCTCGTTGCGCAGCTCATCCAGGGTGTAGCCCACCGCCAGCTTCGCCGCCACCTTGGCGATGGGAAAGCCAGTGGCCTTGGACGCCAGCGCCGAGCTGCGCGACACGCGCGGGTTCATCTCGATGATGATCATGCGCCCGTCGTCGGGGTTGATGGCGAACTGCACGTTGGAGCCGCCGGTGTCCACGCCGATCTCGCGCAGCACCGCCAGCGAGGCATCGCGCATGATCTGGTATTCCTTGTCCGTCAGCGTCTGCGACGGGGCCACGGTGATGGAGTCGCCGGTGTGCACCCCCATGGCATCGAAGTTCTCGATGGAGCAGATGATGATGCAGTTGTCCTTGTGATCGCGCACCACCTCCATCTCGAATTCTTTCCAGCCGAGCACGGATTCTTCGATCAGTAGCTCCCGGGTCGGCGACAGATCCAAGCCGCGCCGGCAGATTTCCTCGAACTCCTCAGCGTTGTAGGCGATGCCACCGCCGCTGCCGCCCATGGTGAACGAAGGCCGGATGATGGCCGGAAAGCCCACCTGCGCCTGCACCTGCTGCGCCTCTTCCAGGCTGTGCGCCATGGCCGAGCGCGGCAGCCCGAGCCCGATGCGGCGCATGGCCTGGCGGAACAGATCGCGGTCTTCGGCCTTGTCGATGGCCTCGCGCGTGGCGCCGATCATCTCCACGCCGAAGCGCTCGAGCACGCCCTCGCGGGCCAGGTCCAGGGCGCAGTTCAGGGCCGTCTGCCCGCCCATGGTGGGCAGCAGTGCATCCGGGCGCTCGCGCTCGATAATGCGCTCCACCACCCGCCAGTTGATGGGCTCGATGTAAGTGGCGTCGGCCATCTCCGGGTCGGTCATGATGGTGGCCGGGTTGGAGTTGACCAGGATGACCCGAAAGCCTTCTTCCTTGAGCGCCTTGCAGGCCTGCGCCCCGGAATAGTCGAACTCGCAGGCCTGGCCGATGACGATGGGCCCGGCACCGATGATGAGCACGCTGTGGATGTCGCTGCGCTTTGGCATGACGGCTGGCTTGACTATCTCTTCGCTTGCCGCCGCGACCCGGCGTTGCGGCGGC
This sequence comes from Thiohalocapsa halophila, assembly GCF_016583825.1. Lineage (GTDB taxonomy): Bacteria > Pseudomonadota > Gammaproteobacteria > Chromatiales > Chromatiaceae > Thiohalocapsa > Thiohalocapsa halophila. Next base: position 33,237 of record NZ_NRRV01000004.1, on the reverse strand, counting down.
GGATATGGGCTGGGTTGCGGTTGTCGGCGGCACCGTGCCGGCGCGGACGGGATCAGGCGTCGGCGTCAAACACGCTCGGCCATGGCGGCGATGAAGCCGTCGAACAGGGGCGCCATGTCGTGCGGCCCCGGACTCGCCTCGGGATGGCCCTGAAAGCTGAACGCCGGTCGCTCACGATGGCGGATGCCCTGCAGGGAGCCGTCGAACAACGAGCGGTGGGTCGCCATGACTTCCGTCGGCAGTGTCGCCTCGTCCACCGCAAAGCCGTGGTTCTGGCTGGAGATCATCACCGTGCCCGTGGCGAGCTCCAGCACCGGATGATTGGCGCCGTGGTGGCCGAACTTCATCTTCAGGGTGCGTGCCCCGCAGGCGAGCCCGAGCAATTGGTGGCCGAGGCAGATGCCGAACAGCGGGATCTCCGCATCCATCAGGGTGCGGATGGCCTTGACGGCATAGTCGCAGGGCTCCGGGTCCCCCGGACCGTTGCTCAGGAAGACGCCGTTCGGGCGCAGCGCCAGCACATCGGCGGCCGGCGTTTCGGCAGGCACCACGGTGATGCGGCAGCCGCGGGCGGCGAGCATGCGCAGGATGTTGCGCTTGATGCCGTAATCATAGGCGACGACGTGGTATTTGAGCGCCGGGTCGTCGACGGCCCGCGGCGCGCCCTGGCCGAGCTCCAGGGACCAGAGCCCGGCAGTCCAGATGTAGGTCTCCGGCGTGGTCACGGCGCGCGCCAGGTCCATACCGGCAAGCCCCGGGAAGGCGCGGGCCGCGGCCAGCGCAGCGGCCTCATCGAGCCCCTCCCCCGCCTGTAGGCAGCCGTTCTGGGCGCCCTTCTCGCGCAGAATCCGAGTGAGCCGGCGCGTGTCGATGTCGGCGATGCCGGGCACGCCCTGGGCCCGCAGGTAATCGGGCAGGTCCTGCTGGCGCCGCCAGTTGCTCGTGCGCACAGGCAGGTCGCGGATTACCAGCCCGGCAGCATGCACGGCGGCGGACTCTTCGTCCTCGTCGGTGACGCCCGTGTTGCCGATGTGCGGGTAGGTGAGCGTCACCAGCTGGCGGCTGTAGGAGGGGTCCGTGAGGATCTCCTGGTAGCCGGTCATGGCCGTATTGAAGACCACTTCACCGACACTCTGCCCGGAGGCGCCGATGGCGACGCCGCGGAAGACCGAGCCATCTTCCAGGACCAATACGGCGGGTTGGCGCAAGACGACCTCCGGGCAGACCTAGGGGGCAGATCTAGGCGTCAGACCTAGGCGGGAGACCTAGGCAGGTTTCGCGGACACGCGAGGGCGCGGTGTCGGCCGTCCTGCCTGTCACCGTACGGAACCGCGTGGATACGGGGCGCATGTCGGCGACGCCGATGCGCAACGCGACATCGGCGCAGATGGTAAAGGATGCCCCGCATGCTGTCCATGTACGGGCGCCGTGAGCAGCGCCGTGCGTCTCGCTCACAGCCGTTAGAGCCCGGCGACCCTTAGCCCGGCGACCCTTAGCTCGGCGCAGGCGGCGCGGCGGATGTCAGCCACTGGACGGCGGCCACTGCGACGGCTCGGGCGCTGGCCCCCGAGCGCCCGTGCCGCGCCCCGCCCGGCGCGTCACAGGTAAGACTGCGCCCAGCTCACCAGCTGCGCGGCATCCATGGCACCCGCCTGGCGGCCCAGTTCCCGCCCGCCGCGGAAGACCGCCAGCGTCGGGATGGAGCGGATGCCGTAGCGCATGGCCAGTCCCTGGGCTTCTTCTGTGTTGACCTTCGCCAGCCGTGCCCTCGGCTCCAGGCGCGCGGCGGCGGCCTCGAAGGCGGGCGCCATCATCTTGCACGGGCCGCACCAGGGCGCCCAGAAGTCCACGAGCACGGGGATGTCGCTGCGAGCGATATGGCGCTCGAAGCGCGCCTCGTCCAGTGCCGCCGGATGCCCGTCGAAGAGCTGGCGGTGGCACTTGCCGCACGCCGGCGCCTGGCCGAGCCGCGCGGCCGGCACACGGTTCACGGCGTCACAATGGGGGCAGACCAGATGCAGGGGCTCGGCCATGCTGTTTCCTCCCGGCGCCCGCCGCCTCGCGGCAGGGCCTGCTTGAATCATTCTGGGTGACCAATTATTTTCCAACGTCGTCGCGGGTGTCAGCACCCCCCAAAGAATCCTCCGGAGCTGCGTATGGCCGAATCCCCCCATGTGGTCAATGTCACCGAAGCCGACTTCGAGCAGGTGGTCATCGCCGGCTCGAGCCAGCGGCCCGTCCTCGTGGACTTCTGGGCCGACTGGTGCGCCCCCTGCCGCCAGTTGATGCCCATCCTCGCCAAGCTCGCCGACGAGCTCGGCGGCGCTTTCCTGCTGGCCAAGGTCGACACCGAGGCCGAGCAGTCGTTGGCGGCGGCCTTCGGCATTCGCAGCCTGCCCACGGTGCAGCTGTTCAAGGACGGCCGGCCGGTGGATCAATTCATGGGCGCCCTTCCCGAAGGCCAGATCCGTGAGTTTCTCTCCCGCCACATCGAGAGCGCGACCGACCAGCGCATCGCCGCCGCCACCGAGCACATGACTCGGGGCGAGCTGGATGCCGCGGCGTCGCTGCTCGCCGAGGTGCGCGCCGAGGCCCCGGACGACAACCGGTTATTCCCCGCCGAGGTTCGGCTCGCGCTGGCCCGCGGCGACTACGATGCCGCCGCCGACATGTTGGAGCACACGCCGCTGGAGCTCGCCAACGACCCGGCCGTCGCCCAGCTCCGCGGCCAGCTGGCCTTCGCCGCAGCCGCGGCCGAGGCCCCCGACCCGGCGGCGTGCGAAGCCCGCCTGGCCGCCGACCCAAAGGACAGTGCCGCGCGCTACGGCCTGGCGGCGCAGCAAGTCCTGGCCGGCGACTATCAGGCCGCCCTCGATAACCTGCTCACGCTCATGCGCCATGACCGCGGCTATGGCGACGACGCCGCCCGCAAGGGCATCGTGATGATCTTCGACCTGCTGGGCGATGATCCGCTGGTTACCACCTACCGCGCCAAGCTCTCGCGACTCCTCTACTGACGGTGGCGAAAACGGACCCGGCTCACAACTTCGCAAAGCCGCATACCCCGCTCGCTCGGCGGCATCGTTGGCCCGGTGGCAATACAGTAGACTGAGGATGGTTGGCGGGACACCCGCTGCACCCGCGGCCGAGCCCGCGCCCGACCAAACGGAGCCGCCCGCATGACACGCCTCTTGTTCGTCTTGGCCGCGTTGGCACTCCTCGTTGCACCTGCGCGCGCGGACGATGTCACCGACCAGATCGATGCCGCCAAGCGCGCCTATTCGGCCGGGGATGAGCAGGTCGCCATCCAGGCCCTGCAATTCGCCATTGCCCAGATCCAGGAACAATTGCAGGCCGAGCAGCTGGCGCTGCTGCCGGAGCCGCTCCCGGGCTGGAGCGCCGATGCCCCAGTGAGCGACGCCGGCGGCATCGCGGCCATGTTCACCGGCACCAATCTCGTGCGCACCTACCGCAAGGACGACGGCGCCAGCGTCAGCGTCAGCATTACCGCGGACTCGCCGCTGCTGTCGATGTTGACCACGCTGATGCAGGCGAGCCCAAGCACAACGCCTTACACCCATGACGGCTACCGCGGCGTGCTGGAGATGCACCAGGACGGCACCAGCCGTCTCCTGCTGTTGGTCGGCACACGCATTCAGGTCCAGGTGGAGGGCAGTGGTGTCGACCGCCAAACACTGGAGGCCTACCTGGAAGCCGTGAAGCTCGACCAGCTCGAAGAGGCCCTCCTCGGCTGAGCCGCATGAGAGTCACTCGGCGCCGACGCAGCTGCGGGTCGCCACTCAGGAACAAGCCACAACGGACGCAAAGCCGCTATGAAAGCGCAGCGCGATACGGGGCGACGCGCCGGCACCATCGAGCTCAAGGGCTTCAACCGGACCCTTGCGGAGATCGAATGGCTGCTGCTGGTGCTGATCCTCGTCTACATGACCCTGCCGGACGAGCCGGTGGAGCAGCCGCTCACCATCATCGCCGCCGGGGCGGTTTTCGCCATCTTCGTCGTCGGCTTCCGCTACGCCAACCTGTTCACGCTGCCGGCGCGCTGGAAGCTCACCATCGAGACCTGGGCCATGCTCGGGCTCACGGCCATTGCCGTCTGGTATACCGGCAAAGTCGACAGTCCGCTGCTGAACCTGTTCCTGCTGGTGGTGATTTTCAGCGCCCTGACCCTGGGTAAGGTGATCACCTTATTGGAGCTCGGGCTCATCACCAGCTTCTATCTCCTCGCCGCCCACTCGGTCGACGGCAGCGAGATCTTCCGCTACGAGATCTTCAGCTCGCTGATGCTGCGCTTTGCGCCCTTCGTGCTGGTGGCTTATGTCACCTCGCTGCTGGCGGCGGACCTGGGCTTCGCGCGCGCCTATGTAGAGCAGCTCGCCGACACCGACGCACTCACGGGCTTGAGCAATATGCGCGCCTTCGATCAGGCGTTGAGCAGGCACCAGCGCCTGGCTCAGGGCGGTGACGAGCCGTTGTCGGTGCTGATGATCGACATCGACAACCTCAAGGCCATCAACGATCACTACGGGCACGACACGGGCAATCTCGCCATCCGCGCCGTCGCCAACGCCATCCGGGATTCGGTGCGCGGCAACGATGTGGTCGCGCGCTACGGCGGCGATGAATTTATCGTACTACTGCCATCGGCACCGGAAACCGCCGCCCGCAGAGCCGGCGAGCGCATCCTCAACCGCATCGCCGAGTCACCGCTGGAGGTGGCGAAAGCAGGCCGCGTCGGCATCAGTGTCAGCATCGGCCTGGCGACACTCCCAGTGGCAGCGGGCAATGTGGAAGACCTGCTGCGCAACGCCGACCAAGCCCTGTATGCCAGCAAGCGCGCCGGGCGCAATCGCTTGTCCACCTTCACCAGCCTGGCAGCCGCCTAATCCGGGCGCGCGGCGGCGTGTCCCTGCCGCTCCCCGCACCCCAGCGGCGCTACCCGGGCGGATGTCACAGCGCCAGCTGCTTGAGATAAGCCCGGAACGACTCGCCTAGGTCCGCATGTGCTAGGGCGTACTCCACCGTGGCTTCCAAGTAGCCTTCTTTGCTGCCGCAGTCGTAGCGCTTGCCTTCGAAGGGATAGGCCACCACCGGCTCCTCCTCCAGCAGCGCCGCGATGGCATCGGTGAGCTGGATCTCGCCGCCGGCCCCGGGGCGGGTCTGCTCCAGCTTCTCGAAAATGGTCGGACTCAGCAGGTAGCGCCCCACCACGGCCAAATTGGACGGGGCATCGCCCGGCTTGGGCTTCTCCACCATCGACATCACCCGCAAGCTGCCGTCGGCTTGCTGCTCGGTGGCGACGATGCCGTACTTGTCGGTCTCGCTCGGCGGGACCTCCTGTACGCAGAGCACGCTGGCGCCCGTGCGCTCGTAGACCTCGGCCATCTGCTCCACCACGCCCTTGGCGTCGTTTCGGATCAGATCGTCGGCGAGGATGATGGCGAAGGGCTCGTTGCCCACCACGGATTTGGCGCAGAGCACCGCATGCCCGAGCCCCAAGGCCTCCGGCTGGCGCAGGAAGATGCAATCTACGTGCTCGGGCAGGACGTTTTGCACCAGCTTGAGCAGCTTGTCCTTGCCGGCCTCCTTGAGCTCGGTCTCCAGCTCGTAGTTCTTGTCGAAGTGGTCCTCGATGGAGCGTTTGTGCCGGCCGGTGATGAAGATCAGGTGCTCGGCACCGCCCGCCTCGGCCTCCTCGGCGGCATATTGGATCAGCGGCTTGTCCACCACCGGCAGCATCTCTTTCGGGCTCGCCTTGGTGGCGGGCAGAAAACGCGTTCCGAGACCCGCCACCGGGAAGACGGCTTTGCGGATTTTCGCCATATCGACTCCTGCTCTGTGTTGCTCTTCTCGAAGAAACGGGACCGGGCGACGGCGTGCCGCGCCGGCGCAAGCCGCGGACTCAGCCGCCGACCTCGGCGGCGATGGCGGCGAGCGCCGCGGCCGGCTCCGGCGCCGCAGTGATGGGCCGCCCCACCACCAAGTAATCCGCGCCGGCGGCAACAGCGTCGGCGGGGGTCATGATGCGCTTCTGGTCCTCTGCGGCCGCCCGCGCCGGGCGCACGCCGGGCGTCACCAGCCGGAAGCCCGCGCCGAAGCGCGTCCGCAGCGCGGCGGCCTCCTGCGGCGAGCAGACCACCCCGTCGAGCCCCGCGGCCTGGGCGAGCCCGGCCAAGTCGAGCACACGCTCGCCGGGTGTGCCCGGGCAGCCGATGGCGGCGAGGTCTTCGGCCCCCAGGCTGGTGAGGACGGTCACGGCGACCAGCAGCGGGCGCTCGCGGCGCCGGGCGAGGCATTCGCGGGCCGCCGACAGCATGGCGGACCCGCCCTGGGCATGCACATTGACCATCCACACCCCCAGGTCCGCGGCGGCGGCGCAGGCGCCGGCGACCGTGTTTGGAATGTCATGGAACTTAAGGTCCAGGAACACCGCGAAGCCCGCGTCGACGGCTCGGGTCACCAGCGCGGGACCGCCGCGGGTGAAGAGCTCCTTGCCGATCTTGACCCGGCATCGGGCCGGGTCCAAGCGCTCCAGCAGGGCCTGCGCCGCGGCGCTGTCGGGGAAGTCCAGCGCGACGATGATGCGGGGATCGGTGGGCTCGCTGCTCATGGCTGCCGCGTCCTGTTTGTGAATGCGGGGCCACCGGCCCCGGCGCTGCGCCGGCGTTGTTTGGTCAACTCGCTCGCCCCCGGGAGGTCAGGCAATCTGGCGCTGGCGCAACACCGCCGCCGCGGCGATGGGCTCGGGCTCGACCGTCTTGATGCTGCCCCAGCGCTTGCAGCTCGGGCACTGCCAGTGGAGCTCGCGTGCCTCGAAGCCGCAATGATCGCATTGATAGCCGGGCTGGGCCGCGAGCTGGCGGGCGATGACCTCCAGCAGCACCTCGTCCTCCGCCGACGGCGGCTGTTGCACGCGCCGGCGCAGGGCGAGCAGCCGCTCGGCACCGGACAGGTCGGCATGGCCGCTGAGGTAGCGCACCAGGAACTCCCGCGCTGCGGCGACCCCGCGCTCGGCCTCGATGGCGTCGCAGAGCCGAAGCATCAGCGGCGGCGAGGGGTGCTGCTCGAACAGGGCACGCAGCTCCGCGGTGACGGACTCCCGGCCGAGTCGCTGCCAGCACTCCATGAGTCCCGGCAGCATCGCCGGCAGGTAGCGGGGGCCGCGCTGCGCCACGCGCCGGTACAACAGCGCTGCGGTCTCGACGTCGCCGGCCCTGAGCTCCATGCGCGCCTGCACCAGGCTCGCGCGAATACAATCCGGATCCACGGACTGGGCATCGAGCAAGTGCGAGCGGGCGCGGTCCGCCTTGCCGTCGCGCAGACACTGCTCGGCGAGCTCGCAATGGTACTGGGCGATCTCGGTGCGCAGCGGCTCGTCGCTGATGCGCTGCAGCGCCTCGGCGGTTTCCAAGCATCTCGGCCATTCCTTTTCCGCCTGGTAGATTTCGATCAAGGCCCGCAGCGCCCGCGCTTGTAGCAGCTGGCGCTCCACCAGCTCCTTGAACAAGCTCTCGGCGCGGTCGAACAGCCCGGCGAGCATATAGTCCCGACCGAGCTCATACAGCGCGAAGCCGCGCTGGGCGTCGCCGAGGCTCTGGCGTGCCACCAGGTTCTGGTGGATGCGGATGGCACGGTCCACCTCGCCGCGGCGGCGGAACAAGGCCCCCAGCGCCAAGTGCGTCTCCACCGTCTCGCTGTCGACTTCGGCGAGCTTCAGGAAGACATCGATGGCCTTGTCCGGCTGCTCGTTCAGCAGATAGTTGAGGCCGCGGAAGAACACCGGCTCGCGCTCGGATTCGGCGCAGGTGTGCCGCGGGCCGCGGCGGGCCAGCCACCAACCGCTCGCGGCAGCGACCGGCAGCAGCAGAAAGAGCCATTCCATCAGCAAGGCGCAACCCTGCCGCCGGGGCGCAGGCCGCGGCACGCGGGTGCGCCACGCCGGCGTGCGGCCGCGGCAGCCGCACCCCGAGCGCCTGCAACAACCGTTCGAGCGGTGTGGGCTTGCGTCATGGGGGTTATCATACAAGTTGTGCTTGGCCGCCGCATCGCGCGGGCCAGCACAGCCGGCGCAGCCAATGCCGAGGCGGCGAATGCTTTACGCGAGCCCGCCGCGCCCTCAGTTGTCTGGGCTCCGAGTGCAACGCCACCCTTTGTCAGGAGACCAACCCAATGAGCGAAATCCAAGGCCAAGTCGCCGTGGTCACCGGCGCCGCCGGCAACCTGGGCACGGCCCTGTGCCAGAAGCTGGCACAAACGGGTGCGAGCATCGCCCTGCTGGACCGCGATGCCGAGGCCATGGCCCAGTTGGTGGGCCAGCTGCCCGATGGTACCGAGGCCGCGAGCTTCAGCGTGGACCTGCTCGACCCGGCCTCCGTGCAGGGCACCGTCAACGCCGTGCAGGAGCGCTTCGGGCGCATCGACTTCCTCGCCAACGTCGCCGGCGGCTTCGCCATGGGCCCGACGCTGGAGGTAACCGACGACGCCACCTGGGACCAGATGATGGACCTGAACGCACGCTCGGTGTTTCACATGGTCCGCGCCGTGCTGCCGCTCATGCGCAGCGCCGGCTATGGCCGCATCGTCAACGTCGCCGCCCGAGCCGCCCTGCAGGGCCAGGGCCACATGGGGCCTTATTGTGCAGCCAAGGCGGCGGTGGTGTCGCTGACCGAGAGCCTGGCGGCGGAGACCAAGCAGCTCGACATCAATGTCAACTGCATCCTACCCGGCACCGTCGACACGCCGCAGAACCGCGCGGCCATGCCGGACAAGGATCACGATACCTGGGTGCCGACGGACGCCCTCGCCGATGTGATGCTCTTCCTCGCCTCGCCGGCAGCCCGCTGCGTGAGCGGCGCCGCCGTACCCGTCTACGGGCGCAGTTGAGCACCGTGCGCATGCCCTTCACCCTGGAGGTCCTGGCTACCGGCGGCGGCACCCCGCCGCTATGGCACGCCCCGACCCGCGCTGCCTGGCTCGCGCTTGCACTCGCGTCGCTGCTGGGCTGCCTGGCACCGGCCGCGCTCGCCATTGAAGACGAATTCCTCACCGACGAGGATCGCGCGCTGTTGATCACGGCCGTCGAGGCCGCCTTCGAGCTCGACCTCTACAACGCGCGCTGCCGCAACGACCAGTCCGGCCGGCGCACCGAGAACCTCAACAAAGAGCTCGCGAGCCGCTTTCGGATGACCGTGCTGGACGTGCTGGACGATCTCTTCCCCGAAGGCTATTACCGCGCTGCCCGGGAGCGCATGCGCGATGACTTCCTAACCCGGCTGCGCGAGATGGGCGGCTGCGCCGGTGCCAAGGAGGCGGGGCTGCGCGATGAGCTGGGCGCACGCTACGAGGCCGCCATGGAGCAGATCGCAGCGCGGCCCTAACCGAGCGGGCGCGCGCCGCAGCCAGCCTGGAGCCGATTCAGCGCGCCTTGGGCGCGGACACCGGCGCCGCAACGGGCTCCAGATTGAGCTCCGGTGGAACGCGCCGCAGAATGGGCTCCAGTCCGGCCAGCGTCGGCGGCAGTGCCGCCAGTGCCTGTGCCGCGTCGCCGCGGTCGCCGAAGCCGCCCCAATAGAGGGTGTACCATGGCGCGCCACGCCAACGGCCGCTGGACATCCAGGCCCGCGGCCCACTGTCGGCGGTCTCGGTCAAGCCCTGCTCGGCCGCGAATGCCCGCAACCGCGCGACCTCCCGATAGCCAATGAGCTGGATCATCCAGGGCGCCGTCGCGGAGTCGGCAGCCGTGGCATTGCTCGCCGCTGCAGGCTCGCCCGGCACTGCCGAGTCTTCCGCGCCCGCCGCCGCGGCAGCACCATTAGGCGCAGCTAGGCCCCCATCCGGTGTCCGAGCAGATGCCGGCGTCGATTCCGCCCCGGTGTGCTCCAGCCGCCGCAGCCGCGCCAGCACATCACCGATGAGCGCGTTGCTCGCCCGCGCCTCCAGCATCTGCTGCTGGCGCTCCAGCGACGCGGCATCGTCACGCTCCAAGCGGATGAGCTCCTGGCGCAGCGCTGCCAGGCGCTCATCCAGCTGCGCGTGCGCTGCTCGGCGCGCGCTGCGCGCCTGTGCGTCCTGCGCCGCCAACTCGCGATCCAGCGCCCGGGCGTGGCGCTCCACTTGCCACCAGGCGCCCGCCGCCAGCAGGGCCACCGCCGCCAGTAGCGCCGCCAGGGGCACACCCAGGCCCAGCACCCAGCGCCGCCGGCGTGCATCGTTCCAGGCGCGCTGGGTCTCCGCCTGCCGGCGGGCATAGGTCCGGGCGGCCGTCACCTGCGCCTGCAGGGCGTCCACGCGGCCTTCCAAAGCCGCGGCGAGCTCGCCGATACGCCGCTCCAGCGCGGTGGCTTCCAATTCCGCGTCATTGGCGGCTACCAGCTCGAAGGCGTCGAGGGGGTCCGGCGCTTGCGCCTGCTCGGACGCCGCCGGCAGGGCGTCGCACAGTGCCTGCACCTGCGCCGACAGCGCCTCCAGGCGCTCGCCGAGATCGGAGTCCGGCGCTTGCGCCTGCTCCAAGGCCGCCAAGCGGTTGGCGAGCTGCGACCACTGCTCTTCTTGCGCGCGCGAGAGCGCCTGCAGATCCGCCAGCCGCTCGCGCAGCCGCGTAAACTCGTCCAGCCGCGGCGGCGGTGGCTCCGGAGCCGGGATGGCCTTCACCGCAGCAGGCGGATCCTGTTGGATCTCGGATGATAAGGGCTCGGCCATCCGCCTGCTCCGCAACCATGATGGGCAGAACGCCTGCGCTGACAGCGGGGGCGCGAGGGCGCCATTGCCCACCTGCACAGTCGACTAAGACCAGAGTCTAGCGTAATCAAACTGTCATGGTGGCGACGGCGCATCGGCGCCCGCAGCCAGCGCCAAGCCGACGGCGACGAGGACCAGGGTCTCGGTCAGCTCAATCAAGGTACCGACGCCGTCGCCCGTATAGCCGCCCAGCCGGCGCATCAACGACCGCCGCCAACCGAGCAGCACCCAGCCCGCGGCGACGGCGGCCATGGCTGCCGCCGCCAGTCCGGTACTGCCGATGCCGACGAGCGCGGCGCCAGTGCCCAACCCGGCGGCAAGCCAGGCCGCACGCCGCGGCAGGTGCGCACCCAGTGCGGCACCCAGGCCCTGCGGCCGCGCCGGCGGCGTGGTGAGCGCAAGCCACAGGATCTGCGCCCGCGCCAGCAGCGGCGCGCCCAGCAGCACCCCAATGCCCGCAGCCGCTCCGGCTCCCTCCCCCGCAGCGCCGGCATCCAGCACCACCGCCAGCGCCACCAGCTTCCCGAGCAGCACCAGCACCAGCACCACGACGCCCATGGTGCCGATGTGCGGGTCTTTCATAATGGCGAAGGTGCGCTCGCGGCTGCCTAGGCCGCCGACCCAGGCATCGGCACAATCGGCAAGACCGTCGAGATGCAGCGCCCCCGTCGACCAGACCCAGACCAGCAGCACCAGCAGGGCGAGCATCGCAATGCCGGCACCCTCCGCCAGCCCGAGCGCACGGCCCAGCAGGGCCACGCCCGCCAGCGCGGCTCCGAGCAGTAGGCCGATGAGCGGATAAAAGGGCGCTGCGCGGCCATAAAGGGTGGGCGGCGCGTCCACCGCCGCCGGGAAGGGCCAACGGGTGAGAAAACGCCCGGCGAGCAGCAAGGCCCGCCAGGCATCCAACAGCACAGTCACCACGAGGCTCGGCGCATCTACCGCCGCTGATGCTCTGTGATCAGGTCGTCGCGGCGCGCAAGCGCCCGACATAGGTCACCGCCGCGAGGGTGGCGGCACCGGCGGCGACGCCGACCGCGCCGTTGGCCAGCACCCCCAGCAGGCCCTCCAGCGCGGGCATGCCGTGCACGACATGGGAGAGATGCTCGACACCGTGGTGCAGCGCCGGAATCCCGTGCACCAGGATGCCGCCGCCCACCAGGAACATGGCAATCATGCCGAGCACGGACAGGGCCTTCATGAGGTAGGGTGTGGCAATCAGGATGGCGCGCCCGGCATGGTGCTGAAGCTCGCGCCAGAGGCCCTCGCCTTCGCGCTTGGAGAGATAGAGTCCAGCGTCGTCGAGCTTGACGATGCCGGCCACGAGACCGTAGACGCCGACGGTCATCAGCAGCGCGATGCCCGCCAGCACCGCGATGCGCATCGGCAGCGGCGCCGTGGCGACAATGCCCAGGGTGATGACGACGATCTCCGCCGAGAGCACGAAATCCGTGCGGATGGCGCCCCTGACCTTATCGCGCTCGAGCTTTGCCAGATCCACGTCGGGATCCGCCAGCGCATCGGCCAGCTCCTGGTGCCGGTCGCTGTCGTCTTGCGGGTGCAGATACTTGTGCGAAAGCTTCTCGAAGCCCTCGTAGCTCAGGAACAGCCCGCCCGCCATCAGCAGCGGCGTCAGCAGCCAGGGTGCGATGACGCTCAGCAACAGGGCCGCCGGCACCAGGATGACCTTGTTCAGTAGCGAGCCTTTGAACACCGCCCACACCACCGGAATCTCGCGCTGGGCGCGCACGCCGGTCACCTGCTCGGCATTCACGGCGAGGTCGTCACCGAGCAGTCCAGAGGTCTTGCGCGCGGCGACCTTGGTGAGCACGGCCACGTCGTCCAGGACGGTGGCGATATCGTCGAGTAGGGCGAGCAGGCTGGTGGCCATCGGAGCTCCTTCTGGGCAACATCGACTGCCGGTGGGTCCGCGGCGCACGGTAGCAGCCCCACCGCTCTCCGGCAAGCAAGCAGCGGGCCGATCGACGCCGTACCCGGGCCCCGGAGCCGCGCGTCTCGCGCATGCCTGGCGACGGGTCTGCTCGTGGTCCTTTCTGGCCGCGCCTGTTGTGTTCGCAGCGGATTCGATCACGACCACGCTGGCGACTCTGGGCTGCGACCGGCGTTGCCGGCCCCAGCGCTACCGGGTCAGGCCCCCACCAGATGGTGCAGGGTGATCTCCGGCGGGCAGAAGTAGCGCAGGGGCACACCGCAGGAGCCCGTGCCGACCGAGGTGTAGCCCCGAAGCTCGCGGTACTGCCAGGCGCCGGCCTGCATGGGCTTGGGCGCATCGCAGACGGACACCAGGGCGCGGCCGCCGGGCAGGCAGATCTGCCCGCCGTGGGTATGCCCCGAGAGCATGGCATCGAAGCCGTAACCCGCGACTTCACGGTAGGTCTCCGGTGAATGGCAGAGCAGCAGCGAGAAGCCCGTGTCCGGAATCGCATCGCGCACGCCGGCGAGGTCGTGGGTGCGGTAGAAGTGCGGGTCGTCCACGCCGCCGAGGTACAGCTCGGCGCCCTGGAACGGCACAGTGACGACCTCGTTCAGCAGGAAGCGCAGCCCGGCGCGCTCCAGCGGCGGCACGATCTCGATGAAATCGTGGTTGCCGAGCACGGCATAGACCGGCGGGCGCAATGCGCTCAGCAGTGTCAGCGTCTCCGTCACCGACGGGCCGTGGTCGGCGTCGGTGGTGTTGCGGAAGTCGCCGGTGATGACGGCCACGTCGTACTCGACCCCCGCCAGACGCTCACGCAGCACTGCGCCCAGCGCCGGATCCAGGTCCAGATGCAGATCGCTCAGCTGTAGCACCCGCAGGCCCGCCAATGCCGGCGGCAGCCGCGGGTGCGCGAGGCGGTGCTCCACCAGGCGCAGATCCATGAAGTTGCGGTAGCCCCAGCGATGGATGCCCAGCAGGCGTGCCGTGCGCTCCGCGAGCAGGTCGATGTCGAGCATGCGGGAGAGTCCGAACAGGATCGCGTCCTGATGGGCGTCACCGGCGACGTGGTAGATCTGGGTATTGAGCCGCTGGCGCAGGCGCGAGCGCCCCAGGCGCTGCGCGAGACCGGCATAATCGTCCGGCGTGAGACCGGCGGGGGCGCTTGATGCGACATCCGGTGCCGGCGCAGCAGACCGCTCCTGCGCCGCAGCCGAGGGCCGCCGTGCTCCCCTGTCTAACCGCTCCGCCATCGCCTGCCCCTATCTGCTGTGTCCCCGGCATCGTCTCGCCAACAGGCTAGCAGCCCGGGGCCGCAACGTCCCAGCACTCACGCGATACAGGGCAGATCCCGACTCTGCATCCAGCCGTGGGTGCCAGCACAACGGCCGACTACGGGCGTCGTACTCCGGCAGTAGCCGACCCATTTGCGCTATCTTTGACAAAGCCCAACCGCCGATGCCGAGGACCCGCCGACCACTGGTGCAAACCCCATATGCAGCTGTTCCAGCAGATCGACCCCCGCATCTTCGTACATCGCGTGGATACCCGCGGACGCATCTGCTATGTGAATAGCGCCTGGCTGGACTTCGCGGCGGAAAACGATTGGCCGGTCACCGCCGCCGAAGTCCTGGGCCAACCGCTGATGGCGAGCATCTCGGACCCGCAGCTGCGCTACCTCTACGGCTTGCTGATGGCCCGGTTGCGCGACGGCGCCGGCCCTTTCCGCTTCCCGTATCGCTGCGACGCCCCGGATTGCCGTCGCCACATGCAGATGGAGATGCTCTATTGCCACGACGCCCGGGAGATCGAGTTTCGCAGCCAGATCCGCGGTATCCAGCGCCGCACGACCCAGGACTTGCTGGACGCCCGCCACCCGAGCGATCAACGCCAGATCGACATCTGCAGTAGCTGCAAGCGCGTGGACACGCGGCACGGCTGGATGGAGCTGGAGGACAGCGTGCTCACCCTGCGGCTGTTCGATTGCGAGCGCTTGCCGCGCACGCGCCACTGCGTCTGCCCGGGCTGTGCCTCGGCGCTCGACCGACTTGCGCGCAGCGGTGGGAGCACCCAGCGTCAGCAGCCATGAGCCACCAGGCTTGGCAGCCCGCCGGCTTGCGGCTCCGGTAGACGGATGCGGGTGCGGCAGGCGTGCGGCACTTCCAGCAGCAGCAGGGATGCGTCCGCGAGCCCCAGCACCTCGCCGAGGATGGCGCGCACGACGCCGCCGTGGGTGACCACCAGCGGCTGGCGATGGCTCAAGGTCAGGGTCATCACTTCTTGCCAGCCCGAGGCGACACGCGCACGGAAGTCGCGCAGCGGCTCGGCGCCCGGCGGCGTGAAGCCCGCCGGATCGCTCCAGAAGGCCGCGAGGTCCGCCGCTGGCAGCCTGGCCGCCGCCTGCCCTTCCCAGGCGCCGAAGTGCCGCTCCCGCAGAGCCGGCAGCGCCGTCACCGGCACCCCGAGCCGCGCGCCGAGCACGTCTGCAAAGGCCGCACAGCGCTGCGCCGGCGAGCAAAGCACCCGATCCCAAGCGCCGGCGGCCGCGTCCACTGCCGTGGCGACCTCCAGCTGCGCCCAGCCCGCCGGAGTCAGCGGATCATCGCGGCTGCCGCGGAAGCAGGCGCCACCGGCGGCCTCGCCATGGCGCAACAGGTCCACACAGCGTGACAACTTAGCCGCGCTGCTCATTGCCGCTGCTCCGTGCCCACCGCTGCGTCCACATCAGCGCCCGGCGGCGACGCCGGCCTGCGCAAAGGTCGCCATCTCGTTGTGCAGCGCACAGGCAAGGCGCAGCAGGGGCACAGCCGTGGCCGCCCCACTGCCCTCGCCCAGGCGCATGCCGAGATCGAGCAGCGTCGGGCCGCCCAGCGCTGCCAACATCGCCGCATGCCCGGGCTCGGCGGAGCGGTGCGAGAGCAGCAGCCAGGCCTCGGCCCCCGCACAGAGCCGCGCCGCCACCAGGGCCGCGGCAGTGCTGATGAAGCCGTCCACCAGCACCGGGAGACCGCGCTGTGCGCAGGCGACATAGGCGCCCGTGAGCGCCGCGATCTCGAAGCCGCCGACACAGGCCAGCGCCGCCGCGGGATCGGCGAGCCGCCCGGCATGCAGCGCCAGGGCCTGCTCGATGACGGCCGCCTTGCGCTCGACGCCGGCGGCATCGAGGCCAGTGCCCGGGCCGACCAATTCCGCCGGCCGCGCATCCAGCAGGGCACAGGCCACCGCCGTTGCCGCCGTAGTGTTGCCGATCCCCATCTCGCCGCCGATAAAAAGGTCGGCGCCCTGTGCCTGCGCGCGCGCCACCGCATCGGCGCCGGCCGCCAAGGCCTCGGCCAGCTCGGCATCGGCCATGGCCGGGCCCTGGGTAAAGTCGGCGGTGCCCGGGGCGATGAGCGCATCGCGCACCCGCGGGTGCGCCGGCACCTCCGCGACCGTGCCCAGATTGACCAGCTCCAGCTCGGCGCCGAGGGCCTGCGCCAGCACCGAGATAGCGGCGCCGCCGGCGGCCATGTTGGCCACCATCTGTGCCGTGACGGCCTGGGGAAAGGCGGAGACGCCGGCCGCCGCCACGCCGTGGTCGGCGGCGAAGACCGTGATCCAGACCCGATCCGCCGCCGGCTGCGAGCGGCGCTGCAAGCCCGCCAAGCGCACCGCCAAGGTCTCGAGCCCGCCAAGGGCGCCGGCGGGCTTGGTGAGCCGGCCCTGATGGGCGGCAGCGAGCTCGGCCGAATCCGCGTCGGGCAGCGCTGCCGGTGCCCGAAGCCAGTCTTCAGTCATTGTGAATCTCCTTGTAGCGGCGGCCCCTTGAGCGCCAACGGCAGGCCGGCGGCGGTGAAGTAGACGGCTTGGCAACGCGCCGCCAGCTGTTGGTGCAGGACGCCGGCGAGGTCGCAGTAGCGCCGCGCCAGCGCGTTCATGGGGATCACGCCCAGGTTGGTCTCGTTGCCGACGAAGATGAGCCGCCCCGGTAGGTCCGGCAACAGCTCCGGCAGCGCCGCCAGCTCCCGGGCCAGCAGCGCATCGTCATCGGCCCAGAGCAGATTGCTGAGCCACAACGTGAGACATTCCACCAGCACACAGCGCCCGGCGGCGGCCTCGCGGCGCAGGCTGTCCGCCAGCGCCAGTGGCTCCTCCACCAGCCGCCAGTCCGCCGGCCGACGCTCGCGGTGCGCGGCGATGCGCGCGACCATCTCCTCATCGGAGGCGTTGGCGGTGGCGATATAGGTGACCGCCAGGCCCGACTCGCGCGCCAAGCGCTCGGCGAGGCGACTCTTACCAGAGCGCACGCCGCCCAAAATCAAGGTATGCATGGAAGAAGGGGCTAGGTTCCAGGGTCTAGGGACTGGGTTCGAGGGTCGAGGTGCCCAGAGCGAGGAACGAGGCATCAACTCCGGCCTCAGCCCTCAGCCCTCAGCCCCTCCCTAAGGCGTATACCTAAGCGTCACATACAGCCCACGCCCAGGCTGATTGTAGAAGGCCACGGTCTCGTAGTCCTCGTCGAAGACGTTCTCCAGGCGCGCCTGGATTTGCACCGACTCGCTCACCGCGTAGGACGCGCGCAGGTCCAGCAGGCCATAGCCGTCCAGCCGCACGTTGTTGGCCGGGTCGTCGAAGCGCCGCCCGGCGACGAAGACAGTCGCCCCGACGCCGACCTTGTCGAAGCTCCGGTCCAGGTCCAGTCGAAAGGTCTGCTCCGGGCGCCGGGCGAGCAGATTGCCGTCGTCCGGCCCGTCGGCTTCATTGCGCGGGTCGAGCAGGGTCAGGTTGGCCCGGATGTCGGTGCCCAGCAGGCGGCCGACGGTCACGGCCTCAAGGCCGCGGATACGCGCTGCGTCGATGTTCTCGGCGGCGAAGGTGGGCGGCACCAGGGTGATGAGGTCGTCGATGCGGGTCTCGTAGACATTGAGCGACCAGTCCATGGGCCCGGTGCGCCCGGCAAGCCCCAGCTCGGCGCTGCGCGACTCCTCCGGCTCCAGGTCGGGGTTGCCGCCGGCAAAGAACGCATCCCCAGGAAAATAGAGGTCGTTGAAGGTGGGTGCCGTGAAGGCGGTGCCATAGGCGGCGGTGACGCGCAGGTCCGGCGTGATGTCGTAGCCCAGCACCAGGTCGCCGGTGGTGTGACCGCCGAACTGCTCGTTGTCGTCGTGGCGCAGGCTCGCCTTGACCCCGACGGGGCCGAGCCAGGCCTGATACTCGCCGAAGACGCCGATATTGTCCCGCGCGCTCACGGCATAGTCCACGTCGCTGGTGACGCTGTCTTCTTGGTAGTCGACGCCGACGGTGACCAGATGATTGGCGCCCACGGCGACATCGTTCTGCAAGCTCAGGCTGTCGCGGCGGGTGTCGAAGCGGCTCGCAAAGTCGCCGTCGTTGAAGTTGCGCTGCTCGTCCCAGCTGCGCCCTGCGGCCAGCTTGACGTCCCAATAATCCAGCGGGCGCAGGCGCAGATTCACGCCCGCGACTTGCTGCAGGTTCCGGGCCTCGTTCTGGAAGGCGCCGTCGTAGTCCACGTCGGTCTCGGCGCGCAGAAAGTTGGCGTCGATACTCATGCGCTCGGAGATGTCGTAGCCGGCACTGGCGCTGACGCCGTAGTTCGTATAGCCGTCGGCATCCGGCTCGTCGGTGCCGCAGCCGTCGAAGTAGGGGGCGCCGCGCCCGGCACAGGCATCAAAGCCTTGGCTCTGGTCGAAGTTGCCGGAAACGCTGAAGCGACCCTGCTCGCCGCCGCCGCGGATGCCGCCGGCGATGCCCGCGGTCTGGTAGCGCCCGGCGGTGAGGCTGCCGAAGGTCCTGAGCGGCCCGCCGCCGCGGCGGGTGAAGACCTGCACCACGCCGCCGGCCGCCTCGGAGCCGTAGAGGCTGGAGCGCGGGCCGCGCACCACCTCGATGCGCTCGATCTGGTCCACCGGCAGGTTCTGAAACTCGGTCTGCCCCGTGGTAGCGGAGCCCACCTTGATGCCGTCCACCAGGAACAGGATCTGGTTCGGGTTGGCGCCGCGCAGATACAGGCTCGACACCCGCCCGGGGCCGCCGAAGCTCGCAATGGACAGGCCCGGCAGCCCGCGCAGCACGTCGATGGTGCTGCGCGCCTGGGTGCGCTCGATCTCCTCGCGGGTGACGACGCTCACGGGGACCAGGGTGGCATCCGCCGTCTCGGCGGTGCGGGTGGCCGTGACCACCACGGGGTCCACCTCGCTCACGTCTTCGGCCAAGCCGCCCTCGGCGGCGGGATCGGTGTTGGCTCCTTGGCTGGCCGTGGTCAAGGACAGCAGCGATGCTGCCAGGAGCGGAGCGCCGCGACGGCGCTGCCGCGGGCCTCTGTGTGCTGGTTGTGTCATGGAATGCCTCTCGACTCCCCGCGCACCCGCTGGGGATTCGGTGAATACAAGCGCCGAGAGGCAGCAGGCGGCGTGGACGATGGACGAGGCAGGTCGCGCAGGCCGCTGGCCCGCGGAAGCGGGCTCAGGCGATTGCTGCGGCGGGCACACGAGCGGCACCGGCACGCCGACCCCGCCCTCCGCGACGCCGCGAGCATCCGAGGGGCCGGTATCCGGGCTCACGAGTGCGGAGCGCAGCGCCGCGCCCAGGTGGAAAACCGAGCGCTGCGGCTGAATGCGTCCCCGACCGCGACACCTTCCCGCGGCCCCAAGGCCACAGTGGCATGTCGTCGCGGCTAAACTCGCCTACCGTTGCGGGGGCAGCGCCGGCATCACGCGTGGCGGAGTGCGGTGTTTCGCGCACCGCCGACCGCGTTGAACCGGCTTCCCGTTCAACCCCGCCACCGCACAGCTGGTGGCTGACTGCGGCCGGGGCACCCATCGGAAAGCCCGAATATTCTGATGTTTTCCCTCTCGCCACCGCAACCGCGGAGCCTGATGGAGATCAAATTGCAGGCCAATCGGCGAATATCCGTTGCGCAGGCGCTGCGTTTTGGGCGCGCGCCGCAGGGCTCACGCCTGCATCCGGCGCCCCCTCGGACGCCCGATCGGGGTTCGCCCGCAGCAATGGCGTACAATCCGAGGAGATAACGCTGGACAGCAAGCACAGAGCCGTTCTCCCATGCCAGACACCAGCAGCGGCCTCGATCTGCCGCACACCGATGACGCCCCTGCGGACACCAAATTCTATGTCGTCGCCGTCGGTGCCTCCGCCGGCGGCCTGGACGCGCTGGAGCGCTTCTTCCACGGCCTGCCGACGCAATCCGGGGCCGCCTATGTGGTGATCCAGCACCTGTCGCCGGATCACAAGAGCATGATGGGCAATCTGCTCGGCCGCCACACCGGCATGCCCGTGGTCACGGTCGAGGACGGCATGGAGATCAAGCCGGACCGGGTGCACCTGATTCCGCCGGCGAGCGTCATGAGCGTCGCGCGCAACCAGCTGCGCCTGAGTCCGAAGAACCCGCGCGGGCTGACCCTGCCCATCGATCTCTTCTTCACCGCCCTGGCGCGGGAGTTCGGTAAGTTCGCCATCGGCGTGGTGCTCTCGGGCACCGGCTCCGACGGCACCCGCGGCGCGGTGGCCATCAACGACGCCGGCGGCCTGCTCTTGGCGCAGGAGCCCGAATCCGCCAAGTTCGACGGTATGCCGCGCAGCGTCATCGCCACCGGCCTGGTGGACGGCACCCTGCCGCCGGAGGAGCTGGGCCCGCGGGTGATGGACCATATCAGCCAGGCCCCGCGCCCGCGCATCCGCCCGCCCGAGGAAGGCATCACCGCCGACCGCCAGAGCGCGCTGGAAGAGACCATGCACCTGCTGCAACAGCAGGGCGGCATCGACTTCCGCGAATACAAGCCGGCCACGGTGATGCGCCGCATCGAGCGGCGCATGCAGGTGCGCCACGTGCCGGACCTGGATAACTACGCCCGGCTGCTCGACGGCGACCGCACCGAGCTCAACGCCCTGCGCCGGGAGCTGCTGATCCCGGTCACCAGCTTCTTCCGGGATCCGGTAGCCTTCGAGGTGCTGGCGCAGACCGCCATCGACACCATCGTCAAGGAGCGCAGCGAGAACCAGCCGATCCGCATCTGGGTGCCCGGCGCCTCCACCGGCGAGGAGGCATACTCCATCGCCATCCTGTTCGCCGAGGCCTGTACCCGCGCCCGGCGCTGGCCGCCCATCAAGCTGTTCGCGACCGACGTGGAGCAGCACAACGTGGACTTCGGCAGCGCCGGCGTCTTCTCCGAGGCCATCACCACGGAGGTCTCACCGGAGCGCCTGGAGCAGTGGTTCTACAAGCGCGGCAACCATTTCGTCATCAAGAACGAGATCCGCCAGAACATCGTCTTCGCGCGCCACAATCTGCTCCAGGACCCCCCGTTCACGCGCATGGACCTGGTGTCCTGCCGCAACTTGCTGATCTACTTCCGCGCCGAGGCCCAGGAGCGGGCGTTGCGGCGGCTCCAGTATGCGCTGGCCCCGGGTGGCTTCCTCTACTTGGGCTCCAGCGAAACCCTGGCGCAGCTGCAGACGGATTTCACCGCCGTCAACTCCAAGGCCAAGGTGTTCCGGATTCTGCGCCACGTGGCGCTGCCGCTGGAGACCGGGGCCTCACAGCTGCAGCGGCTCACCGGCGGGGCCAGCGCGCATCCGCGGCGCCACTCGCAGAAGGACCGCCAGCTCACCGACGCGGCCGCCATCGAGGCCGGCGAGTCCGTCCTGCTGCGCTCTTACGCCCCCACCAGCCTGCTCCTCAACGCCAACCAAGAGCTGATGCACGTCTTCGGCGACGTGAGTCATTACCTGCGCATCGGCGAGGGAGCCGTCACCCTGGATCTGGCCAAGCTCCTGCCACCGACGCTGGCGCCGGTGGCTCAGGCGCTGCTGCACAAGACCGCCCGCGGGCAAGAGCCGCTGCGCTCGGACCTGCTGACCATGCAGCTGCCGGACGGCAGCAGCGAGCGGCTGCGGCTGGTGGCGCGCAGCGTCTCGCTGGAGCAGGGGGAGGCGCACCTGCTGCTCTCCTTCGAGCCGGACCTGACGCCGGTGGAGGATGTCGCCCCGCTCCGCGGCGACATCGAGACCATGAACATGGATCAGGAGCACGCCGAGCGCGTGCAGACCCTGGAGCGGGAGCTCGCGGCGACCCGCGAGAGCCTGCAGGCCACCATCGAGGAGCTGGAGACCGCCAACGAAGAGCTCCAGGCCACCAACGAGGAGCTCATGGCCTCCAACGAGGAGCTCCAGTCATCCAACGAAGAGCTGCAATCGGTCAACGAGGAGCTCTACACCGTCAACGCCGAGAACCAGGAGAAGATCGAGATCCTCAACCGCCTCAATGCGGACCTGGACAACATGGCCAAGGCAGCTGCCATTGCGACCATCTTCGTCGACGAGAACCTGCTGCTGACGCGCTTCACGCCGGAGGCCACCAGCCTGTTCAAGATTCGCGACGGCGATCTCGGGCGCTCTATCGAAGATTTCACGAACCTCTTGGACTACCCTGAGTTCGTAGAAGAGCTCAAGCGCACCATCATCGCGGGCGAAATGACCCAACGCGAGATCCGCGCCGCCAACGGCCGGCTCTACCTGCTGCGGGTGCTGCCCTACGCGGTGCGCGAGCATGAAGCGCGCGGTGCAGTGGCCACCTTTGTCGACGTCACCGTGCTGCGCGATGCCGAGCGCTTGCAGGCGGTGCTGGACTCTCTGCCGGAGCATGTGGCGCTGCTCGACGACGACGGCGAGGTGAAAATGATCAACCGTGCCTGGCGCGAGTTCGCGTTGAGCCACCATGCCGAGGGCGGCCTCGGCGGACGCTACCCCGGCGCCTGGGCCGGCGAGAGCGGTTTCGACGCAAGCCTGGAGCGCGAGCTGCGAAACGGCCTCGACAAGCTCATCCGCGGCGCCAACGAGAAGCTCTCCATGATCTACCCCTACCACGGCGACGACGGCGAGCGCTGGTTCGCCATGCACGCCGCGCCCATCGTGCATGGCACCGGCGGCATCGTCGTCAGTCATGTGGACATCACCCCCTGGTATCGCGGCATCCCGCCCGACTGACCGCCAAGCCTGCGGCGTGCGCCCCGAGCGTCAGGTCGCGGCCACACAGGACCACGCGAACCGCAGCGGGCGCCGCTCACCGCATCGATGACAAAAACCAAGACGCCCAGCGAGCCGGAGCAGCAAGACCCCGGCACCACCCTGACCGACGCCGACGGGCTGCGCCACCACGCCCTCGATGCCCTGCGCGCCGGGCGCTTCGACTTGGTGGAGCAGGTCGTCGCCGACGGCAATTTGGACATCTCCAAGCTCTTGGAGAATCTGCGCGTCTACCAGGCAGAGCTCGAGATCCAGAACGACGAGCTCCGCGCCAGCGAGCAACAGGCGAGCACGGCGCTGGCCCGCTACACCACGCTCTTCACCAGCCTCCCCATGGCCGGCCTGGTGGTGGACGATTTCGGCCTGGTGCTGGAGGCCAACCCGCAGGCCCGCAGCCTGCTCGCACTGCGCGACGTGCGCTCGCATCAATATTTTCTGGTACGCCTGGTGCATCCGGATGACCGCGGCGCCGTGGTCAGCGCCTTTCAGCGCGCCAAGCAATCCGGGGCCGAGGGCTTGTCGGCGCTGCGCTTCGATGCCGCCGACGGCGGGCGCTTTCAGGCGGAGCTGCACATCGCTCGCCTGCCGGGCAGCGACGACGGTCCGAAGCACTATATTTGCGCCTTGGCGGATCAGACCGAGGTCATTCGCCAGCGCGATGCGCTGGCCCGCGCCTATGACGCGCTGGAGCAAAGCGAAGAGCGCTATCGCGTGCTCGCGGACTTCAGTCCCGACTGGGATTACTGGTATGGCCCGGACGGCGCATTTCGCTATGTGTCGCCGGCCTGCCTGGATATCACCGGCTACAGCGCGGAGGACTTCCGCAATGACGCGGACCTGTTCGAGCGGATCATCCACCCGGAAGACCGCCCCAAGTGGTGGCCGCATTTGCAGGGGGCGGACGAGAGCGGCGACACGGACACCTGTCGGCCGGAGCTCCGCATTATCACCCGCAGCGGAGAGACACGCTGGATCGAGCACGTGTGCCGTCCGGTCATGGCACCCGACGGGCGCTATCTCGGCCGCCGCGGCGTCAACCGCGACATCACCAAGCGCCACGAAGCACGCGAGGCCCTGCGCGCCAGCGAGGCGCGCTTTCGCTCCGTCTTCGACGCCGCCCCCATCGGCATAGCCATGGTCGGCGGCGACGGCCGGGCGGTGATGACCAACCCTGCCCTGCAGAGCTTCCTCGGCTACAGCGCCGCGGAGCTGCAAGGCCTCAGCTTCCACGACTACACCCATCCGGACGACATCGCCCAGGACACCCAGCTCTTCGCCGAGCTGCGTGCCGGCCAGCGCCGCAGCTACACCCGCGACAAGCGCTATCTGCGCAAGGACGGGAGCATCGTGTGGGGCCGGCTGACGGTGGCGCTCATCGACAGCGCCGACGGCGAGCGCTATGCCCTCGGCATGATCGCGGACATCGACGAGCAGCGCGCCGCCGAGCGGGCACTGCGCGACAACGACCGCCGCTACCGCGCCCTGTTCGAATCCGCCGGCGAGGGCATGGCCGTCATCCAGGACGGCGTGTTCAAGTCCTGTAACCGGGCCATCCTGCGGATGCTCGGCTACGACGATTGCACGAGGCTCCTCGGCAAGCGCCCGGCAGACCTCTCGCCGCCGAGCCAACTGGACGGCCAGTCTTCCGTGGAAAAGGAGCGGCGCCTGCTCGCCCAAGCCGACGGCGAGCGCGTGGCGCGCTTCGAGTGGGAGCACCAGCGCAGCGACGGCTCGATCTTGCCGGTGGAAGTCACGCTGATCCCAGTGCATATCGACGGCCGCCCGGCACACTACGCCATCTGGTACGACCTCACCGACCGCCGCGTGGCCGAGGAGCGGGAAGAGCGCGCGCGCACGGTGTTCGAGAACACCTCCGAGGGTATCGTCGTCACCGACCCCGAGCAGCGCATCATCGCCGTCAATCGCGCCTTCACGGAGATCACCGGCTACACCGAAGACGAGGTCCTGGGCCACACGCCCCGCCTCCTCCAGTCCGGACGCCAGGACGAAAGCTTCTACCAGGCCATGTGGGCATCGCTGACGCGCACGGGGCAATGGCGCGGGCAGTTCTGGAACCGGCGCAAGAACGGCGAGATCTACCCGCAGCTCAGCACCATCAGCGCCGTTTACGACGCCGGCGGGCGACTCACCAACTACATCGCCGTGTTCGGCGATATCACCCAGCTCAAGCGCTCCGAAGAGGCCCTCTACGAGCTGGCCCACAAAGACCCCCTGACCGGACTGGCCAACCGCACCCTGCTGCGGGCCCGCCTGGAGCAATGTCTGCACCGCGCCGGCCGCGACGGCACCATGCTGGCACTGCTGTTCCTGGACCTCGACCTATTCAAAAACGTCAACGACACCCTGGGCCATCCAGTGGGGGATGCGCTGCTGCAAAGCGTCGCCAACGCCATGGCCGACGCCTTGCCCGACGCCGACAGCATCGCCCGCCTGGGCGGAGACGAGTTCATCGTCCTGCTCGAAGATATGGGCGAGCCGAACACCGCCGCCCAGCTGGCACGGACGCTGCTAGAGGTCTTCAGCCAGCCCTTCCCGGCCCAAGACCGGGAGCTGCACATCACCGCCAGCATCGGCATCAGCGTCTTCCCCGTGGACGGCAAAGACATGGACGCCCTGCTCGCCAACGCCGATGTCGCCATGTACCGGGCCAAGGAGCAGGGCCGCAACACCTATCGCTTCTTCAAGCCGGAAATGACCGCCGGCGCCGCCGAGCGCCTGCGCCTGGAAAACGCCCTGCGCGGCGCGCTCGCCCGCGACGAGCTCAAGCTCCAGTACCAGCCCCAGGTGCGCCTCGATGACAGCTGCATGTACGGCGCCGAGGTGCTTATGCGCTGGCACCACCCAGAGCTCGGCATCGTGCCGCCGGCGCGGTTCATTCCCATTGCCGAAGAGCTGGGCCTCATCGTGGACCTCGGCGCCTGGGTGCTGGCCCGCGCCTGCCGGCAATTGGCGGCCTGGGATGCCCGCGGCCTGTTGGTCCCGCGACTGGCCGTGAACCTCTCTGTAGTCCAGCTGGAGCGCCCGTCGCTGGTGGAGGAAGTCGACGCAGCCGTCCAAGAGAGCGGCATCGAGCCGGACCGCCTGGAGCTCGAGGTCACCGAGTCCATGCTCATGCGCCACGCCGAGCAGGTCATCGCCAACCTGGCCGCCCTGCGTGACATGGGCATCACCATCGCCGTGGACGACTTCGGCTCCGGCTTCTCGTCGCTGGCCTATCTCAAGCGCCTGCCCATCCATCGGCTCAAGATCGACAAGGTCTTCGTCGATCACCTCACTGCGAACGCCAACGACGACGCCATCGCCCGGGCCGTCATCGCGCTGGGCCGCGGCCTTGGACTGGAGGTCATCGCCGAAGGCGTCGAGACAGAAGTCCAGGCCGACTTTCTGCGCCGCGAGGGCTGTGCCGAGGCCCAAGGCTTCCTGTTCGGGCGCCCCATGTCCGCCGCGGAGCTGGAGGCGTTCATTGCCGACGGCGGCGCAGTGCAGCTAAAGCCCGAGGCTTAATGTCGACTGCGGCCTGTCTTGGCATCGACACCGACGGCGCCCGAGACCATCGATCAGGCACCATGAAGATCATCGACAACGACCTCTTCCGCACCCTCTGCGAGCGCGCCGACGCGGACTCCCGCCGACGCGCCCACCACCTGCTGCACGCAAGCCACGACGAGCCCGTGCAGCGCATGCTGATCGCCATCCAGCCAGGCACCTACTTCCGCCCGCACCGCCACAGCGACCCGCCCAAGTGGGAGCTCATGCTGGTGCTGAAGGGTGCCGCCGCCTGGCTCGGCTTCGACGACTCCGGCACGCTCACGGCGCGGCACGAGGCCGGCGCCCACCGCGGCGCCAAGGGCCTGGAGTACCCCGAAGGCGTCTGGCACGCCCTGGTGTGCCTGGCAGCGGACACGGTGCTGTTCGAGTGCAAGCAAGGCCCCTTTGCCCCGACCCAGCCACAGGACTTTGCGCCCTGGTCACCGGCCGAGGACGACCCGCGGGCGGGCGACGCCGTGCGCTGGATGCTGCGGGCGCAGCCGGGGGAGAAGTTTGAAGTTTGAAGTGCGACACCCGGTGCATCTTGGCCTGTTTGCGCTGGACCTTTTCCCATACCGCGCCCGCCCCCGCCAACACATCATGCTCCGCGCGGATCGCAGGCGCCCCGTCACTGCCAGGCGCTCACTCCCACACCAGACAGTGCACGCTGAATAGCTCGTCCGGGTCGGTCCAAACCTGCTCGGCGGTGAAGCCGGCCTCGGCGGCTAGGGCATGGAAGCCGTCGATGCGATACTTGTAGGAGCACTCGGTGTGGATGCTCTCGCCTTCCGTGAAAGCGAAGGTCTCGCCGGCCACCTGGACCTGCTGCGACTTGGTGCTGATCAGGTGCATCTCCACGCGACTCAGCTCGGCGTTGAAAACGGCCTCGTGGCGGAAGGCGTCGAGGTCGAAGTCGGCGCCCAGCTCGCGGTTGATGCGCGTGAGCAGGTTCAGGTTGAAGGCGGCGGTAACGCCGTCGGCGTCGTTGTAGGCGGCCTCCAGGCGGTGCTTGTCCTTGATCAGGTCCACGCCGATCAGGAGCCGCCCACCGGGGCCGAGAATTTGCCCCACCCGCGCCATGAAGCGCGCCGCCGCGTCCGGCTCGAAGTTGCCCACCGACGAGCCCGGGAAGAAGGCCGCCCGCGGGTGGTCGTGGTGGTCCACCGGCAGCACGAAGGCGCTGGAATAGTCGGCGCAGACCGCATGCACGTCGAGCCCCGGGAAGGCCGCCGCCAAGTCCTCGGCGGACTGCAGCAGATGCTCCTTGGAGATGTCCACGGGCATGTAGACGGCGGGCCGCAGCGCCTCCAACAGCGTGCGGATCTTGAGACTGGAGCCGCTGCCGAGCTCGATGAGCAGGGCCTCGCGGCCGAGCCGCTCGGCCATCTCGGCGCCGTGTCGTCGCAGAATGCCGATCTCGGTGCGCGTGGGATAGTACTCCGACAGCTCGCAAATGGCGTCGAACAGCCGCGAGCCCTCGGCGTCGTAGAAGAGCTTGGGCGAGAGGCGCTTCTGCGCCAGGGCCAGCCCCGCCAGCACCTCGGCGCGCATGTCCGCGGGCGTCGGGTGCAGGTCGTGGAAGTGTACGCGGCCCGCGGCCGCCGTTGCAGTGGTGGTTTCCGGCTTCATTGTTGGTCCTCCGCCAATCGTATGCCCTTGAACTGCCAGCGCTCGTGGGGGTAGAAGAAATTGCGATAGCTGGCGCGGGTGTGGTCTTGCGAGGTGGCGCAGGAGCCGCCGCGCATGACCATCTGCCCGCACATGAATTTACCGTTGTACTCGCCGAGCGCGCCCGCCGGCGGCCGGTAGCCCGGATAAGCGAGGTAAGCGCTGGAGGTCCACTCCCAACAGTCACCAAAGAGCTGGCGCAGGCCGCCGCCGGCGGTGCGCGCCGGCGCCGGCATCGGGTGCAGCCGGCCCTGGTCGACGCAGTTGCCGGTGACCGGCGCGCCGGCCGCCGCGGCCTCCCATTCGGCCTCCGTCGGCAGCCGCTTGCCCGCCCAGCGGGCGAAGGCCTCCGCCTCGAAGTAGCTGACATGGCAGACGGGCTCTGCCGGGCTCAATGCGCGCAGCCCGCCCAGGGTCATCTGCCGCCAGGCGTCGGCGCTGCCGAGATCGCCCTCGCGGGCACGATCCGCCGGCTCCCAGTATAGCGGTGCGCGCCAGCCGTTGGCCTGCACCGCCGCCCAGCCGTCGGCGAGCCAGAGCGCGGGGTTACGGTAGCCGCCGTCGTTGATGAACTCCAGATACTCGGCATTGGTTACCAGCCGATCCGCGAGCCGGTAGGGCCGGAGCAGCACTGGGTGACGCGGTGTCTCGTTGTCGTAGGCGAAGCCAGCGGCAAGATCGGCACCGATCTCATCGCGGCCGCCGTCGAAGTGGAGGTAGGCCGCGGCATCCGGGTCGCCAGCCGGTGCCTGCGGTAAGTCCTCGCGATAGGCCGGCTTGAGCGGGTTGTAGGCCAGGTTGTGCTTGATGTCCGTCACCAGCAGCTCCTGGTGCTGCTGCTCGTGGTTGATGCCGATGGCGAGGCGCTCGGCCACCATGGGCCAGTGCTCGTCGGCGCAGTCCGCCAGCAGCCGGGCCATGCCGGCGTCCACGTGACGGCGGTAGTCATAGACCTCGGCAACCGTGGGCCGGGACAGGAGCCCGCGCTCGGGACGCGGCCAGAAGCCGGTCTCGGTCTGCTCGTAGTAGGAATTGAACAGATACTCGAAGCGCGGGTGGAAGACTCGATAGCCGGGCAGGAAGGGCCGCAGCAGGAAGGTCTCGAAGAACCAAGACACGTGGGCGATATGCCAGCGCGGGGGGCTGGTCTCCACGGCGGTCTGGAGCACATAGTCCTCGACGGCCAGGGGCTCGCAGAGCTGCTCGCTCAGGGCGCGTACGCGGCCATAGTCGGCGGCGAGGCGGGATCGCGCGTCGGCGGCAGATGCTCCGCCCGCAGATTGCTGGAGGGATGACGAGTCTTGCTGCATGAGAACCTCCCTTTGTGTCGGGTGCGCGGCTGCCAGCGCCTGTCACCCGGGGCTCGTGCGGGTGCGCGGCGCGTGCCGGGCGGTATCGGCGGTTGCTGTTTCGCTGCTGTATTGATCTGCTGCCCGTCTCGCGGCGATGCGGCGATCCGGATAAAGGGCAGCGGGGCTACCGTGCTTGCGCTGAGGCTGCGGGGACTGAGCTTGTTGGCGTTATGGGTGCCGGCAGCGGGATGCGGGCACCAAGGGCGAGTGGAACGAGACGTTCGCTGGGTGCCGCAACTGGCTGAATGACGGACGGGTGGCGCATGGTCACCGGGGTGCAGGCTCGGATTTGCCGTCCGAGGATGGCGGAAGAAACCGAGAATTCAACCGTGCTGGCGACGCCTGGGCACGGCCGGGCGCTTACCCGCTGTTGCTGCCGACGAAGCGATAATAGGGCACCCGCGCCAGAGGCAGATAGGGGACCGGGGCCAGGGTCTCAGTGAGCCTATGCTCGGGCAGGCGCTCGCGCAGGGCCCGCAGGTGTGCCGGATCGGGCCGCACGCCGTCGTGCGCGAACCATCGCGGCCAGAAGTTGCGGCTGATCCAGCCGTGGCGGGCGAGTCCGGCGACAGGCTCGGGCTCGGAGACGTAGAAGTCCACCACGCCGAGCACGCCGCCCGGCTTCAGCATGGCCAGGGCATTGTCGAGCGCCGCCCGCCAGTCCGGGATCATGGTCAGGGCATAGGAGAAATAGACGGCGTCCACCGGGGCCGCCGGCTGCCAAGCACAGGCGTCCGCCTCGATGATCTGCACATTGCTGCGGTCCGCGAAGCGCCGGCGCGCCTCCGCCAGTAAAGGCGCGCAGAGGTCCACCACCTGCATGCGCCCCAGGCGCTGAAGCCGCTCGCCGAGGAACAACAGGTTGCGACCGGTGCCGCCGCCGAGCTCCGCGACCTGCGCACCGTCCAGCGTGCCGCGCTGCTCGGCGACGGCGCGGAGCAGATCATCCAGCATTTCGGCGCGACCGTGCAGCAAGCGCTCCCGGAAGGCGTCGTACTGGCTCGCCTGGGGCCCGTAGAAGGCGGCCAGGCGCTCGGCATGGTCTCCGTGCCCGGGCTGCCCGCGCAGCATGGACCAGAGCACCCGGGCATCGCCGGCTAGGGACATGACCACAGCGGACGGTGCAGTGTATTGCGTCTCATAGACCAAGAATCTCGCAAGAGCCGCTGCGGCAGCTGCGCTGTCGCGCCCACGGGGGTTGGCGTAACGGCCGTCGCAGTCGTCATCGACTCACGCCAGCAAACGCGAGCCCCAGCCCGCACCCCTGTGGGGCGTGCTCATCGCCACCGCCCGTCGCCTCAGGCGAGCACGTCCGCGACATGGAAGCCGGCGTAGGTGTGCACGCGGTCCAGGGGCTGCAACGAGGCCGCAAGCTCGGGGTGGAAGCGCAGGCGCGCCTGCAACGGTGTCTGCTCCGGGCCGACCTCCAAGCGCTCCAGATACTGCGGCGCGGCATGGGCACTGCGGAAAATGATGCGCGCATCGTCGCGCGCGCGCTTCAGGATCAGCGACCACTCCTCGGCCAGGGCATCGGGGTGGTAAGAGCTCATCCAGTCCATGTGATCCAGCAGCACGTACTTGGAGTAGCGCCGGTCGCTCTCGGTGAGCAGCTCCGCCACCGTGGCGGTGTGCAGTGAGATGCGATCCACCAGCCCGTCCTTGAGCGCCGTGAAGTTGTCGGGCTTCAGGTACTCCGGACAGCAATGCTCGCTGTAGCTGCCGCGCAGATAGACCATCCAGAAATAGTTGGTCCACACCGGCAGCTGGCGGAAGACATACTCGATGGACTCGCGCACGAAGCCGGCCACGCCGCGCTCATGCTGTTGCTGAACCTCTTTGCGCTGTGGATAAGGTACGCCGAGCATGCTCATGGTGAGCTGCCGCGACAGGGTCCAGTTGACGCCTGGTGTCCAGAACAGCGGGCGGACCTGGTCGTCGTAGATGCGGCGCTGATCATCCAGCGAGCGGGTCTCGAACAGGTCGCGGATGCTGCTGGCCAGACGCGGGCGAAAGCGCAAATAGGCGTGGAAGGACTTGGCGACGATGCCGGAGAGGCCGTGGAAGTAGAAGCTGCCCCTGGGGTTGCCGAACCAGCGCACCCGCTTGTCCCAGAACGCTTGCGCAAAGGGCGAGAGGTGCGGGCGCAGCTGCCAGCGATAGAGCTGCTCAAAGCGTGGATGGTAGCCGCGGCCGAAAGCGGCAAAGAAGTCCTCGAACTCCAGCCGTCGGATGGCGGCCAGCTTCAGCTCCAGCAGCGCGTTCTGCCGGGGATTGGCATCCACGGCGTGGACCTGCTCCGGGCCCAGCAGCACATAGTCGAGCACGTTGCAGCCGGCGCTGGTGATGACCAGCATGCGGTCGCCGGCGCCGATGTTCAGCACCTGGCGGTCCACCGCCGGGTCTTCCCAACAGGTGTTGTAAACGAGTGCCCGGGAGTAGATGGCGTCGAAGACCTTTTGGTCGAATTTGTCCGCCAACGTGGCCTTGGTCTTCGCTGCCATGCCCTCTACGTCTCTTAGCTTCAGAATGAAATCGCGTCAGACTACAGTATGAAGATGACAGTCTGATGGCGCCCTACTGTGGCAATTCTGTCACAGTTGGCCGCCGCAAGCGATGGCGATCAGCGCGCCGGCGCCCGGCCGTAGAGCTGGACCAAGCGTGTCAGGCGGGCTGGCAGCTCCGGCGTCACCTGCTCCCAGGTGAAGCGCCAGACCCAGTTGCCCTGCGCCGTGCCAGGGGTATTCATGCGGTGATCGCCACCCAAGCCCAGCACGTCTTGCATGGGCAATATGGCCAGATTGGCGCGCGAGCCCAGTGCGGTGCGCACCAGCGGCCAGGGCATATCCTCCCCGGGTAGCCCCAGGTATTCGGCCACCGAGCGGCGTGCCTCCTCGGGCAGCGACTCGTACCAGCCGCGCGTCGTGTCGTTGTCATGGGTGCCCGTGTAGACCACGGCATCGCGGCTATGCCGGAACGGCAGGTAGGGATTCTCCGGCCCGCTGTCGAAGGCGAACTGCAGGATCTTCATGCCCGGCATGCGGTACTTCTTGCGCAGCGCCGTCACGGCATCGGTGATGACCCCGAGATCCTCCGCCACCAGCGGCAGGCGGCCGAATTCCTGCTCAAGGCGCGCAAACAGTGCATCGCCCCCGGCCGGCACCCAGCGCCCCTCGATGGCGGTCTCGGCATCGCCGGGCACCTCCCAAAAGGACTCGAAGCCGCGGAAATGGTCGATGCGCACCACATCGAACAACCGCAGCTGGGTGTGCATACGGTCGATCCAGAACTTGTAGTCGCTGGCCGCGAGCCGGTCCCAGCGATACAGCGGATTGCCCCAGCGCTGGCCGGTGGCGGAAAAGTAATCGGGCGGCACGCCGGCGACGTTGCGCGTCTCGCCGGTGTCGGTGAGATCGAAGTCGCCAGGGCGGGCCCAGACTTCCGCGCTGTCGTGGGCGACGAAGATGGGCATATCGCCGAACAGCAGCACGCCGCGCTCACGGGCATGCTCGTGCAGCGCCCGCCACTGGCGAAAGAAGACGAACTGCTCCCAGATCAGGTAGTCCAGCTCGTCGGCGAGGCGCTTGCGCGCCTGCCCAAGGGCGCGTGACTCGCGCCCGCGCAGCCCCTTGGGCCATTGCCACCAGGGCAGCTTGCGCTCGTCGTGGATGGCCTGGTAGAGCACATAGTCATCGAGCCAATAGGCCTGCTCGGCGCAGAAGGTCTCCAGCTCACGCCGCGCTGCGTCGTCGGCGCGCTGCTTGAAGCCGGCGTGCGCCCGGCGCAGGGCCCGCGACTTCGCCGGGGCGTCATAGCCCATGTTTGACATGCTGCGGAAAAATGGGCCCTATAAACAGTATCTTAGTGGTACACAGATGGCGGTTATGGCACTACAGGGTTGGTTTTGGCAGTGAAGGGGCTCGCATTCAAACCACAGTGATT